>CAVEOA010000021.1:0-42586 GCA_963617205.1 Alloprevotella sp. | reverse complement strand
TGCCTCTGGGCTGGGTTGACAACGGCAACCTGTCCGGCGGTGCTGGCGAGAACGTTATCTTCATCAATGCCTCTACCGGCAAGCGCTATGTGGACGAGTCCGCAGAACGCGACGTGCTGTCCGAGGGCGCCTTCGAGAACAGCATGAGCCAGGAAGTGGCTGAGAGCCTGGGCCTGAAGTACGTGCCCGGCATCTATGTCGAAGTTTCCAACACCGGCGTTACGGCTGGTGCAGGCGGATTCAACACCGGCAAGGCAGATGTTGAAGGCCGTATGTACTTCATGACCGTGGAAGAGCTGGCTGAGAAGCTGGGCTGCGACGTCGCTGCACTGCGCCAGACCATCGAGGATTACGATGCCTACGTCATGGGCACCAAGGACACCCTCGAGGTGGAGAAGCTGTCTGTCCGCGGCACCGTTGGCGATGTGGAGCAGGATGAGAACGGCAACTATCTGCCGGAGACCTACTCGCTTACCAACATCCGTGTTCGCTTCATGGCGCCTTCTACGCACCACACCATGGGCGGCGTGAAGGTTGATACCAGCCGTCACGTGCTGGATACTGACGGCAACATCATCGTTGGCCTGTATGCGGCTGGCGAGGTGACCGGCGGCATCCACGGCGGCAACCGTCTGGGCGGCAACGCTATCACCGAGATTATCGTGTCCGGTCGTACCGCGGCTCAGGCTGTGACCGAGGATAACAAGTAATTCCCATAGCGTTTAACGCGCGTCCTCTGCATGATTCGCTCTGCAGAGGGCGTTTTTTTGTGCGGCAAAAGGTTGAAGCAGATATGCTTCGGCTGGCTGATAGGAAAATTTCAATGAGCAATGAAAACGATAAAAGCAGGAAATGAAATTTTTGAAAAATAAAAATTGAAAAAAGGCAGGATTGTTAAAAAAAAACGAACTATATATAGAAATAAAGCAACGGAAGTTGCAAATTAACAGGAGGGTTTGCACATGAAAAAACGGTTAGTCGCACTGGCTCTATCTCTGGTTTTGATGTTGACGATTGTATCGCCGGCGGTGGCGGATGATGGGTTTGACATCTCATACATTAGGAAAAATGATAAGATCTTTGAAATCAGCGTTAATGATGAAGAAGAGATTGCGTTTATCACGACAGTAATAAGTGTGGCAGATCGTTCGTTTACTCATGAATATGAAAGCAAGACACGCTACAGCTATTTGGAATCAGATATTCTTGTACTTGATTATTATTCGGATAATCCAGAGGGAATTTTACGCACGTGGATTGTTTATTCTGCGGATGAATTTCTTTATATCACTTCTGTAAGTTTTTTTGTTAATGGAAAAGAATATATCTTTTCTGGCATTGCAGATAGCGAATGGCATTATGAATTCGATGATGGCATTATGGAAAAAGTTTTAATTAAATATGGTGCAGAAGGTTCAGCGGATTTTCTGGATGCAGTCATTGATGAGGGTATTAAGAGCAACGACGATGAAAATTATTCGCCTGAAATCAAAATGGTATTGCATGGAACAAAAGATGTGACTGTAAATCTCGGACGTTATCCAATCCTAGATTTGACGCTTATTACACTCACATGGGTAATGGCAAATGGCACAGTCCCTTCCACACCTTCAACCCTCAAGGTCGTTGACGCAAACTGATGCCTGCTTGCATGAAAATCCCCAAATAAACACGCACCCCCTGCACATTATTCATGCAGGGGGTGCGTCATATCATTCCTCGTCCGCTGCGGGCTGGTTGGTCATGATGCGGATGATTTCCTTGTCGGTTTCGCGCATGCCGAGCCGCCCGAGGCGGCTGATGTTGCGGATGGTTGCCTCGACACCCTTCGTCACGATGCCGTCGCCGCCGCGGAATTGCTGGTTTGAGCAGAACATGCTGTAGCCGACAAGTCCGGCATCGACCGCTGCGGCGATTTTCGCGGCGCAGGAGGGCTTCGCACCGTCGCAAATCATGCCGGAGACGATGGCGAGCGAGTTGACGAGCGTGTGCGCGATTTCGCGGAAGCCGCCGCCGTTCAGGTACGCGATGGCTGCACCGGCGCTGCATCCGGCGCTGACCGCACCGCAGTAGGCGCTCAGCCGACCGATGCCGGTCTTGAGGTGGATGGTCAGCAGGTCGGACAGGAGGACGGCGCGAACCATTTTGTCGCGGCTGACGCCGAGCTCCTTTGCGTACTCGATGACCGGCACGGACGCGGTAATGCCCTGATTGCCGCTGCCGGAGACGATGATGACGGGCATTTCACAGCCGCTCATGCGCGCATCCGAGCCTGCCGCCGCCATGTACCGTGCGCGGGAGTGGATGTTGTCGCCGTAGTGCTCCTTGAGGACAGAGCCGATGTTCGCGCCCCAGCTGTTGCGCATGCCTTCCTCGGCGATGGCGTAGTTATAGTCAATCTGCCGTTCGACCATCTCGCGGACGTTCGCCAAATCGCACGTTTCGGCGAAATCAAGCGCGCCCTCGACGGTCAGGCAGGAGCGGTCGGTCAGCATGTCGGCGGAGCTTTCGGATAGGAGCTCGCCGCACCTGAACAGGACTTCGCCGCTGCGCTCGATGTACACGATGTGCGTGTGATAATCGGAAATGCGGAGCTTGACGTACTCCTCACCCCTGTGCAGCGTCAGGATGATGTCAAACACCTTGTTGCCTTCCGCGGGCTTGACGTGCATGGGCGTATTCGCAAGGTATTCGCGGATTTCCGATTGCTGCTCCGGCGTGACCTCACTGATGACCTCGAGGATTTTGCTCGACTGTCCGGCGACGATGCCTGCCGCCGCAGCCGCCTCGATGCCCTTCAGGTTGCCGGTGTTCGGCACGACGACGCTCTTGACGTTCTTGATGATGTTGCCGCTGACCTCGATGTCGACCGCGTCAGGCAGCGTGCCGAGCAGCTCACGCGCCTTCGCGGCGCCGTAAGCGATGGCAATCGGCTCTGTGCAGCCCATCGCGGGGACAAGCTCCTCGCGGAGGATTTTCACGTAGTTGGGATAACATGGATCCGAAGAAAGCATGGGTAAGCCTCCTGTGGTTATTTGTTCCAGCGGCCGCCGAGGTCGTCGCGGTATTCCTCATGATCCTTCAGGAAGGGGTCCTGATCGCCGCAGATGGCGTAATCGCAATATTCGCCGCGCCCGAGCGTCGTCGTGCGGACAAGCCGGGCATGGATGACCTCCATGGCGGCATAATCGACGTTGCACAGCGCCGGCAGGATGTCAAGCAGGTCATGCTCCTGCGCGAATTGCGCCACAGGGCAGGCGGTAAAGCGGTAGCGGATGGGTTCGCCTTCCTTGTATGGCGCAACCTCCATCTCGTAGTCATGCCACTTGTCGCAGCGTCCCTTTGCTGCCTGAAACGCCCTGTACATCAGCTTCCTGAACAGCCTTTTGTTGCAGTTGACGAACTTCAGCCTGCGGAAGGATGCGAGGAATAAGTCGCCATAGAGCTTCTCCACCTCGGCGAAGGAGGTGACATCACGGCAGACGACATAGTACGCCATGACCATGATGTTGTCGTATGTGCCGCCGACGCCGTTGTGGAAATTCTTCCTGCCGCCGAGGTCTGTACGAAAATCCTTCAGCCAGTCTGCATACTGCTTCTGGACGGCGGTGAAAACAGCTTCGCGCTCGTCCTCCGGGTAATGCAGGGCGATATACTGCCGGATGGCTGCCTTGCACGGCTTGGAATAAAGCACGTGGCAGCGCAGGTCGATTTGCAGATCCTTGTCTTCCATGATGAATCCCTCCTTTGCCGTCGATTATGGTTGCCTGGATGATTTGCGTCCCCTGACGCGGAGCGGTTGGGCATCCGCAATCTGAAGCGTGTGCGTCCAATGCTCATAGAACATCTGCGGTTCGTTGCGCCTGCCGCAGGAGATTGCCGCGATGAGCAGCACGAGCAGGAACAGGGATGGCATGGCGAACAGCACAAGGCTGTCCGGAAAGAGGTCGCTGAGCAGAGAGAACACATCGGGCAGCAGGTGCAGCACCGCTGCCCGGGCTGCGTACTGCCCGATGCGTGCGCGCTCATGGGTTGCTTCATCAACGATGCGGATGCGCACCAGCGATTTGCCGATTGTCCTGCCGCCCCAATAGAACGGCAGAAAAGTGAAGTAAGCGAACGTGCAGACCGTGTGAAGCAGCGTGAAATGATCCGGAAGCAGGAGGTCCAGCGGCATAACGAGGACAAACAGCAGCAGCGAGTCCATGATGAGGGCGAATGCACGCCGGACATAGCTGACGCGTGCGCCGCGCTGGTAGCTTACCTGATTCAGCCGCTCCCGGGTCGGCAGCATGAATGTCAGCAGAGGCGTGACCGCATAGCCGATGATGCCGCCGAGCGTGTTGTCAATCAGGTCATTGACGTCCGCGAGACGGTAGCGGTACGGCGCAAGCCCGTAGGTCGCGGTGTACTGCGTAAATTCCAGAAAGAACGACAGCAGGAACGCGCTCAGCACCGTCCGCTTGAAGCTCCAGCCGAAGTAATAGCGCAGAAACACGCCCAGCGGCAGGAACATCAGGATATTCAGCAGCGGCTCATAAAGCCCGGAGGAGAAGAACGCAGACATCCACGTCGATGGGTCGCTGAGGGAAAATTCAACCTCTTTTGTCAGAATCTCCGGCACATAGCTGAAGGGGATGAGGTTGATGCCTACGCGCTGCGTCGGCTCGGAATCGGCGGAGGGAAAAGGCAGAATCGCCAGGCAGTACACGCTCATCAGATAATAGATGAAGGCATACACGCAGACGACGCGCATAATCAGCACGGAGCCGTATTTGCGGTAGCAGTAGATGACATACGGCAGCGTGAACACGCCGGCGACAATCGGGAAGGAAATCAGCGCCTGAATCAACGGCTCGGAGTATCGGCTCATGCATCAGTGCTCCTGATTCGCCTGACCGTAATATGCATTCGGGCCGTGCTTGCGCATGAAATGCTTATCCTGAATGTGCTGCGGCGCAGGTGCGGCATCGGGACGGATGATGCGCGTGTAGACAGCCATCTTCGCGACCTCCTCCAGCACAACCGCGTGATAGACCGCCTGCGCAGGATCCTTGCCCCACGTGAAGGGACCATGGGACGCGCAGACGATGCCGGGGACGTGCTTCGGGTTGATGTCGCGCTTCGTCAGCTCCTCGATGATGACCTTGCCGGTGTTGCGCTCGTAGTCCTCATCAATCTCCTCGGGGGTCAGATGGCGCGCGCAGGGAATCGGACCGTAGAAATAATCCGCATGGGTCGTGCCGTAGCAGGGGATATCCTCGCACGCCTGCGCCCAGCCGACCGCATAGGGGCTGTGGGTGTGGACGATGCCGCCGATGTCCGGATACTGCTTGTACAGCTCCAGATGCGTCTTGGTGTCGCTCGACGGGTTCAGCTTGCCCTCGACAATGTTGCCGTCCAAATCGAGCACGACCAGCTTGTCGGGCGACAGATCTTCGTAATCCACGCCGGACGGCTTGATGACGACGAGCTCCTTTTCGCGGTTGATGCCGGACACGTTGCCCCACGTGAAGGTGACAAGACCGCGCCTGGGCAGCTCCATATTGGCTTCGTAAACAGCTTCCTTCAGGGATTTCAGCATAATAAAGACCTCTTTTTTTGTGCATTGCAGGATTAGTGAAGATTACGGATGGCTTCCTTTTCCGCCGCGAGGGACTGCTTGAAGCGCGCGGCGAAGTCGTCCAGCCCCTTGGTGTCGGCAGGCTCGGCGCTGATGGTGCTGCCGGTGGATCCGGCAAAGACGCGGCTGCTCAGGAAGTTCTCGAGCGTTTCGCCGTTCTGCTTGTTCACGCGGTATGTTGCCAGAAGCGCCATGCCCCAGGGACCGCCCTCGCCAGCCGTTTCCATGACGGAAATCGGAGCCTTCAGCGCGGCGGACAGAATCGTCTGACCGGCGACGGGCGTCTTGAAGTAGCCGCCGTGACCGTACAGCATGTCAATCTGCACGTGCTCGGCATTCAGGATGTCCATGCCGATTTTCAGGCTCGTCATGGCGCCGGCGACAAGCGAACGCGCGAAATTGGCGAACGTGAGCCTGGCATTGGGCGTGCGCAGGAGCATCGGGCGACCTTCACCCAGCCCGACAACGGGTTCGCCGGAGAACAGCGGCAGATTGACTACGCCGCCGCAATCCTTGTCGCCCTTGAGCGCGGAGGTGAACAGCGCGGTGTAGATGTCGCCCATGGATACGCTGACGCCGGCGGCTTCGGCAAAGCCCTTGAGCATCCCTGCCCACGCGTTGATGTCGGACGTGCAGTTGTTGCAGTGCACCATCGCAGTCGGCTTGCCGGCAGGGGTGGTGACCATGTCGATTTCGGGATACACGCGTGAAAGCGGCTTCTCCAGCACGACCATCGCGAAGGTCGATGTGCCTGCGGAAACGTTGCCCGTGCGGACGGCGACGGAGTTGGTTGCAGCCATGCCGGTGCCTGCATCGCCTTCCGGCGGCGCCATCAGCGCACCGGGCTCAAGCGTGCCGGTGGGGTCAAGGAGCTTCGCGCCCTTTTCTGTCATGATGCCCGCATCCTCGCCGGCGCACAGCACGCGCGGCAGAATCTCGCGCAGCTGCCACGGATAGCCCTGCTCCTTCGCCAGCGCATCGACCTTGTCCAGCATCGTCTGGTCGTAGTCGAGGGCGTTGCTGTCAATGGGGAACATGCCGCTCGCTTCGCCGATGCCCAGGCACTTTTCGCCGCACAGCTGCCAATGAACATAGCCGGCCAGCGTCGTCAGGTGGCGGATGGCAGGCACGAACGGCTCACGGCGCAGCATCGCCTGATAGAGGTGCGCAATCGACCAGCGCTGCGGAATGTTGAAGCCCAGCAGCTCCGTCAGCGCCGCTGCCGCCTGACCGGTCATGGTGTTGCGCCACGTGCGGAACTGCCCGAGCTGCCGATCGTGTTCGTCAAACGCCAGAAAGCCGTGCATCATGCCCGACACGCCGAACGCGGCGAGCTTGCGCAGCGTGACGCCGTACGTCTGCTGAACATCCTTTTGCAGAATCGCAAACGCATCCTGCACGCCTGCCCAGACGTCCTCAAGATGATACGTCCAGATGCCGTCCTCGAGCCGGTTTTCCCATGTATGGTCGCCGGACGCGATGGGCGCGTAATCCTCGCCGATGAGCACGGCCTTGATGCGCGTCGAGCCGAACTCAATGCCGAGCACGGCGCGTCCTCCCTCAATCAACGCGGCGATTGCTTCGTGATTCATCAATAATTTCCTCCTCTTTCACACGCAGGACGAGCGTCTCACCGTCCTGACGGAAACCTTGATTTTCCTGCTGTATTTTACCATATACGCGGCGCACATGTCAATGAAGGAACAGCTTGATTTTCGATGCGTGTAACCGGTCCTGAAGGGGAAAGGAAGGCGTGCAATGTTTGAAAAATTCATGCCGTGTTCCAAATTTGTTCACAATATTCCTGCTTTTTGTGCAAAACTATCATAATTTTCGACAGAAAGGACATGTTACAATAAAACCAGATGAGATGTTCACGAGGAAAGCATCTCAAATGATAGAGGGTCACGGATGTGATCCACGTTATAGGGAAAGGGGTATCTTGTATGAAGAAAAAGCTGTCCCTGGTTCTGGCAATCCTCATGATGCTGACCATGGTCGCGACTTCCTTTGCTGAGGAAGAGACCGCAGCCGCAGAGGGACCGACGGAAACCGAGCTGCTCGCAGAAGCATGCAATTACACACTGATCGAGGCGGACGAAACGACCGGACAGGCTCGCCTGTCTTATATCGAAGGCGTCACCCCCATTCTGGAGATTGACGGCCTGAAGTTCAAGGATCTGGACAAGGACGGCGAGCTGGACATCTACGAAGACTGGCGTCTGACGGATGACGAGCGCGTTGCCGACCTGATCTCCAAGATGAACTACGTGGAAAAGATCGGCGGACTGCTGTGCATCAACGCTGATCTGGAAGACGCCCGTTACGTCATCGAAGAGTTCAAGATGACCTGCCTGCTGTTCAATCTGAACGGCACCCCGGTCACCATCACCAACACCCTGAACAACCTGCAGGCGAAGGCTGAAGCGCAGCGCCTGGGCATCCCGATGATCTTCACCTCCGACCGTGAGTACAATGCGTTCGGCGGCTACATCGACAAGGCCCACATCGCCTTCGGCACCGCGAATGATCCGCAGCTGGCATACGATCTGGCGTACTACTACGGTCAGGCGATGCAGGCGATCGGCGTGCACGTGACCTTCGAGCCCTACGCGAACGAAATCGGCGCGCAGTACGGCGAGAACCCCGAGCACATCGCGAACATCGTGTATCAGGAAGTCAAGGGTCTGGAAGACTCCGGCTTCGCATCCTGCGTCAAGCACTGGATCGGCCGCGGCGGCGACAGCAATTTCGGCAATGCCCGCTCTGTGGCGCAGAACTTCGACAACTGGATGGTCGGCTGGAAGGCCGCGCTGGCTGGCGGTGCTGAATGGGTTATGACCAACTGCGGCGGCAGCGGCATCACCAACACCGTTGACGTGAAGTTTGACTCTGTGACCATGAATTACCTCCGCGAGACGCTCGGCTTTGAGGGCGTTGTCGTGTCCGACTGGTGGCCCTTCTCGTCGGTTGATGCGCAGACCGGCGTCAGCCCCGAGGGCGTTGACCTGAGCGAAATGTCCTATGCATGGCTTGTGAACCGCGCGCTGGAGCTCGGCACCGACATGTTCGGCACCCCGAACGTTGCCCATGGCGACGAAGCCAGCTGGCGTGAAAACACGATGACGCATCATCCTGACGTCATGGTCGCCGGTCTGGAAGACGGCACCATCAAGGAAGAATTCGTCGATCGCGCGCTGACCCGCATCTACAAGTTCTCCATGAAGAAGGACCTGTTTGAAGATCCGTACTGCAACACCGACGAGGCTGTCGCGCTGACCGCTTCCGCCGAGTGGGCCGCGAACCCCACCGCGATCCACACCAACGAGGATCTGCGTGCTGCCCGTAACCCCTACGAGGTTGAGCTGACCGAAAAGCTGCAGGCTGAATCCGCTGTTCTGATGAAGAACGACAACGACGTTCTGCCGCTGGCAAAGGGCACCAAGATTTACATCGAGTCCTCCAGCAACGATACGCTTGACCACTACAAGCAGTATCTTGCGGAATACGGCACGGTTGTTGACGCAATCGCGGATGCGGACGTTGTGATCGGCTACTACAGCACGATCAACGACGCTGCTGAAGTCCTGATCGAGGATGCGCAGGATGCCGGCAAGCCCATCGTTCTGACCCTCACGAGCAAGGCGACCGAATACGCGCTGGTGAACGGCGATGCGGTCATCTACATGCCCTTCAGCCAGCAGCCTGACCACGGCACCGGCGAGGCTGGCTTCATCTACGGCACGGAGCCCTGGGTGTATGCTGACCTGCTGTTCGGCGAGCGTGAGCCCGCTGGCATCATCCAGAAGGAACAGGCCCGCAACGACACCGAGGATGCCCTCCAGTGGAAGGATCTGGCCGGCGATCAGGGCGCTTCCTCCTACGTCCGCCTGATTGTTCAGGCTCTGATGATGGCTGACACCGTGAATCATTCCGCGCCGAACAACTACGGCGATCCGCTGGTGATCTACGAGTACAGCATGCACTACGGCGAGCATGGCGACTTCGCTTACAGCTGCCTGATTCTGCCGCAGACCGTGACCGAGGAAGAAGTTACCAACAGCCGCGGCAGCACCTCCATGGCCTCTGTCGTGAAGGAAGAAACGACGGCTGGCGAGCCCTTCTCCGTGTACTGCCTGCTGAACAACAATGGCGCTGACGACATCACCACCGTTCAGGTCAAGGCGAACGGCGAAGTCGTTGCTGAGAAGCTCTACACCGTGCAGGGTGGTTCCTGGCGCGTTGTGGAAATCGAAGTGACGCTGGATGCCGGCGAGTACGAAATCGAAGTTGGCGGTCTGACCGGCACGCTGCTCGTGAAGTAAGACAAGCTAACGAAACCCACACTGGGTCGCTGCGGATGGAAACGTCTGCGGCGACCCTTTTTGATGGGGAAAAGGCGACACGTTTGCGTTTGCCTTGCTTGTCCTGCACTTGTCAAGTTTTTGCGGAACACCCCTTGACAAATGGCTGCCGCTTTGCTATAATACTCTATGCGCTTGCGGCCGTGGCGGAATTGGCATACGCGCACGTTTGAGGGGCGTGTCCAGCAATGGGTACGGGTTCAAGTCCCGTCGGCCGCACGAAATTCGAGCCTGATTTTCCAAGAGAAAGTCAGGCTCGTTTTTTTGTGGAAAAATGCTTGACATCGCATGATTTCGGGGCTATCATGAGTGTCGTTTTTGAATTAGGGAAGAGGCGGATTTGGCAATGAGTCATGTGGCAGCGGTTCATCATCATGGGATGGATTGGCAGCGCGTCATCGCGTGGCTGCGGAAGAATACGGTGCTGGCGATTGCGATGGTGCTGGCGGCGGCGTCGGTCGTTCTGGTGCCGCCGGATTCGGCGTATGCGGGCTATATTGACGGCAAGACCATCGCGTGCCTGTTCGGGACGCTGGCGGTCGTCTGCGCGCTCAAGAACATCCGCTTCTTTTCCATCCTCGCCAAGCGGATTATCCTGCTGACGGGCAATGCGCGCACAGCGGCGGTCGCGCTGGTGTACATCACGTTCATCGGCTCGATGCTCATTGCCAACGACATGGCGCTGATTACGTTCCTGCCGCTGGGATATCTTGTGTTCTCGCACGCGGGGCGCAGGCAGGATGTCGCGACTGTGTTCATCCTGCAGAATATTGCCGCGAATCTCGGCGGTATGCTGATGCCCTTCGGCAATCCGCAGAACCTGTACCTGTATGCGCATTTCGAGATTCCGACGGATGAATTCATGTCCATCATGCTGATTCCGTTCCTCGTGTCTATCGCGTTGATTACGCTTTGCTGTCTGCTGATTCCCGGGCAGCGTCTGACGATGCCGGATGAGCAGGAGGAGCGTTTGCCTGCCGGTCGGACGGCGCTCTATCTGACGCTGTTTGCGCTGACGATCCTGATGGTGTTCCGCGTGCTGCCGGTGCTGCTTGTGCTGGGGGTCGTCATCATCACGCTGCTGTTTGCCGACCGCAAGGCGCTTTTGTCGGTGGACTACGCGCTGCTGCTGACGTTCGTGTGCTTCTTCATTTTCGCGGGCAACATGGCGCGAATGGCCCCTGTCCGCAGCTTCTTCTCGGCGCTGCTGCAGAGGAATACGCTGCTGACGAGCGTGCTGTCCTGCCAGGTCATCAGCAATGTGCCCACGGCGATTCTGCTCAGCCAGTTCACGGGCAACTACCGCGCACTGCTGCTCGGCGTGAACATCGGCGGCACGGGCACGCTGATTGCATCGCTTGCGAGCCTGATTACCTTCCGCGAATATACGCATCATTATCCGGAGGACACGAAGGGCTATCTCGTGCGGTTCGGCGCGTTCAACCTGTTCTTCCTTGTCGTGCTGACGGCGCTGTGTCTGTATCTGTGCTGAAGCCGCAGGGGAGGCGCGCTTCGGAAGCAAGACCCCTTCTTCTTGTCCGTTTTCATCGCTTTCAGCACCATATAAAACAACAAAATTTGCAAAATTCCTACGAAAACGTTTGCGAAAATCGTTTTCGTGTGATACAATGATGGTAAGAATACCATTGCGGTAAGGTACAGGAGGAGTCAGCGAATGAAATACGGTCATTTTGACGACAAAGCCCGCGAATATGTCATCGACACGCCGCGGACGCCCTATCCATGGATTAACTACCTCGGGTGCGAGCAGTTCTTCGGCATCATCAGCAACACCGCCGGCGGATACTGCTTCTACCGTGACGCCCGACTGCGCCGCATTACCCGCTACCGCTACAACAACGTGCCGGTGGATGACGGCGGACGTTACTTCTACGTCAAGGACGGCGACACCGTGTGGAATCCCGGCTGGAAGCCCGTCAAGACGGATCTGGACAGCTATTCCTGCCGCCACGGCATGGGATACACCATCATCACCGGCAGCAAAAACGGGCTCACCGCCAGCCAGCTGTCCTTTGTGCCCATGGGCGTGAATGCGGAGGTGCACCAGATCACCCTGCGCAATCACTCGGCTGCCGCGAAGGACGTCGTGCTGACGTCGTTTGTAGAATTCTGCCTGTGGAACGCGCAGGACGACTCGACAAACTTCCAACGCAACTTCTCCACCGGCGAGGTCGAGATTGAGGGCAGCGTCATCTACCACAAGACCGAGTACCGTGAGCGCCGCAACCACTATGCCTTCTATGCCGTGAATCAGCCGGTTGACGGCTTCGAGACGGACATGGAAACGTTCCTCGGGCTTTACAACGGGTTCGACCATCCGCAGGCGGTTTTCTCCGGCAGCATGCAGAATTCCGTCGCATCCGGCTGGCAGCCCATTGCCGCGCATCAGCTGCATGTGCATCTCGCGCCCGGTGAGGAGAAGCGTTTCAACTTCGTGCTGGGCTATGTCGAGCTGCCGAAGGAGGAGAAATTCTCCGCGCCCGGCGTCATCAACAAGGCGCCGGCACACGCGCTGCTCGAAAAGCTGACGACCGATGCACAGATTGCCGATGCGTTTGACGCACTCAGGAAGCACTGGGATAATTTGCTGTCCGCCTACGTGCTCAAGACGCCGGACGAAAAGCTCGGCCGCATGGTCAACATCTGGAATCCCTATCAGTGCATGGTCACGTTCAACATGAGCCGTTCGACCTCAATGTTCGAGAGCGGCATCGGGCGCGGCATGGGCTTCCGCGACTCCTCGCAGGATCTGCTGGGCTTCGTCCACCAGATTCCGGAGCGTGCCCGTGAGCGCATCCTTGATATCGCCGCGACGCAGTTCCGCGACGGCGGGTGCTATCACCAGTATCAGCCGCTGACCAAGAAGGGCAACAACGATATCGGCGGCGGCTTCAATGACGATCCGCTGTGGCTGATTGCCGGTACGGCGGCGTACATCAAGGAAACCGGCGATTTCGGCATTCTCGATGAGCCCACGCCTTACGACTGCAATCCGGACGATTGCGGCACGCTGCTGGAGCATCTTGAAGCCAGCTTCGCGCATGTCGTCAACAATCGCGGACCGCACGGTCTGCCGCTGATTGGACGCGCCGACTGGAACGACTGCCTGAACCTGAACTGCTTCTCCGATGAGCCGAGCGAATCCTTCCAGACCTTCTCCAACCCCAATGCGCCGGATGAACGCGTGGCGGAGTCCGTGCTGATTGCAGGCATGTTCGTTGCCATTGGTCCGGAGCTGGTCGCGATTCTTCGCCGCCGCAAGCTCGATGAAAAGGCGGATGCATGCCAGAAAGCCATCGACGAGATGAACGCGGCGATTCTGCGCGACGGCTGGGACGGCGAATGGTTCATCCGCGCCTATGACGCCTTCGGGCACAAGGTCGGCTCCAAGGAATGCGAGGACGGCAAGATTTACATCGAGAGCCAGGGCTACTGCATCATGGGCGGCGTCGGCGTGAAGGACGGCAAGGCCGAGCAGGCGCTCGAATCCGTTCACAAGTATCTGGAGACGAAGCACGGCATTGTGCTGCTTCAGCCTGCCTACAGGGAGTATCACCTTGAGCTGGGCGAGGTGTCGTCCTATCCGCCGGGATACAAGGAAAACGCAGGCATCTTCTGCCACAACAACCCGTGGATTATGGCGGCGGAAACGGTTGTCGGTCACGGCGACCGCGCCTTCGACCTCTACAGCCGCATCGCACCCGCATACCGCGAGGACATCAGCGACCTGCACAAGATGGAGCCGTATGTCTACAGCCAGATGATTGCCGGCAAGGACGCGAAGAACTTCGGTCAGGCAAAGAACAGCTGGCTGACAGGCACGGCGGCATGGAATTTCTACGTCATCAGCAACTACATCCTTGGCATCAAGCCCGACTGGGAGGGTCTGCGCGTTGACCCATGCATTCCCCATACGTGGGACAGCTATAGCGTCAGCCGCCGTTTCCGCGGCACCTCCTATGATATCACCATTGCAAATCCGCAGCATGTCTGCCGTGGCGTTAAGCGCGTTACGGTCGATGGTGCGCTTGTCGAGGGAAATTTGCTGCCGGTGTTTGGTGACGGCAAGGTGCATGAGGTCCTTGTGGAGCTGGGCTAACTGTCGCACGCGGAACCTGCCTGAAAAAGCGCTCAACCCAATCGCGAAACGGGTCAAGGGTCGAAGACCCTTGCAGGGTCAAGGGACAGCGTCCCTTGTAGGGTTTGGGGCAGCGCCCCAACCAAAAGGACAAAGTCAACAATGTAGACGTTACCAACCATGCCTGACGAGCGCTGAACAGAGAAGCGGACGAAGTCCGCGGAACGTCTTCAGCGCAGCACAGTAACTAAAAAAGGGCTGTTCCAAATCAGCAAGGATTTCCTAATTGAACGATGCAGCCAACCAAAAACGGCACGGATAATCAACCAGATTGGTCGATATCCGTGCCGTTTTCTAATCGAAAAAAGTGTTTTGAGACAGTCCCTTTTAGTTACTGGCAGGGACGCTTCGCTGCCTGCGCCTGAATTGTTGGATTCATCTGCATTGTTGACTTGTGCGGTTTTGATTGGGGCGTTGCCCCAGACCCCAGCAGGGACGCTGTCCCTGCACCCTGCAAGGGTCTTCGACCCTTGACCCTTTTCGCGACGGAGGTACGCCATTTGCATACAGGTTGCGCGTGTTTGGTTGAGGCGTTACCTGCACCCTGCAAGGGACAGGAAACGGGACGAAGTCCCCCCTTGACCCGTTATGCGTGTTTAGTGGAGGGCAGACCAGAGGGAGTGGGCAAATGAGCGCACCGCGATATCGTCAGCGGCCTCCCACAGCCGCGCCGTCAAATGCCAATGACCATGCTCCTGATACAGGATGCCAAGCCGCTGGCAGCGCTCGGTATTATCAATCATCTGCACAGCCGGATGGACAGAGGAGGGCAGCCACTGGCAATGCGCCGTTTGCAGGATGCTGTACCACAGCGGCGTGGTGTAATCCTCCGCGCAGAAACCGTGGAGCAGCGGCGAGGCGACATCGACCGAAAGTCCCATGGTGCCGACCGGAAGGGGACGGTGCAGGCTTTCGCTGATGCTGCGGAACATGGGGTAGCACCAGAAATCCGTGCAGTATTCCGCGGGCAGCTGACCATCGGCAGAGGGAATGACAAGGACGGGTTCGCCGCATGCGTCGGCCTCCTCGTCCGTTGCGGCGAAACGAAGGAGCCTGCCGTCTTTTTCGATGCCCGTTTCGGTGATGCGGATGTCGAATTGGGGGATGACCCACAGCGGATAGTGGTTGCGCGTGCCGTCGGGGAGCGTCAGCACAGCGGTGAGGCTGGCAGGGCGCTGACCGATGACGGACTGATAGCAGTCAGCAGGGAACACGACCTGTACTGCGTCAGTCAGGCGGACGCAGCGTGCACCGGGCGTAACATCGCAGGCATACAGGACAGTTTTGCCGGAGAGCAGGGCACAATGGATGCTTTCATGCTGCTTCTCGGGATTGCACTCGCTGATTTGCACGCTGAAGGCGATGTCCTCGCCGGCGGAGAAGGTGAAGCGCTCAAATTCGCCGAGCACGACCGTGCTGTCACAGAATTCGCGCCATTCCTCGGCGGAAATCAGCCCCTTATTCTCCATCAGCGCGTTCAGGATGCCGACAAGCGCCGTGCCCTGACCGGTGAAATCCTGCAAATCAAGCACCTGAAAGCCGGACAGCTCACGCGTGCGGAGGAACGTCTCCAGCTCGCGCTTATAGCAGGCCACCGCCAGCTTGCCTGCCTGACGGAAGAAGGCTTCATGCTCGCCGTACAATCCGGCGCATTGCAGCCGTTCACGGAAAATCTCGAGGTTGCGCGGCTTGAGCGGTCCGGTGTACTGCGGAATCTCGGAAAAATCGGGATAGAAGGTATATTGCCCGACCTCATGGCTGATGACGGGCACCTGCGGAATCAGCTCCGCCGCTGCCTGCGCATCGACCTCCTTCACGCCTGTGCCGTACTGAATCATGACCTTGCCGGATGAACCGGACTTCGTCAGCGCCTGTGGCACGATGGCTGCATCGTATGTGGCGACGGATTCCGGACGCGTCGTCTGCACGATGCCCTGCGGCGCGTCGCACATGGCGTAGCTGCCGCGAATCAGGCGCGTGTTTTCGCCCCGGCTGCCGTTCAGCCGGACGCCGACAAACACGTCCTCCTCCTCCAGCACATCGGGCGCCCACTGGAAGTTATTCGCGCCGCCGGAGTACAGCTTCGTGTCGTCCGCCTGACGGTACGCACGAATCACCTCGTTCAGCGCCTTCTTGCTGCCCCAGAGCTCATTGCCCATTGACAGCATCACGAACGATGGATGATGCCCAAATTCGCGCAGCATCCGGAAGCCTTCCTCCAGCAGGAACTCGCGCTCAGCCTCGTGATAGCCTTCCTCACCAGGCTCGGCAACCGTGCCCCAGAACGGCAGCTCAGGCGCCATATAGATGCCGAGCATGTCCGCTGCGGTAAAGGCGGCATCCGGCGGGCAGGACGTATGATAGCGATAGTGGTTGATGCCGTAGCGCCTGACGGTGGACAGCAGCGTCAGCCATGCATCGAGGTCAGTCGGCGCGTAACCGGTGCGCGGAAACAGCAGCCCATCCGCCTTGCCGCGCAGGAAAACCGGCTGCCCGTTGATGAGCAGCTGACGCTCCCTCGTGCGAAGGTCGCGCAGACCGAAGGAGACTGTGTACAGATCGCCGTCCAGGTCGATGGACAGCATATGAACGACCGGATGAAACTCGTCCCACAGCGCCTCATTGCCGGTCAACGGGCATTCTCCCTGCAGCAGACCGCTGCGCACAGGCAGCACATGCGGACGCTGCGCAGGCAGGGTGATTTCGGCAATACCATCCGTCATGCCGGCGGTGAAGCCGTGCAGGCGCAGGCAGCCGCGCACCAGATCCGGCTGAACGGTCAGGTCGAACAGCAGCGTTCTGGCGACGGTCAGGCTGATTTCGCCGGTGATGCCGTTCCAGTTGCTCTGCGTATCGGGGCTTGTCAAATGACCGCCGCGCGTGGGATAATCGGTGTTGTCCACACGGATGATAAGCGTATGCTCTCCGGCGCGCAGGGCAGGCAGAAAGTAGCGGTGCGGCGTGCAAAGGCTCTCCTGATGTCCGATGGGGCGGTCATCAAGATAAACGGTCGTCTTTCGTGTGCGCTCCAGCGTCAGCATGACCTGTTGACCCGTCCAGTCACCGGCGGTAAAGCGGCGCATGAACCACGCGTGCCCCTCGAACTTGTGGGCATCGGTCAGATAACCCGTTTCACGCGCGGGATTGGGTGCGCCGAGCCCGGAAAATGAGGTGGTGCCGGGCAGCTGAATGACATCGGGAAACTGCTCCGGATACTTCACCTTCTTCTGCGCATCGAGCAGAACACCCCATTCGCCGCTGAGGTCGATTTTGAACATGCATTGGCCTCCTATCTTCTTCTGAAATCAATATAACGTTTTTATGCCGCTCCCTCAGGATGGCTTTTATAATTTCATTATAGCGCAAAGAAGGATTTTTTTCAATGGATGCAGAAATTCTGTGCGGCAAAAATGCCAAAAAAGAAGCGAAAATGAACATTCGGAGCAAATTTGTTTCATATTGTTCTCCGGTTGTTCATATTGACCTCAAAAAAACGGCGTATACTATGTGATGTAAAAAGCAGGGAGGGATATTGTATGAATTTTATGACGAGAATGCAGATGGCACTCAACAGGTGGATGCAGGGTCGGAACGGTCCGGATCAGCTTGGGCTGACGGCGCTGATTGCCGCGATTGTGTTCAGCCTGCTGTCGCTGTTCGGTCTGGCGACGATGAGCCTGCTGTCCATGCTGTGCTACGTTTATGCAATCTGGCGCATGTTCAGCCATCAGGTGAGCAAGCGGCAGGAGGAAAACCGCAAGTTCATGGAAAAGACGGAGCATGCGAGGACGGAAACGCGGCAGTTCTTCCTGCGGCTCAAGGGCATGAAGACGTACAAATATTTCCGCTGCCCGAGCTGCAAGACGCGTCTGCGCCTCAAGCGCGGCTGCGGCGAAAAGCACATCAACTGCCCGAAGTGCCATCACGAGTTTGACGAAAGGGCATAAAGAACATGTTTGGTTATGTCAGACCCTGTCTGGAATCGCTGGACGAGGGTCAGCAGAAACGGTATCGGGCGTGGTACTGCGGTCTGTGCAGGTCGCTGGGCGAACGGCACGGGCTTCGCGGGCGCATGACGCTGACGTACGACATGACGTTCCTTGCCATTTTCCTTTCCGCCCTGTATGAGCCGGAGGAGACGAAGGGACAGGGACGCTGCGTGCCGCATCCCGGCAAGGCGCATGATTATGTGCGCACGGCGATGACGGATTATGCCGCCGACATGACGGTCGCGCTGGCGTACTTCAATGCGCTGGATGACTGGCAGGACGATCGCTCGCTGCCGGGAGGACTGACGGCGAAGCTGCTCAAAGGTCGCTATGAGCAGGTGAAGGCGCTTTATCCGCGGCAGTGCAGCGACATGGAGCAGCATCTTCATGCGCTCAGCGCGGTGGAGGAGAAGCGTGAGAATACGCCTGACGCGGCGGCAAACTGCTTCGGTGCGCTGATGGCGTCGCTCTTTGTGCGCGAGGAGGACTACTGGTCGCGGACGCTGCGAATTTTCGGCGCGTCGCTCGGGCGGTTCGTTTATATGATGGATGCCGCATGCGATTATGACGCGGACGTGCGCAAGGAGGCCTACAACCCGATTGTGCTGATGAACCGTCAGCCGGAGGAAATGCGCGAGGTGATGACCATCCTGCTGGGCGATGCATCGGCGGCGTTTGAGACCCTGCCGATTGTGTCGGACGCGGATATCCTGCGCAACATCCTCTACGAGGGCATCTGGCAGCGGTACAACGAAGCCATCAAGCGCCGTGAGGACAAAAAGAAGAAGCACGGAGAACCGCAGGACGGCGCGGAAGCCGCAGAGCCTGCGGAACAGCAGGATTGTCCGGAACGTCCGGAGAGACCGGAACGTCCGGAGCAGAAGGGAGAGTGATGCAGAGATGGTGACAGACCCGAGAAAGGTGCTGGGCGTATCGGAAAGCGCCACGCAGGATGAAATCAAGCGCGCATATCGGCGCAAGGCAAAGGAATGCCATCCGGATTTGCATCCGAACGACCCGGATGCGGCAAAAAAGATGAATGAGCTGAATGAGGCGTACGACATGCTGATGAATCCGGAGAAGTACGCCAGGAAGCAGCAACAGCAGAATCCGTATAGCGGGAATCCGTATGGCGGGAACCCGTATGGCAGCTATGGCGGCTATGGGAACTATGGCAGTTACGGAAATTATGGCAATGCCGGCGGCAATGCTGGCGGCGACCCGTTCAGCGACTTCTTCGGCGGCTTCGGCTTCGGCGGCTACGGCAGCTATGGCGGTCAATCGCAGAGCACGCAGCCGCATGAGCAGCCCGGCGACAGCGAGCAGGTTCGCGCCGCCATCCGCGACATTCTCGCCGGACGATATGCAAGCGCGTGCAGCATCCTCCAAAACGTGCCGAGCACAGGGCGCACGGCGCGGTGGTACTACCTGTCCGGCATGGCGAACTACGGCGTCGGCAACACGATTCAGGCGATTGACCATATGACAAGGGCTGTGCAGCTCAGCCCGAACAACGCGGTGTATCAGACGCTGCTGCGGCAGTACCGTCAGGCAGGACAGACGTATCAGACGAACGCGTCCGGCTACAACACCTGGGCGATGGATCCGAGCGGACTGTGCATGGGGCTGTGCCTCGCGCAGACGCTGTGCTCCGTGTTCCGCTGCTGCTGAGGAAGTAATCAGAATGAAGAAAATTATCGGTATCGATCTGGGCACAACCAACAGCTGCGTTTCCGTCGTCGAAGGCGGCAAGGCAGTCATTATCCCGAACGACAAGGGCGAAAGAACAACCCCGTCTGTCGTGGCGTTCACCGACAGCGGCGAACGGCTTATCGGCAGCGCGGCGAAGCGTCAGGCAGCCGTCAATGCGGACAGAACCATTTCGTCCGTCAAGCGGCACATGGGCACGGACTGGCGCGCAAACATCGGCGGCAAGACGTACACGCCGCAGGAGATCAGCGCGATGATTCTGCGCAAGCTCAAGCAGGAAGCGGAAAGCTACCTCGGCGAGGAGGTGACCGACGCGGTCATCACCGTGCCTGCGTATTTCGGGGATATTCAGCGTCAGGCAACAAAGGACGCGGGGCGCATCGCAGGGCTGAACGTCCGCAGAATCATCAACGAGCCGACAAGCGCTGCGCTTGCATACGGCCTGAACAACGGCGCACCGCAGAAAATCATGGTCTATGACCTCGGCGGCGGCACATTTGACGTGTCGGTGATTGAAATCGGCGACGGCGTGATTGAGGTGCTGGCGACCGCAGGCGACAATCATCTCGGCGGCGATGACTTCGATGAGCGCATTGTCGAGTACGTCTGCGACGCCTTCAGGAAGGAGCATCGCGCTGACCTGCATCGGGACGCGGCGGCGATGGTGCGCGTCCGGGAGGCGGCAGAGCAGGCGAAAAAGGAGCTGTCCGGCGCGGAAATGGCGACGATTTCGCTGCCGTTTATCAGCACGGTCGGCGGTCAGACCGTTCACCTTGAGGTGCAGCTGACGCGCAGCCGCTTCAATGAGCTGACGGCAGACCTCGTTGCCCGGACGGAGCAGCCTGTCCGCAGTGCGCTCAACGATGCGGGCATAGCCGCAAGCGAGCTGGGCAGGGTGCTGCTTGTCGGCGGCTCGACGCGCATTCCGGCGGTGCAGGAGAAGGTACGTCAGCTGACCGGCATGATGCCCAGCAAGAATATCAATCCGGATGAATGCGTGGCGCAGGGCGCGGCGATTCAGGGCGATACGCTGAATGAAAGCACAACGCTGACGAACGCGACCAACCTGCTGCTGCTCGATGTGACGCCGCTGTCGCTCGCTATTGAGACGGTTGGCGGCGTCGCGACGCGCGTTGTCGAGCGCAACTCAACGCTGCCGGTGCACTATCAGCAGGTGTTCACAACGGCGGGCATGTTCCAGTCCTCTGTGGAAATCAATGTCCTGCAGGGCGAGCGCCCGATGGCGTGCGACAACAGGAGCATCGGCAAATTCCGCCTGAAGGGCATTCGACGCGCAATGGCGGGCGTGCCGAAAATCGAGGTGACGTTCGATATCGACACGAACGGCATCCTGACGGTGTCCGCACGCGACCAGGATACCGGCTGTGCGCAGTCCATCACGATTACTGCGGACAACAAGATGAGCGAAGCGGAAATTCAGCAGGCAATCCGCGATGCCGAGCAGTACGCCGCGCAGGATGGCTTCCGCCGCGACACGATGGAAACCATCAATGCCGCGCAGCACCTCGTCAATCAGGTGGATGCGGCGCTGGCACAGCAGGGGAAGCAGCTTGACAAGGACGAAAAGAAGCGCGTCAAGGACGATGAGGTCGCGCTCCGCCGCCTGCTGAACCATGCCAAGCCCGACAAAATGACGCAGGACGAGCTGTCTGCCATCAAGAACGCCATGAGCACGCTGGAAGGCAGCAGCGCACACGTCGTCAGCCTGTATCAGCCGAATGGACAGTAAATAAAAAGAAAGGGGTCATCGCTATGACGGAAAAGGCAGTCAAGCCGCTTCAGACGCTGAAGCGCCACCTTTCATCGGCGATGACGACCCTCGATGATATCCTTTATCCGGAAAACTTCCTGTGCATCCTCTGCGGCGCGATGTCCTTCCCTGACGCCGTGTGCAGCAAATGCCGCGAAGCACTTCAAGCAGAGCGCCTGTCAGAACCGCGCACCGGCAAAAACGTGCTGTCGCTCTATGATTACCGCGGAAAGGCACGGTCGCTGGTGCTGCTGCTCAAGTACAGGGGATTGGCGGAATGCGCCAGAATACTGGGTGCGGATATGGCGCGCGAATGTCCGGTTGTCCTGCCCAAAGACACCATGGTGACCTCCGTGCCGATGACGGCGAGGTCGCTGGATGAACGCGGCATTGACCATGGTCGGCTGCTGGCAGAAGCGTTTGCGGCAGGTCAATCGCTTGAATATCGTCCGCTGCTTTGCCGGACGCATGAAACCGCCAAGCAGCAGGGCTTGAACGCCCGTCAGCGTGCGGAGAATTTACAGGGCGCGTTTGCCGCGGCAGAGGAGGTCACCTGTCCGGTTGTGCTGGTGGATGACGTCTACACGACCGGCGCGACCGCGTCCGCCTGCATCAAGGTGCTTGAAAACGCCGGCGCACGCGATGTGCTTGTGTACACCGCAACAAAAACGCCGCCGCCTATGCCGGACAGCTTTCCGGAAGAATGAAAAATCAAGAAAGTCTCGCAGCGGATGCGAGGCTTTTTTGTTTGCTGTCAGGGCACAAAAGGCAGTAAATTTCAGCACTATCACGCATAACCATTGACATTGTGACGAAAAGAAGCTATTATATTATGTGAAACATGTCGTTTTATGCAAATTTCTAAACGGAGGAGTGAAGTGTGCCATGAAAGGGAAAAACATCAGAGGTTGGATTGCCTTCGGCTTGCTTGTTGTGGCAATCGTCCTTGCGGTTGTGATTACAGCCGTCAACGGCGGCGATACGACGCAGGTCGAGCCGACCGTCGAGCCGCTCCAGACGGTGCTGGAGGAAGCAACGACGGAACCCACGCCTGAGCCGGAAATGACGGAAGAACCCACCGAAATTCCGACGAAGATTCCGACGGAAATCCCGACGGAAATCCCGACGGAAATCCCGACGGAGATTCCGACCGAAATCCCGACCGAAATCCCGACGGAGATTCCGACAGAAATCCCGACAGAAATCCCGACAGAGATTCCGACAGAAATCCCGACAGAAATCCCGACAGAAATCCCGACAGAAGCGCCCACGGAAGCCCCGACTCCTGTGCCGGAGAAACTCACAGAGATGACGGTTGCGGCTGCCTCTCACGGCGACGACATCCTGACAATCGTTGTGAAGATCAATGAAGAAAACGTCATCCGTGACATCACCGTGGCGACAACGCGCAACAGCACGAATTACTACGCACTGCGTGTGGAGGATGCGGATTGGCTGAAGCAGTTCATCGGGCAGACGGGTCCGTTCACGCTGACGAAGGAAGACGGCTGCACGCAGGTGGATGCCATCACCGGCGCAACGGAAACGACGCAGGCGGTGGTCGATGCGCTGAACAAGCTGCTTTTCCCGGACGAGTATCCCAAGACGGTCGAAGAACCCGCCGCAGTGGAAGAGTCCGAAGTGACGGCTGAACCCGCAGCGGTTGAAGAAACCGCAGCGGTTGAAGAACCGGCAGCGGTTGAAGAACCGGCAGCGGTCGAAGAGCCTGAAGCGGTTGAAGAACCGGCAGCGGTTGAAGAACCGGCAGCGGTTGAAGAACCGGCAGCGGTCGAAGAACCGGCAGCGGTCGAAGAACCCGAAGTGGTCGCAGAACCGGAAACGGTCGAAGAACCCGAAGTGGTCGCAGAACCGGAAACGGTCGAAGAGCCTGAAACGGTTGCAGAACCGGCAGCGGTCGCAGAACCGGAAGCGGTTGAAGAACCCGAAGCGGTTGAAGAATCGGAAACGGTCGAAGAGCCTGAAACGGTTGAAGAACCCGAAGCGGTTGCCGAAGACCTCACCGAGCTGACAGTTGCCGATGCGCCTTCTCACGGCGATGATATCCTGACAATCGTTGTGAAG
Source organism: Alloprevotella sp. (assembly GCA_963617205.1). Lineage (GTDB taxonomy): Bacteria > Bacillota > Clostridia > Christensenellales > Aristaeellaceae > UBA11524. Next base: position 18,888 of record CAVEOA010000021.1, on the reverse strand, counting down.
CTCGATGAAAGCAATGTCATCCGTGACATCACCGTGGCGATGACGCGCAACAGCACGAATTACTACGCACTGCGTGCAGAGGATGCGGACTGGCTGAAGCAGTTCATCGGTCGGACGGGACCGTTTACGCTGACGAAGGAAGACGGCTGCATGCAGGTGGATGCCATCACTGGCGCAACGGAAACGACGCAGGCGGTGGTCGATGCGCTGAACAAGCTGCTTTTCCCGGACGAGTATCCCAAGACGGTCGAAGAACCCGAAGCGGTTGCAGAACCCGCCGCAGTGGAAGAGCCTGAGACGGTTGAAGAGCCTGAAGCAGTGGAAGAGCCTGAGACGGTCGAAGAACCTGAGACGGTCGAAGAGTCCGAAGTGGTTGAAGAACCTGAGACGGTCGAAGAGCCCGAAGTGGTTGAAGAACCCGAAGCGGTCGCAGAACCCGAAGTAGAGGAAGAGCCTGAAACAGTTGCAGAACCCGAAGCGGTTGAAGAGCCTGAGACGGTCGAAGAGCCTGAAGCGGCGACTGAAACGGATCTGGATGCCGAAAACCTCACCGAGCTGACGCTGACGGACTATCCGTCCTACAAGAAGGACATGCTGACGGTTACGCTGGTGGTCGATGAGAACAACGTCATCCGGGACATCAAGGTGACGATGACGCGCAACAGCACGAATTACTACGCACTGCGTGCGGAGGATGCGGAGTGGCTGAAGCAGTTCATCGGTCAGACAGGACCGTTCACGCTGACGGAGGAAGACGGCAAGGTGCAAATCGATGCCATCACCCATGCAACGGTAACGACGCAGGCAGTGATTGAGGCAATCAATCAGATGCTGTTCGGCGAATAAAGCACAAAAACAGGGACACATGTCATTGCGGCATGTGTCCCTGTTCATTCTGCGGATTGCGGATTACACCTCGCGCCCGACCGCCTCGGCGATTTTGCGGATGTCATTCATGACGTTGACGAAGCCCTCGGGCTTGATGGACTGCGCACCGTCGCACAGCGCGTGAGCCGGGTCGTTGTGCACCTCAATCATCAAGCCGTCAGCGCCGACGGCGATGGCAGCGCGTGCGATGGGCTGCACCATCCAGTATTTGCCGGTGGAATGGCTCGGGTCGACAATGACCGGCAGGTGGCTGAGCTTCTTGACGGCGCAGATGGCGGACAAATCAACCGTGTTGCGCGTGTACGTCTCAAAGGTGCGGATGCCGCGCTCGCACAGGATGACCTGGGTGTTGCCGCCTGCCATGATGTATTCGGCGCTCATCAGCCACTCCTCGATGGTGGCGGACAGACCGCGCTTGAGCAGAATGGGCTTGCGAATTTTGCCGAGCTGCTTGAGCAGGTCAAAATTCTGCATGTTGCGCGCACCGACCTGAATGCAGTCCACCTTGTCAACGAAGGTATCAATATCATACGGCGACATCAGCTCGGTGACGATGGGCAGACCGGTCTGCTCGCGAGCATGACAGAGCATGTCAAGCCCCTCATAGGCAAGCCCCTGGAAGGAGTAAGGCGATGTACGCGGCTTGAACGCGCCGCCGCGCAGCACAGTCGCGCCGGCAGCCTTGACCGCCTGTGCAACCTCGGTGATTTGTTCGTTGCTTTCTACCGAGCATGGACCTGCCATGACGACGAGCTTTTTTCCGCCGACGACCGCGTCCCCGATTTTGACCTCGCTGGGTGTGGGATGGAACATGCGGTTTGCCTTCTTGAAGGGCTCGGCGACCTTCATGATACGCTCGACGCAGCGGAAGGATTCAATCTGATTCGGGTCGATGCGGCTCGTGTCGCCGGTCAGACCGAGAATGGTCATTTCAGTGCCGACGATGGGGCTGACGGATACGCCGTGGGCAACGACCGCATCGGTCAGCGTGTCGATTTCCTTCTGCGTGGTGCCCTGCTTGAGAACAATAATCATGCGCTTTGCCTCCTAAAATCAATGGGGACGAAAAAAACGCGAAAGCCCGCAAAGAGCTTCCGCGCATCATAAATCCGACAAACTGCGGCGGCTGCCTTACGGTACGTCAACAAACCCGGCGGTAAAGGCCGGGAACGTAAACGTAAACAGCACCGCAAACATCATGAGGGATTCCTCCGTCCTACGGCATCCTTGCCGTATGTTCATCGCTATTATAGCCCCCGGAGAAGGCGCTTGTCAAGGCTGGAATTGTATATTTGCTGATTTTCCGCGAAAAAAGTTTGTAAAGGCTAACCTTGACCGGATGTGACAAATGAAAGGCGGATGAAGAGGACAAACGGTATGCGGAAGTACGCAAAAAGACGAAAAAAAGCCATGAATTGCCCTTGACAAGTGGAATATCTGGGCATTATAATAACCATAATGACGATTGTGTCATTTGGTTAAGGAGGACGAGGGTATGGAATCTTACCTGTTTGCGGATATCGACGCTGCACCGGATACCATGGTGGTTGAGGGCTACCATAAGCCGGGCAGCCTCACGCGCTCCAGCGGCGCATGGATTCATGCGGCCGGCACGGCGATGTTTGAGGCAGGCAGACGACCGATTAAGCCGCACGACCAGTGGATCTGGTTCGCGGTGGAGGCAGGTGAGGCGACCCTTGTCTGGCAGGGCAACGAGCTGACACTCAAGGAAGAGGAAACGTGCTTCCTGCCCGCAGGCAACCGCGAGGCGGCGCTGCAGATTGACAATCAGGTGCGCTGCGTGTGGATTGCGCTGGAGGGTCCGCTTGCGCCGATGGTCGTGCGCAAGATGGGCGCATTGCTGCATATGCCGCTCAAGCAGGGCGCGCTGCCGAGTCAGATGTATCTGGCGAAGCAGATTGTGCAGGTCATCGTCCGCCATACGGGCACGAGCGATGCGACCTACCAGCTGCAGCATCTGATGTACGGCATGCTGGCGAGCCACTGGGGTCAGCCGGTTGCCATGGACGCGATGCTTTCGCACGAGATTGCGAAGGTTGTTGACACGCTGCGTGCGAACCAGTATCGGGATAACTTCTCACTGGCGGAAATGGCGGCGATTTCCCGTATGCCGATGGAGACGTTCCGCAAGCGCTTCGTCAGCGAGGTTGGCATGCCGCCGCTGTCGTATGTGCTTCACTGCAAGATGGAACGCGCGAAGGAGCTCCTGCGCGAGGAGGGGCACACGGTTCGTCAGGCAGGCATCGAGGTCGGTATGCAGGATCCGTATCACTTCTCCAAGCAGTTCAAGAACATTGTCGGCATCAGCCCATCTGCCTTCATGAAGCAGGCGGCGAAGCCCGATGCGACCATCCGCGGCAGCAAGCGGAATGAGAAGAAATAAATCATGGCACTAAAAACGTCCGTCGGCGAGAAGGTCGGCGGACGTTTTCAGCATTTTTAATCGAGCCCGAGACTGCCGGCAGCGATGAAGCCGCGAACGCACTGACCGTTCACGGTCGCTTCGATGTAGTTCCATGCGGAGCGGTTGAAGAAGCTCGTCAGGAACGTCACCTGCGTGCCTGCGGGGAGCGTTGCGATGGCGGTGCCGAGCTTGGCCGGGTCATCCGTCAGCACGGCGGCTTCGGTGAGCACGGCGGACGTGTAGTCGAATGTCAGGGCGGTATCCATCGGAACGCCGCCGCGGATGTCAGAGCCGTTCACGTACCCGACGCGTACGGAGCCGCTGTCCGTTTCATACATGACGAGCAGCCAGCCGTCTTCCCAGCCGGCGCTGTAAATCGCGCCGTTTGTGCTGACCTCCGCCTCGCCGTTCGCACCGCGCCATGACGCAGCGGAGGGCGCCGAGTACACCGGCAGCAGCTGGTTGGCACGGAGCTGAATATATTCAAAGCCGACGAGCGTATCAAAGCCGGAGGAGTAGGAATCCCAGATGGATGCGCCGCAATCGCCGTGAAGCTGCTTGTACTCGCGAACCTCCTTAATCAGGCGGTAATTCGTCCATTCGATTTCGCTGACGTAGGGGTACACGGCGCGCTGATTGTTGGTGTCGGCGTTTGGGGTGTACCACGGCATGCTGGAGAAGTAGTAGTCATACTTTTCGCCGGCGATGAAGACATAGCCGTGCCGCGCGAAAATCTCGTTGTAGGCATAGCCGAGCGATTCATAGTCCCATTCGGCAACCTCATCCCATGTCAGCTCACGCGTGCTGCTTTCCGGCAGGACGTACATCCGGTCAGCAAGGGCGGATGACACGCATACCATCAGCGCAAGGACGGCAGACAGAAGACGCAGCATGTTTTTCATACGACCAGCTCCTTCACGGCTTGCGGAAAACGTCCGCAGATGATACAATAGGGGAGACAACGGAGGCGATTGGATTGGCAATGAACATTGTGCTGGTGAATCCGGAAATTCCGCAGAACACCGGCAATATTGCGCGCACATGCGCCGCGACGGGCGCAGTGCTGCACCTGATTGAGCCGCTGGGCTTTTCGCTCAGCGATAAATATTTGAAGCGTGCCGGACTGGATTACTGGAACCTGATGACGTATCACACCTATCCGGATTTCGGAGAATTTCTGCACACGCATCCCGATGCCCGGCTTCATTTTGCAAGCACGAAGGCGCCGAGAGGCTATCACGAGGCATCGTATCAGGATGGCGATTTTCTGGTGTTCGGGTGCGAAACGCGAGGGCTGCCGGAAAATCTGCTCGCGCAGGCGTATGACCGCTGCATTCGCATTCCGATGCGCCCGGAGGCACGCAGCCTGAACCTGTCGAACTCCGTTGCGGTGGTGCTGTATGAGGCGCTGCGTCAGACGGGCTTTGAAGGGCTCAGCAGCGAGGGGCATCTGACCGGACGCGATGAAGCGGACGCGCCGTGGCTCGATTACGTTTGAGCCCGCTGACGATTGAATGAATCAGAAGGATGGATTCATCCCGCTGACCCGTTATATGGCAGGATGAAGCAAGGAGGTCAAGCATGGCTGAAAACAGACGCCGCCGCTCGGCAAGAAATGATGAAGCGGAACATGTTCATCAGGACACCTCGTGTCAAGATACTTCGTATCAGGACGCTTCGTATCAGGGCACTTCGTATCAGGGCATGACGTATCAGGATGCGTCCCGGCAGAGCTTCACCCAGCCGTATAGAAGCCGGCAAAACACGGAACAGTGGGTCGCAGACGGGACGCAGCAGCTTTTTCAGCCGTCGTCCGCGCAGCCGTTTCAGTCCGCGCAGCCGGAGGACCCCGATGCGGAAATCACCTTCGTCAACGAGGAGGCATGGCAGCCGACCTTCGATGAGGAGGAATATGCAGATGAACAGCCTGAGCAGGCGGAAGCGCCGCTCGATGACCTGACGGAAGAGGAAGAAGCCGAGATGACCAGAACGCGCTGGCGCTTTCTGGCGAACTTCGGGAGCTTCATCAGCGTCGCTGCCGGCTGCGGCGTGATTCTCGTGCTTGTGATGATGCTCGTCAGTCTGCTGAACTGGCTCTATTCGGATGTAACGCAGTCAATCGCACTTTTCCGGACGATGATATGATAGCATTTCTATCGGGAGAAAGTCAAGCATAAATCAAGCCGACAGAAAGGAAGCGTGAGCGATGCCGGACATCACATGGGCGCTGTTTGAGGATCAGGTTTCCCGATGCACGCTGTGTCCGCTCCATCAGGGCATCCTGCATAAGGTGCCCGGTCAGGGCGACCGGAGCAGTCCGCTCATGCTCATCGGCGAAGGACCCGGGCAGGTGGAGGACGAGGAAGGGCTTGCCTTTGTCGGGCCTGCCGGACAGCTGCTGACGCGGATGCTTGCCGCAATTTCCCTCCCACGCGACCGCGTGTACATCTGCAATATTGTGAAGTGTCGTCCGCCGCATAACCGCGTCCCGACCGATGAGGAGGCAGCTGCATGCAAACTCCATCTGCGGATTCAGACGGCGCTCATCCGCCCGAAGGTGATTGTCCTGCTGGGCGCAACGGCGGCGAAATACACGCTCGGACCGGACATCCGCATCACGCGAGACCGCGGCACGTGGTTCGAGCGCAAGGGCGTCTGGATGATGCCGACCTATCACCCGTCTGCGCTTCTGCGCGACCCGGCCAAAAAGCGCGAGGCATGGGCGGACATGCAGGCACTGCGCGACAAACTGACGGCGCTGCACCTCTATGACGACCTGTACAATCCGCCGCTTGACAATCCGTGATATTTCTGTTATGATAAACATGTTTCCATGAAGGAAGCCCTCGGGCGAGAACGTCCGGCTTTCTTCATGGTATTTTTGTTTTTGGAGGAGTTTCAGATGGCATTCAATCGCAAGAGCTCGATTTATTCGCTCGTGGTGACGGCAATTCTGCTGGCGGTCGGCATGGTGCTGCCCTTTCTGACCGGCAACATTCAGGTGCTCGGGCAGGCAATCAGTCCGCTGCACATTCCGGTGCTGCTGTGCGGTCTGACGTGCGGCTGGACATGGGGCGCGGCGCTGGGCGTGGTGCTGCCGCTGCTGCGGAGCGCGGTGTTCGGCATGCCGCCGATGGTGCCTGTCGCCATCCCGATGGCGTTTGAAATGGCGGTGTACGGCGCGATGACGGGGCTGCTGTATCCGCTGCTGCGGCGGAAAATGCGCCCTGCGCTGGCGATGCTGTCCGCGATGGTGCCGTCGATGATTGCCGGACGACTGCTCGGCGGCGCGGCGAAGGCGGTCGTGATGGGATTGCAGGGCAGCACGTACACGCTGCAGATGTTCCTGACGGCGTACTTTGTGCAGACCGCCGTCGGCGCGGTGATTCACCTGATTGTCGTGCCGCTGATTGCAATGGCGCTGGAAAAGGCGAAGCTGTCGCCCGTTGCGGCACGGGCTGCGAAAGACTGACAGGGGAAGAAAGGACCGGAGTTGCCTTGGATGAGGGCGGCTCCGGTCTTTTGCATGAGTTTTTCCATGAAGAAATGCAAAAAGATGAAAAATTTCTTCCTAACCCCTTGACAAAGTGACGCAACGGGGGTATATTATGTCATGTGATTAGCACTCAACACAAGTGAGTGCTAACAACACAAACCGAAGGAGCATGGTAGGAGGAATGAGTGATGATGATGGACGAAAGAAAGTTCCGGATTCTGCAGGCTATCATCGATGACTACATCCTGACAGCCGTGCCGGTCGGATCAAGGACAATCTCGAAGAAATATGATATGGGGCTTTCCTCGGCGACCATCCGCAATGAGATGAGCGACCTGGAAGAGCTCGGCTACCTCGATCAGCCGCACGTGTCTGCCGGGCGCATCCCGTCCGCGAAGGCGTATCGGCTGTATGTCGACCAGCTGCTGAAGATGGGACGTATCCAATCGGACAGCGAGCCGGTCGTCAAGGGGCACTTCATCGGGCGAATGCATCAGATGGAGGATGTGATTGATCACGCGGCGCAGGTGCTGTCCTCGCTGACGAATTACACCGCCGTCGTGCTGCCGCCTACAGGCAAGCTCCCCAGAATCCGCACGATTCAGCTCGTGCCGGTGTCCGAAATGTCGGCGCTCGTCGTCATCGTGACGGACATGGGCATTGTGCGCGACCAGGTGGTTCGGGTGTCCTCGGAGCTCGACAGCGATGCGCTGTATGCCGTCTCCAAGACGCTGACGGAGCACCTGCAGGGGCTGACGTTCCACGAAGCGGTGCAGCGCATCCCCGACATCATGCAGAGGATGCACGAGAATGAGGCAATCCTGCGCGGTCTGGGCAGCGCGCTCGGGCAGGAGGAGCAGAAGTCGCACCCGCACGTCGCGGTCGGCGGAACGAGCAACATGCTCACGTATCCGGAGTACAACGACGTCGAGAAGGCGCGTTCCTTCCTCTCACTGATGGAAACGCGTGACCGGCTGGCTGACATCATCAGTCAGCAGGGCGAAATGGCGTTCACCGTCCGCATCGGACCGGAAACGGGCGTGCCGGAAATGGCGGATTGCTCGATTGTGACCGCCACGTACACAACAGGCTCCGGCAGGCAGGGCACCATCGGCGTCATCGGACCGACCCGCATGCGCTACAGCAAGGTGCTGTCGGTCATGAACACGATGGGTCAGCAGCTTTCGGAGCTCTTCGGGAGCCCGACAAAAATCGATGAAAGCAAGCCGGATGATCAGCAATGAAATGGAAAAGAGGTAAAAAGCGACCGATGGATGAGCAGAAAACGCAGCAGCCGGATGAGGATATGACGATCGATGTGACCGATCAGGATCAGACGGCTGCACAGCCCCAGACGGAGGAAGCACCGGAAGCCGCGCCTGCGGTTGATCCGGCGGAGCTTCAGGCAGCCAAGGCCAAGGCGGATGAGTACCTTGCGCTTGCGCAGCGCGTTCAGGCGGATTTCGATAACTTCCGCCGCCGGAACGAGGGCGTGCGCGCGGAGGCCTTCGCCGAGGGTCAGCGCAAGGTCGCAACGGCGATGCTGCCCGTGCTGGATAATCTTGAGCGTGCCCTTGCATCTGCCGAGCAGGCGGAAGGCGATGCGCTCAGGACCGGCGTGGAGATGACCCGCAAGCAGATGGCTGCCGTGTACGAAAAGCTCGGCGTGACGGCGATTGACCGCCTCGGCGAGAAGTTCGACCCGAACCTCGAGGAGGCCATCATGCAGGGCACCGCTGAGGACGGCGAGCCCGGCACCGTCTGCATGGTGCTGCAGAAGGGCTACAAAATGGACAACACCGTGCTTCGGCACGCGATGGTCAAGGTTGTGCCCGACTGAGGCACGGCCGCTGAATCAGACAGCTCAGATGTGAAAGCATCTGCTGTATATAAAGACAATTACAACAATTTCGACATAGACTTTCAGGAGGAATGAATTATGAGCAAGATTATTGGTATCGACCTTGGTACGACGAACAGCTGCGTGGCGGTCATGGAAGGCGGTCAGCCGGTCGTGATCCCGAACGCTGAGGGCGCGCGCACGACGCCTTCTGTCGTGGCTTTCTCCAAGGACGGCGAGCGCATGGTCGGTCAGATCGCAAAGCGTCAGGCTGTCACCAACCCCGACCGTACCGTGATTTCCATCAAGCGTGAGATGGGCACCAGCTACAAGGTGAACATCGACGGCAAGTCCTACACGCCTCAGGACATTTCCGCGATGATCCTGAGCAAGATGAAGGAAACGGCTGAAGCGTATCTGGGCGAAACCGTGACGCAGGCCATCATCACCGTCCCTGCCTACTTCAATGACGCACAGCGTCAGGCAACGAAGGACGCAGGCCGCATCGCCGGTCTGGAAGTCCTGCGCATCATCAACGAGCCGACGGCTGCTTCTCTGGCATACGGCCTTGACAAGGAAGGCACGCAGAAGATTCTGGTGTACGACCTGGGCGGCGGCACGTTCGACGTTTCCATCCTCGACATCGGCGACGGCGTGTTCGAGGTGCTTGCAACCAACGGTAATACCCGTCTGGGCGGCGATGACTTCGACCAGCGCATCATCGACTATGTCGCGGATCAGTTCCAGAAGGAAAACGGCATCGACCTGCGCAAGGATCGTGCTGCCAGCCAGCGCCTGAAGCAGGAGGCTGAGAAGGCGAAGATCGACCTGTCCGGCACGACGAGCGCCAACATCAACCTGCCGTTCATCACGGCGGATGCAAACGGTCCGAAGCACCTGGACGTCACGCTGACCCGCGCGAAGTTCGAGGAGCTGACTGCCGATCTGGTGCAGGCGACCATCACCCCGATGGAGAAGGCGCTCAAGGATGCAGGTCTGACCTACAACGACATCAACAAGGTGATCCTCGTCGGCGGTTCTACGCGTATCCCGGCGGTGCAGGCTGCTGTGAAGCGCGTGACGGGCAAGGAGCCCTTCAAGGGCATCAACCCGGACGAGTGCGTGGCAATCGGCGCTGCCATTCAGGGCGGCGTGCTTGCCGGCGACGTCAAGGACGTCCTGCTGCTGGACGTTACGCCGCTGTCTCTGGGTCTTGAGACGGAAGGTCACATCTTCACCCGCCTGATTGACCGCAACACCACCATCCCGACCAGCAAGTCCCAGGTGTTCTCCACTGCGGCAGATGGTCAGACGACCGTTGAAATCAACGTCCTGCAGGGCGAGCGCCAGATGGCTTATGACAACAAGTCCCTTGGTCGCTTCCAGCTGACCGGCATCGCGCCCGCGCCCCGCGGCGTGCCGCAGATTGAGGTCACCTTCTCCATCGACGCCAACGGCATCGTCAATGTCTCCGCAAAGGACAAGGCGACCGGTCACGAGCAGAAGATCACCATCACCGCTTCCTCCAACCTGACCGAGGAGGAAATCAACCAGCGCGTCAAGGAAGCTGAGCAGTATGCTGAGCAGGACAAGAAGCGCAAGGAAGAGGTCGAGACGCTCAATCACGCTGATTCCGTGATCTACGAGACCGAGAAGCAGCTGCGCGAGAACGGCGACAAGCTGTCCGCTGAGGATAAGTCCGCCATCGAGAGCGAAATCGCTTCCTTCAAGAAGACCCGCGAGGGCGGCAACGCAGACGAAATCAAGAACGCCATGGAGACCTTCACGCAGAAGGTGTACGCCATCTTCGGCAAGCTGTATCAGCAGCAGGGCGGCGCACCTGAAGGCGGTGCGCAGGGCGCGGAGCAGTCCCAGCCCAATGGTCAGAATGCTGACGGCACCTACGAGGCGGACGGCGACGTCCACTAATGCAGGACGCTGAAGCAAATCAGTTTTGCTTCTAATTACCATCACCGGGAGAGCCGTCTGACGTGCCTCCCGGTGATATTTGGGTAATTTCAGCAGAGCGGAATGACATGAAACGCAACCAGAGGTGAGCAAACGTGGCGAATAAGCGCGATTATTACGAGGTATTGGGTGTACAAAAGAACGCAACGGATGACGAAATCAAGCGCGCCTACCGCAAGAAGGCGAAGGAATGCCATCCCGACCTGCATCCGAATGACAAGGAGGCAGAGGCGAGGTTCAAGGAGCTGAATGAGGCGAACGAGGTGCTGTCCGATCCGGACAAGCGCGCGCGTTACGACCAGTACGGCTTCGACGGACCCGACATGGGCGGCGCCGGAAATCCGTTCGGCGGCATGGACTTCAGCGGCATGGGCGGTATGGGCGATATCTTTGACCAGCTGTTCAACGGCGGCATGGGCGGCAGCGCACAGGCAAGGCGCAATGCACCCCGTCAGGGCGCGGATGTGCGCTATGAGCTGCGCCTGACGTTCGAGGAGGCGGCAAAGGGCTGCCACAAGTCCGTCGAATTCTACCGCTATGAAAACTGCACGACATGCGGCGGTACAGGCGCAAAGCCCGGCACGCAGCCGCAGACCTGCTCGATGTGCAAGGGCACGGGACAAATCCGCCAGAGCGGCGGCTGGATGACGACCGTGCGCACGTGCCCGGGCTGCGGCGGCGCAGGCAAGGTCATCAAGGACAAGTGCTCGACGTGCGGCGGCACAGGGAGGGTTCGCAAGCTGAGGACGCTGGAGCTGGACGTCCCGGCAGGCGTGGACAACAACATCGTGCTGTCCAAGCGCGGTCAGGGTGAGCCCGGCGCGAACGGCGGTCCGAACGGCGACCTGCTCATTCAGATTACCGTCAAGCCGCACAAGCTCTTCCGCCGTGAAGGCACGAATCTGTACCTTGATGTGCCGATTTCCTTCACGCAGGCGGCGCTCGGCGCGGAAATCGACGTCCCGACGCTTGACGGCAGCGTGAAGTACAACATCCCTGAGGGCACGCAGACCGATACGGAATTCCGCATCCGCGGCAAGGGCGTACCGCAGCTCGGTTCGAGCACCAAGGGCGATTTGATTTTCCGCGTGCGCGTTGAAACGCCAAAGCGGCTGAGCGAGAAGCAGCGCGAGCTGCTCCGGCAGTTTGACGGCGATGACAATGGCAGGCAGTATGACCAGAGGAAGTCCTTCATCGATAAGGTGAAGGAACTGTTCGACAAGTAAAGTAGAATCCCGCCTTTTCTGAACGTTCAGGAAAAGCGGGATTTTTTTGTGTTATGGATGTTGGCTGTGAACCGCTCAGGCGTTGATTATTCCCGGAAGGTCAGCTTGTAGTCGCCGTCGCACAGGCAGTCGATATCCGTTTCGTAGAAGGCCTGCATGGCACGGATCATGGAAGCCACATCCTTTGTGCCGGCGGTTTCATAGCTGGAATGCATGGCAAGCTGCGCCATGCCGATATCCAGCGTGTTGACCGAAACGTGACTGCCGCTGATGTTGCCCAGCGTAGACCCGCCCTGCATGTCCGAACGGTTGGCAAAGTGCTGAACAGGCACATCGGCATGACGGCAAATCGCATGGAACACCGCTTCGGACACGCCGTCCGTGGTATATTTCTGATTGGCGTTGAATTTGATGACCACGCCCTCGTTCATATACACCTGGTTGATCGGGTCGGAAAGCTCGGGGTGATTGGGATGGGCGGCGTGCGCGTTGTCTGCCGACAGCATAAAGCTGCGCGACAGCAGCGCCATGTAATCCGCCTCGTCATGTCCGAGCGAGAGGGTGATGCGGCGCAGCACATCGGACAGGAAGGTGGAATCTGCGCCCTGCTTGGTGCCGCTGCCGACCTCCTCGTTGTCAAACACACAGCACACGTTGATATGGCTGCTGTCTGCCGCATTCAGCAGCGCCTGCATGGCGGTATAGGCGCACGCGAGGTCATCCAGCCGTCCTGCGGACAGGTATTCCCCCTCGTCGCCCCAGACGCAGCCGGGCATCCGGTTGTACAGGTACAAATCCGACCCGATGATGTCCTCCTGCGCCACGCCTGCCGCCTTCGCGATGCGTGCAAGGAAGCTCCCTTTCCCGCCTTTTCCGCTCCAGAGCGGCATCAGATCGGAAGCAGGATTGTACTTATACCCGTTGTTGATATCGCGGTTCATATGGATGGCCACGTTGGGGATGACCATGCTGTCCTCATCGAGATTGACCAGCAGAGAGCGCACGCCGTCCTCACTGCGCACCACCAGTCGTCCGGCAACGGACAGCGGACGATCCAGCCACGTGCTCAGAATCATACCGCCATAGCGCTCCACATCCAGCTGAATATACTGATTGCGCACGCTCAGCTCTGCATTTTCCTTGATGCGGAAGGTGGGCGAATCGGTATGGCTGGCAATCATCTGGAAGGGCGCAAGACCGCATGCAGGCACGGTAAAGGCGATTATGCTGGAGCGGTTGCGGGTCACATAATAGCGTTTGCCGGGCTTCAGCTGCCAGCGGGCATTCTCATGCAAACGTTCAAAGCCTGTCAGGCGGGCGCAAATGCTCTCCACAGCATGGAAAGCGGTCGGCGATTCCCGCAGAAAATTCAATAAACCCCGGACTTGTTCCTGTGCCATCAAAAATCAGCTCCTGCTTCTGTTTTTTTCCGCATTCAGCATATCACACCGCGGCGGCAGATGCAAGAAGCGAACGAAAAAAGATAGGGCAAGCCTTTTTTGTGTCGAACTGTCCGCCACGGAAAGAATTTGCTTTTTGCGATGCTTCATGCTATAATAAGCTTGAAGCATTATATGCTGAAAGGAGTGATGGCTTCGTGGATCAGCCTCCCAGACGTTTGCATACCCGACGGGTCATCTCTTCTTTAACGTGTGGGTTTGTGAACATAGAAAGGAATGCTTGATTTTCCATGACGCCTGAGTTATACGGTAGCATCGCCATCATCGTTGTGCTCGTTGCACTCTCCGCCTTCTTTTCCGCCTCGGAAACGGCGTTCACGTCGGTCAACCGCCTGAAGCTCAAGACGAAGGCACAGGCAGGTAACAAGCGGGCGAAGATTGCGCTGGAGCTTGCGGACAATTACGACCGGCTGCTGAGCACCATCCTCATCGGCAACAATATCGTCAATATCAGCGCCTCGTCCATTGCGACGGGTCTGTTCTTGACGCTGATGAAGAACAACCAATCGGCTGCAACGACTGTTTCCACGGTTGTCATGACCATTCTCGTCCTGATTTTCGGTGAAATCAGCCCGAAGGCGGTTGCAAAGGAGAATCCGGAGAAAATCGCGCTGCTGTTCGCGACGCCGCTGCTGGTGCTGCGGACAATCGCGACGCCGCTCAATGCACTCTTTTCGCTGTGGAAGAAGCTGCTCGGCAAGATCATCAAGCCCGCGCAGGAGGAAAGCCTTGTCGAGGAAGAAATCATGACGATGGTCGATGAGGCGCAGAGCGATGGCGACATGGATGAGCATGAGGGCGAAATGATCCGCTCCGTCATTGAATTTAACGATGACCGCGATGTGCTCAACATCATGACGCCGCGCGTGGACGTGACGGCGCTGGAGGATACCGCGACCATGGACGAGGCGGCGCAGCTTTTCCGCGAAACGGGCTACACGCGCCTGCCTGTCTACCATGAGGATATGGATCACGTCGTCGGCATCCTGAACGAGAAGGATTTTTACGCCTGCCAGCATGCGGGCGAAACGGATATCACCAGCATCATGAAGCCGCCTGTGTATGCGCCGGCGACGCTGAAGCTCTCCAAGCTGCTCAAGCTGTTCCAGACCGAAAAGACGCATCTGCTGATTGTGCTGGACGAGTTCGGCGGCACCGAGGGCATCGTGACCATGGAGGATGTGCTGGAGGAGCTTGTCGGCGAAATCTATGATGAGCACGACGATGTGTCCGTGGAAAGCGTGACGATGTCCGACGGCTCGCGCATGGTGGATGGCAGCATGGAGCTGACGGAGCTGCTGGACAGCCTCGGCCTGAAGGATACCTTCAATGCCGAAACCGTCGGCGGCTGGGTCAGCGAAATCATGGGGTGCATTCCCTTTACCGGGGCGCGCTTTGAGACGGAGCATCTGCGCGGCATGGTCACGAGGATGGAAAAGCGCCGCGTGACGCAGGTGAGGATTTGGCAGAAGGAAAAGGAAACGCCGGAAGCCAATTCGTAATCAGGCAATAGAAAGGAACAATCCTGTTATGTCCAATAAAAGCGAAAAAAAGCCTCGTAACGGGCGTCAGCTTTTCATCAGCATCACCTGCATCGTCATGATTGCGGCGCTGCTGATTACCTCGCTCATCACGCTGCTTCCGATCTATCAATAAGCCGGAAGGATGACACGACCATGAACAAAAGGCATCGCCGCATATCGCCGGGCACGGTGATTATGCTGATGATCATGTGCGTCGTGCTTGTCGGCTGCGCGATGGTGCTGCCCGGTCTGATGGGCGATGCAACCGTGCGGATTGATGTGCGCGAGGTGCTGTCCGTCCTTCAGCTCGGCGACATTCCCACCCTCTCCCTGAACGACATCCCGATTACGGGGACTTCGTCCCCTTCTTCTTCTTCCTCCCTTCCTGCTTCGTCCGCTCCTGCTGCGCAGCCGCAGGAGACCATCGCGCCGATTGAAGCGACCGCAACGGCTGAACCGACCGCAGCGCCGACCGTCAAGGCTGGCGGCTCCTTCACGCTGACCATCGGCGGCTCGGTCTGCATGGATGACGCGGTGCGCAAGGCAGGGTATTACAGCGATTCCAAGAAGTATGACTTCACGGAAATGCTTTCGCTCCTGACGGACGAAATGACGGGCGACATGACGCTGCTGTCGCTGGAGAACCTGATTCTGCCGGACAGCAAGGTGTCCTCGCTGAACGCGCCCGACGCGGTGTCGGATATGCTGCGTGAATGCGGCGTGCAGATGGTGGCGCTCGGCTTTGACCAGGTGTACGACAAGGGCACGGATGGCGTGCAGTCAACGCTGACCTCGCTGCAAAGCCGCAATCTGACGGTCATCGGCGCCTATGCATCGCAGGAAGCGGCCAGCCAAAGCTGCATCAAGACGCTCGGCGGCGTGCCGGTCGCGTTCCTGCATTATACGGAATCGCTCAGCACAGCAGGCACGAAGGCGATGAAATCCGGCGATTCCTACGCGGTCAAATTGGCGAACAGCGATACCATCACGGCGGACATTGCGCGGGCACGCGAGCAGGGCGCAGCGGTTGTGGTTGTGTCCGTCAACTGGGGAAAATCCGGCGCGTCAAAGCCTACAAGCGCGCAGACCACTCTGGCGCAGGAAATCGCCGATGCCGGTGCGGATGTGATTGTCGGCACGGGCACGCGCGTTGTGCAGCCGATTGCATGGCTGACGCGCAAGAGCGATGACGGCACCATTGCGCAGACTCTATGCGCATGGTCGCTGGGCAGCCTGCTGAATGAGTCGCGCAAGGACGGCAACGTTGCGGCGATTCTGCTGCACCTGCAAATCTCGTGGGACGGCGAACGCATCAGCTTCGGGCAGGTGTCCTACACGCCGACGTATATCTGGCGGCAGAAGAAGGATGGTCAGTACCAGTACCGCGTGGTTGCGAGCGACTGCGATGCGCCCGGCGGCATGAGCGATGATCAGCAGGGCTATATGGCGAAGGCGCTCAGGAATATCCAGTCCGCGCTGGCGGATTCACCCGTTGTGATTCGCGAAAAATGACGTGCAGGTACACCAAAAAAACCGAAAAATGATATTTCCTTTATTGAAACAATGATGAAATGCGGTATAATTGCATATGGATCAATCATCCGGAAAGGAATATCTGACGATGAAAAAGCTGCATTCAATCGTTTCCCTTTTGCTGGCGCTGGCGATGATGCTGACGATGGTCGGCTTTGCCGCTGCCGAGGACGATGACGAAACGCGCGCCTATGTGGTCGGCGACACCATGGGCGACTTCACCCTGACGCTGAGCGACGGCACCACTGTGACGTTCTCTGAGCTGCTTGCGACCCACAAAGCCGTCCTGATCAACATCTGGGCGACGTGGTGCACTCCCTGCTGCCAGGAATTCCCCTACATGGAGGAAGCCTACGCGCAGGTGCAGGACGATCTGGCGATTGTCGCCGTGTCCTGCGAGCCCTCCGACACCGATGACGTGATCAACGCCTTCAAGGAGGAGAACGGCTTGTCCATCCTGCCCATGGCGGCGGACACCATCGGTCTGACCGACTGGTTCGACTATAACGGCATTCCGACGTCCATCATGATCGACCGCAACGGCGTGATCTGCTGGCAGGAATCCGGCTCCATCACCTCTGTTGACACCTTCCTGCGTCTGTTCAATCCCTTCATTGCGGACGATTACGCCGAGTCCCTTGTCGGCTTTGAAATCCCGAAGGTGAAGCCCACTGTGGAAAATCCTGACGCGGCGGACGCTGCGGCGGCGATGCTTGCCGAGGGCAGCGACCTGACCGTGTCCTTCAGCAGCGATGACGAATATGCATGGCCGTGGGCGGTGGGCGATGGCTGCATGGTCGCGTCCAACACGGGCATCGACGATTCCTACGCCATGGTGAATGTCACGCTGAACGCCGAGGAAGGCGATGTGCTCTCCTATGACGTCAAGGTTTCCTGCGAGGAAAACTATGACTACTTCTATGTCCTTGTGGATGACGTGATTTCCAAGGTGATTGACGGCGAGAAGGATTGGGCGACCTGCGCGACGACCCTGACTGCCGGCGAGCATACGGTGACCTTCGTCTACATGAAGGATTCCGCATCCAGCGGCGGCGAGGACACCGCGTGGCTGAAGAACGTCAAGCTCCTGACCGGCGATGAGGCGGCTGCGCTGGTGGCTGCCATGCCCGTTTATCCTCATGCGATTGAAGAGGGCGTGTCGATCGAGCTTGTCGGCGACAATGCGAAGGAAATCGTGTTTGAATACGCCGACCCGGCATATGCCGAGACGTTTGAAGAGGCACTGGGCAAGTGCTATGTTGTGAACAGCGATACCGTGACCGCGAATATCTACATCGGCAAGGATGTCAGCGCTGAGCTGGCTTCTGTCTACAACAATTACGACGGCACGTTCCTGAAGCTGGCGGATGTCGACGTCGACGGCGACGCCTTTGTGGTCAGCGGCGGCGTCAGCGCGATGGATGTTGACGGCTACTCCTACAGCAGCTTCTACGCCTACGCCAATCAGTACGACAACGAAGTTTATCCTGTTGCGTTGACGTTCTTCCGCGATGAGCAGAACGCGAACGCCTTCATTCAGGATATGAACACCGCCTACGGCATGACCGTCTTTGCTTCCTGGCACTATACGGATGGCACGCTGCCTTCCACCGATGAAGTGGCTGTCGCGCCCGAAGGCATGCAGGTGGATGGCGGCTATGTGGACTATCAGCTGACGTTCGTCGACGAGGATGGCAACGCGGTTGAGGGCGTCATGGCGAATGTCTGCGACGATACCTCCTGCACGCTGATGACGGCTGATGCGGATGGCGTCATTGCCTTCACCAATGCGCCCTTCACCTACCACATTCAGGTGATTAAGGTGCCCGATGGCTACGAGTTCGATACTTCCGCCGAATACTACACCACCGAGGATGGAGGCGAGATGGTCTTCACCCTGACCAAGACGGCTGAGTAATCCGAATAACCATCACCGGAGACGGCGAAAACCGTCTCCGGTTTTTGTATGCCTGCATTGGCAGGATAATTCAGGCGATTCGGCGAATTGTTCAGCGGATACGGGAGGAATTTATGCTGATACGGAATGCAACATTATCGGACAATCCGGAGTCAATCACGGATGTCCGGTTGATGCACGGCTGCGTGCAGGAAATCGGCGTTGGGCTGGCAAAAGGGCTCTATGAGGCGGAAATCAACCTCAGCGGCGATGTGCTTTCACCGGGGCTGATGCTGGATGCGCATCATCATGCCGATACGGAGCAGGAGCTGCGCACGCTGTGCAGGCGGCTGTACCGGCAGGGCGTGCGGTGCTTCACGGCGGAGGCGCCGGAGGAGGTACTGCAAGCTGTGCAGGAGCGTCCCGAACGGAAGGGGGCATTGCCTGTGCGGAAATTGCCGGAGCAGGAGCATCTGCGTGTCGGTACGCCCGCGCCGCTGATTCGGAGAAATCAGCAGGGCGAGTTTGTCAGCTGGATTGATGCGCATTCGGGAGACTGAACGCAACACGCGCAAATAAAAGGGTCAAGGGAGGAACTCCCTTGCAGGGTGCAGGGACAGCGTCCCTGCTGG
>CAVEOA010000020.1:0-42869 GCA_963617205.1 Alloprevotella sp. | reverse complement strand
CTATTTCGGGGGCTTTGCGGTCGCCCCCGAACCCCTTCGCAGTGCACATTTCCGTAGCGGATTCGTAATGCAGCTATTTCGGAGGCTTTGCAGTCGCAGACTTCTTCTAATTTCAATCCGAACCCCTTCGCAGTGCATATATCCGTAGTGGGCTTGTCATGTTACTTATATTGTTTGCCACAGCTTAACTATGCAAATCAAAACAAGTATGATTCCGAAGGGGTCAAGGGGGCGACCGGAAAGCCCCCTTATTCCTTGCTTGCTAAAACTCTTACGGAAATGAAATCAAACATGCTGCCGAAGGAGGTCGGAAAGAAAACAGGCGAAGCCTGCGACCGGAAAGCCCCCTTGCCCTTTTATTTTGCTTCTGCCCAATTCTGCCCTTGATGAACCTCTGCGAGCAGCGGCACGCGCAGCGTGATCACCTTCTCCATGGCTTCCTTGAGAAGCTCTGCGGCATGGTCCACTTCCTCCGGCGGACACTCCAAAAGCAGCTCATCGTGCACCTGCAGCAGTAAACGGCTCTGTAAGCCTTCCTTTCGCAGCGCCTCATCCACGCGCACCATCGCCAGCTTGATGATGTCCGCCGCAGTGCCCTGCACGGGCGTATTCATCGCCGCACGCTTGCCAAATTCGCGCACCATCGTCTTGTCACTCTTGAGCTCCGGCAGATAACGCCGCCGACCGAACAGCGTCAGCGCGTAGCCGTTGCGAATACCGTCCTCGGTGGCGGTGTCCATGAAGCGCTTAACGCCCGGATACCGCGCAAAATACTGCTTGATGAAGCTCTGCGCCTCCTGACGGCTGACGCCCGTGTTTTTCGCCAGACCGAATCCGCTGATGCCGTAAATCAGCCCGAAATTGACTGCCTTCGCGCGCGAACGAAGCGTAGGCGTCACCTGCTCCAGCGGCACATCAAAGATTTCGCTTGCGGTGCGCGCATGGACGTCCTGCCCGCTGCGGAAGGCATCGACGAGCGCCGCGTCGCCGGAAAAATGCGCCATCAGACGCAGCTCAATCTGGCTGTAGTCCGCGTCGAGCAGCTCCCATCCCTCTCGCGGCAGGAATGCCTGCCGGATTTCCCTGCCCTCCTCGGTGCGGACAGGAATATTTTGCAGATTCGGCTCGCTGGAAGAAATGCGCCCTGTTGCCGTGGCAACCTGATCGAAGGTGGAATGCACGCGTCCGGTTGAATCCGTCAATCGGAGGAGACCCTCGACATAGGTGGAGTTGAGCTTCGTCAGCTGCCGATAGCGCAGGAGCGGTTCGATGACCTCCGGCGCGATGTCCGTCAGCGATTCCAGCACCTCAACGGACGTGGAATAGCCTCTTGTCGTCTTTTTGCCGTGCGGCAGCTTGAGCTTCTCAAAGAGCACCTCGCCAAGCTGCTGCGTGCTGTTCAGGTTGAACGTCTCGCCGCACGCCGCGTACACCTGCTTTTTGCACTGCTCAAGCTGCTCGGTGTATCGCGTGCCGAGCGCATGCAGGAACGATGTATCCACGCGGAAGCCGATGTCCTCCATGCGATAGAGCACGTACGACAGCGGCATTTCCACATCGCGCATCAGGTGCGTCATGCCAAGCTGCTCAATGGTCTTTTCCTGCCATTTTGCCAGCGACAGCAGACCGCACGCGTCCGCCGGCAGCTCACCGCACAGGGCAGAAAGGCTGTAGCTCTTGCGCTGCGGGTCGAGCAGATAGGCGCCGAGCTGCACGTCCCATGCGAAGCTTTCCGGCATCGTCAGCTGATTTCGCCCCAGCAGATGCAGCAGCGCCTTGCCGTCATGGACAATCGCCGGATGCGCAGCCAGATCGGGAGCAATCGCCGCAAGCAGCTCCTCCGGCGCGATACCGATCGTCAGCAAATCGCCGCCGACCTTCGCCTGACAGCAGGTCATGTCCTGCGCGGCGCACGTCACCATCGTTTCATCGATGCAAATCGCCAGCGGACGCGCGCTGTCTGCCCTCGATGCCAGCCATGCGGACAGCTCCTCCGCGGACTGCATCTCCTGAAGCTTCTCAAACGGAAGAAGCGTCGGCGTCGTCACTTCCGGCTCTTCCGCCGGTGCCGCATTCGTTTCCGCAGGCACCTCCTGCAAGCGCCGGACAATGCTGTTCAGCCGCAGCTTTTCCAGCGCCGGAATGCCCTTGCGGAAGTCCGGCAGCGCGCACGCCTTCAGCGAAAAGTCAACCGGCGCGTCACGGCGGATGGTCGCCAGCTCGCGGCACATCCTCGCCTGATCCGCCCATGTTGTCAGCTTTTCGCCGAGCTTGCCCTTGACCTCGCCTGCATGCGCGAGAATGTTTTCCAGCGTGCCGTACTGCTGCAGGAGCTTAACGGCCGTCTTGTCGCCAACGCCCGGAATGCCCGGAATGTTGTCGCTGCTGTCGCCTGCAAGCCCCTTCCAATCCGTCACCTGCTCCGGCGAAAAGCCATACGTTTCGTGCACCATCGCCGGCGTAAAATGCGTCGTTTCGCTGATGCCCTTGCGCGTAAAAAGCACCTGCGTCCCTTCGGATACGAGCTGCAGCGCATCGCGGTCGCCCGTCAGCAGGAGCGGACTCACGCCTGCCGCCTCGCCGAGCTTCGACAGCGTGCCGAGCAGGTCGTCCGCCTCCCATCCCTGCATGGAAAACCGCTGCACGCCCAGATCATCCAGCAGCGTCCGCAGCGTCCCGAACTGCTGCTTCAGCTCATCCGGCGTTGCGGCGCGCCCTGCCTTGTAATCCGGATAGGCGGTGTGGCGGAAGGTCGGCGCATGCTCATCGAAGCACACGGCGAGATACTGCGCGTTCTCCTCGCGGATGGCCTTGAGCATCATGGTCAGGAAGCCGTAAATCGCGTTGGTGTAAACGCCGTCCGCATCCATCAGCGGCAGCGCGTGAAAAGCCCGATGCAGCAGGCTGTTGCCGTCAATAATCAGGAAAACATCCTTCATAGCTGTTCCTCCGGCGGGTATTTTCCTTATTTTTTCGCTCCGGAAGCGTGAAATCCCTGCTTTTCAGCCCGGCAGACCGTGCAAAATTTTGCTCAAACCCCTTGAAAAAGCTTGACGGATGATGTATAATCAATAACTGGCACATCCTTGCGCTGCACAGGATGCAGCGCCAAAAGTCCAAGAGGAGGTGAATGTGATGAATAGGTACGAACTGACCTACATCATCGATACTGCACTGGAGGAAACCGCTCGCAAGGAACTGATCGAGAAGGTTTCTGCCCTGATCGCTGCTAACGGTGGTGAGGTGGAAAAGGTTGATGAGGAGCCCTGGGGAAAGGGTGCAAAGCGTCTTGCTTACCCCATCAACTACAAGACCGAGGGCTGGTATGTTCTGGTGACCTTCAAGGCGCCGGCTGAGCTGCCTCGTGAGCTTGAACGCAATCTGGAGATCTACGAAGAAGTGCTTCGCTATCTCGTGGTTAAGCTGGAGGTCAAGCGCAGCAGCGTGAAGCCCCGCGCACCCAAGGCTGCTCCCATCGTGGAAGCGCCCGTTGAAGCCGCTGAACCCGCAGAAGCTCCTGCTGACGCTGAGTAATCAGCACTCAGCATCGACCGAACAAGAGGATAAGCAGATGAATAAGCTGACGATCATTGGTAATCTGACGCGCGATCCTGAACTTCGCACTGTTCGCGACGGCATCAATGTGTGTGATTTCACGGTTGCTGTGAATCGCCGCAACAACCGTCAGAATGCTGCAAACGGTCAGCCGGAAACGGATTTCTTCCGCGTAACGGCATGGCGCCAGTTGGCAGAGGTCTGCAATAATTATCTGTCAAAGGGACGCAAGGTCTGCGTCGTCGGTCCTGTGACTGCGCGCACCTATACCGGCAATGACGGCACCACCCGCGTTTCTCTTGAGGTCACGGCAGAGGACGTTGAATTCCTGTCCAGCCGCAATGAGGCCGGTGCGCCTGCTTCTAACAGTGCATCGGCAGCACCTGCTGCGCCTACCGCACAGAACGGCGGCTTTTCTCAGGTTGAAACCGAAGATCTGCCTTTCTAATCGGCGTTATCCGCTGATATTGCGTATCAAGTGAATGAAAAGGAGGTCACTCTCATGTCTGAAGAACGTACTGAGCGTCGTCCGCGTCCGCGCGGAGGCCGTCGTCCGCGTCGGAAGGTCTGCTCCTTCTGCGTGGATAAGATCGAATACATTGATTACAAGGACATCAATCGTCTGCGCCGTTTCGTGAACGAGCGCGGTAAGATTCTGCCCCGCCGTATGAGCGGCAACTGCGCAAAGCATCAGCGTCAGCTGTCCGAGGCAATCAAGCGTGCACGTGCCATCGCGCTTCTGCCCTACACGGTGGACTAATTGCTGTATGAGAAACTCCCTGCGTGTCACAGCGCAGGGAGCTTTTTTGCTTTCATTTTGTGAATAGCAGACACCCTGCTGCTTCAAATCGGCGGCAGGGTGTTTTGTGTTATTGAATTTTCCGGCACTCGATGTAGAATCGCTTGTCGCGAGCGTGCCCCATCGAGAAGGTCTTGCGCGGCAAAATGCCGAGCTTCATGATGGCGGAGAAAAACGTATGCTTGTCCATCGGCGGCAGCAGGAAGCCCATCGCATTCGGTGCGCTGCTCAGGCGGCGAAGCACATCGTCATCATGGATGTAGTCAATCGCGGCATCGGGATGGCGGCGCATGAAATCATCCAGCCACTTCTGAAGCGTCGCGACAGGCAGCGCACCGGTCGGATGCTGGATATACACAGTCCTTTCGCCGTTTTGCGTGACGAGGGTGATTTTCTGCTCGTCATCCGACTTCGTGCTCTCGGACAGCGCCATGCCGTGCGATGCGAAATATGCCGCCATATCACGGTGCACATCATCCGGCGAAATGCTCGTCAGCACGCGGTGAATCGGTTCGAAAATGAGCGCATCATCATGGATGTTTTCCAGCTCAACCATGGCGTAGCGCGCCGGATGCACCGCCGCCGCCTCCGATGAAAGCGTCGCTTTGAGCTGCTCATAGTGCTTCTTCGCCGTTGCAAGCGAGTGATTGCCGTCGCCGACTGCAAGCAGCAGCGGGTCATTGTCCAGCCTTGCCAGCAGCTGATGCAGCGCATCCGCAATCGCATGCAGGTCGTTCTCCGCCGTGACGCGCCAGCCGCGAACATGACCGCTCTGCTGCATCAGCTCGAAGTCATAGAGCGAATCAAGCTGCTCGCGCCGCGCATACAGCGGCTCAATGACGGTGCGATTCGGGTCGTCGAGCAGCAGCATGACGTGGCTCGTCTCCAGCGGTGCACCGGTGCGTACGGCAAGGCGTGCAGGAAGGCGCGCAGCGACGGTTTCTTCTGTCGGGCGAATGACGCTCTTCGTACCGTCGTAGCTGTACTGCTCCAAATCGACGCAGCAGACCAGCCCGAGGCGCTTGCCGGTCGACGTCGTGCGTTCGAGGAGGACAAAGCCATCCTCCACGGCAGGCTCAAGCAGCTTTTCCTGCTCCGCCATCGATGCGTGAATCAGGCTGATGCGTTCGGGCGATGCAGGCAGCTCGCATTCAGGCAGAATCATCCGCAGCGCAGATGGCTTTTCGCCGACAAGCTGGCTGACCTGCTGCCAGTAAGACGGTTCAGAGGTGTATTGGTCGCAGGCAACGCACGCCCATGCGGTCATATCCGCTCCGGACGGCGGCAGGAGGAATGTGCCGGGCACGATGCCGATGCCTTGAAAGCGCGATTGGTGGTCGGTCATTGAAACGCATCCTTTCAGAAGTGTCATTAGTTACATTGTAAGCGGTTTTCACGAAACGAGCAAGTTTTTTTGATGTATTGCCTTATCCCTTTGCCAGCTTGTCGCGAATTTCAATCAGGTGCCCTGCCTCCTCGCGGACGATGTCCAGAAACGCCTGCTTTGCCTCGCCCGTGCACTGCTCCGCGAATTTTGTGTACGTCTGCACGGCATTCTGCTCGCTCTCCATGGCATAGCGGTACAACCCGTCAATCGTCGTCAGCGCGTTTTCGCGTGCCATCTCCGTCACGCCGCCCTGAAACAGCACCTCCGCGCCCATCGATTGCAGCAGCAGCCGTTCCTCTGCCGACGTTGCCGTCTGATCCCACATTTCCGTGAAGCGCTTCAAATGGCGTTTTTCGTCCGACAGCATGTTCTGAATGCCGCGTCGCACGTCCGCATCCTCCGCCAGCATCAGCGCGCGCTCATATGTGCGAATTGCGCGGCGCTCCATCTCCATCGCGACCGTCAGCGCCTGCCCCTGTGTCTCAACAATCACTTCTGCACACCCTTTCCACAGCTTATTCCTTGCATCTCCACAAGTTATCCACAGACTTATCCACATTTTCAGTCTTGTCCGGTGGATTTCGCTGGATTTATCCACATTATCCACAGGGTTATCCCCATGCCGCGTGGATTGTTTTGTTTTTCACCAAGGTCCTTCAACCCGTTGATATTCCTGCCTTTGCGGACTTTTGCGATAAAAAAGAGGGCTTTTCACCCTTGCGGCGCAAAAAGCCCTGTTGATTACTTGGTCTGGAAAGCTCCGTTCAGCTTTTCCACAAGCTCATTCACATCGTTGCCGTGCACCATCGCGGCTTCCTCAATCGTTTCCGCGGTGGAATGCGGGCAGTACAGGCAATGCATGCCCATATCGGTGAAGATTTGCACGACTGCGTCGATATTATCATCCGTGCATGCGCGGAGCACTTCGCCGACGGTCATATCCTGAGTGATCATGATGTTTCTTCCTTTCCCGGTGCGTTTCATCCGCATCGTTTCTTTATGATAAGGGATATTCGCGTTTCTGTCAATGCCCTGAAGGCAGTTTTTTCTTTTGTTCTCCCTTTCTCTCCAGTTCCCTTCGGATTAGTCCAAATCCACCGGCAAATCCGAATCGCTGAACGGGTTTTCGCCGTCATACGCCTGTAACGCGACCTTTTTGTTCTTCGCGACAGGCGCATTGTTCGCCGTCTGCACATGGACGGTCACGCTGCCCTGGTCGTCAAATTCCACCAGCATCATGTCGCCCGGCGTCGTCATTGCGATGTACTCCGTGTCCTGCGAACGGCTTCGCTTGGCGTATTCGCGGATAACCTCCGTGCGCTCCCAGAAGTGCATCGGAATCATCAGCCGCGGCTTCATCACCATCGCGAAGTAATTCGGTCCGGCATCGAACATCATGCCAAGCCGCGGGTCGACCGGGAAAAAAGCGATGTCAATCCTCTGCCCTCTCAGCGTGTCCATCACCTGCAGGAAGTCGCGCTCCGCCTCCTCGATTTCGCGCGGCGTTGATTCCTCCCGCCAGTGCCAGTTGTTCAGGTCGCCCGCATGGAACACGTTGATGCCGTCAACCGTCACGAGGTACGACAGCCCCTCATCCGTCGAATCAAACGCCTTCACCTTCACATGCCTGGACAGCTCCAGTTCACCGCCAACGCCCATCCGCCGACCATGCAAGCTCGCGTCCATCGTGTCCGGCAGGATGTACGTCACCGGCGCAAACTGCTCCCACGTGTACACAATCGGGTCGAAGTGATCCTCATGCCCGTGGCTGATGAACACATACACCTCGGCGAAGTGGCTCAGGGATTCCGCCGTGATGCGCTGCGCCTCCGGCAGCTTCGCGCCGCGCCGACCCATCCAGTAATCGAAGACGAGCAGCGTTTCTCCGCACGCCACCGAAAAGCCGCTGTGGTAGTAGTATTTGACCGTCAGCTGTTCCATGAAACACGAGCCCCCTATGATGTACCGCTTTTTGCAGGCGAAGCTTTTCGTGCCGGATATTTCCCTGCGGAAACCCGACCCTTCTTTCCTCTTCTGTATTATGCCACTAAAAACCCTTTTTGTCAATTTTTTAGTCGATTTTCGTAGGATATCCCCATATTTTCAGCTGTTTTTGATGCGTTTTTTTATTCTTCCCCCACTTCAATGCCACGTATCAATTTTTTTTAGATGCGCCAGTACGTCATCCTCCGCTGATTGAAGGCTACCTGATACTTTCCGCCGAGCGACCGCACCATGTCCTTTGCGCGCTCGATGTCGGCATAATCGCGCTGTTCATCGTGACTGTCGCTGCCGAAGGTGAAGTTCTCGCCGCCAAGCTCGATGTAGCGGCGAATCAGCGTCGAGTGGGCAAACGTGTCGCCCGTTGACGCATAGCCGGACGTGTTGACCTCGATGCACTTCCCAAGCGAAATCACATGACGGAAAATCGCATCAAACGCATCCGGCGCGTCCTCGTACACCAGCGCACGCTCTTTCCCCGTGAAAACCGAGAATTTCGCCACATACCCGATATGCGCGATGCTATCGAAATCATCCCATGCGAGAATAGACTCCGCCTTCGCCTCCGCATATTCCCGATACGCCTGCTGACGCTTCTTGCCTGCAAAATACACGCCTTCATACGGGTCAACATTGTTGACGAGGTGCAGCGACAGCAGCCGGAAGTCAAGCGGCAGCGAATCGAGCAGCTCCTTGATTTTGCTGCGGCAGACCGGATTGTCTCCGATTTCAACGCCGCTGCGGATGGTCAGACACGGATATTTCTTCCGGCATTCCGCGATGTCGGCGAACCAGTTTTCCCACACCGGCGGCACATCCATGCTTTTGTCGGGATGCTCCGGCTCGATGTGTTCCGTCAATGCGATTTCCTCCACGCCAAGCGACGTCATTCGCCTGCACAGCGCATCCATCGTCTGCCGACCATCCATCGAATGCGTCGTGTGAAGGTGATAATCCATTCTCCGTTGTTCCACGTGAAACATTCTCCCTGTTATGTTGTTTCTTTTTTCGGCACGCGGTACGCTTGATTCCTGCTGAGCGAATACAGCCACATTTCGCGCACGGGACGCTTCGTGATGCCCTGCAAGGCGCGCGCATACCAGTTCAGCTGCATGGTGTATCGTTCAACGAACGATGCCGGATCCTCAATGAAATCCGTCTTGTAGTCCAGCAGAATCCACGCGCCATCCTCCTCGAACACGCAGTCAATCACACCCTGCAGCAGCTGCGTGTCCTCGCCGTCCAGCCGGTAATTGAACGCCCACTCTCTGCGCACCTTCGCGCTTTGCAGCATCCGCTGCCCGAGCGGACTCCTGAAATATCCCGTAATCGCCGACTGACGAATCTGCCTGAGCTCTGCCTCGCTCATTATTCCCTGCTGACACATCCGCTGCAGCTCCTCGCGCACGACAGCCGCAACGTCGTCACACGTGCGCACCCGTTCCAGCGGAATCAGCGATAGCGCCCGGTGCGTCAGCGTGCCGCGCTCTGCCGCCGTCATCTGATGCTCCTCCATGAAGGCCGGACGTCTCGGCAGCTCAGAGAGCACAAGCGGCGTCCCCTGCTCATCCGCTTCGCGCTTCATCGGCGCATCCTCATCAACGTCAATCAGCGGCGGCGCATTCTGCTCGCGCTTCTTCTTCGCCAACGCGCTGACCGACGTTTTCAGCGGCTCATATGCCTTTCTCGGCAGTTCCTTCTCAAACGGCGCCGTCTGCATTTCGCCGTTAAGCACCCTGACAATCGCGTCCAATGAGGTCGAATCCTGTCGAATGTTTTCCACAGGCTTCCCACAAAAATCGTCGCATTCCTTGCAATTCCATGGTGTTGCGTCCTGTGGATAACTTGTGGATTGTTTGTGTTCTTCGGTGCATATCGCCTGCATCACCCAGTTGATCATGCTACCGGACGACAGAATCCGGTGATTGCTTTCCGGCATCATCCACTTGTCGCGGTCCTTCTCATCGACCACGGCGAACAGCTCAAGGTCGTTTTTCGCACGCGTCATCGCCACATAGAGCAGCCGCGCACGCTCCGCAAGCTCCTCCATCTGCCGCTGCGCCTCGAACGCGTCGCTGATGCATGTCTTTCTGCGGATGTTCATCTGTCGATTGACGTACGGCAGCACCACGCCCAGCTGCGTGTGAAGCTGCATCGCGCTCCGTTGCACCCGAACCATCGCCTGCGACAGGTTCATCAGGAACACCACGGGAAACTCAAGCCCCTTCGATTTGTGCATCGTCATCACGCGCACGAGGTTTTCGTTTTCGCCGAGCATCTTCGCTGAGATGCTGTCGCCGCCGCGCTGCTGCTCGTCCATTCGGCTGATGAAGCCCGTCAGCGTCTCGCCGCCTTCATCCTCATACGTTTTCGCACGCTCAAACAGCATCCGCAGATTCGCCTGACGCAGCTCCCCCTTCGGCAGCGCCCCGACCGACGCGTAATACCCTGACGACGTCATCAGGTGCCATATGAAATCGGAAAGCATCATCACGTCCGCCTCGAACCGCAGCGTGTCAAGCTGAGCTTTTGTATCGCGGCACTTCTTAGCAAGTGCATCGTCTGCCTCGCATTTTTTCGCGAACGCCTCATAGAAAGGCAGCTTTCTGCCCTTCAGCGTCAGCCGGATGTCGGCAAGTTCCTGATCCGTGAACTTGAACGGCACCATCTTGAGTACCGCAATCAGCGTCAAATCCTGCTTTTCATTGTCCAGCAGGCTCAAAAACGTTTTCATATCCCGAATCTCGGGCAGCTCAAAGAAGCTCTCCTCGCCGTCATAGAAGGTCGGAATACCAGCGTTTGTTAATTCTTCAACAATAATCGGCGCGATGTTCGCCGTTTGCGACAGCAGAATCACGATATCCTTGTATCGAATCTGCTTTTCCTGATCGTTCACAAGCGCCTGAATCCGTGCCGCTGCCGCACGTGCCTGCATGCGGATTGCCGGCTTGCTCTCCTGCGTTTCCGTCTTTTTCGGCACGCTGCTTTCATCAATCAGGTGTACCGTGACCGGCGGCTCCTTCTCCTTCGCGCCGAGCCCGCAAATCAGCTCATCCTCCGAGCCGTATGTCAGCTCCGTGACCTCCGGTTTCATCGTCTGACGGAATACGCGGTTCGTCGCGTCAAGCACATTGTATGCGCTGCGGAAATTCTGCTGGAGGATGATTCGCCGCTCAGATGCATTTTCCTCGTCCGAAAACGTGCGCATCCGATGCAGAAACAGCGTCGGATCCGCCTTCCGGAAGCGATAGATGGACTGCTTGACGTCGCCGACCATGAAAAGGCTGTTGTGTTCGCCGTGAATTGCCTGAATGATGGCGTCCTGCACCTGGCTGACGTCCTGGCATTCATCCACAAAAATCTGGTCAAATTCGCCCTGCATCTGCGCGCAAACATCCGGATTTTCGAGGATTTCCATGGTAAATTGCTCCATATCCCCGAAATCCATCACGTTTCGCTTGCCCTTTTCCGCCAGAAAATGCGCATGCACGCGCTGAATCAGGCAGCTCATCCCGCGCAGCTGCTGCTGAATCGCCGGAATCTCCTGCTTCGTCTGCTCATGGTCGTTGTTCAGAATATTGCTGATCTTCTCGATGCGCTTCTTCATCTGCGTCCGCACATCGCTGAACTGCTTGCCCCATTCCTTTTGCGATTCCGTCTGCTTCGTCACGCGCTTGAGCGTCGGCAGCTTGAACGTTCTGAGCATCGCAGCCAGCGTCGGCAAATCCTCCTGAACGGCCAGCAGCGATTGAATCGCTTGTTCATCCAGCTGAATTGCCTCGCTTCGTTCCGGAACTGCGTCCGGCAGGTTCATCAGCCTGTGCAGCATTTCGAGATCATCCGGCAATGCTGACAGCTCCATGATCGCCGTTTTTTCCAGCACATGAAACCATGGCTGCTCCTTTATCGGCTCATCATACGCGTCAATTTTCTCCAACAGCCACTGAAACGGTTTCGGAATCGCCATTAAAAACGCGTAAAGCTCCGCACACAGGTTGAGCAGTTCCTTCTGTTCCCATGCATCTGCCAGCATCAGGATATCCTGCTGCTTTTCGTCCAGCAGCTCATCGATGGCTGTCTGAAATGCCGCCTCAAACATGCTCGTCCGCTGCTGATCATCGCAGACGCGTACAAGCGGGTCGATGCCGATTTGCTCGAAGTGGTTCTTAATAACGCGCTGACAGAAGGCGTGAATCGTTGAAATCTGCGCCGTCTCAAGCTGCTCGATTGCACGCGTGATGACCTCGCTGCTGTTCTCCATCGAAAGCCGCTTCGCAAGGCGCTGACGCATTTCTGCCGCAGCCGCCTTCGTGAAGGTGATAATCAGCATGCGATTGAGCTCGACGCCCTCATTGACGAGCCTGACAATCCGCTCAACAAGCACGGCCGTCTTTCCGGACCCTGCCGCAGCGCTGACGAGGATGGTATGATTTCGCGCTTCGATGGCATTCTTTTGCTGCGGCGTCCAATTCGGCATGGTTCATTCCTCCTGTCCAGTTTCTTCTATTGTACCACAAACGCGTTTTCGCTGCAATGTTTCACGTGAAACATTCGCAGACGCTTCAAAAATCAATCGGTCTTTTGATTGATTATGATATCATAATGATATTCTTCCTTGGATGCTTGAAAATACTTCATCCTGATTGAATTTTGATTTCATTTTAATTTTCATGGTGAGATTTGAACCCTTCCCTGTAATAGAAAACAATCAGCCGTCTGAACGCGACAGCTGATTGTTTCACGTGGAACATTATTCAAGCTCCGGATCGACCGTGATTGTCTGATACGAGGTTGCATCGCCGGCTGTTTCTTCCTGAATATGCCCGATGCCGTCCGAATCCATCGAAACGGCATACGTCCGCTTGCTGCGGCAGCCGTTCAGGTCGGTCTCATCGGTGCAGGTGATGAAGGTCTGTACGCCGTCAATTTCGCTGAGCAGCCGCGTGCGCCGTTCCATGTCCAGCTCGCTCATCACGTCATCGAGCAGAAGAATCGGCATTTCGCCGGATTGCATCCTGAAAATCTCAAGCTGTGCCAACTTGATCGCCAACGCAGCCGTTCTCACCTGTCCCTGCGACGCGAAAACCTTCATGCTTCTGCCCATGAGCGTCAGCTGAATATCCTCTCGATGAATCCCACATCCCGCGCCGCCCATGCGGATATCCTCCTGACGGCACTCGCGCAGCTTCTTCCTGATTTCATCCACCGGATTCGCCGTATTTTCGACGCAAGGCTGATACTTCATGCGGAACGACTCGTTCTCACGTCCGCTGATATGCGCGTACTTTTCTGCCGCGGCATCAGCCAGCTTGCGGATCATCTCCTCGCGCATCGGCATAATCACGCCGCAGGGCGTCGCCATCTCCTGCTCGAAGGCATCGAGTACTCTTTCATCCGGCGAAACGCCATGCTTCGCGTCGCGCAGAATCGCCGTTCGATGCTCCAGCGCACGCTGATACTGCTGCAATGCCGTAAAATATGCAGTCGACAGCTGACTGAGCATCATATCAATCATGCGCCGCCGTACTGCCGGACCTTCCCGGACAATCATCAAATCCTCGGGCGAGAAAATGACGCACTGCACCTGTCCCATGAGCGCAGACAGCCGATCAGACCGCTTTCGATCGATAAAAACGGATTTCTTGCGGTTTTCAGCAGGCGTCAGCTTAACCGCGACGTCGATTTTCACGTGATCCTTCTGAATCACCACGCCGACTGCCGCCATATCCGTGCCCTTGCGGACAACCTCGCGGTCGATGTTCGTGCGGTGGGATTTTCCGAGCGCACAATAATGAACGGCTTCCAGCAGGTTTGTTTTACCGGAGCCGTTCTGTCCGAGCAGGATATTCACGCCCGGATGCGGTGTCATAACCAGATCCTGGTAATTTCTGAAATCATGCAAACGAATCGTCTGTATCTGCATTTTAGTGATACTTTCATCATAAATTTGATGATGAATTGATAAGTATTAGTTCATCACGCGAATTGGCAGAATCAGGTAAAGATATTCTTCCCCATCCTGCTGCGCAATGA
This sequence comes from Alloprevotella sp., assembly GCA_963617205.1. Taxonomy (GTDB): domain Bacteria; phylum Bacillota; class Clostridia; order Christensenellales; family Aristaeellaceae; genus UBA11524. The sequence goes on along the minus strand of CAVEOA010000020.1, from coordinate 29,094 downwards.
CGCAGGGGCTGACGTTGCTGTTCAGGCTCAGACAGATTTTTTCCTCATCGATATTGCGGATGATGTCGCTGATATATTTCGCGTTGAACGCGATATCAATCGGGTCGCCGTCAAGCGTCGCCGGCAGCTCCTCAAGCACATCGCCGAGCGAGGCGTTCGACGCAATCGTCATCACGTCCGTCCGGAAGGACATGCGGATGAGGTTGTTCTTGCCCTCGCGCGCGAGCAGACTGGCACGGTCGATGGCGTCGAGCAGCATTGACCGTTCAACCGTCACCTTCGTGCGGAACGATGATGGCAGAATCTTCTTATAATCAATAAATTCGCCTGCCATGAGCGACGCCGTCAGCGTGATGTCGCCAAAGGTCGCCTCAACCTTCTTGTTGTCAAAGCTGATTGTGCAAAATTCATCCGTATCGTTCAGAATCTTGCTCATTTCGTTCATGACGCGCCCGGGCACGAGCATATGAACGTTTTCCTTGCCCTCCGGAATATTGAAGGGCATCGTGGCGCGCTGCAATGAAAGGCGGAAGCCGTCGAGCGCGACCATGCGCAGCTCATCGGGCGTGACCTCGACAAGCGCGCCGGTCAGAATCTGCCGCGTGTCGTCCGTCGCGATGGCAAACGCAACGTGCGTGATCATTTCCTTGAGCTTCTTCTGCGGAATCTGAATCGTCGTGCCCTTCTTGACGCGCTCGATTTCTGTATATTCCGCCGGATTCATGCCGACAATGTTCGACTTGAAGGACATGCAGCGGATTGCCGCCGAGTAATTCTCGTTGACCTTGACGGACACCTCGCCGCCGGGCAGCTTGCGGATGAGCTCATTGAACAGCCTGCCGGGCAGGACAGCCGAGCCCTCCTCCTTGATTTCGGCAGGAACGGACGTTTCGATGCTCAGGGAACCGTCGGCGCAGGTCATATACAGCCGGTCCTGATCGGCGGAAAGATAAACGCCCTCCAGAATCGGCACGTTGCCGCGGGCGGAAGAAAGTGCGCGGGTTGCGATGTTCAGCGCATCCAGCAGCGACTGGACGTTCACGGTGAATTGCATGGCGGAAAGCCCTCCTGAGAGAGATAGCAGTAATTATATATATTTCGCAGTCGTAGTAGGGGGTGTGGAAGGTGTGGATAAGTCCCTCAAAGCCTTGAAATTGCAAGACTTTATCCACAGGGATAACCATGTGGACATCTGCGGACTTTATCCACAGGGATGTGGAAATCCACCGGTAATTCGCGCTTGACGACCGGTTTTCCCCTGATGCCGACACCTCTCTTCCTTATATTCGATTTCCGCAGGGGCGATTCCTGCCTGAAACTGCGGTTTTTTGCGGCTTTTTTCGATGATTGCGTGCAGGAAATCCTGCAAATTCGCGCCGAATCCGGTTATCCACAGCTTCCACAGGGTGTATCCTCCACTGCCTGTGGATGAATCAGCGTCCGAAATTCCGGCAGGTGCGCACCGGAGTCCCCCGCAATTCACAGCTTGTCCACAGAAGCGGATGTGGATAAATTCCGGCATTTCAGCGGCATTTAACTGCAAGGTAAACCAGACAAACGGCATCGAATTACCCTCCGGTTTACTTGCAAAAACGGCGCGTCTGTGGTAGAATCAGCATACGCATCCGCAAAAGCAGGCGGACGAAAATGGAGGAGATTATCATGAAAATCGCATTGCTGAATGAGAATTCGCAGGCTGGCAAGAACGCCATGATCGAAACGGTTCTGCGCAAGGTCGTCGAGCCCATGGGACACGAGGTTGTGAATTACGGCATGTACACCGCGGAGGACGCGTGTCAGCTGACGTACGTCAAGGTCGGTCTGCTGGCGTCGCTGCTGCTGGAAACGGGCGCGGCGGATTACGTCATTACAGGCTGCGGCACCGGCGAGGGCGCGATGCTTGCGTGCAACTCCTTCCCCGGCGTGCTCTGCGGACATATCTGCGACCCGTCCGACGGCTACATGTTTGCGCAGATCAATGACGGCAACTGCGCCGCGCTGCCGTTCGCAAAGGATTTCGGCTGGGGCGCGGAGCTGAAGCTGGAAATGATCTTCAATCAGCTGTTCGGCTATGGTCACGGCAACGGCTACCCGAAGGAGCGCGTCGTGCCGGAGCAGCGCAACAAGAAGATTCTTGACGGCGTGAAGAAGGTCACGTATCGTCCGCTTCTTGACATCCTGAAGGATCTCGACCGGGATTTCGTGAAGGAGTCCGTTTCCGGCGAGCATTTCTTCGAGTATTTCGAGAAGGACTGCAAGAACGCGGAGATTCTGGCTTATCTGAAGAGCCTGTAAGATCCATTGCCCAAGGAAAAGGTGCATTGCGAAGGGTGCAGGGGCGAGCGCAAAGCCCCTGCTCGCATCTACAGATGCGAAATGTCTAAGGCAACGCCGCGTAATTCGGCGTACCAATTTATTTGGGCGCTATTGTCCAAGGAAAAAGCGCATCGCGAAGGGTGCAGGGGCGAGCGCAAAGCCCCTGCTCGCATCCGCAGATGCGAAATGTCTAAAACAATACCGCATAAGTTGGCGGTACCGCTGAATTAAGCGCTATTACCCAAGGAAAAAGTGCATCGCGAATTGGTTCAGAAAAAAATCGGACGAAGTCTGCCCAAAAGCAGCTGTCAACAGCAGAAAAAAGAATAAGGAGACATCAAAATGCCATCCTCGAATATTCTGACGCCACGCTTTCCTGCCTTCCTCCATGGCGGCGACTATAACCCCGACCAGTGGCTTGACCGTCCCGACATCCTCGAAAGGGATATCGAAATGATGCATGAGGCGCACGTGAACTGCGTTTCCATCGCCATTTTCGCGTGGACGCGCCTCGAGCCGTCAGACGGCGTGTACGACTTCGCGTGGCTGGATGAGGTCATCGACCGACTGTGGAAGGGCGGCATTCACATCATCCTCGCGACGCCCTCCGGGGCACGTCCCGCGTGGATGGCGCAGAAATATCCGGAGGTGCTGCGCGTCAATCAGCATGATGAGCGCGCGCATTTCGGCGGACGCGAGAATCACTGCCTGACGAGCCCTGTCTACCGCCGCAAGGTGCGTGAAATGGACATCGCGCTGGCGCAGCGGTACGCGCATCATCCGGCGGTCATCCTCTGGCATCTGTCCAATGAGTATCTGGGCGACTGCTATTGTCCGCTGTGTCAGGAAAAATTCCGGCAGTGGCTGAAAAAGCGCTACGGCTCGCTGGAGAGCCTGAATCATGCGTGGTGGACGTCCTTCTGGAGCCATCGGTATACGGACTGGTCGCAGGTGGAAGCGCCCGGCGAGCTGGGCGAAACGTGCACAAACGGGCAGTGGATCGACTGGCGGCGCTTCATGACGCATCAGTGCAAGACATTTATGATGGCGGAGCGCGATGCGGTGCATTCGGTTGACCCGTCGCTGCCGTGCACGGCGAACCTGATGGAGCGCTTCTGGGATTATGATTACTTCTCCTTCGCGGAGGGCATGGATGTCGTGTCGTGGGACAGCTACCCGGCGTGGCATTCGGGCGATGACGTTGCGACGGCGGCTGAATTTGCCATGAATCACGACATCATGCGCTCACTCAAGGATCAGCCGTTCCTGCTGATGGAGTCAACGCCGTCGAAGGTGAACTGGAAGTCCATCAACAAGCTCAAGCGTCCGGGGATGCACCTGCTGTCCTCGATGCAGGCGGTGGCGCATGGCAGCCAGAGCGTCTGCTATTTCCAGTGGCGCAAGGGACGCGGCGGCGCGGAGCAGTTTCACGGCGCGGTTGTCGGGCATGACGGGCGCAGCGATACGCGTGTTTTCCGCGATGTGACGGAGGTCGGGCAGGCGCTGGAAAAGCTTGCGCCGCTGTACGATACGCCGACGGAAAATGCGGAGGTCTGCATCCTCTTTGACTGGAGCAACCAGTGGGCGATTCACTACGCGCAGACGGGGCAGGTCAACAACATGCGCTATTTCGACAGCGTGAACATGCATTACCGCGCACTGTGGGAGCAGGGCGTCCGCGTTGACTTCCGCGATATGCGCGCCTGTACGGATTTGTCCGGCTATAAGCTCGTCGTCGCGCCGATGCTCTTCATGTTCCGCAACGGCATTGAAGAAAAACTGCGTGATTTTGTCGCGCAGGGCGGTACGCTGCTGATGACGTATTTCTCCGGCGTGGTGGATGAAAGCGGACTGGCGTTTCTGGGCGATGCGCCGCATGGACTGACGGATGTGCTGGGCGTCCGCGCAACGGAGCTGGATGCGATTTATCCGCAGGATGAGCAGAAAATCGTCTTCCCGGGCAAGGCGTCCTACGCGGTCACGGAGCTTTGCGAGCTGACGGAGACCCTCGGCGCGGAGACCATCGCCGAATACGGTGCCGATTTTTACGCCGGAATGCCCTGTCTGACGCGTCATTCGTTCGGCAGCGGAATTGCCTGCTATCTCGCGGCAAAGCCCGAGCAGGCGGCTCTGAACGCAATTTACGGGCATATGGCGGAGGCGCTTTCCCTGCGCCATGCGCTGACGGAGCAGCTTCCGCAGGGTGTGGTTGCGACAGAGCGCAGCGGCGCGGCATTCGTGCAGAATTATTCCGGTCAGCCGCAGACGATTGCGCTGCATGGCACGTATCAGGAGCTGATTTCGGGCGAGACGCTTTCCGGCAGCCGGAAGCTGCCCGTCAACGGCGTCTGGATTCTCAAAAAGCAATAAAAAGGCATCTTATCCGGTACAGCTGGAATGCAGCCTGTGCCGGATTTTCCTTATTTTTCAGCCTGATTTCAAGCAAAATGTGAATTTGCTGTAACAATCCGCCGGAACGTGTTGCGCAAAAAATCAAAACGTGTCATAATAGAAACCGATTGAGAGCCTGTGCAGGGACACCGGCTGAGAAAGGAAAGAAACACCATGACCTCGATGAAACGTTTTCTGGCGCTGCTGCTGATGGCGGCGCTGCTGGCCGTTCCGGCGTTCACGCTGGCGGAAGGCGATGCGGCTGATGTCGCGACCGAAACCACGGAGACGGCGGAAGACCCCAATGAGGTGCTTGCGACCGTCAACGGCGCGGACATCACCCGCGAGCGCTTCAACACCTATTATAATTCCATGGTCACCTATTACAGCAGCTACTATGACACGACCGACGAGAGCCTGCTTGCATATCTGCGTCAGCAGGCGCTGTCCATCGCGATTGAGTATGAGCTGATTAACCAGAAGGCCACCGAGCTGAACCTCGACCTGACCGAGGAGGAGCGCGCCTCGACGCTGGAGACCGCACAGACCACCTGGGAGAGCGTCCTTAACAGCGGTCTGGAATACATGGGCATCACGGACGAATCCACCGAGGAAGAGCGCGCTGAGGCGCTTGTTGAGGTGCTGTCCATGCTCGAGGCGGAAGGCTACACCGAGGAAAGCTACTACGACGAATGCATCGAGAGCGCCCGCTACAGCAAGGTGATGCAGTATCTCGTGCAGGAAATCACCGTGACGGATGAGGAAGTCGAAGCGGAGTTCAACACGCTGGTTGCCGCCGACAAGGAAACCTATGAGGGCAACATTTCCGATTACGAGAACACCCAGTACATGAATACCCTCTATGCGGCATACGGCTACACCGACTATGTTACGCCCCTGTACTATCAGCCCAGCGGATACCGCGGCATCAGCCACATCCTGCTGTCCGTTGATGACACGCTGCTGGAAACCTACACGAATCTGCTGGCGACCTATGAGGAGCAGCAGAATCAGATCGAGGACGGCGAAGAGGTGACCGATGAGCTGGTGACCTACGAGCAGGTTGAGGCAGCCAAGCAGGCGATTATCGACTCTGTCCAGCCGACCATTGACGAAATCAACGAGAAGCTCAAAAACGGCGAATCCTTCGAGGATCTGATTGTTGAATACGGTCAGGATTCCGGCATGAATGACGAAACCACCCGTGCGGAAGGCTACCCCGTCCACATGGATTCTACGACCTATGTCACCGCCTTCACCGAGGGCGCCTTCACGATGGAGAACGTCGGCGACATCAGCGCTCCGATTGTCAGCGACTATGGCGTGCATATCCTCAAGTATGTCCGCGACGTGCCGTCCGGCGCTGTCGAGCTGACGACCGACATCATGGATACCATCCGCGCTGACCTGCTCACCACCAAGCAGAACGAGCACATCACCGAGGTTGTCCAGCAGTGGGAGGATGAGTCTGACATCGTCTACACTGACGCCGGCCTTGACATCATGCCCGTCACTGTTGACAACGCGGAAGACGCCACGTCCACCGAGGAGTAAAAAACAGGAAGCAGTCTTCTCTGACCGCGCAGGCCGGAGGAGACTGCTTTTTTGTTTACAATCCTTTACGAAAACCTTCACAATTCCTTCAGGTGCAATTCAGGAAAGTCTGTTATGGTAGGTGATGAAAGGAGCTGAGCCTATTGAAAAAGAAGATTCCCAGCATTTTATTCGGGATTGTCCTGTTTGCATATACGCTGTGGGCGGCTTTGGATACGTTCGTGATTGTCCGCGTCCTGACGCCCGATTCTGTCCAGACCGCATCGACGGCAGTGTCTGTCACGCAGACCGCGCAGGAATCAACCGCCGTGCCTGTGACTTACCTGATTGCGGAAGGAGAAGCCGTGTCGGATGCGGAGGAGGTCACCGCAACGGCGGATGCGATCGCAACGGCGGATACGACCGCAACGGCGGACAGCACCGTCATCTCCACCGACACGGAGTACCATGACGGCAGCATTGACGTCACCATCACGGAAATGCGCGTCAACGATACAACCGTCTATGTCGCGGATGTGCAGATTGCGGACATTTCCCTGCTCAAGACGGCGTTTGCCGGCAGCACGTACGCCCGCAACCTGACGGAAACGACATCCAGTCAGGCGAGCACCGTCGGCGCGATTCTCGCCATTAACGGCGACTACTACGGCGCGCAGGAAAGCGGCTATGTGCTGCGCAACGGCGTGCTGTACCGCTCATCCGCCAAGCGAAACACGGATGCGCTTGTCATCGGCATGGATGGTCATTTCTCCATCGTCAACGAGAGCAGCACGAGCGCGGAGACGCTGCAATCCGCAAACGCATGGCAGGTACTGACGTTCGGTCCTGCGCTGGTGGAAGACGGCGAGGTGACCGTCAGCGCGAGAGATGAAGTCAGCTGCTCCATGCAGTCGAATCCGCGCACCGCCATAGGCGAAATTGACGCGGGTCATTATCTGTTTGTCGTTGCGGATGGGCGCACCTCGCAGAGCGAAGGGCTGTCCCTGCAGGAGCTGGCGGAGGTCATGCAGTCGCTCGGCGCAAAGGTTGCCTACAACCTCGATGGCGGCGGCTCGTCCACCATGGTGTTTCAGGGACGTATCGTCAATCAGCCGACGACAAACGGACGATCGATTCAGGAGAGGAGCGTGAGCGACATTGTCTACATTGGCTATTAACCGCACAGATGCGCGCATCGCGCTGGGGGACCTGATTGCCGCCGCAGGCGTTGCGCTGGCAGGCTTTGCGTATGAGCTGTTCAGCCACGGGGTCTATTCGCTGATGATGATATACGCCTTTGCGTTTCCGCTGCTGATGGGCGCATTGCCGTTTGCCGTGCGCGCACTGCATGCGAAAAAGCAATTATCCGCATGGTGCGTTCGCCTGCTGCATTGGAGCATCGCGACGCTGACAGTCGGGTGCCTGTTTCAGGGGGCGCTCGAAATCTACGGAACGACAAGCTATCTCGCGCAGTGGTACTGGGTCGCCGGACCGCTGCTGGTGCTGGGCGCCGTCGCTGCGCAGTGCTGCGGGAAGGCGCATGAAGGATAATTGAAATTTCGGGATGGAAACGGCTTTTATCCTCGTTGTATAAGCGAAAGGTCACTTTCCTACAGGCACCGTGGGTTTGGTGAAGTACCGAAAGCGAGGAAAATTAGGAATGAAAAAGCTGTTTTCGCTGCTTCTGGGCGTGATGATCATCCTCCTGACAATAACTGCCGCTTCTGCAAATGGCTGGAATCTGCCTGGCGGTCTGTCGGACATCGTCAGCAGAAATTCAAATTACAATAACTACACGAATATCGCGGATGATTACAGCAGCAAGCAGACCACAGCGCACTTTGTGATGCATAGCCGCTATCATAATCAGCTGTTTGTCGCGAAAAAGACGAACGGCAAATGGACTGCATCGACGGTGTCCACGATTGCCGTTTATCAGCCGGAGAAAAAGGATGAAGCGCCGAAAATCACCCGCACGGCGGACGGCTTTGAGCTGCGCTACAAGAAGCGGAAGGAGCTGTACCGGTTTAAGCTGTCAGTCAACAAGGGCAAGGACGTCTATACGCTCGTGTATGCCGAAATGGGCGACGTCCGCCTGATTCAGACGAATTGCGGCTATGACGTGACGCTTAACGGCACAACGGCGAGCTGGAGCACCGTTATTACGCTCGATACGTTCAACATCAGCCAGATGCCGCACCGGGGTCCTGAGGATGTTCGCCGGATGAACGATCTCGTTGCCGGAATGCAGTATCTGGCGAACCTGACAGCGCTGGAAATTCCCGCAGGCAAGGGCAACGGCGGCACGATGGCGGTCTATTCCGCACCGAATGAAAGCGCCTACCGCGCATCAAAGGGCAAGGCGGCGGTTGACCTGAACAGCGGCTACCGGTACTATGCGTCGAAGGACGGCTGGGCGATGATCGAGTACAGCGTCAAACTGCGCACGAGCCGCATCGGGTGGATTCACGACGGCAGCAAGGGCAATTCGTATGCAGGCGAAATGGTGAAGGTGCCGATTGTCACGGTTTATGATACCTTCCTGACGGACGACCCGAATGTCGGACAGTACGCGCAGGCGTCGATTCCTTCCGGCACGCATCTGACTGCCGTCACCCGGCTGAACAGCAATGTTTACTACGTGTATGCAGAAGGCACGGTGAACGGGCAGCGCATCGGCGGCTTTGTTCCTGCGCGGGACGTTGTGATTGATGACGTGCTGATGGATGAAACGCCGTATGTCGGCAGCTGGTTCATGGAAGGCGGCAGTGAAATTTGCAGCATGTACCTGACGCTGTCCGCCGACGGGACATTCAGCGGCGCGAACGATGCGGAAAGCCTGCCGGCGTTTCTCGGCAGATGGTCCATCGTGCGCAACGATGCGGACAGCGGTCTGTACTGGAGCGGCGCCACAGCCACCATCGTGCTGGCGTACAGCGACGGCACCTATTCGCGCTTCGGCATTTCGCTGGACACAACCGATGGCAAAACAAGCATGAACTTCTACAACAGCGAAGGCGGCTGCGGTTACATCCCTGCGGAGCCGCCGACCGGCACGGATGAAATGACAAAAGGATAAAGGAACACCCCTCAAGGCGCTTTTCCGGCGCTTTGAGGGGTGTGTTTTTCATTGTGCATCGCGCTCTGCCATCAGGCGGCGAATGGCCTGGAAGGATTCCTCGGAGATGTCGTGCTCAATCTTGCAGGCGTCCTCGCGGGCAACCTCCTCATCCACGCCGAGACTCTCCAGAAAGCTCGAAAGCGTCTTGTGGCGGTCGTAGATGCCCTTGGCAATTTCCATGCCGGCAGGCGTCAGTGTAATCAGGTTATCCTCATCCATGGTCAAATAGCCGTTTTCGCGCAGTCGCTTCATCGCCACGCTCACAGAAGGCTTCGTCACGCCCAGCAGCAGCGAAATATCCACAGAACGGGCATAGCCCTTGGATTCCTTCAAGCGGAGGATTGCTTCCAGATAATCCTCGGCGGATTCATGAATGTTCATCGGGGGTCAGCTCCTTTCGCAATAAAATAAAGCGAATCATTCAATAGATTTGTTCTATTTTATCATGAGAAGAGAAAAAAATCAAGAATAATTGTTGTATGCGCGATGGTGCGCTCAAAACGGAAAAGCAGACGAGAAAAAACTGACGAAGTCAGAAACTCCCGAAGGCAAGGCTGCCCTCGGGAGAAAAATTATGATTGCTTGTAGCGCCACTGGCGTGCACGGTCGCCGGCGTTGAGAATCTTCTTGCGCATGCGCAGGGTCTTCGGGGTGATCTCCAGCAGCTCATCATCATCGATGAACTCCAGGCACTCCTCCAGCGTCATCGGATGGACGGAAATCAGGCGCATCGCGTCCTCGGAGGCGGAGGCATTGCGCATGTTGGTGACATGCTTCTGCTTGCAGACGTTGACGACCAGATCATCCGGACGGGAATTCTGACCGACAATCATGCCCTCGTAGACGTTCTCCTGCGCGCCGATGAACAGCGTGCCGCGCTCCTGCGCGTAGAAAAGACCGTAGGAGGTCGATACGCCGCTTTCATGGGCAACCAGCGCGCCGACATTGCGGTGCGGAATGTCGCCCTTAACGGGCTCGTAGCGCTCAAATACGGCGGACATGATGCCCTCGCCGCGCGTGTCGGTCATGAACTCGCTGCGGTAGCCGAACAGACCGCGTGAAGGAACGAGAAATTCGAGGCGGACGCGGTCAAGCCCGGACATGTGCTCAAGCGTACCGCGGCGGCGACCGATCTTCTCGATGACAGCGCCGGCGGTGGCCTGCGGCGTGTCGACGACGAGGCGCTCAATCGGCTCGCACTTCACGCCGTCAATTTCGCGGTAAATGACGCGGGGCTTGGAAACGGCGAACTCATAGCCCTGACGGCGCATGTTTTCAATCAGGATGGACAGGTGCAGCTCGCCGCGTCCGCACACCTCGAAGGCGTCGGTGGTGTCGGTGTCGTTGACGCGCAGGGAAACGTCGGTCTGCAGCTCACGCATCAGGCGCGCACGCAGGTGACGGCTCGTGACGTATGTGCCTTCACGTCCGGCGAACGGGGAGTCGTTGACCTGGAACGTCATGGTGACGGTCGGCTCGCTGATTTTGACGAACGGCAGACCCTCGATGCAATCGGGCGAGCAGACCGTGTCGCCGATGGACAGATCCGCCGCGCCGGACAGGGCGACGATATCGCCCATGCTGACTTCTTCGGCGTCGATGCGCTTCAGACCGTCATACTGGTACAGGTTGCCGAGGCGCCACGGCTGGCTGGTCACGCCGGTCTGCACATTCGTATGGACGACGTTCATGCCGGCCTTGAACACGCCGCGCGTGATGCGGCCAACGCCGATGCGGCCGACATACTCGGAGTAATCGATGGTGGAAATGAGCACCTGCGCGGGACCCTCCGGATCGCCCTCGGGCGCGGGGATGTACTTGAGGATGGCGTCGAACAGCGGGCGCAGATCCGTGCCGGGCTCGTCGAGGCTGAGCGTCGCGGTGCCCTTTCGTGCGGAGACATACAGAATCGGGTTTTCGATGGTGCTTTCATCGGCGTCGAGGTCAATCAGCAGATCGAGGATTTCGCCGACAACCTCCTCGCAGCGTGCGTCAGGGCGGTCGATCTTATTGATGACAATCAGCACCTTCAGCTTGAGATCCAGCGCCTTCTTCAGCACGAAGCGCGTCTGCGGCATCGGTCCCTCGAAGCTGTCCACCAGCAGCAGCACGCCGTCAACCATCTTCAGCACGCGCTCGACCTCGCCGCCGAAGTCCGCGTGACCGGGGGTGTCGACAATGTTGATTTTCGTGCTGCCGTAATGCACGGCGGTGTTCTTTGCCAGAATCGTGATGCCGCGCTCGCGCTCGATGGCGCCCGAGTCCATGACGCGGTCAACCGTCTGCTGATTCTCGTGGTACACGCCGCCCTGCTTGAGCATCTGGTCGACCAGCGTCGTCTTGCCGTGGTCAACGTGGGCGATGATGGCAATATTTCGGATATCTTCACGAATCATTCTTAACAACTCCTTCTTCAGGGGCTCTGCCCCTGAACCCCGCCAGAGGGATTTCATCCCTCTGGACTCCCATTTGCGCCTGACGGCGCGTGTTTATATGCAAATATGTTTATGCACCGAAGGCTGACAGCACATGCTAAATCGCAAATATTTTCCAAACTCCGTTTGAAAAATATTTGCTCCCGAAGGATTTCAAAGGGCGAGCGGAAAGCTCTTTGGTCGCGTCCGCAGACGCGAAGCCCCTGCCTGAATATCAGAATGCAGGGAAACATTGCGTCCCCGAAGGATTCCAAAGGGCGAGCGGAAAGCCCTTTGGTCGCGTCCGCAGACGCGAATCCTCTGCCTGAATACCAGCAAGGAAATATTTGCTCCCGAAGGATTCCAAAGGGCGACCGGAAAGCCCTTTGGCCGCGTCCGCAGACGCGAATCCTCTGCCTGAATAAAGGAATGCAGGCACATTATTTCCTGTTGGCAGTCTCCGCAAGCGCTAAGCCTGCATTGTTTTCACATGCCAGCCGGATGCTCCATTCATTCTCAAACAGCAGCACATCCCTGTCCCTGCTGTCCTTCGCCCTGCCTGACGTGGAGGTCAGCTTGAGCTGGTCAATGGGCTTGGGCGTATTGACCACCCAGCGCACAAACCGGAACGGCATCGACTCCATGATGATTTCTACCTGATATTCGGTTTTCAGCCGATGCTCCAGCACCTCGAACTGCAGCACGCCGACAACGCCAACCATGAATTCCTCGCGTCCCGTTTCCGTTCGGATGAACGTCTGAATCGCGCCCTCCTCCGCCAGCTGGGTGATGCCCTTCTGGAACTGCTTGCGCTTCATGGAGTCCGCCGGACGCACGCGTGAGAAGAATTCAGGCGCGAACACGGGGATGTTCTCGTAATGCAGCTTCGGACCGCTGGAGAGCGTATCGCCGAGCTGATAAATGCCGGGGTCGAACAGGCCGATGATGTCGCCTGCCCATGCCTCCTCGACGGCCTCGCGCTCATCCGCCATGAACTGCTGCGGCTGCTTGAGCGCGACGGTCTTGTTCGTGCCGGAATGCCAGACCTCCATGCCCTTCTCGAACGCGCCGGATACGATGCGCATGAAGGCAAGGCGGTCGCGGTGCGCAGGGTTCATGTTCGCCTGAATCTTGAAGATGAAGCCGGAGAAATACGGCTCCTCGGGCTGGATGTCGCCCAGATCGCTCTTTCGGGGCAAGGGTGGCGGCGTATATTGCAGGAAGCGCTCCAGAAACGGCTCCACGCCGAAATTGGTCACTGCCGAGCCGAAGAACATGGGGGTCAGCTCACCGCGGCGCACCTTCTCCAGATCAAAGGCGTCGCCGGCCTCATCGAGCAGGTCAATCTCCTCGGCGAGGCGGTCGCGGTAGTGCTTGGCGAGCACGTGCTCCAGCGCAGAGTCATCGACGGCAATATCGGTCTTCTGCACCATGGTCTTGCCGTGGTCGCCGCCGGTATACAATTCGACCATCTTTGTGTCGCGGTGATAAACGCCCTGAAAATCGCCGTCTGTGCCAATCGGCCAGTTAATGGGGCAGGAGCGGATGCCGAGCACCTGCTCAAGCTCCTCCATCAGGGCAAACGGATCCTTTGCGGCGCGGTCCATCTTGTTCACGAAGGTGAAAATCGGGATGTTGCGCATCCGGCAGACCTTGAACAGCTTGATGGTCTGTGCCTCAACGCCCTTTGCGGCGTCAATCAGCATGACGGCGGCGTCTGCGGCGACGAGCACGCGGTACGTATCCTCGGAGAAGTCCTGGTGACCGGGGGTGTCCAGGATATTGATGCGGAAGCCGTCAAATTCAAACTGCATGGCGGAGGACGTAACGGAAATGCCGCGCTGCTTCTCGATATCCATCCAGTCGGACGTGGCGTGCTTATCGCTCTTGCGCGCTTTGACGCTGCCTGCGGAGCGGATTGCGCCGCCATAAAGAAGAAGCTTTTCAGTCAGCGTCGTCTTGCCCGCGTCCGGGTGCGAGATAATGGCAAAGGTTCGCCGTTTTTCCACCTGCTCATGGAGCAGCGTCCGGTAGGCGGCGGTGTCTTGGGCTGGCAGCATGAATCGTCCTCCTGAAAAAAAGGGTCGTCAAAAAAGTCGTGTCCGACTGTTTATTTTATCGCCACAGACGGCGCTTGTCAAGCGATTTCAAGGCGTTTTATGGCTTGCATGGTCCCATTTTGACCGATTTCTCCCGCCCCGCGAAAAAAAGCCCGAGAAGACACTTATCCACATTTCATCCACTTTGAGGGCACTTTATCCACAGATTGTAACAGATGGACCGCCTTCGATCCTTTCCGGCGTCAAAAAGGGCGCCTCCCAAAGCAATTTGTCTGCCTTTGACGGCTGAAAAGGAGGTCCTTTGGGGAAAACCCAAAGAAAAAGCACCTATTGAAATGCATAAATATACGAAAAAGCGTGCATCGGAAATCCAGAAACTGGTTAGGCGCAACGTTCTCCACAGGAAGCGGGTCTGGTGGACAACTTCTGTGGATAACCCTGTGGAAAAAGTGGATAACCTCGCTGAAAGCCGTTTTTACGCCGAAAAATCGAGGGAAAAGCATGTGGATAACCCTGTGGAAACGGTGGATGATTCCTCGGGAAATCCACAGGCATCCAGTCGGGGATACATATGCAGCCGGTACTGGATGATGCATAATTCAGTATAATCGGCATAAACATTCGGAAATGGGCGCTTTTCCGGACGGAAGGTGCATTTGAACGACGGATGACAAGCAGCGGTATTCCCCCAAAGAAAGAAGGGACAAGGAGACTTTCCGATTGTCCGGAGGCAAAAATTCTGCTCTGCGAAGGAAACGGAAAGTTTACATTTAAGGGTGTACAAGAAACCGTTTTTGCGGTACAATAGCATTGGTAAAATCTATCGTTTCCGGAAAAGGAGCGCTGACAATGATGAAACGTTTGCTGAGCCTGCTGATGATGCTGATTCTGGTGCTGACCTGCGGAGCAGCCTGCGCGGAGGACACGCAGGAGGAAGCGCTCAGCGAGGATGCCGGCGCGGATGTGCTGACGCTGAGCGAGCTTCGGGAAACCGCAGCGTACTTCCAGACGCTTGCCATGGCGTCCGAGCCGCTGAATGATCCGGCTGCGTCCCAGACCGAGGACGGCTATGTATTTGAATACGCCTTCGGTACGCTGTTTGCGGATTCGCCCGTGATGGCCATCGATACGCAGGTGCTGTCCATCGTGCTGAAAAACGCCGATGAGCAGGGGCCGCGCGGCATTCAGGTCGGCGACGATCTGTCCATTCTCATGCAGGCGAATTACAGCGAGAATCCGTCATTGACGGGCAGCAGCGAGTCGGCGGTGCTCTATGTCGTCAATCTCCTGCCGGACAGCCTGTACTGGGGCGAGGTCAAGCGCGACGGTCAGCGCGTTCAGACGGTGGAATACGCCGCCTATGAGCGCGGGGAAACAGACGGCGACGGTTATTCCAACACCGGCGTCATCTTCACCATGGAGGATAACCTTGTCAGCGCCATCCGCATCTACGGGCTGACGGAGCTGATCGAGGAGCCCGAGGTGACGGCGGTGCTCAATAACCTGCTGACGAGCGCGTTCTATGATGATTACACGCAGGTTGCGACCAGCGCGGACGGCGCGTCGCTCACCATGTTCGACGGCAACGATCTGCTGTTTGCCGGGCTTGACTTCATGAGCCTGACGCCCGACGATGCCGCCGCTGTGCTCGGCGAGCCGCTCGAGGATGTGTGGATGGAGAACGATAGCGAGGGCTATGTCCGCACGCTGACCTATGCGGCCTGCGATATCTCCTTCCTCTACGATATGCAGAAGGAAAATCCGCAGGTGTACATGCTCCTCATTGCCGAGGACGGCATGGAGGGTCCGCGTGCATCCCGCATCGGCGATACGCTGACAGAGGTCTATAACCGCTTCTATCACGATGAACTCGACATCGAGGAGAACGACCGCAAGTGGCTTTACGGCGACGAGGAAAGCGGCGTTTACGGGCTGATTGATTATGCTGCGGACTGCGATGTCATGCGGTTCGGGCTTGTTCTTGCGGACGGCACGGCGGTCGCCCTCAGGCTTGAGTTTGTCGACAACGTGCTGGATGAGATTGTGCTGTATATTCAGTAAAAGGGAGGCATTGCCTTGAAAATTAATCTGAACAGCCCCGTTGAGGTCTGGAAAATCAACGCGCCGGAAACAGGCTGCCCGTCCTGCGAGCTGACGCTGTTCAACCTGTCCGGCAATCAGGTCGTTTCCGTGGAGGCGGCGCTGATTTTCATGGATGCGGACGGCAAGGAGGTCACGCGCACCGTACACCGTGCCCACGGGCTGACCGGCGCGCCCAAGCGTACCTTCACGATGAGCATCCCTGTCAGCGAGCCGGTCGCCTTCACCGACTGCGAGGCGGTTATCGAGAAGGTCTGGTATGATAATTCCAGCGTATGGCGCCGCGGCAAGGAGCCGCTGACCGAATACAAGCCCAATAACCTGCACCGAAGCACCGCGCTGAGCGAGCTGCGCGAGGTTGCCGGCGAAATGGCGGCGGGTTATCCCGAAATGCAGGGCGATCTGTGGCTGTGCGTCTGCGGACGACCGAATCCCGTGTCGAATCCCGTCTGCGTCCGCTGCGGCAGAAACAGCAGCGATGTGTTTGCGCGCTTCACGAAGGGCGCCGTTGACAGCGCCATCGCCGCGCGCGACAGGGCGGTTGACGATCAAAACCGCGCTGCCGTTTCGCAGACGACCGAAATGCAGGCGGAGCGCGAAAAGACGGTTACTAAAAATCGCAGGACGCGCCGCGCAGCGGTGTTCACCGTGCTGGCGATTGCGGTCATTCTTCTCGGCGGCTACGGCATCATGTTCCATCTGCTGCCGCACATGAAGTATACCGAGGCGCAGAAGCTGCTGGAGAGCGGCGATTACACGGCGGCTGCGGCAGGCTTTGCGGAAATCAGCACCTATCATGATGCCGCAAGCATGGTGCAGGAGAGCAACTATCGGGGCGCCGCGTCGCTGATTACGAGCACGGACCTGTCTTCGCCCGTGACGCTGGAGGACATCGAAAAGGCGCGTGCGCTGGTTGCCACGCTGGAGGACGAGGCGCGTGCCGAGGAACTCACGCAGGAATGCGACTATCAGGAGGCGTGCATCCGGCTGGCTGCCAACGAGCTCGATGAAGCGGAAGCGCTCTTCACCGCGCTGGGCGATTATCAGGACAGCGGCAATATGCTCACGGAAATCACCTACCGCCGCCTGACGGCGCTGCTGGACACGACGGATGACTACGAAGCCGTGCGAGACCAGCTTGCGGCGCTTGACGGCTACAAGGATTCTGAAACGCTGATCAAGAAGGCGTGGTATCTGGAGGCACAGGACGCGCTGAACCGTGATGACCCTGTGTCCGCGCTGACCTGCCTTGCGGAAATTCCGGATTACGCTGACGGCGCAGAGGCACTGACGCAGCAGGCGCATTACGCCTACGGCAAGCAGCTTCAGGCTGCCGGCGAAACGGCGACCGCAGCGGAGCAGTTCTACGAAGCGGGCGATTATCTCGATGCCGCCGAGCAGGCGTCTGAAAGCTACTATGCGCCTGCCGTCACTGCGCTGGAAAACGGCAAGTACCGCGAGGCGGCGCGCCTGCTGCAGAATATCCGCGATTACAGCGATGCGGATGACCTGTGGAAGCAGGCGACCTATCAGCAGGCGCTGGCTGAAATGAACGCGCTGTCCTTCGATGACGCGGCGGAGCTGCTCAGGCAGCTGCCGGAGGATTACGAGGACGTTGCGACGCTGCTCAAGGACTGCGTGTATCGTCCGGCGCAGATTGCCTATTCCAGCGGCGATTATGAAGCCGCCATCGCGGGCTTTACCGCCGTGTCCGACTACAGCGAAGCTCAGGACATGATTAAGCTCTGCAATTACGACTGGGCGGCGAAAAAGGCGCAGGACGGCGATTATGACGGCGCAGTCGCGATGTATGAGTCGCTCGGCGATTATAAGGACAGCGCGGAGAAGATTAACGAGGTTCGTTCGCTCAAGGCGCAGGCGCTTGCCGCAAACGGGACGCTGGAGGACCTGCAGTCCGCCGCCGCCATCTATGCGGAGCTGGGCGATGCGCAGGGGCTGAGCGATGCGCGCTATCAGCAGGCCGTGCTGATGTACGACGCGAAGCAGTACGATTCCGCACGCATCATCTTCGAGGCGCTCGGCGAGTACGGGGATTCGGCGGAGCGCGTGCAGGCGTGTGACTACGCCATCGCGCTGGGCAAGGCCGATGAGGGCAAGCTCGATGAGGCGGCGGAGCTGCTGCAAACGCTTGCCGGGTATTCCGATGCGGATGCGCAGCTCAAGGCGGTGCGCTATCAGCAGGGCGAAAAGGCAGTCGAGGCAGGTCAGCCGCTGGAGGCCGCCGCGTATTTCGCCGCCGCCGGTGATTATCGGGACGCCGCCGATCAGCTTGCCGCGCAGTACGATGTGTATTACGGTCCCATCGCCGAAGCCGCGCAGGTGCAGTACGACAATCAGGAGTATGCCGCGTGCGCCGACGCCCTGATGACGGTTGACATGAGTCAGCTGCCCGAAAAGTACGCGGAGCTCGGGAATATCTTCCGTGAAAGCTGCTATCAGGCGGCGGAGGCCTATTACGCGGCAGGCAATGTCTATGCGGCATATCCCTACTATCAGTGCATTTCCGATGAGCGCCGCGTGAAGGAACGCCTGAAGGAGAGCTGCTATCTCCTGCTGGGCACATGGACGGACCAGTCGAACAATGTGTACACGTTCAATCTGGACGGCACGTGCACGCTTGCCGGCGCGGAGCTGTATTTCGCGGTAGACGGCATGACGCTGCGCACGGGCACTTCGCCGGATGCACTGACGAGCACGCATCGGCTGACGGGCATCAGCAGCACGAGCGCATGGCTCAGCGATGAGCGCACCGAAACGAATCAGCGCATCCACCTGACAAAGGTCAATTAAAAAAAAGGGTCAAAAAAATGGGTCAAGGGGGACTTCGTCCCGTTTTCTGTCCCTTGCAGGGTCAAGGGGAAGCGCCCCTTGTGGGGTTTGGGGCAACGCCCCAACCAAAATCGCAAGGTCAACAATGTAAAAGTCCCCCGACCACGCTCCGCAAGCGCTGAACAGAGAAGCGGACGCAGTCCGCGGAACGTCTTCAGCGCAGCACATGAAAAAACAGCAGTTGCTCAATCCGGGCAGCTGCTGTTTTCAATTCCATCATCGTAAAAAGGGGGATACCGAAGCAGAGAATCCGGACAAAGCCCATTGTCAGGCCTGAATTTTTGCCAGCATCTCGTGTAGCTCGGCATGGGTGTCGCTGTAGCGGTCGATATATCGCGTGATGGCGCTCATGGCGGTTTCACCGGCGATGTCGAGAATCGGCTTGTCCTCGCCCCAGTAGAAGCGGAAGCCGTTGACGCTGTAGGACGGCGCACTGTCAAAGCGACGCGCACAGTGGACGGCCTGCCGCAGCTGAAGCTCCGCATCGCTCCGGCGGTTCATGAGGAGCATCGCACGCGCCGCGCCGACGTAGAGCAGCGTCTTCATTTTCCAGATGTAGCTGCCGTTGGGCGATTCCATGCCGTCCAGCGCGCGGCAGAGCCATGAAGCGAGCGCAATGGCATCCTGCTGACGTCCCGAGGCAATCAGGCAGTTCATCGCGCCTGTCGCGGCATTGAAAAGGCGGACGACGCTGACGACCAGCCCACGCGAGAGCTTCGGCAGCGCACGGTCATAGCAGCCCAGCTCCGTCTGGCAATTCGCGATGGCGATGTCGTTGTTCTCGGCGATGTTGCCGTTCTCGTAGCAGCGCAGCGCCTCGTCATATTCGTTCAGGTGCGCGTGATAGCTGCCCATGTACGACCAGATGGTTTCCGCACGGACAGGGACGGGACGCTCCTGCTCCTGATGAACCAGCACCATAGCGCGCTCCGCCAGCGAAATCGCCTTCCGCAAATCCTCCGGACGATCCTGCTCCATGCCGGAATAGCCGTATGCGCGCATGGCCTCGAACACCACGTCGAAGCTGTTGGGATATCGCCGTAGCGCCTCACGCGCCGCACGGGTTGCCTCGCTGTGCTTCTTCTGGACAATCAGCTGCCGGATGCGTTCGACCAGGTCGTTGCGGCGGTGCGCCTGCACGGTATACCCGACCAGCGCGTCGAGCGACACCTCAAAGAAGTCCGCCAGCGAGGTCAGCACCAGAATATCCGGCACGCTCTGACCGTTTTCCCACTTGGAAACCGCGGCTGCGGACACATTCATCGCGTCCGCCAGCTGCTCCTGCGTCATGCCGCGTTCTCTCCGAAGCGCACGGATTGTGTCATTCAGCGCCATCTGTATGTTTCCTCCAAATCAAGTTCGTCTTAGTAAAATTCCACACGGAAGCGAAATTTCCTGCCGACGCATTCGTGAAAATAACGAGATTTCCAACCGCGCGGGCTTGTGCTTTTCTGCCGGGCATGATATGATAAGCAGAAATCTGTTTGCAAAGAGGGGATTTGGATGCTTCGTTCCGCAAGGCTTGCTGATTGTCAGCAGATCGCAGGCATTTATAACCACTATGTGGATGAAACCTGCATTACCTTTTCCACCGAGCATACGCCGGAGGATTTTTATGCGTCGATGATTACCGAGGGTCGGTATCCGATTCTGGTCGATGCGGACGGCGAACGCGTCAACGGCTTTATTTACGCGCATCCCGTCCGTACGCGCGGCGCGTACCGCTGGGATGTCGAGCTGACGGTTTACATGCGCCCCGGCAGCGAGGGACACGGCACCGGCAGGGTGATGATGAACGCGTGCATCGACCTGCTGCGCCGGCAGGGGTTCAAGAATGCGTATTCCTGCATCACGCTGCCCAATGACCGCAGCGTCGGCATGCACAGGGCGCTCGGCTTTGAGGACTGCGGCATCTGGAAGAAAACCGGCTACAAGCATGGCGCATGGCACGACGTCATCTGGATGTGCCTGCCGCTGGGAGACTTTGAGGCGCCTCCGCAGGAGACAAAGGCGCTGAAGGAGCTGTAACAATGATTTGTCTGTCTTGATTTTCCTTGCGTTTGTGCTATAATGGACAGGAATTTCAAACAGAAGGAGTTACCCTGCATCATGCTTTCAAGATTCAGCAAGAAACATCCCATCTGGTTCTCCATCGTGGTGATGGTGCTGTTCCTCGTGATCAACATCGTCGTTTCGTCCGTGTGGTATCTGTGCACCTCGACATCGGCGCTGGCGCGGAACGCCGACGCTTATGATTACGTGTCCCTCATCGTGACGGATGCGGCTGTGATTGCGGCCATGCTGCTCATCCTCTGGCGGACGCATCATCTGAGCCTGATGAAGGGGCAGGGCGCGTCGCTGCGCACCTGCGTGTCCGTGAGCGCCTTTAAGCTGGTTTACACGGCGGCGCTCGTTGTCCTGATCCTGACGGACTGCATCAGCAACGGCATGACGCTTCGTCCGTTCGGCATGATTCTCCTGTTCATTCTCCTCATGTTCGTGGTGGCGACAGCGGAGGAGCTCATGTGCCGCGCCGTCATCAGCGAAACGATGCTGGAGCATTTCGGCCTTGATGCCAAGGGCGTCCGCAAGGCGGCGCTGCTCAGCGGCGTTCTTTTCGGCTGCATGCATCTGACCAACGCGCTCAGCTCGAATCCGCTGTCCGCCGTAGGACAGTCCTTCGCCAACATTTCAGCCGGCTTCATGCTTGCAGCGATGTATTTCCGCAGCGGCAGCATGTGGACGGTCATCATCGTGCATGCGCTGAACAACATCGGCGCGGCGATGGCGAACGGCTTCTTTGAATTTGCCGCCGAGCAGGCTGCCGAGGGCGCCACCGTGCTGGGCAATGCGGTCGACGACCTGCAGCTGATTACGGTGCTGGTGCAGTTCGTGCTGCAGCTGATTGTCGCCTGCTTCCTGCTGCGCGACAAGAAGAATCCCGAGGTCCAGCGGCTCTGGAGCAAACAGATTCCTGCCCGGACGGAGGAAGCCGAGCAGACGTCTGAGAAATCCGCCGATGCAGAATGATTCAATGGCGATGCGCCATTTCAGCAGGAAAAAGCACGCTTTCCGTAGAATTGTTTCATCAGCCTGCAAAGCTTCGCAGGAAATGAATCAGAAGGAGTGAAGGACATGGCGGAACAGCTTGAGTTCAAATTTGATACGCAGCTGCTGATTGAAGGACATGATCTTGACGAAGACGTCATCAACGATTATATTACGGAGCATTTCAAGGGCGATTGTCTCCTTGCCGTCGGCGACGATGAGCTGATTAAAATCCACTTCCACACCAACGAGCCCTGGAAGGTGCTGGAATACTGCGCGAGCATAGGCGAAATCCACGACATCGTGGTGGAAAACATGCAGCTTCAGAGCGAAGGAATGCATGGCTGATTTTCCGGCAAAAGCAAACTGCCATTGGAGGATTTTTCTCTGATGGCAGTTTTTTGTATGCCGCAAATCCCAAACGGGCGCGCCGCTGTGCAGGGAAATTCGGATGTTGACAAACGTCCGAAATCGGATTATAATATCTTTGTCCGTTTTCGGACGATAAAAGGGGGGATTCTGTTGGAAGCG
This sequence comes from Alloprevotella sp., assembly GCA_963617205.1. Taxonomy (GTDB): domain Bacteria; phylum Bacillota; class Clostridia; order Christensenellales; family Aristaeellaceae; genus UBA11524. The sequence continues at coordinate 6,730 of CAVEOA010000020.1, read as the reverse complement.
CAGGCAGACACGCGTCTGTCCGTCTATAACAGCGCGTGGAAAAAGAACGACAAAACGTATCAGCAGATGGCGCGCTCGCTTGGCATTACGGAGACGACGCTCTGGATTCTCTATGCCATGCGCTTTGAGCCGGAGGGCATCACGCAGCGCCATATCTGCGAATTTATGCATGAGCCGAAGCAGACCATCAATTCCGCGCTCAAGAAAATGGAGGCGGATGGGCTGCTGACGATGCAGAGCGGCGAGAGCAGGCGCACGAAGCTCGTCCGGCTGACGCCGGCAGGTCATGCGCTGGCGCAGAAGACGGCGGATCGCGTGCTGATAACGGAGCAGCGCGCCCTTGCGCAGTTTTCCGAGGCGGAAATTCAGCAGTTTTGCGCGCTTCTCAACAAAATGAGCAGCGCCATGATGACAATTTTTCCCGATACTGATCAACAATGAGGTAGATATTCCATGAGCAGGCAGAAGATTGCTCTTTCTGACCACTTTACGTATACCCGTCTGTTCCGGTTCGTCCTGCCGTCTGTCGTGATGATGGTGTTCACATCGATTTACGGCGTGGTGGACGGGCTTTTCGTGTCAAACTATGCCGGCAAAACGGCGTTTGCGGCCATCAACCTGATTATGCCGTTCCTGATTATCCTGGGCAGCTTCGGCTTCATGCTGGGCACGGGCGGCACGGCGCTCGTTTCGCGCATCATGGGAGAGGGCAAAAAGGAGCTTGCAAACCGCTATTTCTCGATGATTGTGCTCTTCGCCGTTGTGCTGGGCGCGATTCTGACGGCGGTCGGGCTGCTGACGGTGCGTCCCGTTGCCGTGATGCTCGGCGCGACGGAGACGATGATTGACGATTGCGTCCTTTACGGGCGGATTGTCGCGAGCTTCATCATCCCGTTCATGCTGCAGAACATGTTCCAGTCTTTCCTGATTGCGGCGGAAAAGCCGAAGCTCGGTCTGCTGGCGACGGTGCTGGCCGGCGTAACGAACATGGTGCTGGACTGGCTGTTCGTCGGCGTGATGGGCGGCGGCGTGGCAGGCGCGGCGATTGCGACAGGCATCAGCCAGTCTGTTGGCGGACTGCTGCCGCTGATTTACTTTGCGATGCCGAACAGGAGCCTGCTGCGGCTTGGCTGGGCGAGGTTCGAGAGGCGTCCGCTGATGCAGGCAAGCTGGAACGGCTCGTCGGAGCTGATGAGCAACGTTTCCGCCTCCCTCATCAGCGCTCTGTACAACTTCCAGCTGATGAAGTACTTCGGCGAGGACGGCGTGTCGGCGTACGGCGTCGTCATGTACGTGCAGTTCGTCTTTGTCGCCATTCATTTCGGCTATGCGGTCGGTTCTGCGCCGATTGTCAGCTACCATTACGGCGCGGAGAATCGTCCTGAGCTGCGCGGGATGCTGAAAAAGAGCATGATCATCATGGGAGTGCTGGATGCGCTCATGTTTGCCGCCGCCATTCTTCTTGCGCCGATGCTTGCAAGGATTTTCGTCGGCTATGACGCGGCGCTCTGCACCCTGACGGAAAACGCCTTCCACATCTACGCGTTCTCCTTCCTGCTGGCGGGCTTCAACATCTATGCCTCGTCCTTCTTCACGGCGCTGAACAACGGCGGCGTATCCGCGGCGATTTCCTTCCTGCGCACGCTGATTTTCCAGACGGCATCGGTGCTGCTTCTGCCGGTGATGCTCGGTCCGGATGGGCTCTGGTGGGCAGCGACCTCCGCAGAGGGGCTCGCGTTCATCGTGTCGATGACCTTCCTGATTGCGCTCAGGAAGAAGTACCACTATTTTGAGAACACCTGATTCAGAGGGATGCAAGGCGATGGCAAAGCTTTATTTTCGCTATGGCGCGATGGGGTCGAGCAAGACCGCGAACGCCATCATGGTGCAGTACAACTATGAGGAACGAGGACAGCGCGTGCTGATGCTCAAGCCGCGCCTGGACAACCGTGACGGCGCGCTCATCATCCGTTCGCGCTGCGGTCTGGAAACGACCTGCCGCTACATCGAGGACATCACCGAAGTGGACGCTGCCCATTATGACTGCGTCATTGTGGATGAGGCGCAGTTCCTGACGAAGGCGCAGGTGGCGCTGCTCGTGCGCATTGTCGATGACTGCAACGTGCCGGTCATCGCCTACGGGCTTCGGGCCGACTTCCGGAACAACCTGTTTGAGGGCAGTCAGTGGCTGCTGGCATGGGCGGACACCATCGAGGAAATCAAGACCGTCTGCTGGTGCGGCAGAAAGGCGCTCTGCAACGCGCGCGTCATCAACGGGCGTGTCGTGAAGGACGGCGAACAGGTGCTGCTCGGCGGCAGCGACCAGTACGTCAGCCTTTGCCGGAAGCATTTCAACCGGGGGATGCTGTCGGCGGAGAAAAAATAATCGGTTTTTTTCAAAAAACCTGTTTCATTTAAGCGAAAAGCGGGTATACTAATGGCGTGAGGAAATCACACAATGACAGGAGGAAACGAACTTGGCTGATTTGAAGGGCACGAAGACCGAAAAGAACCTGATGGAAGCATTCGCGGGCGAATCCATGGCTCGCAATAAGTACACCTATTTTGCATCGAAGGCGCGCAAGGACGGCTATGAGCAGATTGCCGACCTGTTCGAGGCGACCGCCGCGAATGAGAAGGAGCACGCCAAGATGTGGTTCAAGCTCCTTGAGGGCGGCAGCATTCAGGATACCGCGACGAACCTGCGTCACGCCGCTGAAGGCGAAAACGCCGAGTGGACGGACATGTATGTGCGGATGGCGGAGGAGGCCGATGCAGAGGGCTTCCATGACATCGCACGGAAGTTCCGCATGGTCGGCGCCATCGAGAAGGCGCACGAGGAGCGCTATCGCCGCCTGCTCAACAACGTCGAGGGTGACCTCGTGTTCTCCAAGGACGGCGACGTCATCTGGGAATGCGCCAACTGCGGTCACATCGTCGTCGGCAAGAAGGCGCCGGCGGTCTGCCCGGTCTGCAATCATCCGCAGAGCTACTTCATGGTTCATGCGGAAAACTACTGATTGCCCCTGCAAAAGCATAAAGAAGCGCCCTGCGGCGCCGTTCAACCGGCATCGCAGGGCGCTGTTTTGTCATACCCAGTTTTCGTCTTTTTCACGGATCTCCTCGGACAGAGCTTCCTCCGACGGAGCTTCCTCGGATGGAGCTTCCTCCGATGGAGCGTCCTCGGACGGAGATTCCTCTGATGGAGCGTCCTCCGCAGAGCCTTCGGGAACCTCGATGGTCGGCGCTTCCGCCGTGCAGGGGCATCCGCACGCTTCATCGGGCGCGGCAGGCTCGCAGGTGCAGGGCGTGCCGTCATCCGTGGCGGCATCCTCCGCAGGGGTATCCTCGCACGTGTCCATCATCGGCGCTTCCGCTTCGGCAGCTTCACGCTCCGCACGGCAGTCCATTTCCTCCAACTGATGCCGGAGCTCTGAACGCTGCTCGGGCGTCAGCTTCGTGATGTCGATTTCGCCGCTCTTCATCAGCTCGTCGCAGAATTCCTGCAGGCGGCGCTTGATGTCGTCGGCTGCGGGCTGCGTGCTGCGGACAGCCTCCTGTCCCTTCTCGACCCACTTCTGCGCCAGCTTTCCGCCCTTTTCGACGCACTGGCGCGCAACATCGCCGCTCTTTTCAATCAGGCTTGCCGCCGCACCGACGGTGCCGTACAAAACATCCTTCAAAATCTTATCAAATTCTGCCATAAATGTCACTCCTTTCGTCCCTTCGGACAAGTTCAGTATACGACATTTTTTCTGTGAATCGCAAGCGAAACAGATTAGAATTTGCTAAGGATTGGATAATTAGAGGTCGAAATCATCGGGCATGTCGTCGCTGAACAGGCTGTCGCGGTCAAGCTCTGTGCGGCTGCCGAACAGCTCCGGCGCGGTCGTGCCGAGCAGGCGGTCGTCATTGCCGAAATGGCGGACAGAGCCGTCCCAGTGTTCATTCGAGCGGTAGAGAACGTCGCCCGATGCGTCGCGCGTCGTGAACGAGCCCGGAATTACGCCTTCATCCGTGCGCCCGAGATACTCGCCGTCCCTGCCGTAATGCAGGCTCGTGCCGGGCAGAATGCCTTCGATGCTTTCGCCGATGACCTCGCCCCTGTCGTTGTAGTGGACAATGCTGCCGGTGATGGTGCGTCTGCTGCGGTAGTTGCTCATAATGACACCTCCATGTAAAAGCAGGTGCTGCCCTTGTTACTTGTTGCCGCCGAAGAGCCCCTGCACGGCGTTCAGGACGCTCTTGGCGCTCTCGATGCCCTTATCCAGATTCAGCTTTGCCTTCACGCCTTCCACCACGGCGTTAATCTGGTCGTCGGGCAGGTCGATGCCCAGCTTGCTTTCGAGCACCTTCACAGGGTTGCTCAGGAACTCCTGAATCAGCTTCTCATTGTCATTCAACGCCTCGGTAACCTTTTTGATGATTTTCTCCAGATCCATTTTTTCCACTCTCCTCTTGATTTTTTAAGGTAACGCCGCTTCCTTTGCGGCAAAGCCTTCGTTATTCCGTGAGCGTCAGCAGACCGGCAATCGTCCGCAGGGACGCGCTGTCCATCCGCGGTGCGACAAGCACATAGATGGCCTCCTCGCCCTGCGCGTGCAGGCGGATTGCGTCCGCGCTGTCCATGCGGACGGTGCGCAGCCCTGCCATGGTCGGCCCGAGCGCGGATGAAATGCGGTAGTCTCCCTTTTCCAGCAGGGACAGCGCCCGCGCCGGATAGATGCTGGTCAGCGTAATCTGCACCTCGTCCGACGCCTGATACGTCAGCGTCAGCATACGCGCATAGCCGTCCTCATAGGCGACATCCTGCACAAGTCCCGCCAGCAGCGTCATGGATGAGCCGGACGTGAGCGCGGGCGCAGGGAAGCTGGACAGCAGGTCGGACAGCGCAGAAGCGTCCGTGATGACCTGCATGTCCGAGCCCTCCGTCAGCAGCGGCTGATCCTGCCTGGGCGTGATGGTCGAGGCTGCTTCATCCTCCTGCGGCTGACCGACAATGACGGCGATGTAGAACACAATCATCAGCACAACGGCGAGCAGAATCGTCAGCACGCGGCGAATGACCGTTTTCCAGCTGCTCTTTGCGATGGAGAATCCCTCCTTAGAAATCGCAGTTCATGGGCGTGCGCGCATACGGGATGACATCGCGGATGTTGTCCACGCCGGTGAGGTAAATCAGCAGGCGCTCAAAGCCCATGCCGAAGCCGGAATGCGTGCATCCGCCGTAGCGGCGCAGGTTGACATACCAGTACATGGCTTCCTTGGAGATGTGCAGGGCGTCCATGCGCTCGGTCAGCTTGTCCATGCGCGTTTCACGCTGGGAGCCGCCCATCAGCTCACCCGCGCCGGGCACGAGCAGGTCCACTGCGGCAACGGTCTTGCCGTCGTCGTTCTGATACATGTAGAACGCCTTGATGTCCTTCGGCCAGTCATAGACGAAAACGGGGCTGTGGAAGTATTCCTCCGTCAGGTACTTCTCGTGCTCCTTCGCGGTGTCCTCGCCGTACTTCGGCTCAAACTGGAAGCGATCCTTCACCTTGCGCAGGATGGTGATTGCTTCGTCATGCGTGATGCGCGCCGCGCCGGTGACCGCCAGATGATTCAGCTTATCCAGCAGACCGCCGCCGGTGAACTTGTCCAGAAATTCCAGCTCGTCCGGGCACTTCTCCAGCACCGTCGTGACGATGTACTTCAGGAAATCCTCCTCGATGTCCATCAGCTGATGAATGTCGCAGAAGGCGATTTCCGGCTCAATCATCCAGAACTCGGCGGCATGCGTCTTGGTGTTGCTGTTCTCCGCACGGAAGGTCGGACCGAAGGTGTACACCTTGCTGAATGCCATCGCGAACGTCTCCGCCTCAAGCTGACCGGTGACCGCCAGCGAGGTCGGCTTGCCGAAGAAATCGTTGCTGCCGTCCTTCTGCTCCTGCGGCGGAAGGGTCGTGACGGTGAAGGTGTTGCCCGCGCCCTCGGCGTCATTGGCGGTAATCAGCGGCGTATGCACATAGAGGTAGCCGCGATCCTGAAAATACGTGTGAATGGCCATGCTCGCGACGCTGCGAACGCGGAAAACCGCCTGAAACAGGCGCGTGCGCGGACGCAGATAAGCGATTTCGCGCAGGTACTCCACGCTGTGGCGCTTGGGCTGAAGCGGATAATCCTCCGGGCAGTCGCCCTCGAGGGTGATGGAAACCGCCTGCACCTCGGGCGTCGTGGGATCCTTATACGACGGCACGACCTTGCCGGTCACGGTGATCGCCGCGCCGACATGCAGGGTCTGGATGGTCGCGTAATCCGCGATGGTGCTGTCATAGACGACCTGCGGATTTTTGAAGCAGGTGCCGTCAAAGAAGTCGATGAAGCCCATGTTCTTCTGCTTGCGGTGATTGCGAATCCAGCCCTGAAGCGTTACGGTTTCGCCCTGAAGCTCGTTCAGGCGCTCTTTCAGCTCACGCGTGGTCATTACGTTCATGATGATTGTCCTTCTTTCTGTTTCCAGCGTCTTTGCCGGGGGATTATTTTGGTTAATGGGAATTTTTGACCTTACTTAATTTGCAACGATTGCAGACTTCGTCTGATTTTGCGAAACCCATTCGCAGTGAACTTTTCCCGACTTAGTTTAAATTGCAGCTATTTCGGGGGGGCTTTCCGGTCGCAGACTTCGTCTGGTTTTGCGAAACCCCTTCGGCTTCATACGGGTTTTCTTTTCCATGGAGGACGTTAGAAG
>CAVEOA010000019.1:0-43678 GCA_963617205.1 Alloprevotella sp. | reverse complement strand
TCTTCTACCTTTTGGGGAGAATCTTTATAGTCGCCAAGCTGCTTAAAAAGGTTGCAGACGTTTCTGGCTTCTTCGGCATTATTTATCGAACCCATTAGGCGACAGGCAGATGTGTATTTTTTTCGAGCCTCCTGAACTTCTCTTTTTCAGCTGTCTCTTTTATTTTGTCGATGACGCTTGATATTTCGCCTTCTGTCAACACGAAAAAGGCATCTTTCATGCCGGGAACTGACAAGCGTAAAGCAGCTTTTCTCTTCATTCCGAAAAGACCATGGACTTCCGCAACGGTGCTTACAGCGGTTAATTCACAAATGTCATAATCAGCAGAAAGATTATTCTTGCCCGAAAAGATGAAGCCGTCATTGTATATTTTCAGCACACCTTTGCATTTCGTTTTTCCATCGATATACAGTGCATTCTGGATTAGTAATAAAACTGAGTTTTCCTTCACATACAACACTTCTTTCACGAGTAGATTAACGGGTTTCGTCTCTGTGTGTACTGTGTCTACTGCAACCGAATCGCTTAGTCATGATTCGGAAAATGTCTTTTTCAAAAGGTGTACCTTTTGCAATAAGTCGGCTGCAATTTGACGATGGATTTTTTTATAGCTGGCACGGACAAATTAGCCAATGTTCGTATTGCAAAATATAGCTTATTATGCTATAATTCCAAGCGATGTGTTATGAACTGCTTTTTTCAAAAGGTACACCTTTTGATGGACTATTGTTTCTTCGGGTGCAGAAGCCGATACTCCTTATACCGCCGATAGAAGGTGCTTCCAGTAAGTTGCGTTTGTTTTACCGCTTCCTTCGTGGTTATCTCGCCATCTTCCCATTGCGCTATCACGTCCGGAAAATAATCAGGAGCAGGAATCACAGGCCTGCCCAGATGAACGCCTCGTGCCCGTGCAGCAGCGATGCCTTCGGCCTGGCGTTTTCTGATATTCTCTCGTTCATTATGCGCAGCAAAAGAGAGTACTTGCAGAACCATGTCTGCTATGAAGGTGCCTAACACATCCTTGTGCTGTCGAGTATCCAGCAGGGGCATATCCAGCACGCAAATGTCAATACCTACATCCTTTGTCAGGATACGCCACTGGCGCTGAATCTCATCGTAGTTTCTGCCAAGTCGGTCGATGCTGGGCACAAAGAGCAAATCGTTTTGCCTCAGCCTCTTCACCAGTCTTTTATACTGCTGGCGGTTGAAATCCTTGCCGGATTGCTTGTCAATGTAGATGTCGCTGTCCTCTACACCAGCCTCGTGCAGGGCGATCAGCTGTCGCTCTTCGTTCTGATCGACGCTTGAAACTCTTGCATAACCATAGGTGTTCATATCATCACCTCTGTATCCATGAACAGACGAAAAAGCACTTGCGGCAGTTGACCGCAAGTGTAAAATTTTAATCTGTAGCTGCATCTCAACCGTGGTAAAAAAGTCGCAACGTGTCGCGAAAATCTGGAGGATCAGCAATCATACCTGACGTTTTCACAGGAATATGGTAAAGGTTTTAGCAGAACGGCGGTGTTCCGCGTGATAAAGTTCCATCAGGAATTTCCTAATTGTGAAAAAGTTACGACACTGTCGCAACTGAACCGCTCGCTGTCAAGCAGACAGGCAAAAAAACAAAAGCTTTTTGCAAGGATTCCGGAAATGGAAGCCTTGTTTTTCTGTCATACAGCTTCCGGCAGACTGCGGCAGCTCTCTGGCATGTGGCAATTCAGTCTGTGCTGACGCCGCCGGGTGTTGTAGTAGTGAATGAATTGTTCGATTGCTGTCACAAGCTGCTTGTAGGTATCAAAGTGCTTCAGATAATATATCTCGCACTTCAAGATACCCCGGAAGCCTTCCGCATCGGCCGATGCGTGACGTGCTTTGCGTCATCTTCTGTTTATCCAACTTCGTCTTAATACTATTTCCACCTTAAATCATATTTAAAATCTTTTTTCTTCCGTTGATGCTTTTAATGATGCTATTGGGTTTCAATACCTTGTCCATCGATAGACCTCCTCTTTCTCATCGGAGCGGTCTATCTATCGCTCTTGAGCGGAAAAATTGTAACTAATTTGATTGCACGTTTACTGATACAGCTGCATTCCCGCCAGGAACATCTTATTGATTTCTTCATTGATCTGCGTCAACGACAGATCGATTTCGCTTTTCAGGTACAGGGTATACAGTTCGATCAGACCGCTGGCGAGGACGTGGACGAAGACCAAAAAGCCGTATTTGTCGCGGATGGGTTCGTCGTCGATGTTGGCAATCAGGCGGTCGATGAACAGCTTTTTCAGCTTTTCCAGAAAAATCGGATAGTTTTGCGTGTGCACCAGCATCCGGCAATCGTCCTCGTCGCTTTGGATAAACTGCTCGAAGCGCTTAAGCAGCGGCAGCGGATGATCCAGCTTCTGGCTGAACAGCGTCTGATCCAGATAGAGGTTGAATTTCTGGATGAATTCGTTTTCGATTTCCTCCGCGATGGCGTTCACGTCCGGGTAATGGGCGTAGAAGGTGTTGCGGCTCAGGTCGGCGCGGTTGACCACGTCCACCACCGTGATTTTCGACGCGTCCTTTTCCGTGGACAGCTCGATATACGCCTTGCGCAGCATATTTTTGGAGCGCAGCACGCTTCGATTGGGCTTGGTCATGACGATTCCTCCAGAAATTTTTTAAAATCAGGACACTTTTCTGCGCATCTGTACTTTCTTGCGCGTTTCGCAGAAAATTGACCATTGTGTTTCCGACTCTTGAACCATTATAATCAAGCCATCCTCCGAAGTCAAGCGAGGAAATGAAAAAGCAAGGAGCTGGAAACGATGAGGTTTTACGACATGACCACACCTAAGAAGCCGGAAAACGTGGAAAGCAAGCACGCGCATATTATCGGCAGCGGCATTGCCGGTCTGGCCGCCGCGGTGTATCTAGTTCAGGATGCGAAGATGCCGGGCAGGAACATGCTCACGACCATCCCCACATTCACCGAGGATATCTGATTTTTAGAAAGGAAGCATTCTTATGAGAAATTATGATCGCGTTCATCCGCGTAAGCCCGAAGGCATTGAAAATCGCAAGGCGCATATCGTAGGCGGCGGCATCGCCGGTCTGTCCGCGGCGGCATTCCTTGTCCGTGACGCGCAGATGCCCGGCGAAAACATCACCGTGTATGACCAGCTGCCTGTGTTCGGCGGCTCTATGGATTGTGCCGGCGCATCGGAGACCGGCTATGTGTCCCGCGGCGAGCGCGAGCTGGAGCCGTACATGGAGTGCCTGTGGGATCTGTTCGGCAGCATCCCCTCCATCTATGAGGAAGGTCGCACCGTGCTGGACGAAACCCGCGAGTGCAACAAGAATTGGGAAATCGACTCCAGGCACCGCCTGTGGGAGCAGGGCTTCAAGCCGCATGATGAGACCACCATGGGACTGACCCCCGCCATTCAGGAGCAGATGATTAAGATGATGCTCACGCCTGAAGAGGAGCTGGAGGACGTGACCATCGAGCAGTGGTTCGACAAGGAATTTTTTCACAGCCAGCTCTGGTATTACTGGAGCGCCATGCTGGCGTTCCAGCCCTATCACAGCCTGATTGAAATGCGCCGCTACGCCGTGCGCTTCATGCATCAGCTTCACCTCATCAAGAGCCTGCGCGGCATCCTGCGCACAAAGTACGACCAGTACAACAGCCTGATTCGCCCGCTGGAGAAATATCTGGCCGATCACGGCGTGAAGTTCGTTTCCGGCGCGACGGTGACGGATATGGACATCCGCATCGACGGCGGCGACAAGACCGTGACCGCGCTGCACATCGGCGATGAAGTGGTGCCCGTGGCGGACGACGATCTCGTGTTCTTCACCAACGGCTCCATGACCCAGAATTCCACGCAGGGCAGCATGACCGAAGCGCCCGTCATGAATCGCGATACCCAGCATAAGGGCTGCTTCACCCTGTGGGAGAACCTTGCCAAGAAGTGCCCGGAATACGGCCACCCCGAGAAGTTCGCCTTCGATCCTGACCAGAGCAACTTCGTCTCCTGCTCCGTGACGGTGCGCGACTATCCCGAGTTCTTCGAGTACCTCGCTGAAAAAACCGGCAACCCCACCGGTAAGGGCGGCTGCTCCACCTTCGTGGACGCGCCGTGGTTCATCAACTACAATGTGCCGTTGCAGCCCGTGGCCCCCGACCAGCCGGAGAACGTGCAGTTCATGTGGTTCTACGGTCTGCACGCCAACAACTGCGGCACATACACCAAGAAACCCATGACGGCGTGCTCCGGCGAGGAAATCATGCGGGAGTTCCTGTACTATTGCGGTCTTGAGGACAAAATCGGCGAAATCATGCCGCATATCACCGCCATCCCCGTGGTGATGCCGTATATCACCAGCCAGTTCATGCCCCGCAAGCTGAAGGATCGCCCGGAGGTCATTCCTGCGGGCAATAAGAACCTTGCCTTCATCGGTCAGTTCGTGGAGTTGGAGGGCGACGTGGTGTTCACGGTTGAAACATCCGTCCGCACGGCGATGATTGCCGTGTACCGCCTGCTGCACCTTGACCGCCCCATCACGCCGCTGTTTCAGGGTCAGTACGATATCCGCATGGTCAATGCAGGCATGAAGATGATGCTGGGCAAGGACAAAATCGAGGTCAGCGACCTGCCAAAGATCAACCCGCTGAAGCTCAACCAGACCCTGCACCAGATTGTGGATGGAATCAACAGCATCCCTGACGTGCCGGAATACTACGCCGAGCGGAAGGAAAACCGGTAAGGAAAGCTGTCAGAGTCATTTGGTGACTCCTAAATCAAAGCAAAGAATGGAGAAAATATAGAACATCATTATAAAAGCTGACCCGTTCCCTTTTAAGTAGACTGTAAAAAATTTCTACCAGGATTCCAGAAATGGAACCCTGGTTTTTCTGTCATACAGCCTCCAGCAGACTGCGGTAACTCTCTGGCGTCAGCATTGCCCGGAGATGGCGCGCCAGAAGCCCTCTCCGCTGTTTTCAACGACCTTGAGCGGGCAGGGGAGCAGCTTGCGCACGTCATCGATGTGCATGTCATCAAGGAACAGATCCCCTTCGGCGCGGATCATGCTGCGGACAATCATGATTTCATCCGCCTGCACATCCTTGCACTGCGCCACAAGATCCTGCCCTGTAATCAGTCCTGTGACCGTGACGCTTTCGCCGAAAAAGCGGTTGATGATGGGGCGCACCTCAACGGTCGTTCCCTTCGGCGCGTGGCGCTCTGCAAGCTCGCGCAGGAAAGGCGCAACGCTCGTGCCGGTTGCGATGCAGATGCGGCGCGGCGGCGTTTCTGTCATGGGAAGATCCTCGATGGCGCATAGCAGGTCAGTCTCGAACATGCGCAGCATCCCGACGCCGTTCTCTACCTGCGGATAATCCTCGTATTCCTCGTCTGTCGGCAGCGGCAGACCGGACAGGCAGTAGAATTCGTCAGCAGGGAACACAAGGCGCGTGCCGATTTCACGCAGGAAGCGCTCCTGATACGGCTTGACCTGCTCGATGAGGTCAATCGCCATCTGACGGTTATAGGGCTTGATGTACGGCAGACCATCGCGGAATTTCGTCAGTCCGATGGGAACGAGGGCAATGGACTGAATCGCCGGACGGAGCGTTTCCAAATCATTCAGTGACTTTATGAGAATATCGCCGTCATTCCAGCCGGGACAAAGCACAATTTGCGCATGGAAGCGGATGCCGTTCTGCCTGAGCAGGCGAAGGTTGTCCATGATCTTCGCGGCTCTCGGATTGCGCAGGAGCTTAACGCGCATGTCAGGGTCGGTACACTGGACGGACACGAAGAGCGGTGATACCTTCCGGCGGATGATGCGGTCAAGCTCGCTGTCATCGATGTTCGTCATGGTGATGTAGTTGCCCATCATCAGCGACAACCGCCAGTCATCGTCCTTGACATAGAGCGTCCTGCGCATGCCCGGCGGCATTTGGTCGATGAAGCAGAAAATGCAGTGGTTGCGGCATGGGCGCGGACTGGAGACGATGGTCTGGTCGAGCGTCAGCCCGAGCGGCTGCCAATCCTCCTTGCGGACGTGCAGCAGGCGCGTCTGTCCGTCCAGCCCTTCTACAGTAAGGTCGAAGCGCCGCTGAGCCGTCAGCGCCTGATAATCAATCTGGTCGATAATCGGTTCACCGGCGATGGAAACGAGCTTTTCGCCTTCCTTCAGCCCAAGACGATGCGCGATGGAGCCGGGCTGAACGTGGGTAATGGCGGTTGACAAATGCATTTCACCTCCTGATTAATGATGGAGATGGAAATTCGGCAGCTTCCACGAATGGGCGTCCGGATTGAACAGGCGGCTGCGGTGATAGGCAATCGCCTGCAGGACGGAGCACATCATCCAGCCGATCGGGTAGGCGAGCGCGACGACGATGAAGCGCGTGTTCTCGTCGGTCAGCAGCGTCGTGGCAAGATAGAGATACACCTGACGGAACAGCACGAACGAGAACAGCATGTTGACGGTCGGCAGGACGGATTCGCCGATGCCGCGAAGAGCACCTGCATAGAGCTGGTTGAACGTGATGACGATATAGAACGGCGTGATAATATAGAGGAAGCGTGCGCCGTAGGAGATGACATCGTCAGAAGGCGAAATCAGCGACAGCAGCGGACGCGCCAGCGCAATGACGAACAGCGCGCAGACGACCATGCAGCCGAGCGAGAGGAAAATGCCGGTGCGGACGCCTTTTTTTGCACGGTCAGGACGGCGGGCGCCCCAGTTCTGCGCGACGAAGGTGGTCGAAGCCTGTGCGATTGCCATGACGGGCACCATCAGGAAGTTGTCCACACGGGTATAGGCTGCCCAGCCGGACGCGCTCAGCGCACCAAGGTCGTTGATGTACCCCTGCACAAATACGTTGGAGAAGGAGGTCACGCCCTGCTGCACGCTCGACGGCAAACCGATGGCGAGAATCTGCTTGAGCGTCTGCCCATGGATGTGCAGCTTGTTCCAGCGCAGCCCGTAAGAGGCTTTTTCGCGCGAGAGGACGAACAACACCAGCACGGCGCTGCCTGCCTGTGCGATGATGGTTGCATATGCCACACCTGCCACGCCCCAATGGAAGCAGATGACGAAAACAAGGTCGAGAATCGTGTTGACGACTGCGGAGAAAATCAGGAAGTACAGCGGACGGCGAGAATCACCGACGGCGCGCAGGATGGCGCTGCCCATGTTGTAAATCAGCAGACCGCTGATGCCGCCGAAGTAGATGGTCAGGTACGTCCGCGCCTCGTCGAGCATGGCGTCGGGCGTGCGCATCAGCTGCAGGCTCGGCTCGACAACGGCGACGCCGATGATGGTCATGATGACGCAGAGGATGAATGTCAGCAGCATGGTCGTGTGGACGGCGCGCTCAATGCGTTCATTGTCCTTTGCACCGTATGCCTGGCTGATGACCGCGCCTGCGCCTAGCGAAAGACCGTTGCAGACGCCGATGAGCATGTTGATGATGTTGCCGGTCGAGCCGACAGCGCCCAGTGCTGTGTCACCCACGAAATTGCCGACAACAACGGTATCAACAGCACTGTAAAGCTGCTGGAACAGCAGACCGATTGTCAGCGGCAGAGCAAAATCGATATATTGGCGCAGAATGTTGCCTTGTGTCATATCAGCGTCATTGCGAGCCATGGACGAAATCCCTCCTTAATACATGATGACAGCATAGCACGGAAGACAATGAGCGTCAAGCTTCATGCATCAATGTTTGCAGAAACAGAAGTTTTTCGCAGGCAAATCTTTCCGCTTGGAAGAAAAAAAGCAGGGGAGGCGCGGCTAATGAATTGCCAAAATGACGGAATTAACGAAGTAATATGCAAATTAGATGCAACTAATCGCCAGAATGACCCCGAAATCAAGGCGAATATGCATAAATACATCAGAAAAACAGCGAAATACCTTGACGGAACAGCCGCGCTCATGTACAATCGAAAGCGTGGAGAACAAAGGCGTTCATACCACGCGATTGAGGGCTCGTGCTGCAAGGATGCGGTCGAGGTGTGCCTATCGCGCGGCATGAACGTCTTTTTTGTACCCTAAAATGTCCGGCAAGGCAGAAGACGGCAACGGAAAAGCCGTCAATGCCGGCGGGACAGGACGCTGAAGGAGGTTACAGTCATGACAGACACGCGGGGCACGTCCCTCTTTTCAACCCGGAATCCGCAGGAGGGCGAGGTTCGCATTCCCAGCGGATGCGCGATTGCGGGCATTTTTCACAAGAAGGGCGGATTTATCGGCGGCGACACGATCATCCGTGCCATGGAGCCGATGCATGACCGCTCGAACGGCTTGGGCGGCGGCTTCGCAGGCTACGGCATCTATCCGGAATTTCCGGACTGCTATGCCTTCCATCTGTTCTACGACAATGAATCCGCGCGCGATGACTGTGAGCACTACCTGAAGCGCTTCTTTGACATTCACAGCATGTCCATCATGCCGACGCGGGCGATGCGCGAGGTTACCGATGCACCGATTATCTGGCGTTACTTCGTGACACCGAAGGCGTGGCGCTGTCAGGAAGAGGCGATGGACGAGGATGCATTCACTGCGGCGCATGTGCTGCACGTGAACGTCAATATTCCCGGCGCGTTCATCTTCTCTTCCGGAAAAAACATGGGCGTCTTCAAGGGCGTCGGCTATCCGGAGGACATGGGTCGATTCTTCCGCCTGGAGGAGTACGAGGCGACCTGCTGGACGGCGCATGGACGCTATCCGACGAACACGCCCGGCTGGTGGGGCGGCGCGCATCCCTTCACGCTGCTGGACGTGTCGGTTGTGCATAACGGCGAAATCTCGTCCTATGACGCAAACCGCCGCTGCATGGAGATGTACGGATACACCTGCACGCTGATGACGGACACCGAGGTCATCGCGTACATGATTGACTACCTCGTGCGCAAACAGGGCTTGACCTACGCAGAGGCGGCGAACGTGATGGCGGCGCCGTTCTGGTCGACGATTGAGCATATGCCGGAGGAAGAGCAGAAGCGGATGCTTCTGCTGCGCAAGCGCTTCCCGTCCATGCTGATCAACGGGCCGTTTTCCATTCTTGTCGGCTTCAACGGCGGCATGATGGCGCTGAACGACCGCCTGAAGCTCCGCTCGATGGTCGTTGCGGAGACGGAGGACATCGCATACGTCGCCAGCGAGGAATGCGCCATCCGCCGGATTGCACCGAATGTGGATAATGTGTGGGCGCCGCGCGGCGGTCAGCCGGTGATCTTTACGACCGAAGGAGGACGTGACTGATGGCTGTTGATTTCTTCTATCCGGCGTATGAGGTGGTGCGCAATCAGGATCGCTGCATCACCTGCCGCGTCTGTGAGCGTCAGTGCGCCAACAAGGTGCATCAGTACGATGCGGAGCTGGGCATCATGATTTCCGATGAGAGCGCGTGCGTGAACTGCCAGCGCTGCGTGTCGCTCTGTCCGACGCGCGCCCTCAAAATCGTCAAGACCGATAATACCTTCAAGGATAACGTCAACTACACCGCGCAGGCCATGACGGAAATCTACCGTCAGGCGCAGTCGGGTGGCGTGCTGCTGTCCGCAATGGGCAATCCGGTGCCGCTGCCGGTGTACTGGGACAAGCTGCTCATTAACGCCTCGCAGGTGACGAATCCGTCCATTGACCCGCTGCGCGAGCCGATGGAGACACGCGTATATCTCGGCAGCCGTCCGGAAGGCGTCCGGCGCGGAAAGGACGGTAAGCTCATTGACGACACGCCGCCGCAGCTCAAGCTTGAGGTGCCGATTATGTTCTCGGCCATGTCCTACGGCTCCATCAGCTATAATGCGCATGAGTCGCTCGCACGCGCCGCAGAAAAGCTCGGCACGTACTACAACACTGGCGAAGGCGGTCTGCATCAGGATTTCTACAAGTACGGCGCACACACGATTGTGCAGGTGGCATCGGGACGCTTCGGCGTGAATCATGACTACCTGAATGCCGGCGCGGCGATTGAAATCAAGATGGGTCAGGGCGCAAAGCCCGGCATCGGCGGTCATCTGCCCGGCAGGAAGATTGTGGCGGACATAGCCAAAACGCGCATGATTCCGGAAGGCTCGGACGCGATTTCGCCCGCGCCGCATCATGATATCTACTCCATTGAGGACCTGCGCCAGCTGGTGTACTCGCTCAAGGAGGCAAGCCGCTACACCAAGCCGGTCATTGTCAAAATTGCCGCCGTGCATAACGTCGCGGCGATTGCATCCGGCATCGCGCGTTCCGGCGCGGACATCATCGCCATTGACGGCTTCCGCGGCGGCACGGGCGCTGCGCCGACGCGCATCCGCGACAACGTCGGCATCCCGATTGAGCTTGCGCTCGCGGCAGTCGATACGCGCCTTCGTCAGGAGGGCATCCGCGACCGTGTGAGCCTCGTTGTCGGCGGCTCTATCCGTTCCAGCGCGGACGTGGTCAAGGCGATTGCGCTCGGTGCGGATGCGGTCTACATCGCGACGTCGGCACTGATGGCACTGGGCTGCCATTTGTGCCGTTCCTGCCAGACGGGTCGCTGCAACTGGGGTATCGCCACGCAGATTCCGGAGCTGACGCAGCGCCTGAATCCCGATATGGGCTGCCAGCGGCTGGTGAACCTTGTTACGGCATGGAATCACGAAATCAAGGAAATGATGGGCGGCATGGGCATCAATTCCATCGAGGCGCTTCGCGGAAACCGGCTGATGCTTCGCGGCGTGGGGCTCAACGAGAAGGAGCTTGAAATTTTAGGCGTCAAGCACGCGGGAGAGTGAGCAGCATGAAGAAAATCTACGTCAACGAAAAATGGTGCCTCGGGTGTCACCTGTGCGAATATTACTGCGCATTCGCAAATTCCGGCAAGAGCGATATGGTGAAGGCGCTCAAGAACATCCGGATTCATCCGCGCATCCACATCGAGGAAGGTGCGAACGGCGTTCATTTCGCGGTTAACTGCCGCCACTGCGCCGACCCGCTGTGCGTCAAGGGCTGCATTTCCGGCGCGTTGACCCGCAAGGACGGCATGATTGTGATTGACGATAAGAAGTGCGTCGGCTGCTTCACATGCATCCTGTCCTGCCCGTACGGCGCGATTATGCCGGACGAAACCGGTCATGTGATGCAGAAGTGCGAGCTGTGCACACGCAATGGCGGTGAGCCGATGTGCGTCAAGAACTGCCCGAATCAGGCAATCGTGTATGAGGAGAGGTGAGAAGCAGATGAACTACGTGATTATCGGCAACGGTCCGGCAGCAGTGACGGCAGCGGAGACCATCCGCAAGGTGGACAGCGAAGGAACCATCACGCTGTTTTCCAAGGAGGATGCGTTCACCTACTCCCGTCCGCTGATTTCTTATCTGCTCTGCGGCAAGACGGATGAGGAACGGATGTGCTATAAGGCGCCTGACTTCTACGAAAAGAATCGGATTGAATTTCTCAAGGGCATCGAAGCGGTTGCTATCGACAGCGAGAGGAAGACGGTTACCGGTTCAAACGGGCAGACCGTTCCGTATGATGCGCTGCTGCTTGCGACAGGTGCACGGCCGTTTGTCCCGCCGATTGAGGGCATTGACACGGTCCAATATCATACGTTCATGACGATTGCAGACGCGAAGTCGCTGGAAAGCTGCCTGACGAAGAATACGCGTGTGCTGATTGTCGGCGCGGGCCTGATTGGCATGAAGTGTCTGGAGGGCATCCGCGACCATGTCGCAAGCGTGACCGTCTGCGATTTGGCGAAGCAGGTGCTGCCGTCCATCCTTGATGAAGAAGCGGCGGACATGGTGCAGAAGCACTGCGAGAAGCAGGATGTGACCTTCCTCCTGGGCGACAGCGCGGTTCGCTTCGAGCCGGGCAAGGCCATCATGAAGAGCGGCAGGGAGGTCGAGTTCGACGAGCTGGTGATGGCAGTCGGCGTTCGTCCGGCAACAGAGCTGGCGCAGAGCCTCGGACTGGATGCGTCGCGCGGCATTCACACGAATGAATGCGGCGAGACGGACATTCCCGGCATTTATGCGGCAGGCGACTGCGCGAAGTCCATCGACCTGACGACGGACACAGAGCGCGTGCTGGCGCTGCTGCCGAATGCGACACAGCAGGGTGAAATCTGCGGCATGTCGATGGCAGGGCGTACCCCGAAGCAGATGAAGGCAATTCCGATGAATGCCATGGGCATGTTCGGGCTGCATATGATTACCGCCGGCACGATGACGGGCGAAAGCTATATCATCCGTGAAAACGGCAGCTACAAGCGTCTCTGCACGAAGGACGACCGGCTGATGGGCTACATCATGCTCGGCGATGTGGAACGTGCAGGCATCTACACGGCGCTGATCCGCGAAAAGACGCCGCTGAGCAGCATTGACTTCCAGCTGATGCTGGAGAAGCCGCAGCTCATGGCGTTCTCCAGACGGGATCGCGCGATGCTGATGGGAGGGAGCAGACTGTGAGAATCGTTGCAGGCGACAAGAACTTTCAGGAACTGAACGAGGAAATCAATGCATGTCAGGCAAGCGAAATCGAGCTTGACAATGTCTGCGGACAGCGTTATATTTGCTCTGGGCTCTCCGGTAAAAGCGTCGCGATTCACGGTATTCCGGGCAACGCACTGTGCTGCTATCTGGACGGCTGCGATGTCGAGGTGTTCGGCAACGCACAGGACGCGACCGGCGACACCATGAACAGCGGCACGCTGACCATCCATGGTAATTGCGGAGATGCAACGGGCTACGCGATGCGCGGCGGCTCCATCTTTATTGAAGGCAATGTCGGCTATCGGGCAGGCATCCATATGAAGGCGTATCAGACGCATATTCCGGTGCTGGTGGTCGGCGGCGAGGCAGGCTCGTTCCTCGGCGAATATCAGGCAGGCGGATATATTGTCGTGCTGGGTCTGAAAACGACTGATCATGCGCCGGTTGGACGATTCCCGGCGGCTGGTATGCACGGCGGCAAAATCTTCCTGCGCACGGAATGCGACATGCCGTTTGATATTCCGCAGCAGGTGCTGTCCCATGAGGCGACGGACGAGGAAAAAGCGGAAATTGCACCATATATCCGCCGTTTCGCCGAGAAATTCGGCAAGGATGCAGATGAGATTCTGTCCGAACGCTTCGTGGTGCTCGTGCCGGACAGCGCGAATCCGTATCGTTCCATGTATGTGACGAATTAACAGAGGAGTCAGGGGAGGAAGAACATGACTGAGCAGGAAGTGCTTGAGTTTGTTGAGGAAAATGACGTCAAATTCATTCGTCTGGCGTTTGTTGACCTCTTTGGTGCGCTGAAGAACATCTCCATTATGCCCACACAGCTGCATCGGGCGCTGAACGGCAGCGTGTCGTTTGACGCATCGGCGGTCAAGGGCTTCTGCGACATTTCGCACAGCGAGCTGTTCCTTCGCCCTGACCCTAAGACCATCACGCTGCTGCCGTGGCGTCCGCAGACAGGACGCGTCGCACGGATGATGTGCGACTGCCTGACGCCGGATGGCAAGCCGTTTGAGGGCTACAGCCGCGAAATCCTCCGCCGGCAGGTTGAAAAGGCGCGTGCGCTCGGGCTGACGTTCAGAATCGGCACGGAGTACGAATTCTATCTCTTTCAGGCGGACGA
Organism: Alloprevotella sp.; assembly: GCA_963617205.1. GTDB lineage: Bacteria > Bacillota > Clostridia > Christensenellales > Aristaeellaceae > UBA11524. The sequence goes on along the minus strand of CAVEOA010000019.1, from coordinate 30,067 downwards.
GGCTGGAAACATAACGCTTCAGCCGCAGGACAGGGCGGGCTACATGGATGTTTCTCCGCTGGATAAGGGCGAAAATGTCCGCCGTGATATCTGCCTGACGCTGGAGAACATGAATATCACGCCCGAAAGCAGTCACCACGAGCAGGGACCCGGTCAGAATGAGATTGACTTCCACTACGCAGGCGCGCTGACGGCGGCAGACCATGCCATGTCCTTCAAGACGGCTGTGCGGACGATTGCCAACCAGTACGGGCTGTGCGCATCGTTTATGCCCAAGCCCCTGCGTGACGAAAGCGGCAATGGGCTGCATATCAACCTGTCCATCGAGCGCGGCGGCGTGAACATCTTTGCGCAGGAGAACGGAAAGCTCTCGAATGATGCGCAGCATGCCATCGCGGGCATCCTCAGCCGCATCCGTGAAATCAGCCTGTTCCTCAATCCGCTGCCGTCGAGCTATCAGCGGCTGGGCTGCTGCGAGGCACCGAAGCGCATCAACTGGTCGTTTGGCAACCGCAGTCAGCTTGTCCGCATTCCGGCGGCAGAGGCAGGATCAGGGCGCATGGAGCTGCGTTCGCCTGACCCGGCATGCAATCCGTATCTGGCATTCGCGCTGGTGCTGGCGGCGGCGATGGAGGGCATTACCGAGGTGACGCCGCTGCAGGAGCCGCTGAAGGATTCCGGCGAGCTGCCCGACAATCTCGAGGAAGCCATTGCGCTGGCGTCAAAGAGCAGCTTCATCAGAGAAGTGCTGCCGGAAAGCGTCATCGAGGCATATCTGGAAGAAAAGCGGAAGACGGCGGCGCGCTATGAGGCAGACGCAAACGCCGTGTATCAGCTGCACCTTCGCACCATCTAAGCAGAGCAGGGAGGCATATGCATGCAGGAACAAATTCTGCTCGCAGGCAGCACCGAAAAGGGTCGGCAGCTGCTGCAAACCCTGCTTCCGCTCGGAAATGCGGATTCCGTTCAAATCGCGCAGAGCGGTGCGGAAATGCGCCGTCTGCTGGGGGAACGCGAGTGGTCGTTCGTCGTGATCAATACGCCACTGAATGATGAAAGCGGCATTGATCTTTCGATTGATGCGGCGGACAGAACCTCTGCCGGCGTGCTTCTGCTCGTCAAGGCGGAGCTGGCCGCTGCCGTTCAGGAACGGCTGGAGGGGGACGGCGTGCTGGTGGTCGCCAAGCCGGTTGCACGCCCGATGTTCGATCAGGCGATGCACTGCGCAGCGGCGTCACGAAGCCGTCTGCTGAAGGTCTGCGCCGAAAAGACGAAGCTGGAGAAGAAGCTCGCGGAAATCCGTGTGATTGATCGGGCAAAATGCCTGCTGATCCAGTATCGCAGCCTGACAGAGGAGCAGGCACACCGCTATATCGAGAAGCAGGCGATGGATCTGCGCTTGACGAGAATGGCTGTCGCGCAGAACATCCTTGCGCAGTACGAAATGTGAAAATAAAAGGGGACTGATGCATCAATGTGCAGCAGTCCCTGATTTTATAGTCTCTTGAACCCCTTGCGTCCATCGTCCATCATCGCGCCGAACAGCGCTGTGTTTTCGACAGCCTTGCCGCAGCCGAGGACAACGCTTGTCTGTGGATCGTCCGCGACGCCGCAGGGAATATGCAGCACGCTGTAGACGGCATCCGCGAGCCGTGCGACACCGGCAGCACCGCCGGTCAGCACGATGCCGTCATCGAAAATGTCGGCAGCAAGCTGCGGCGGTGTGCGCACGAGCACATCCTGAATGCAGCCGATGAGCGCGGAGACCGGATCCTTGAGCGCCTCATAGATTTCGCTTGCGCGGATTTCCTGCGTGCGCGGCAGACCGGAAAGCTGGTGGCGCCCGACGATGGTCATCGACAGGTCGACATCGTCACTTTCCGGCGGCATGGCGGTGCCGATGTTGATTTTGACCTGCTCGGCAGTCTTTTCGCCGATGAGCAGGCTATATTTCTTGCGGATATAACGGATGATGGCATCATCGAAATAGTCGCCGGCATAGAAGGTTCTGGTTGCCTGTACGATTTCGCCCTCGGAAACGACGGCAATGTCCGTAATGCCTGCCCCCATGTCGACAATCATGCGACCGAAGCGCATGGTGACATCAATGCCTGCACCGATAGCTGCCGCAAGCGGACGATCCAGCAGATAAGTGCGCTTAACGCCGGCGTCCAGCAGAATGTTGATGAGCGACTGCTTTTCCGTTTCCGTGACGCCGGAAGGGACGCTCATCACGACACGCGGTCCGGAGAAAACGCGCTTTTCCAGCACGCTGCCGAGGAAGACGCGCAGCATCGAGTTCGTCAGCTCAAAGTCGGCAATCGTGCCCTGCTTGAGCGGACGAATGGCGAGAATATTGCCGGGCGTGCGTCCGATCATCTTGTATGCATCGTCGCCGACAGCGAGCACCTTCTTGGTGGAGCGCTCAATGGAAACTACCGCCGGATGGCGGAGGACGATGCCCTTGCCCTTTTGATAGATGAGTACGTTGGAAGTTCCAAGGTCAATGCCTAAATCATTCAGCTGAGCCATTATCAAACCACCTGCCAGTTTTTGTGCATACGTGCGCTCAAAATGGCCGCGAGCATGGCTGACCGCGACACAGACTGAATACACTGCGCTCCTTATTATACCATCAAATCGCGCAAACGCAAATGGTTTTTTATTGACCCGAAAGACAAATTGTAGTATGATAGAATATGAGATACTGTTTGGAGAACAGGCAGCATCCTCTCCCGCAGGATCGGCACCTCTGCTGATACTGTCGGGACGGCATTGAAAGAAAGAAGGAAAGCCTTTTTGACAGGAACGAAGAAGATCCCGCTGACGCTCGATACCATGGATGCGTATATGTCGCTCTTCGGGATGAATGACCAGAATGTCGCACTGCTGGAGATGGAATGCGGCGTTCACGTAAGCCTGCGCGAGTCGGAGCTGAGCATCACGGGCGAGGAGGAGGACGCGGCGCTGGCGGAAAGCGTGATCGTCAAGCTGCTGGAGATGATCCGGCGCGGCGAATTGGTGGATCGGGCACGCATCCGGTATGCCGTGGCGCTGGCTCGTGAGGGCGACGTCGACCGCATCGACGAAATTCTCCGCTCTGTGGTTGCCATCACGCACCGCGGCAAGCAAATCCGCTGCAAGACGCTCGGTCAGCAGGAGTATGTGCAGGCAATCCGTGACCATGACCTGACGTTTGCGGTCGGACCTGCCGGCACGGGCAAGACGTATCTGGCGATGGCGCTGGCGGTCGTTGCGCTCAAGAATAAGGAAGTGGAGCGCATCGTGCTGACGCGTCCGGCGGTGGAGGCAGGCGAAAAGCTCGGCTTCCTGCCGGGTGATCTGACGCAGAAGGTTGACCCGTATCTGCGGCCGCTCTACGATGCGCTCTACGATTTCATGGGCGTGGACAGCTATCAGCGCCTGCTGGAGCGCGGCGTGGTGGAGGTAGCTCCGCTGGCATACATGCGCGGACGCACGCTGTCTGATTCCTTCATCATTCTGGATGAGGCGCAGAATACGACATCCGAGCAGATGAAGATGTTCCTGACGCGCCTCGGCTTTCACAGCAAGGCGGTCGTTACAGGCGATATCACGCAGACAGACCTGCCGTATGGCAAGAAATCCGGTCTGGCGGAGGCGGTTGATATCCTGAAGGGCATTCCCGAAATCGGCATGGTGGAGCTGACGCACAAGGACGTCGTCCGCCATGAACTGGTGCAGCAGATTGTTCAGGCTTATGATGCCTATTATAAACAGGAAGCGGAGAAAAAGGCGCAGCAAAAAGGATAATTCTCCGTTTCTGCTTCAGGAGGAGAGAATTTTATGCGCAAGGTGAAAGGCGATGGCAGAAAACAGCGCAAGCCGGTTCTGCGCAGCTTTGCCATGTGGCTGCAGAGCACAAGTGCAAAGTGCGCGCTGATTTATGCAGTGGGAACGCTCCTGCTGCTGGCGATGTTCTGGGCTTCCTGCGCGCCGCAGCGCTACAGCCTGTCTGTCGGCAGCATTTCGCATCAGACCATCACGGCGACGAAGGATGTCGAGGATACCGTAACGACGGAGGCACGGCGCAAGGAGGCTGCCGCAAAGGTTGAACCCACCTATCACTTTCAGGAGGGCGCGACCGAAGAGGTGCTCAGCGATTTGGATGCGACGTTCCGCGAGCTGCGCGTTGTGCAGCAGTACGGGCTGACGCTGCGCAGCGAATCATCCGAAGAAGCGGCGACCGCGACAAATCTGACGACCTTCACAACGGAAGAAGTGGATTATGCGCTGGCTCAGGTCACGCTGGTGACGCTGACGCGCTATCAGGCAACCGTCCTTTTGCGCGCAAGCACGGAAAATTTCGACACGATGGTTTCGACGGTCCGCCTTGCGGTGGAAAGCGCTCTGAATACGACCATCCGCGAAGGACAGGTCAGCCAGTCCATCTCTACCATCCGGCAGATTGCGGGTTATCGCGTCGAAACGTCGCTGATGCAGAATATCGTGCCGGTCGTGCTGAACCACTGCATTCGCCCGAACATGGTCATTGACCAGGAGCTGACGGCGCAGGCGCAGGAGGAGGCAGCCGCGCAGGTTGAGCCGGTCGTGTATCTGCAGGGGCAGAACATCATCCGCGAGGGTGAGGTGGCGCAGGCGAATCAGGTGGCGATGCTTGAAGCGCTTGGTCTGCTGGATACGGCGCAGGTCGACTGGGATATCTATCTCGGTGCGTTGCTGGTCGTCCTGCTGGCGATGACGGTCATGTGCCTGCTGCTGCTGATTCTTTCGCGCGAGGTGCTGTCCGACGTATGCAAGTCCAGCGTGATTATGGTCGTGCTGGTGCTGTGCGAAGGCCTATGCGTCATTGCGGTGAAGCTGTTTAATGTGTATCTGGCACCGGTCGTGCTGGCGGCGATGCTGCTGACGACGCTGCTTAATTCCCGCGTTGGACTGGCGGCGGCATTCACGATGGCGCTGCTTGTGTCCGGCTTAAGCGCAGGCAGCTCCAATACGTATTCATCCGAGATGGTGCACCTGATGATGAGCGGCATCGTGTCCGGCGTGGTCGTGGTGCGCTTCCTCAAGGACAAGCCGCAGCGCGTGCGCATGGTGATTGCCGGCGTGATTGCGGCAGTTGTGAACATGATTGTCATTCTGTCTGTCGGATTGATGACCTCCAGCGATTTGTCCAGCGCGGTGGATAACGCGGTCTGGTCTGTCGCCGGCGGTATCCTCAGCGGTCTGATTGCCGTGGGCTTCCAGCCGGTGTTTGAGGCGGCGTTCAATCTGGCAACGCCCAGCAAACTGCTCGAACTGGCGAACCCGAATCAGCCGCTGCTGAGAAGGCTGCTGCTTGAGGCGCCCGGCACGTATCATCATGCGATTATTGTCGCGAATCTGGCGGAGGCGGCGGCGGAAAAAATCGGCGCGAATCCGCTGCTGGCACGTACGGGCGCGTATTTCCATGACATCGGCAAGCTCAAGCGTCCGCTGTATTTCAAGGAAAATCAAATGGGCGAAAATCCGCATGACAGAACCGATCCGTATGTGTCCGCCGCCATCGTGACGGCGCATACGCATGACGGACTTTTGCTGGCGCAGAAATATCATCTGCCGCGCGAAATCCAGACGATTATCATGGAGCACCACGGCGATACGCCCGTGATGTTCTTCTATCACAAGGCGCTGCAGATGGCGGATGGCAAGCCGGTTGACATTTCCGACTTCCGCTATGACGGTCAACGCCCGACAACGAAGGAAAGCGCCGTCATCATGCTGGCAGATACGGTGGAGGCGGCTGTCCGCTCCATTCCGGACCCGACGCCTAAGGCGATTGAGCAGTTCATCGAGCGCCTTGTCCGCGGCAAGCTCGAGGATGGACAGCTGAGCAATTCGCCGCTGACGCTGCGCGACATCGATGCCATTTGTGAAGCATTCTGCAAGGTGCTCAACGGCGTGTTCCATGAGCGCATCGAGTATCCGACGGTGAATGTGCCGTCGAGGCCGCTTGTGCAGGCGGAAAAGGAAGCGGAGAAGGAAACAAAGCAGCTCAAGCAGGAAAAGCAGCCAACTGCGCCTGATGCTCACGAGGCTGCGCCCGCTGAAACGGCGGATAAGCCTGAAACACAGGAAAGCGAGGAAAAGGAATGAAGCTGATCTGGCAGCTTGACGCGGAGATTGAGCCGCGTTACCTGACGCTGATGCAGACAGCAGCCGACTGCGCCGAATGGACAGAAGGAATTACGCGCACATGCGCCGTGTGTGTACGGCTGTGCGATGACGAAGCGATTCGCGAAATCAACCGCGAGTACCGGCAGATTGACCGTGCGACGGACGTCCTGTCCTTCCCGACGATCAATTATCCGGCAGGCAAGACGGCAGGCGCATGCGACAGCCTGATTGAGCGCGAGCTGGATGACGAAGCGGATGCCTGCATGCTGGGCGACCTGATTATTTCCGTACCGCATATGCTTGCGCAGGCGGCGGAATACGGTCATTCGCCGGAACGTGAGGCGGCGTTCCTGCTGGTGCATGGGCTGTGCCATCTGATGGGCTATGATCACATCGAGCCGGACGACCAGAAGAAGATGCGTGCGATGGAGGAGAAAATCCTGTCTGCCATCGGGCTTTCGCGGGACAGCGATGCGCAGTCCGTGACGGACGAAACGCTGCTGACCATGGCGCGTCAGGCGATGACGCGGAGCTATTCTCCCTATTCGCACTATGCGGTGGGCGCAGCGCTGCTCTGCGCGGATGGACGTGTTTTTCAGGGCTGCAACATCGAGAACGCGTCCTTCGGCATGACGATCTGCGCGGAACGGACAGCGCTTGCAAAGGCTGTCAGCGAGGGCACACGGGAGTTCACCGCAATCGCCATTGCCGCAAAGGGAGCCGCGCCGTGGCCGTGCGGTGCATGCCGGCAGGTGCTGAATGAATTTGCGCCGGAGCTCCGCGTGCTCGTCACATGGGACGGCGGAACGGAGCAGGCAATGTTGGCGGATCTGCTGCCGAAGGGCTTTGGTCTTTCGCAGATGCAATAAAGGAGCATACAGAAATCATGACTGATGAAAACGCATTTCGCTCGGGCTTCGTGACCATTGTCGGACGCCCGAATGTTGGCAAATCGACGCTGATGAACGCGATGGTCGGCGAAAAAATAGCCATCGTGTCCAGCCGTCCGCAGACGACAAGAAACCGCATCATGGGCGTGATGACGCGTCCGGACTGGCAGATTGTCTTTCTTGACACGCCCGGCATTCACACGCCGCGGACGAAGCTCGGCGAAAGCATGATGCAGTCCGTGAAGGATGCCATGGACGGCATGGACGGCATGCTGGTGCTGGTGGACGCGACGCAGGTCGGCGAGCAGGATCGCGCCATCGTCCGCGATATGGGTGGACGGAAGGTGCCGAAGGTGCTCGCGCTGAACAAGATTGACCTGCTGACGCCTGATAAGCTGCTTTCGCTGATTGCATCGTTTGCGGACTGCGGCTATGATGCCATCATCCCCATCAGCGCGAAAACCGGCGATGGTCTTGATGATCTGACGAAGCAGCTGTCCTCGACGCTGCCGCAGGGACCGAAGTATTTCCCGGATGACATGATGACGGATCAGCCCGAACGGCTGATTTGCGCCGAGCTCATCCGCGAAAAGGCGCTTTGCCACCTGCGCGACGAGGTGCCGCACGGCATCGGCGTGGAAATGATGGGCATGGAGAAGAAAAACGACAACTTCATGGAAATCAACGCGACGATTTACTGCGAGCGCGATGCACACAAGGGCATCATCATCGGCAAGCACGGCGCGATGCTTCAGACAATCGGCACGGAGGCGCGTGCGGATATCGAAAAGCTGCTGGGTCTGCACGTGAACCTGAAGCTGTGGGTGAAGGTACGCCCGGACTGGCGTAATCGCACGTCCGACCTGCGCACGCTCGGCTATGATGTGAAGTAAGAAAGGCGGAATATCACCAATGGGTAAGTATTTCGGAACAGACGGCTTCCGCGGAGAAGCAAATAAGGAACTGACGGCAGACCATGCATACCGTGTCGGGCGCTTTCTGGGCTGGTATTACGGCGAATGCAAGCGGCGCAGCGGCGATGACAGCCGTCCGCGCATCGTCATCGGCAAGGACACTCGCCGTTCCAGCTACATGTTTGAGTATTCGCTCGTCGGCGGACTGACGGCGTCCGGCGCGGATGCATATCTGCTGCATGTCACAACGACGCCGTCCGTGGCATATGTGGCGCGTCTGGATGGCTTTGACTGTGGCATCATGATTTCCGCCAGCCATAATCCGTATTACGACAACGGCATCAAGCTCATCAACGGTCAGGGCGAAAAGATGGATGAGGAAACGATTGCGCTGGTCGAAGCCTATCTGGATGGCGAGTTGGAATGCTTCGGACAGCACTGGAATGAGATTCCGTTCGCCTATCAGGATCAAATCGGGCGTTCAGTGGACTACGTATCCGGCCGCAATCGCTATGTCGGTTATCTGATTTCACTTGGTCTGTATTCCTTCAAGGGGTATAAAATTGCGCTGGACTGCGCCAATGGTGCCAGCTGGAACATTGCCAAGTCCGTCTTTGACGCGCTGGGTGCAACGACCATGGTCATCAACGCCGAGCCGAACGGCTTGAACATCAACCGCGATGCCGGTTCAACGCACATCGGTGGATTGCAGAAGTTTGTGGTTGAGAATCACTGCGATGTCGGCTTTGCATTTGACGGCGATGCAGACCGCTGCCTGTGCGTGGATGAAACAGGTGCGGAGGTCACGGGCGACCACATCCTCTATCTCTGCGGCAAGCACATGAAGCAAAACGGCGAGCTGCTCAGCAACACGGTCGTTGCGACGGTGATGAGCAATATGGGTCTGTTCAAGGCGCTGGAGAAGCTGGGTATTCAGTCCGCAAAGACGGCGGTCGGCGACAAGTACGTCTATGAATACATGACGAAAAACGGCTGCAGGCTCGGCGGCGAGCAGTCCGGTCATATCATCTTCAGCAAGTACGCCTCCACCGGCGATGGCATCCTGACGAGCCTGAAGGTGATGGAGGTTATGTGCGCGACCGAAAAGACGCTGCATCAGCTGACGGAAGACTTCTTCGTTTATCCGCAGAAGCTGATTAACGTCCGCGTGAAGGACAAGAAGGCGGCGCAGGCGGACGAGAAGGTGAAGCAAGCCATCAAGGATGCCGAAGCGCAGCTTGGCGATACCGGTCGCGTGCTGGTGCGTGAAAGCGGTACGGAGCCGCTTGTGCGCGTGATGGTCGAGGCGGAAGATGCGCAGAAATGTGCGCAGACGTGTGAAGCGATTGCGCAGACAATCCGCAATCAGGGCTGGGAAGCATAATCAGCAGAGCAATCATCTTTCTTCAGGAAGGCGTTGACTGCATGGATTTGTTTGATTTAATCGGACCGGTCATGATTGGTCCGAGCAGCTCGCATACGGCGGGCGCGGCGCGAATCGGGCTGACGGCATACTATCTGCTCGGCGAACGCGTTGTGAAGGCGGAGGTCGCGCTGCACGGTTCGTTTGCGAAGACGTACCACGGGCACGGCACCGACCGCGCAATCGTCGGAGGACTCCTCGGCATGCATGTTGATGACGTACGGCTGCGCGATTCGCTGGAGATTGCCGAAAAAAGCGGCATGACGGTGACGTTCTCGCAGGTGCATCTGCGCGGCGCACATCCCAACACGGTTCGCCTGCACATCATCGGCGAAAGCGGCAAGGAGCTGATGCTCGAGGGTGCGTCTGTCGGCGGCGGCAACATCGAGATTCACCGCATCAACGGGCTGAACGTCAACTTTACCGGCAAGGAGAATACGGTGATTATCCGCCATCAGGATACGCCGGGCGTGATTGCTGCCGTGACGGGCGTTTTTGCGCGGCATCGGTTGAACATCGCGGACATGCAGGTCTACCGCCGCAAGGCCGGTGCGGATGCGGTGATGGTGCTTGAGCTCGACGGCATCCCGTCGCAGGCGGATATCGAGACGATTCGAGTGCTGCCGCAGGTGGAAAACTGCACATTCCTGAAGAGGAGGGATGACTGATGGACTATACGCTTCGGGAATGGGTGACATTGGCAGAAAAGCATGGTTCGCTGGCAGTGGCTGCGATCGAAAAGCAGGCAGAGGAATCCGGCATGAGCCGTGATGCAGTTACGGGCAGGATGCGCGCAACGCTGCACGTCATGCAGGAGGCTGTAAAGCAGGGACTGGATGAGCGCCTGCGCAGCGTGACGGGGCTGACAGGCGGTCAGGCGGCGCTGCTGCAGAAGCGGCTGCTGAACGGCAGGTGCCTTGCGGGCAGCCTGCTTGGCAAGGCGGAAACGTACGCGCTGGCAACAGCGGAATGCAATGGCTGCATGGGCAAAATCGTTGCGGCACCGACTGCCGGCGCGTGCGGCATCTTGCCGGGTGCGGTGCTTGCAATGATGGAGGAAAAGGGCGTTTCGGAGGATGAAGCGGTCAAGGCGCTGTTCGTTGCCGGAGCGGTCGGGCAGGCAATTGCAACGCAGGCGAGTATCTCCGGCGCGGAAGGCGGCTGTCAGGCGGAATGCGGCTCGGCAGCGGCAATGACCGCGGCGGCGCTCGTGTATTTAGAGGGTGGTACGGCGCAGGAATCCGCGGACGCGGCGGCATTCGCACTGATGAACCTGCTCGGCCTTGTCTGCGACCCGGTCGGCGGACTGGTGGAGGTGCCCTGCGTGTACCGCAACGTGGGCTCATCCGGCGTGGCATTTACCGCGGCGGACATGGCGCTCAGCGGTATTCGCTGCCCCATTGACCCGGACGAAATGATTATTGCCATGAAAGACGTTGGCGATACGATCCCGACATCCCTTCGGGAAACCGGCGAGGGCGGCTGCGCATCGTGCGAAAGCGTCTGCCGGAAACTGCATAAAAAAACTGTCTCCCCGACATGAGGGAGACAGTTTCTGTTTTATTGCGGCTTACTCGCTCATGTAATCAGCAAGGTACATGGCGTAGACATTCGCGCCTGTTTCGCCGGCTTCGATCTGGGCGACATATTCGCTCAGTTCGCAGAGAATGTCCAGCGACAGGTCGGCATAGCCCAGGAGATTGTTGCGATCCCAGTCATCGATATTGTCCGGATCAACGGAGACGAAAACCTCGTACGTCAGGAACCAGTCGTCGTCAATCTTGTCCAGCAGGAGCTTGCCGACATAGAAGTCGCTGTTGAGCAGATTGACGAATGAAAGCACCTCGCCGAAATTCTCGCTTTTGATGGCGGTCGTAAAGTTGGTGGTGATGGTGAAGGCGTCGGAATAGGCGGAGATGAGCAACGTTGCATCGCCGTAATTGGCGTCGCTCAGCGTATAGCCGAGATAGAGAGAGTAGTAGTCATCATAGCGCTCATACGTAAGCTCAGCGCCGTCCATCTCTTCGAGAATCATGTTGTAGATGGCCTGATAGGAGGCGTTGTCATCGGTCGTTTCCGCAACAGCGACGGAGAACAGGAGCGTCATGGTCAGCAGGAGGGAGAGAACGGACGAAATCAGCTTCTTCATAGGGACAATCAACCTCATTTCCGGCGAGAACGCCTGATTTTGGAACGCGGCGCTGCAAGAAACGCAGCGAACCATCTTTCTTTATTTTGATTGTATCATGAATTTCGAGGAAACGCAAGAGATTACGTGCCGGGTGTCACGGTAATCAGGTGAATTTGCGGCGTGCAGAACAATCGCGCAGGAAAGCCGGTCGTGCCGACACCGTTGGAAATCAGCAGCCACGCGCGCGTTTCCAGCAGCCAGCCGCCTTCGTATCGGGCAGGGATGCCGTCGAAGTTAAAGATGTTTTCGATGAAGGGAATCTGTCCGCCGTGCGTATGCCCGAACAGACCGAGGTCAAACCAGCCGGAATTGCCGCTCTGGTCGGTGACGGAAAGTGCTTGCGTGATGATGCTGGGATTGTGCGCCATGAAGATTACAAAATCACTCGAGCTGACCTTCTTGGCAACGGCCTCCACGTCATCAAGCTTTGTGCTGACATCATCGATGCCGGCAATGTAGATGGTTCCCGTGCCGATACGGAGGCTGACCACTTCGTTTTCCAGGAGCGTGATGCCCTGCCGGTACATGGCGTTGCGCAGGCGCGAGGCGGATTCATCCGTGCGTTCCATGGGCTGACGGTCATTTTCACCGGCGACCGCGTATACGCCGTACGTGCTGGAAATGCGCGGCAAATCCTCAAAGAATGCGGCAGACGTCAGCTTGTCGGAGGCATAATCGCCGCCGAGAAGCACGATATCTGCCTGACAGGCGTTGATACGGTTAATCAGCATGTTCAGCCGCGCCTGCGAAAAGAGCTGCGAGCCGTCATGAATGTCGGACACATATACGATTTTCAGCTGGCTGATGGCGGAAGGCAGGTTATCACACGCAATCGTAACCTCTTCTGTTTTCAGCAGGTAGGGCTCGATAAAAGGCCAGATCTGGCAGCAAATCAGCAGGACAATCAGCACCCACTTGAACTTCTTCAGCAGATGCGGCACCTCGGATTGATAGGCACCGGAATGGGCAGGCACATAGTTTTTGTCCTCACCGGGAAAAAAGTAGCTTTTAAGCGTATCGCGAAGGCCCAAGGCAGCAACCTCCTGTCAGACAAGCAGCAGCATCAGCGGAATGGTTACGAGGGAGAATGCGGCTGAAATGGCTACGCCGCGCGATGCAAGAGCACTGTCGCAGCGGAACAGCTCGCTCTGCATGGCGGTCAGTGCCGCGCCGGGCATGGCGGTGCAGATGTACAGCGTGTTGATGACGACCGGCGAAAGGCTCGTCAGGCGCAGCAGAAGAACGGCGGCAGGGAAGAGGATGAGCCGGAAGAAGCAGGCAAGCAGCAGCGACTTGTCCGTAAAGTGCGATGGCTGGATGTTGATTAGCCGTGCACCGATGACGAACATGGCCAGCGGCGTTGTTGTGTCGCCCATCAGCGAAAGCGCATCGTTGATGAAGTTGGGCAGCTGGAGACCTGTCAGAAAGAGCACAAGCCCGAGAAACACGGCAATCAGCGAAGGATTGGCGAAAAGTCTGCGCGGCTGAACCGCCTTTATGCCGCCGAAGACGAATGCGCCAAGCGTCCAGCTCATCAGACTGAATGCGCCGTTGAACACGACCGCGTAAATGAGGATGTCCTCGCCAAGACAGGCAGTGATGACGGGGTAGCCCATGAAGGAGCAGTTGGAGAAGGTGGACAGGTTCGTCAGCACGCTTCGCCGTTCAGCCGGTTCGCGAAAAAAGCAGCCAAACGCGATAATGCTGCATAGAATCAGCAGGGCGCACGTGCAGACAAAGACGAGAATCAGGTCGTGGATCAGCTGCGCATCGGCAGGCTCCTGCAGACCATAGAGGATGGTGGCAGGAAGGGCGAAATTGAGCACCAGATTGTTCAGCGCACTGAGACCGTGCTCATCAATCATTTTCCGCTTGGCAGAAAAGAATCCGCAGAAAATGAGCAGAAAAAGCGTGAGCACCTGTAAGAGAACCGTCATGGAAAAACGCTCCTTTCGGTCTTGACAATTGAAATGCGGAGGCGTACACTAAGCCATGAAAAAACAGATCTGATGGAGGCGGTCCTATGCAAGAATTCCGTACGTTTGATCCCTGCAATCTGCTCGCGCCTGTGCCGGCGGTGATGGTGTCCTGCTGCGATCCTGATCAGCCTGACAAGCCAAACATCGTGACGCTTGCGTGGGTCGGCACGGTAAACAGCGAACCGCCGATGGTGTCGATTTCCGTTCGCCCCGACCGTCACAGCTACGGCATGATTGCTAAGAGCGGCGAGTTTGTGGTGAATCTGGTGGACGAGGCGCATTGCAAGGCGCTGGATTACTGCGGCGTGACGTCCGGCAGGGACGTAAACAAATGGGAAAAGTGCGGTCTGACGCCGATGAAGGCACTGAACATGAATGCCGCGCCTGCCATCGCTGAATGTCCGGCATATCTCTCCTGCAAGGTGCGGCAGTCGATTGAACTTGGCAGCCACACAATGTTCCTTGGAGAAATCGTCGGGGTGCAGGTCAGTGAAAAGCTGTTCGCGGAGGACGGTTCGCTTCATCTGGAGCGCGCAGGGATGGTCGCCTACAGCCACGGGGTTTATCAGAAGGCGGAGAATGTGCTTGGCTTCTTCGGATATTCCGTCGCACGGCCTGAGGTGCTCGAGCGGCGCATGAACAGCATCAAAAACGCAAAGTAAGGGAAAGCCGGATACGCCAGCGAGACGTATTCGGCTTTTTATGCGCGTCCTGTCCAGTCCTCGCGGAGAATGCTCCACAGCTCCACATCGCGATAGCGCCCCTTGTTGAACACGCGTCCGCGCAGGTGACCCTCGTGGGTCATGCCGCATTTCTGCATGACGCGCCCGCTGGATGGATTGTCGGTTTCGTGCATTGCCTCGACCCGATGGACGCGCAGCACCGTGAAGCATTCATTCAGCACGGCAGTCAGCGCCTCGGTCATGAGCCCCTGATTCCAGCAGGAACGGGCGAGGGAGTAGCCGAGCTCCAGCACGCTATCTGCCTGATTGTAGGCCATGAAGCCGATGGTGCCGACAAGGCGGTTCGTTTCGCGCAGGACAATTCCCCAGCTGGACGGCTCGCCATTGCGGTACTGACCGATGATGTAGCGCAGATAGCCGCGTGTGTCCGCCATGGACGTATGCGCATCCCACAGCACGTGCCGCGCCACCTCAGGGTCGCGCGAATAGGCGTACATGTCTGCAGCATCGCGCATTGCCATCGGGCGCAGAAGCAGGCGGGGCGTTGTCAGCTGCGGCAGCGAGGAAAAGTATTCCACGGCGGACATTTCCCGGCGCTCCTCCGCGCTGGCGGCGTGCCCGGTCAGCCAAGAATGCAGCTTGTCAACCATGGGCAGGAAACCTCCTGATGAGCGGTGAAAAAATGTTACAAAATCGTATCAAAAAGGGGAACGAAAGGGAATTTTCATCCGTTATATGGGGTGAAGACGGTCAGTCGTCTGTCTTTTGAGTGGCGAGCAGCTGCTGTGCCATCAACAGACCGACCAAAGTCTTGCCGTCGTGAAACGTGCCGTCCATAATCTTGGCAATCGCTTCATGAAGCGGCATGCGGATGGTTGCGACAAATTCGTCCTCATCCGGATGCGTCTGACCGGCGTGCAGCCCTGTTGCAAGATACAGGTGAATGCGCTCGTTGCAGAAGCCCGGCGTTGTCTCCAGCACAGTCAGCTTCTGCCAATGGTCAGCAGACAGACCGGTTTCCTCGCTGAGCTCGCGCTGCGCGCAAACGAATGGATCTTCCTCGGCGCTGTCGAGCTTGCCGGCAGGAATTTCCAGCGTCAGTCGACCGACGGCAATGCGGTGCTGGCGGACGAGAATGACGCGGTTCTGCTCATCGAGCGCGACAACGGCTGATGCGCCCGGATGGCATGCAACCTCGCGCAGGGCGATATCGCCGTTGGGCAGGCGCACATGCCAGTGCTCCAGACGGATGATTTTTCCAGGATAAACGACTTGACCGTCGAGAAATTCTTCTGTCAGCTGCGAATCCTCAATCATGATGATCCCTCCTGTAGCTTAGCTGATTTTACGGCGGAATCATTCGACAGCAGACGGGAAAAATCCTGCGAAACGGCGCGAATTATGGGAATTTCCGCGCGGCGTGATTTGTTGTTTGACAAAAAACGCAGGTGCGTTATAATATAGACGGAAAAGTGTGCATGGTGTCCCCAAGAGGACAAAGGCAAGGAGGAGACCAGAGATGAAGGAAGCCGCTGGCAAAAAGCTGAACCGCTTGCTGTGCCTGATCATGGCTGCGGCGCTGTTGATGACCGTGTGGATCACGCCGGCGCTGGCACTGGACAACTGGAATGACCTGATTGTGTCCGTCATGTGGACGGATTCGCAGGGCATGACGCAGACGGCGCAGGCGTCGCCTGTTCCGCAGAGTACGGATCATGCGTATTGGGTGACGCTGGACGGGTCAGCGATGTACTCGACGATGACGCTGGATGTATATTGCTCAGACAGCGCCTATCGTTTCTATTTGCCCGATGGTACGACACAGTTCCAGTGGGCGACGGATGCGGCAAGCCTCGATGCGTATAATGCGCAGGAGGTTTATTACGACTGCAATGGCAGCTTTGAGGGCTCTTTCCTGCTCTATCTGTCCTCGCAGGGCGTTCCTGCGGAATCGACTGAAGTCCCGACTGAAGCTCCGACCGAGACGCCCGTCTATCCGGCAGACATCACGGTGAACTATCAGCTGAGAGACGGCACGCTGCTGGACACGCAGACGAAGACGCTGAATCCGGGCGAATACTACATCACGCCAGACAGCAGCAACGTGAGCGGCTACGAGCTGACGAGCGATGCGCAGGTGTATGTATTTGTGGATACAAACGGCACCGCAAGCGTGAATCCGGTTGTGTTCACGTATGATGCGCCCGTCTATCCGGCAGACATCACGGTGAACTATCAGCTGAGAGACGGCACGCTGCTGGACACGCAGACGAAGACGCTGAATCCGGGCGAATACTACATCACGCCAGACAGCAGCAACGTGAGCGGCTACGAGCTGACGAGCGATGCGCAGGTGTATGTATTTGTGGATACAAACGGCACCGCAAGCGTGAATCCGGTTGTGTTCACGTATGATGCGCCCGTCTATCCGGCAGACATCACGGTGAACTATCAGCTGAGAGACGGCACGCTGCTGGACACGCAGACGAAGACGCTGAATCCGGGCGAATACTACATCACGCCAGACAGCAGCAACGTGAGCGGCTACGAGCTGACGAGCGATGCGCAGGTGTATGTATTTGTGGACACGAACGGCATCGCAAGCGTAAATCCGGTTGTGTTTACGTATGATGCGCCGACACCGACTGACGCGCCGACGGAGGTTCCTGCAACGGACGCACCGACGGAAAATCCGGCGACGGACGTTCCTGCGACGGATGCGCCGACCGAAGCGCCTAAGACGGCAACGATTACGGTCAACTACTACAACACGATGGGCGAAACCATCGCCGAGCCGAATGTGTATGTGCTTGAACAGGGCGTCTATCAGATTACGCCGAATCCGGTCAATCTGCAGTCCGGCTATGAGCTGGATGAGAGCTTGACGGAATTTGTGGTAACGGTCTATGCAGACGGCACATACACCCTCGATGATGAGGAACTCGAAGAGCCTGCATTCTACTATCATCCTGCGCAGACCGTGACGGATGCGCCTACGGACGTTCCTGTGACGGACGTTCCTGTGACGGACGTTCCTGTGACGGACGTTCCTGTGACAGATGTTCCGGCAACGGATGCACCTACGGAAGTCCCTGCGACGGATGCTCCGGCAACGGATGCACCTACGGAAGTCCCTGCGACGGATGTTCCTGCGACGGATGCGCCTACGGAGATCCCGGCAACGGATGTTCCTCCAACGGATGTTCCGCCAACGGAAACGCCGATTCCGGTTGGGCAGATGGTCAATCGCTATGCAACCATCAACAGCACAAAGGTCGCGCTCCGCAGCGAAGCATCGACTGCAAGCAGTGACACGATCATCATGCGCCTGGATAAAGGCGAGCATATTTTCGTGTTCAAGGAGCTGACAAACAGCAGCGGCGAAACGTGGAGCCGAGTTGCTTTCAACGGAAAAGCCGGCTATGTGAAGAGCGAATTTATTACCCTGATGTCTCAGGCAGACAGCGATGCGTACGCTGCTGCAATCGGCGAAAATCCGGAAATCAGCAGCGCGAACGTCACCATCAGGTACATCGACACAAATGGTGAAGCGGTTGCAACGCAGCAGACAGTGACCTACACGACGGGCGCGTATACCATCTATCCGGCGCCGACTGACCTGAAGAGCGGCTATCAGTTCATGGAGAATCATCCGGATAACAAACCGGTGGAGCTGATTGTTTCGCTGACCGGTGAAGCCAACCCGTCGGTGATTTCCTTCTACTACGAAATGATGCAGACGGAAGCGCCAACCGCTACCCCGACCGCAACGCCGACGGCAACCCCGACCACACCTCCGACCGCTACGCCGACAGCGTCCCCGGTGGTAACGGCGACGCCGACCGCAACGATTTATTATAATTATCAGGGCTATGCAGTCGTATCAAGCGGATCGCTCATCTATTCGGGCACGGATGCCGGCGCTTATGCAATGACGTACGTTGAAGAGAATGATCCGGTGCTTGTCCGCAGCCAAACCAACGTCGATGGGGTCCTTTGGGACGTTGTGACGACGCTGGACAATATCAGCGGTTTCATGCGCGACAGCAGCGTGATTCATGTGTCGGACGCGGAAGCAGCAGCCTATATTCAGCGGTGGAACGAGAAGCACAGTACACCTGTGCCGACAGCAACGCCGACGGCTACCCCGACCGCAACGCCGATTTCGACTGCAACGGCAGAACCGGAGCAGGTTACGGGCTATGCATATGCGCTGGGCGACAATGTGCCGTTCCGCGCAATACCGGATGACTACAGCGAAATCTACTCCTTCATGGCGCGGGGCGATGTCGTCTATGTCTTCGGACAGGTATACAATAACGGTATGCCCTGGAACAGAGTCTATATTGACGGCAAATGGGGTTATGTCCGCTATGATATGCTTCGCTTCATGACAGTTGATGAAGTGATGGATTATATCAAAAACATGCAGATCACGGCGACGCCGACCATTGCGGTTACGCCGCAGCCGACGTACAGCGTGAATAATCCTTCCTCTTACGGCTATGTGAAGACAAGTACGTACGTGAACTTCCGCGCAGAGCCCACAACCAAATCCACCGTGCTGGCCAAGCTGAAGAATTACGCGCTTTGCATGATTCTCGATACTGTCACCGGTACGGACGGAGACACATGGTATAAGGTTCGCTATAATGAACAGGTCGGCTACATCAACGGCAATTACTTCTACCATATGACGATTGCTGAGTTGTCCAATTTCCTCAACAGCAATGAATACTATCAGGGAATCAGCAACAACAGCACGTCTAAGCAAACGGGCAATCCGACCACGATCATTTCCGAGGAGGACAGAACGGTCGACGAGTGGAAGGGCAGCGGCGTTGAAATCAGCTATGTCCCGTGGACCGGCTTTGCAACGCCCGGTCCGGTAAGCACGGCGACGCCGTCTGCTTCCATCGCGACAGAGACAGCAACGCCTTCGCCCTCGCCGACGCCCTCGCTGGAGCCGCTACCGACGACAACGGTGACCTACCCGACAACGGACGAAAGCAGCAGCAACGCAGTCGGCATCGTTTGCGGCGCAATCGCAGCCATTCTGGCGGGCGGCGGTGCATTCCTGTTCATTCAGTATCAGCGGCAGAAGCGCGAGCATGCGCGCATTGTCGCACAGCGCCGTGCACAGGCGGCACGTGAGCCGGGTGCAAACCGTCCTGTCGTCAGTGCAACGCAGCAGACGCAGCAGCGCACGGGTTCGTATGTCGCGCCGCAGCAAACCAGGCAGCAGAGCAACAGCCCTGTGCAGCAGGTGCGCCCGACCACTGCGACCCAGCAGACGCAGCAAACCAGACAGCAGAGCGCCTTCCGTACACCCATTCAGCCGCAGAACGGGGGTCAGCCTGTGACTGGCAGTCAGCCCCTGACCGGCAGTCAGCCCCTGACCGGCAGTCGCCCTGTGACCGGCAGTCAGTCTGTGACCGGCAGTCAGGCTCTGACCGGCAGCCAGACGGCATCGACGACGCAGGAAAATCCGTATGCGCGTCCGATTGCAAAGTCGAACGAGGAAACGCCGCGCCGCCGCCGTTCCAGCCAGTATCATGAGGATGACCAGAACAGCTAATCGATTCCATGCAAAGAGGGACAGCTCTATCGGGCTGTTCCTCTTCTTATGTTCTGCTAAGACGGTTTTTTCATGCAGAAAGCCATGCTTGGCAGGATTTTTCATTCGGGAAATAGAAATATCCATAGAATACCGATGGATTCGGCGAAGCATGAGAAGCATAAGGGAGGAAATAACCTTGCTGACTATCTGTGACCTGTTTGATTTGTCCCATTCTATCGCGGGCGATTATCTGCGTCAGTTTACATATCCGTGGGAGGCGCTCTCCGGCATCAAGGCGGAAATCATCCGGCTTGGCGAAGCGCTGCCGAAGGATGAATATACGGAAATCAGCGAGCATGTCTGGGTGCACAAGACCGCAACCGTCGCACCGACGGCTTTTCTGGGGGCACCCTGCATTATCGGCGCGCGTACTGAGGTGCGTCACTGCGCGTTTATTCGCGGCAGTGCGCTTGTCGGCGAGGACTGCGTCGTCGGCAACTCTGTCGAGCTCAAAAACGTAATCCTTTTCGACCATGTGCAGACGCCGCACTACAATTATGTCGGCGACAGCATTCTCGGCTATTACAGCCACATGGGCGCAGGCTCCATCACCAGCAACGTTAAGAGCGACAAGACGAAGGTCATTGTCCACGGTGGCGAGGAGAATCAGGAGACCGGCCTCAAGAAGATGGGCGCGATGCTGGGAGACCATGTCGAGGTTGGCTGCAACAGCGTGCTGAATCCCGGCACAGTCATCGGGCGCGATTCGCAGATTTATCCGCTGAGCTGCGTGCGCGGCGTTGTGCCGGCTGATTCCATCTGGAAAACCGGCGGCGTTATTGCCCAAAAGCATCATGACTGAGGTGGCGAATGAACATCACCCAAAAGCTCTGTGAGGAATTTTCGATTCAGCCATGGCAGGCAGAGGCAGTCATCCGGCTGCTCGATGAGGGCGCGACGGTGCCGTTCATCGCACGTTACCGCAAGGAACAGCACGGCTCGCTGGACGATCAGAAGCTGCGTGAAATCAGCGAGCGGCTGGCAGCATTGCGTTCGCTGGATGAACGGCGCGGCGAAATCAGCGAGAGCCTGAAGAAGCTGGAGGTATGGACGGAGGAGCTGCAAAAGGCGCTGGACAAGGCATCGACCATGGCGCAGCTGGAAGATATCTATCGCCCATACCGCCCAAAGCGCCGGACAAGGGCAACCATTGCACGCGAACGAGGGCTGGAAGGTCTGTCGGCGGCGCTGTTGCTGCAGAAGAGCGGCACGAAGCCGATGCAGCTGGCGCTTGACTACGTGAACGAGGAGAAAGGCGTCCCGACGGCGGAGGATGCGCTGCAGGGCGCGATGGATATTATTGCGGAGACGGTCAGCGATGATGCGGCTGTCCGTACGCGCCTGAAGACGTACTACCATCAAAACGCGATGGTTGCGACATCGGCGGCGAAGGAAGAGGACAGCACGTACCGCATGTATTACGACCATCGGGAGCCGCTTCGACTGATGCCGTCGCATCGTGTGCTGGCGATGAACCGCGGCGAGAAGGAAGGCTTCCTGAAGGTTGCACTGGAGGTTGACCGTGAAAGGGCACAGCAGCTTGTGCGTGGCGGCTTCGTCAAGCCGAACAGCGGCGAAGCAGGCAATTATGTCGCGCAGGCGTGCGATGACGCGTACACGCGGCTGATTGCACCGTCGCTGGATACGGAGCTTCGCGCAGAGCTGACCGATAAGGCGAGTGCAGCGGCGATTAAGGTGTTCGCGCTGAATCTCCGTCCGCTGCTCATGCAGCCGCCTGTTCGCGGTAAGGTCGCCATGGGTCTTGACCCGGGCATCCGAATGGGCTGCAAGGTCGCTGTGGTTGATGAAACAGGGCGAGTGCTGGAGACAGCCGTCATCTATCCGCTGCCCATGCATGGACGCGTGGAGAAGGCGAAGGCTGACGTCAAGCGGATGATTCTCGAGCATGGCGTGAGCATTGTCGCCATCGGCAACGGCACGGCAGGACGCGAAACAGAGCAGTTTTTCGCGGACGTGATGAAGGAAATGGGGCTGGGCGACAAGCTTAGCTACATGGTTGTCAGCGAGGCCGGCGCGTCGGTGTATTCCGCGTCGAAGCTGGCAGCGGAGGAGTTCCCGCAGTTTGACGTGAATCTGCGCTCGGCGGTTTCCATTGCAAGGCGGTTGCAGGATCCGTTGGCGGAGCTGGTGAAAATCGACCCGAAGGCAATCGGCGTCGGGCAGTATCAGCATGATTTGAAGGCATCGGAGCTGGATGAGGCGCTCGGCGGCGTGGTCGAGGACTGCGTTAACAGCGTCGGCGTGGACGTGAATACCGCGAGTGTGTCGCTGCTGAGCTATGTCGCAGGCATCAATGCGGCAGTCGCAAAAAACATTGTGGCATACCGCGAGGAGAACGGCGCCTTCAAGAGCCGTGCACAGCTGAAGAAGGTGCCGCGCCTTGGTCCGAAGGCCTTCGAGCAGTGCGCGGGCTTCCTGCGCATTCCGGACGGCAAGGATTTGATTGAGAACACAGGCGTTCATCCGGAAAGCTATGACGCGGCAAAGGCGCTGCTCAAGCGTTACGGCATGACGCCTGCGCAGGCGGTCGGCAAGCTGAATGCGCTGGTGGAGCAGGATGGCACAGCGGAAATTGCAGCGGAGCTTGGAATCGGCGAACCGACGCTGCGCGACATTGCGGCGGAGCTGTCCCGACCGGGACGCGACCCGCGCGACGAGCTGCCGAAGGTAATGATGCGCAGCGATGTGATGGACATCAAGGACTTGAAGCCCGGCATGGAGCTGCGCGGAACGGTCCGCAATGTGACGGATTTTGGTGCGTTCGTGGATATCGGCGTTCACCGCGACGGATTGGTGCATATCAGTCAGATGGCGCAGCGGCGGATTAATCATCCGAGCGAAATCGTGCGCGTGGGCGACATCGTGACGGTCTGGGTGCTGGAGTCGGACGCGAAAACGAACCGCATCAGCCTGACGATGCGTCCGCCGAATCAGAAATAAGACGGATAGTGGGGGAAAATATGGATCTGGAGTATTTGTATTGGTTGCAGCAGCTTCGCGAGCAGAGCCCGGCGTGGCTGAACAGCATTCTGTTCGGCATATCCGAATTTGCAGCAGGTTCATTGGTCATCGTGTTGATGGTGCTTCTGTACTGGTGCATTGACAAGCGCAGCGGCGAACGAATGGTGTTCTCCTATGTGGGCGCGATGAGCGTGTCACAGCTGTTGAAGAATATTGCGTGCGTTTACCGCCCATGGAAGCGTGATGCGCGGCTGCACATCATGCCCGAGGCGCAAGCAAGCGCAACCGGCTATTCCTTCCCGAGCGGGCATACGACGCTGGGCACGGCGTTCTATTCCAACATGGCGGCGTTCCTGAAAAAATACAGCAAATGGTGGATTCTGCCGTGTGCCATCCTGATTTTTCTGACGGGCTTTTCCCGGAACTGGCTGGGTGCGCACACGCCGCAGGATGTCATTGTCGGCTGGGTGATTGCACTGGCGTTCCTGCCGATTTCAAACGGCTTGCTGAAGCTGGCGGACAGCCGGAAGAATGCGGATATTGTCATCGCGTCGGCTGGCATCGCGCTTGCGGCGGCCATGCTGGCGTACACGAGCCTCAAGTCCTACCCGATGGACGTGCTGGAGGACGGTACGCTGCTGGTTGACCCGTGGGAGATGCTGACGGACTGTTATCAGGCGTCCGGCGCTCTGATGGGCATGATGCTCGGCTGGCTGATTGAGCGGCGCTTCGTGCGCTTCGACACGGCGGGGAAGCCCATGCGGCGTGTGCTGCGCGGCGTAGTCGGCGTGTTGCTGCTGCTGGTGGTGCGCAAGGTGCTCAAGGCGGCAACGAATGCTTGTCTTGATGAGCATTGGGCGAACTTCGGGCAGATGTTCGGGCTGATTCTCTTCGCGATGGCGGGCTATCCGGCGATGTTCACATGGGTGCATCATCGCTGGAAGGAATAAACGAACGAAAGAAGGAGTATTTCATGAACATCGGACTTCGTTTGCATGACACGAGCGGCAGCAATCTGGAGGAAAAGCTGAGATCAGCGCATGACCAGGGCTTTTCCTGCGTGCATATCGCCATGAGCAAGGTGGTGCCGGGCTTCAAGATGGCGCAGGCCCCGGAGCTGCTGACGGATGCGCTGGCGGATGAGGTGCGCGGACTGCTGGACAAGTACAATCAGCAGTGCGTGCTGCTGGGCTGCTATTTGAACCTCTGCATGCCGGATCTGGATGCCTATGCGCACACGCTGGATATTTATCGGGCACATTTGCGTTTCGCAAAGAAAATCGGTGCACAGATGGTAGGCACGGAGACCGGCGCGCCGAATACCGCGTACAAGACGTGCCCGGAATGCCGGACGGAGGAAAGCCTGCAGCTGTTTATCGAGCGCGCAATGCCCGTCGTCCGCTGCGCAGAGGAAACGGGGGTGACGTTCGCCATCGAGCCGGTCATCCGCCACATCGTCTATAATGCCGAGCGCTGCGAACGCGTGCTGAATGCGGTTCATTCGCCGAATTTGCGCGTTATTCTGGATGCGGTGAACCTGCTTGACCGCACGAACGTGAATCGAGCGGATGCAGTCATTCAGGATGCAGTCAGCCGGCTTGGCGACCATGTAGCCCTGCTGCACATGAAGGACTTCCTGCCGGAGAATACGCCGGCATGCATCCATGCGCAGGAGACAGTGGCGAATGCGGACATGTATGATGGCCTGCTGTCGCTCGCCCCCGGTTTGGGCGACATGAATTATCGTATGCTGCTTGATTTGGCGAAGCAGCGCAATCTGCCGATGACACTGGAAAACACGAATCCGGACAACGCGCGTCAGGCACGACTGTATCTGGAAGCACAGGCGTGAGGAGGAAAACGGATGTCGATGGATGTCCAGCGGCTGACGAGCCTGCTGCGGAGCTGCATTCAGCGGTATGACATGATTCAGCCGAATGATCGGATTGCTGTTGGACTTTCCGGCGGCAAGGACAGCCTGACGCTGCTGACAGGGCTTAAGCGCCTCCAGCGGTTTTATCCTCTGCCGTATGAGCTGTGCGCGATTCACGTTGACAGCGGCGCGGCAGGGAGCGAGGAAGGCATCCGAAGGATGCAGGCATTCTGCGATTCGCTGGACGTGCCGTTTTATGTGGTGCATGCCTCCATCTACCAGATTGTGTTTGAAATCCGGCAGGAAAAGAACCCGTGCAGCCTGTGCGCGAACCTGCGGCGCGGCGCGATGAATGAAAAGGCAGTTGAACTTGGCTGCAACAAAATCGCTTATGCGCACCATAAGGATGACTTCATCGAGACGAGCCTGATGAACCTGATGCTGGAGGGGCATTACGACTGCTTTCCGCCGGTGACGCGGCTCGACCGGACGAATCTGACGGTGCTTCGCCCGATGCTGATGGTTGATGAGCGCGATGTCATTGGCTTTGCGCGAAGGGAACAGCTGCCGGTGTACAAAAACCCGTGTCCGGCGGACGGAAATACGCGCCGTCAGGACGTGAAGGAATGGATTCGCAGGAGCAGGGATGTGTTCCCGAATGGGCGCAAGTGCCTGTTTGCATCGCTGCTGACGTATTTTGACAGGCAAATGGAAGAAGCAAGAAAGGAAAAAACAACATGATTGACCAAAACGTGGCGCGTGAGGTGCTGCTGGCTGCTGTATCTACCGGCGGCGACTTCGCGGAAATCTTCATCGAGGATCGCATTGATCACGGAATGACCATGCGCTCGCAGAAGCTGGAGATTGCATCGACCAGCAGGACGCACGGCGCGGGCGTGCGCGTATTTAGCTGCACGAATGAAATCTACGTCTACACGAACGACACGAGCCGCGAGGGGCTGATGAGCTGCGCAAAGCAGGCGGCTGCGGCGGTTCGCGGCGGCAAGGGCTGCGTGGTGCAGCCGTTCAAGGCGTGGGACGCGTCAAAGCCGGAGGAAATCCTGATGCTGCCGACGGAAGTCAAGGGGCAGCTCAAGGCGGAAAAGCTCCGTGCCGCAGAAGCAGCTGCAAGGCGCGTGTCGCCCGAAATCGTGCAGGTCATCGCGGGCTATGCGGATCATGTGCAGGATGTGTGCATCTGCAATACCGAGGGTGTATTCGTGACGGATCGCCGTGTGCAGACGCGCTTGCGCGTTAATGCCATTGCCAGCAACGGCACGGAGAATCAGTCCGGTGGAGATGCTCCGGGTGCAAGCATGGGCTTCGAGCTTTTCAATGAGCGCGTGAACCCGGAAGCATCGGGCGAAATGGCGGCGCGTCAGGCGGTGACGATGCTGCATGCGCCGGTTTGCCCGGCAGGCATCATGCCGGTCGTCATTGACAACGGCTTCGGCGGCGTCATTTTCCATGAGGCATGCGGTCATTCGCTGGAGGCAACGAGCGTTGGCATCGGTGTGAGCGAATTCTGCGGCAAGCTCGGTCAGCAGATTGCTGCGCCGTGCGTTACCGCGATTGATGACGGTACCGTGCCGAACAACTGGGGCAGCATCCATGTCGACGATGAAGGCACGCCGAGCCAGCATACGGTGCTGATTGAGAACGGCATCCTGAAGAGCTATCTGGTTGACCGCCTCGGCAGCCGCCGGATGAATCATCCGCTGACCGGCTCTTCACGCCGTGAAAGCTACGCATATGCCCCGACAAGCCGTATGCGCTCGACCTATATCGCGCGCGGCAATGACGATAACGATGAGATGATTGCCACGATGGGCAATGGTCTGTATGCCAAGAAGATGGGCGGAGGCTCCGTCAATCCGGCGACCGGCGAGTTTAATTTCGCTGTGGCAGAAGCGTATCTGGTGCGCGACGGCAAGATTGTTCATCCGGTGCGCGGCGCATCGCTGATTGGCCGCGGCAGCGAAATCCTGATGAAGATTGACCGTGTCGGCCGCGAGGTTGAATTGGCGCAGGGCATGTGCGGCTCAAGGAGCGGCAGCGTGCCGACGGACGTTGGTCAGCCGATGATTCGCGTCAGCAGCATCACGGTAGGCGGCCGTTAAGGAGGAAACGTGCATGAATGTGAATGAATTTATTGATCGTGTGCTTCAAAGCGCGAAGGAAGCAGGCGTGAATCCGGCAGAGGTCTACTACAGCCATCAGGAGAGCTTCCAGGTCAACGCGATGGACGGCGAAGTCAGCAATTACGAGGTGTCAGAGGGCGACAGTGTATCGCTGCGCGGCGAGTTCCGCGGCAAAATGGGCAGCTCGTCCACCGAGGCGTTCGATGAGGCGGCGGTCAGTCAGCTGATTGACGGCGTGAAGGAGTCCGCAACGCTGCAGGAAAACGATGAACAGGACGAGATCTACGCGGGCGATGCGTCTTATCCTGAAATTGAGAAGGAAGAAAGCGACGTTGCCACGACAACTGCGTCGCAGAAAATCGAAAAGAGCCTCAAAATCGAGACGCTTGCAAAGAAGAGCGATCCGCGCATTGTCCGTGTGCCGGATTCGCTGATTCAGTCCCAAAGCGGCGCGGTGATTCTGCGCAACAGCCTCGGCATGAACCTTTCCAACGAGCGGCAGTATTTCCTTGCCTACACGGAAATGATCGCCAAGGACGGCGATTCCACTGCATCGAACGGCAAACTCATGGTTGCGCGGCGCTTTGATGATATCAAGCCGGAGCAACTGGTGGAGGAGGCCTGCAGCGAG
Organism: Alloprevotella sp.; assembly: GCA_963617205.1. GTDB lineage: Bacteria > Bacillota > Clostridia > Christensenellales > Aristaeellaceae > UBA11524. The sequence continues at coordinate 2,584 of CAVEOA010000019.1, read as the reverse complement.
ACGGTCGCGCAGCTCCATGCCAAACCCGTTCCGACCGGCGAATACCGCGTGATTTTTCGCCATGACGCGATGGAGAGCCTGATGACGGTGTTCTCCGGTATCTTCTCCGCAGAAAATGCGCAGCAGAACCTGTCGCTGCTGTCGGGGCGCGAAGGCGAAAAGGTCGCGGCAGACATCGTGACGATTATCGACGATCCGCTGATGAAGGGCGGATTGGCAACGCGTGCGTTCGACGGTGAAGGCAGTGCAAGCCGCACGAAGCGCGTGGTGGATGCAGGCGTGCTGACAACGCTGCTGCACAACCGCAAGACGGCGCGCAGGCAGGGCGTCGAAACGACCGGCAATGCGACGCGTGCCGGCGGCAGCATCCATGTCGCACCTACGAACTTCTACATTCAGCCGGGCGAAAAGACGCTTGATGAGCTGATGCAGGATGTTGGCAGCGGCATCGTGATTACCGAAGTGACCGGTCTGCATGCCGGCGCAAATCCGTTAAGCGGCGACTTCAGCCTGCTGAGCAAGGGCTACACCATCGAGAATGGTCAGCGCGGCAGGGCAGTGGAACAGATTACCGTTGCAGGCAACTTCTATGAGGTGCTCAAAAGCATCAGAGCGGTCGGCAGCGACCTGACGTTTGAAGGCAGCTCCATCGGTTCTCCTTCGGTGGATGCCGGCGTGATGAAGATTTCGGGCTGACTTCCGATTTCATTCGTTTTTTGACAACAGAGAGGAGCAAAAGCGTGACTGATTTTGAACCCATGGAAGTAGAAGGCTGCGGCTTTTTGTGCGTGCATGAAGCGCTTGTCGAAAAGGTTCAGCACGAATTTCCGCAGGAGGAGACGCTGCTTCGCCTTGCAGATCTCTTCAAGGTCTTCGGCGACGGCACGCGCGTCAGGATCCTCTTTGTGCTGCTGACGGCGGAGGTCTGCGTGTGCGACCTCGCGAAGCTGCTTGGGATGACGCAATCCGCTGTGTCGCACCAACTCAGGGTGCTCAAGCAGGCGCGGCTGATTAAGGCTCGTCGCGACGGCAAGACGGTGTTCTACTCGCTCGCGGATGACCATGTTGCGACGCTGCTGCGTCAGGGTATGGAGCACGTGTGCGAGGGCAATACACCCATCGACACAATCGAATAATAAAACGCGCCGGAGAAGATGAAAATCCTCCGGCGCGTTTTTGAACCGTTCCACTTTGCGGATTATTGCTTTTTGAGATACTTCGTCATCATGTAACCGGTATAGCCGTTGTAACGCACCTTTGACCATGTCTTTCCTTCAGACAGGAGGACGACAGTCGCGCCGTGCGGCACTTGAGTCAGGATGCGTGCGTTGGTCGAGCCCTTGCTGCGCAGGTTGACGTATGTGCTGTCCGGATGGCGGACAATGCGCGTGGCGGTGGATGTGTTTGTCTTGAGGATGGTCAGGTAATCGGTCATCATGTAACCGGTTTGACCGTCGGGCGTTTTGACCTTGCACCACTGGTCGCCGCGGGAAATCAGCGTGACAACGGTGCCGTTGCTGTATTTGCCGAGGCTGGTGCTGCTCTTGCTGGCGCGGCGGCGGAGGTTCAGCTTGTCGCGCGAATTCGGGTTATTGACGACTGCCTGCTTGCCGGTGTAGGTCGTTGAAGACGAGCCGCAGCGCTTTGCGCCTTCGGACAGGGTCAAATAACCGATGTGGAGGTAGTCTGTCGACATGAAGCCGATCTTGCCGTTGACGGAGATGCGGCACCAGTCCGTGCCCTGCTGGAGCACCATGACATATGTGCAGCCGGGAACGGAAGCGATGATGGGATATCCCATGCCGGGTCCGCTACGCAGGTTGACGGGGCTCTTCTCCGGCGAGATGACCATGCCAAGCTTGTCGGAATAGATGCCTCGCCTGGTGGAAATGTACTGGGCGAGAAAATAGCCGTTCTGCCCGTTGACGGACACATAGTACCAGTTGTCGCTGCGGTTCAGCACCACGCAGGGTGTGCCGTCGTCGTACTGCCCGATGGCACGAGATGAAGTACTGGCACTCTTGCGGAGGTTCAAATAGCCGGCGTTGGTCACGTAGCCGACTGTTCCGGTGGCATCGGCGGACACGTGCAGATAGCGCTGCATAATCCAGCCGAGCGTACCGTTGGCCGTTTCAACCTGATAGAAGCCGTTGCCGCTGCCGAGCACCGTCACCCATGTGCCTTTTGTGCATGTGCCGAGCTTGGCGGCATTGGTGCTGGGTGCGGCGCGAAGATTGACGCTGTTGACATCGACAACGACGCCGAAGCGCGTGCTGTCTGCCAAGGCGGAGGCAGTCAGCAAAAGCATCAGAAGAACCGCGGAAACAAGAAGGAGCCGCCACTTTTTCATCTGTGAACATCCTTTCGGGGCAATCAGGGAATGGCGATGAACGCAATCATCGCATAAACCTTCAAAATGATTATATCAAAAAACACGATGAATGGCAAGGAAAATATGATCGGTCAGCAAATTACGCACCTGCAAAATTGTAGGTTTGTCAATCATTTTGGACACGATAGGCAGCAAGTTTTTGTTTCGGAGAAGCCCACTTCAAAGGACGCATAGGTCGGTTGTTGGTGCGGC
>CAVEOA010000018.1:0-43798 GCA_963617205.1 Alloprevotella sp. | reverse complement strand
TCGATCGATTGTGCTGCACGATCAGGTCTATTACGCCCGAAACCATTCGCAGTATTACAGGGCGTGAGTGGATTTTAAAGCTGTTTTAAATCAGGATTGGTATCAAAAAAACAGCATCGGTTAAACTGTACAGGCAGAGTTTGCACTAATCTCAATTTAATACGGATGTAAAAAGGCTTGGGTGTCCATATGCACACCCAAGCCCCTTTTACATCCCCGCATTTTCCTCGCGAAGAAACGGTGCGCGGTTGCCGTCAATCAGCATCGCATCGCCGAAGCTGAAGAAGCGATACTCCTTCTCGACCGCCTCTCGGTAAATCGACAATGCCGTTTCACGACCCATGAACGTGCTGACGAGCATCAGCAGCGTACTCTGCGGCAGGTGAAAGTTGGTAATCAGCGCATCGACCGCCTTGATTTTCTTGCCGGGATAGATGAAGATCGCCGTGTCGCCCGCACCGGGGTGAACAAGACCATCCTCTGTTGCGACCGTTTCAATCGTGCGCACGGAGGTTGTGCCGACGCAGACAAGCCGTCCGCCGGCAGCACGAATCGCGTTGAGCTTGTTTGCCGCTTCCTCCGTCACCTGATACCACTCGCTGTGCATCACATGCTCCTTGACGTCCTCGACCGACACCGGACGGAACGTGCCCAATCCGACATGCAGCGTCACAGGCACAATCGTGATCCCCTTCTGCCTGATTTTTTCGAGCAGCTCAGGCGTAAAGTGCAGTCCGGCAGTCGGCGCCGCCGCAGAGCCCTCATTTTTTGCATACACCGTCTGATAGCGGCTCTGATCCGCCAGCTTCTCGTGGATGTACGGCGGCAGCGGCATTTCGCCCAGCTTGTCGAGAATCTCCTCAAACACGCCGTCATAATGGAAGCGCACGATGCGTCCGCCGATTTCCTGCACGCTCTCCATGATTTCGCACTTCAGCAGTCCATCGCCGAAGCTGCATCTTGTGCCGGGCTTCAGGCGACGTCCCGGGCGGACAAGCGCCTCCCAATCCGTCTGATTTTTCCGGCGGAGCAGCAGCACCTCGACCGGCACACCGGTTTCATCCTTCACGCCGAGCAGGCGCGCCGGAATGACCTTCGTTTCGTTGATAACGAGCGCATCGCCGGGATTGAGGTAGTCAATCACTTCATAGAAATGCTTGTCCTCGCGCATACCCGTGTCACAGTGCACCACCATCAGGCGGCTGTGGTCGCGCGGCTCAACGGGTGTCTGCGCAATCAGTCGCTCCGGCAATTCATAGTCAAAGTCCGATGTCTTCATTAACATTGCCATCCTTAAAAATCCATTTTCAGCTGATTGCCATTGTTCTGGCTCGGCGGCGTACGTTTCATATGCTCCCACGCGGCAGGGGTGCAGACGCGTCCGCGCGGCGTGCGCATCAAAAAGCCGAGCTGCATCAGATACGGCTCGTACACGTCCTCAATCGTCACCGCATCCTCGCCGGTCGTTGCCGCAAGCGTGTCCAGTCCAACCGGTCCGCCGCCAAACTTGTCCATCATCGTGCCGAGGACAGCTCTGTCCACCTTATCCAGACCCAGCTCATCCACGCCCTGCATCGCAATCGCCTCGCGTGCGACATCGAGGCTGATGACGCCTCCTCCCCTGACCTGCGCATAGTCGCGCACGCGCTTGAGCATCCGGTTCGCAATTCGCGGCGTACCGCGGCTGCGGCGCGCAATCTCCATGATGCCTTTATCATCGGCATTGATATCGAGAATGGATGCGCTGCGGCGGACAATCTGCGCCAGCTCCTCCGGCTTGTACATTTCCAGCCGGAACAGGATGCCGAAGCGGTCACGCAGCGGCGCACTCAGCTGACCGGCACGCGTCGTCGCGCCGACAAGCGTGAATTTCGGCACCGCCACACGGATGGAGCGCGCCGTCGGGCCCTTGCCGATCATGATGTCGATGGCAAAATCCTCCATTGCCGGGTAGAGCACCTCTTCCACTGCACGCGACAAGCGGTGGATTTCGTCGATGAACAGCACATCGCCCTGATTCAGGTTCGCCAATACCGATGCAAGGTCTCCCGGACGCTCAATAGCAGGACCGGACGTCACGCGGATGTTCTGACCCATTTCCGCCGCGACAATCGTTGCCAGCGTCGTTTTGCCGAGTCCGGGCGGTCCGTAAAGCAGCATGTGATCCAGTGCGTCATGGCGGCTTAACGCAGCCTGAATGTAGATGCTCAGGCTTTCCTTCACTGCCTGCTGACCCACATATTCGCGCAGCGTATGCGGACGCAGCGTCATCTCGACTGCGCCGTCGTCCTGCTGAAACTCTCCTGTTACAAGTCTTTCTTCCACATTAGCCTCACAATCCCGCCATGCTGCGCAGCGCCTGACGAATCAGCTCATCCACCGGCGCATCTTTGTTCTCCACATGTGACAGTGCCTCTCGTGCCTCTACGGACGAATAGCCCAGCGCCGCCAATGCCTCAATCGCCTCAGCAAACTGATCCGCCGCCGCGCCTGACAGCGGCTGACTGACCTGTGTGCCAGTCTGATTAACGCTTTCCTGGCTGACCTTGTCCTTGAGCTCGAGCACGATGCGCTGCGCCGTCTTTTTGCCGATGCCCGGCGCGCGAGACAATGCCGTGATATCACCCAGCAAAATCGCCAGATTCAGATCGCGCAGCGTCATCGCTCCGAGCAGCGCAAGAGCCATTTTCGCGCCCACGCCGCTGACGCCCGTCAGGGAGAGGAACAGCTGCTTTTCCTCCTTCGTCGCGAAGCCGTAAAGCTCCATGGCATCATCGCGGACGGACAGGAAGGTATAGCAGCGCATGATTTCGCCGATGGGAGGCGCCGCCTGAAGCGTCGTCATGGAGCAGTTAAGCTGATAGCCCACGCCGCCAGCGAGAATGACGAGACCATTGGCAGTTTTCTCGCAAACCCTGCCTTCGATAAATGCGTACATTGCTTGTTAACTCCGTTGGTTTATGATGATTAGTCGTCTTTCCTGATGTCGAATCTTACGGCAACACTGCGCAATTCGGCAACGCCGCTGAATTGTGCGGTATTGCCTTTACTTCATCCTGAACTGTTCCTTCGTAACGCCACACTGACAATGCGTGATGGCGCAGGCAATCGCATCGGCGGCATCGTCCGGCTTGGGCGTTTCCTTCATGTTGAGGAGCATCTTCACCATCTGCTGAATCTGCTTCTTGTCCGCCTTGCCGTAGCCGGTGACTGCCTGTTTAATCTGCATGGGCGTATATTCGTAGAGATTCTCGGTGTACTCCGCCGCGCTGATAATGGCCGCGCCGCGTGCTGCTCCAACCATCAGCGCCGTGGTCACGTTCCTCGCAAAGAACAGCTCTTCAAACGCCACGTCATCCGGGTGATAGATGTTCACGAGGTCGCGCACGCCAAGCTGCAAGGTGCGGAGCCTGTGCTGCATCGGAACGCCGGCGCGCGTCTCCACGCAGCCGTAGCCCAGCAGCTTCATCCGGCTGCCCTGCGACTCTACCACGCCCCAGCCCATCAACGCATAGCCGGGATCGATGCCCAGCACAACCATGCTCATTCCTCCAATCTGTTCTGCTTCATGATACAGCGACTTCCGCCATCTGTCAACCGAACATGCGAAATTCCTGTCAGAAAGTCTTGTGCCAGCCCTTGACGAACGAATGAAATCACGATAAAATGAAGCGGATGAAAAGGCTGTTGAGGAGCATTTCAGCCATCTGAGAGAGGAGTATGGATTCTTATGAAGTATGTACTTGGTATTGACCTGGGAACTTCGGGAACAAAAACCGTTTTGTTTGACCAGAACGGCACGGTCATTTGCTCGGCGCTGATTGAATATCCGCTGTATCAGCCGCATAACGGCTGGGCGGAGCAGAAGCCTGAGGATTGGTATCACGCCGCTGTCGGCACGATTCAGCAGGTGCTGACGAAGTCCGGCGTGGATAAGAAAGACGTTGTTTCGCTCGGCATCAGCGGTCAGATGCATGGTCTTGTGATGCTGGATGAAAACGGGCATGTGCTGCGCCCGTCCATCATCTGGTGCGACCAGCGTACGGCGGCGGAATGCGACCAGATTCACGAAATCGTTGGGCGTGATCAGCTGATTGCCATCACTGCGAACCCCGCGCTGACCGGCTTCACGCTGTCGAAGCTCCTCTGGGTGCGCAACCATGAGCCTGCTGTGTACGCCAAGTGCCGCCACATCCTCCTGCCGAAGGACTATGTGCGCTATATGCTCACCGGCGACTACGCCACCGAGGTCAGCGATGCATCCGGCATGCAGATGCTCGATGTGCCGAACCGCTGCTGGTCGGAAAAGCTGCTGAACATGCTCAATATCGTTCCTTCCCTGCTCGCCAAGGTCTACGAATCCTGCGAGGTTACAGGTCACATCTCGAAGGAAGCCGCTGAGCTGACCGGTCTGAGCGAGGATACGCTCGTCGTCGGCGGTGCAGGCGATAACGCGGCTGCTGCCGTCGGCACCGGTGTTGTCGAAGACGGACGCGCATTCACCACCATCGGCACGTCCGGCGTTGTGTTTGCCCACACGGACAAGCTCGCCATCGACCCCAAAGGGCGTGTGCATACGTTCTGCTGCGCTGTGCCCGGCGCATGGCACGTCATGGGTGTGACTCAGGCGGCCGGTCTGTCGTTGAAGTGGTTCCGCGATAACTTCTGCATGGCAGAAAAGGAAGCCGCCGCGCAGATGGGCGAAGATCCCTACAACCTGATGAACAAGCAGGCGGCGCAGTCCTCCATCGGCGCCAACAAGCTGCTGTATGCACCGTACCTGATGGGCGAACGCACGCCGCACCTTGATGCCGACTGCCGCGGCATGTTCTTCGGCTTGAGCGCCATGCACACGCGCCGCGACCTGCTCCGCGCAGTCATGGAGGGCGTGACGTATTCGCTGAAGGATTGCCTGAACATTCTCGCCGGCATGGGCGTTGCGCCGGAAACGATGCTTGCCTGCGGCGGCGGCGGCAAGAGCCCGCTTTGGCGTCAGATGCTGGCGGATGTGTTCCAGATGCCTGTCGCAACCACGGTAAACACCGAGGGACCGGCGTTGGGTGTGGCAATTCTAGCTGGCGTTGGTGCCGGACTGTATCAGAGCGTACCGGAAGCGTGCAAGGCGATGATTCATGTGAATCCCGCACAGAATCCAATTCCGGAAAACATTCCGCAGTATGAGAAGGTCTACGCGCTGTATACCAAGCTCTATCAGGCGAATAAGGAGCTCTACAAGGAGCTCGCACAGCTCTAATAAACAGACAATAGGAACAAGGTCTGCAAACCTCCCCGCACCCTTTGAATCGCATATTTCCGCAGTTTTATCATGTAGTTAACAACACCCCCTGTTGCTCAATCAAGCAGCAGGGGGGTGTTGTCTGTTTACAGGATATTTTCAGTCTGCCGTCAGTCCACATCCATGGCTTCGTAGGCATCGAGTCCCTTCCTGGCTTCGACCTTAGCGTCGCCATGGCGAACGAAGCACATCGTCACGAAGCTCAGCGCAGAGAACACTGCGGCGTATGGAAAGAGCACGCGATAGTCAATCGCGCTCATCAGCGTGCCGGCAGCGATTGGCGTCACGACCTGCGCCGCCATGGAAAACGTGTAGTAGTAGCCCGTGAATTTCCCGATGTCGCTGCCGCGGCACATTTCCACCACCATCGGCAGGGAGTTCACGTTTATCGCCGCCCACGCCAGACCGACAAGCGCAAACACGATGTACATAACCGGCGTAATGCTGCTTGCGCTGCTCGTCAGGACATAGCCAAGCAGGAAGCAGAGGCTAAGCAGCAGCGTGCCCGCCTGAATCGTGCGCTTTCTGCCGATTTTTGAGGCAATAATGCCGATGGGAATGTAGGACACGACCGCTCCGGCTGTCGCGACAAGCAAACAGGTCGATGCACCGCCCAATCCGGCGCCCATGACCTCCTCGACGTACTTGGTGAACCATGTCGTCACGCCGTTGTAGGCGATGAACCAGAGCGAAATGGACATCAGCAGGAAGTTCAGCGAACGCATGACAGGCCGCGGCAGCACCTCGTTGCCCGATTCATCCTTTTCGGACAGGTTCCATTCCGAATGCTGTGCCTCGATGCGGCGATTCTCGTCCGACAGGCGCTTTTCCTTCACCGTCAGAAACAGAATCAGCACCGCCGTCGCCATAATCAGCGAAACAATCAGGAACAATGGCTGATAATCCACATGTCCGGCGGATGCCTTGGCGGATGGATACAGGATTGCCGCCAGTGCAAGATACAGGATGCCGCCGATTGCCCCCATCAGATTGATGACGGCGTTTGCACGGCTGCGCAGCGGCTTGGGCGTCACGTCCGGCATCAGCGCGACCGCCGGCGAGCGATACACGCCCATCGACACCAGCAGCGCACCCAGCGCGGCAATAAAGCACCCCAGCACAATGGGCGACGGCGATGCAGCATACGCGTTATCCAGCAGGGGAAGGATGTTCATCAGCACGATAGCCGCCGCCGTGCCGCCCAGGATGAACGGCATTCTGCGCCCGATGGACGTGCTCGTCCTGTCCGATAATGCTCCGAAAAAAGGCAGCAGGAACAGTGCCAGCACGTTGTCCGCCGCCATCACCGCACCTGCAAATGTCTCGTTCAGCCGGAATGTGTTCGTCAGCATCAGCGTCATCACGCTGTCATACATCTGCCAGAAGGTGCAAATCGACAGGAAAGCAAGTCCAACCAGAACCGTCCGCTTCATGTTCAGCTTCACGTGATTGATTCTCCTTCACGGTTGACTTTTTTCTTTAGTGTATCACGTTCCCCGCCGATTGTCCATGAGCGGCAAAAGATTTCAAATACTCTTTACAAAGCATTCGAGGCGAGCGCCCGACCAACTGCAAGGTCAGGCAATCTCAACTTATCGGATCGTTTGGATTAGGGATACGGAATGCCATTTTCGCCGTTCCGACGCCATCCGCGCTGACCGACAGGGTTGCCTCGCCTGCCTCATACCCTGCACGCAGAACCGCCAGCGCACGACCAAGATACGTGGTGAAGCGGCCTGTGTGGTAGTTCTCCTCCGTAATCGGATTGCCGCTGCCAAAGCCGAGCAGCTCGGCATTGCCGCTTACCTGCACCGTGATGGACGTGTCCGCATCAGGCACGACCATGCCGTTTTCATCCACCAGTTCGACATGAACGAACGCCATTGACGAGCCGTCGGCGTGCAGCGCCGTATCCTCCGCCGTCAGACGAATGGCGCAGGGCACCCCCGCCGAACGCAGCACATCACGCGAGACCTCCTGTCCGCCTGAATAGCTGATGGCAATCACCTCGCCCGGCTGATAGACGCCGCTGAACAGGAACGTCATCGGCATGCCGTGAATCAGTGCTTCGCCTGCGCGAATCCTGCCAAGGCTGATGCCGTTTACGCGCACCTCGACTTCTTCTGCTGCGCTGAAGACGGCAATTTTCACCTGCCTATCCTCGCAGCCGCGCCAGTTCCAGCGCTTCCAGACGCCGGGGAAGCCCCATTGCGTCAGCGTTTCCACCTTGTCAAACGTATCCGGGTCATAGGAGAATACAGCGGTTTCGCGGCTTCCCCACACGATGCGGCGATAGATGCCCTGCGGACGAATGCAGCCGGTGATATCGAAATCCGCATCGTTCGCGGTACGCCACGGGAACGGTGAGCCTGCACCCCACGGCGATGCAATCAGCGGATCGCCCGGCTCGTAGAAGCTCGCTTTGCCGATGCCTGCCTCTCCGATGTAATCCCATGCCGTCCATGTGAAATCGCCGATCAGCCAAGGCGTTTTCTCGATCATCGGCCAATGCAAGCCGATTTCCTTCGGGTAATTCTCGCTGCCCAGCATGACGCGCTCCGGGAACATGACGTGATCCTGCTCATACTTCCCCTCAAGGTAGTTATAGCCGACAATGTCAAGTCCGTTGGTAAATGCTTCGGTGTACTGCTCCCAAAGCAGGTCCTTCTTTCCGCCGATGTCGGCATTCTGCACGCCATCTGCCATGGACGCCTTCCACTTGCGCAGCTGCTCCGCCATCAGCGCATCGTCCAGCCCTGTCCAGAAGGAACAGATGGCGTTGGAAATCGGTCTGCTCGGGTCAAGCTGCCTGATTTTTTCCGCCAGGCGCGTCTCCCACACGTAGCCGTTATTTAAACCTGCACGCTCGGTGATTTCGTTGCCTGTCGACCAGAGGATGACGCTCGGATGGCAGCGATCGCGGCAGACAAAGGCAGTCAAATCCTTCTCCCAATCGCTGTCGAAATACTGGTTGTAATCGCCCGGCTGCTTGCCCGTTCCCCATGCGTCAAAGGCTTCATCGAACACATACATGCCCAGCCGATCGCATACCTCAAGCAATGCCGAGGAAGGCGGATTGTGCGTCGTCCGGATGGCATTGAAGCCAACCTCCTTGAGCCTGCGGATTTTTCGTGCTTCGACATCGTAGGCGGTAACCGCGCCGATTACGCCGTTGTCATGATGCAGGCAGCCACCCCGCAGCTTCACCGTCCTGCCGTTCACGCGCAGTCCATGACGGACATCCGCCTCAATGGTGCGGATGCCGAAGAGCACGCTGTCCGCATCGACCGTCGCCGTCCAGCATGCCCATGCCGAACAGCCATCCCTGATTGATTGCCATGCTCCGTTCCATGCTTATGTCTCCTTTTCCACCGTACCGAGGCAATAGAAGGCGCGGTCGCGTCCCTCAAGATAGCCGTCCTCCGTCACTGTGAACGTGTCGGTCAGGCGGATGTTTTCAGCGGACGCGCCAACCTGCACCTCGAATGCGCCATGCTCGACCTTCCAGCGCATGTCCTCATCAAGAAACGCCAGCTGGCTCGGCTGAAGGACGAATGTCACCCGCTTTACCTCGCCCGGCTGAAGCGGCACGCGCACAAAGCCCTGCAGCTCCTTCACAGGACGCGTCATGGAGGCATACACGTCCTTCACGTACAGCTGGACAATTTCCGTTCCGGCGCACTTGCCGGTGTTTCTGACGCACATTGAGAGGTTGAGCGCCTCAAACGGCAGGATATCATGCTTATCCAGCTGCAAATCGCTGTATTCAAATGTGGTGTAGCTCAAGCCGTGACCGAAGCAGTAGCGCGGCGTGTGCGGACAGTCCACATAGTCCTGAAATCCGATGCTCTTTCCCTGATGCCACATCGAGCCGTTCGGGTGGTTGTAGTAGACAGGAATCTGACCCGCATTGCGTGCAATGGACAGCGGCAGCTTGCCGGACGGGTTCTCCCTGCCCAGCAGCACATCCGTTACGGCCTGCGCGGTGAAGGTCGCCGGATTCCAGCATTCCAGAATCGCATCAAGACATTCATCCGCTGCATCGCTGGAAATCGGGCGTCCGTCAAAATGCATGCCGATGAGCGGCTTGCCCAGCTTGCTGACCTCACGGATGAACGCATCCTGACAGGCAGGCAAATTGATGTCCGTGCCGTCAACGCCCTCACCCATCGTTGCAATGGAGCCCGAGCCGTTCTTGCCGCCCAGCGTCAGCAGGATGATATCCGCGTGCTTCGCCGCATCGAGCGCCTCGGCAAACAGGCTCTTATCATCGCCCGCCTTATGATAGCCCTGCGCATAGAGAACCTTGCAGTCGGGCAAGGCTTCCCGAATCGATTGCAGAAGGCTCCTGCAGTCCGGTTCAAGGAGCTTCAGCACGTTGTCAAACTGCTCCGTTTCATCCACCTGCACATTGCTGCCGGGCACGCGCTCCATCTGCACCTTCGCCGTATCGCCGCCTGCGCCGATGCCTGCCATGGAGTTCATTGCAGCGTGCTGCGCCTCCACCATGCTCAGGTGCGTGTAGCCACCGAAATAGAAGCGTGGATTATTCGCGTGCGGACCGATGACGGCAATCGTCTTTTCCTTGCCAGACAGCGGCAGTGCGCCGTTGTTCTTCAGCAGCACCAGCGACTGACGCGCCGACTGCATGGCGATTTCGTCATCCTCCGCATGATGGACTGTCTTGTCCAGCTCCTCACCGTCAAGCGAGAACGGATGCTCAAACAAGCCCATGCGGAATTTTGCTTCCAGAACGCGCAACACGGCGTTGTCCAGGATTGCCGTGTCCGCCTTTCCGCTGCGGAACATCTCCGTCATTTCCTTGCTGTAGGCAACCGGCATGGGCAGTTCAACATCCATGCCAGCCGTCAGGCAGCGAAGTCCTGCCTCCCCCATCGTTTCGCCGATGCCCTGCACGTCATGCGCATTGCTGACGCCGCCGTAGTCGGACACCGTCACGCCGTCAAAGCCCATCTGACTGCGAAGCACATCCGTCAGATAATGCTTCGATGCATGCACGGGCAGCCCGTTCAGCGAATCATAGCAGGGCATGACGCCGCGCAGTCCGGCTTCTGTGATGGCTGCCTGAAACGGCTTTCCGTAGATTTCCATCAGCAGCCGTTCACCAGCGTCCGCATGTGCGCCATGAATGCCGCCGGACGAATTGTGGAAGGCAAAAAAGTGCTTCGCAGCAGATTCCGGCGTGCGTCCTGCCGTTGTCGTCTCCTGAATGCCATGCGTGAAGGCTGCACCCAGCGCGGCAGCCAGCGTCGGGTCCTCGCCGTAGGGCTCACACTGACGACCCATGCGCGAATCGCGGGAAATATCGAGCACCGGCGCGAGAATCTGCGTGATGCCGAACGCCGCCTCCTGCCTGCTGACCGTCTGACCGATTTTCTCCTCCAGCGCCGGGTCAAAGCCGGAACCGCGGCTCACCCCGGACGGAAACGCGGTTGTTGTAATCATCAGCGGACCGCAAAGTCCCTCCATGTGGAACACGGCAGGAATATGAAGGCGGCTTGATGCCATCACCGCCGTTTGGAGCTTTCTCTGCCACTGCGCAATCTCCTCGGTGCTTTCGCACATGCGGAAGGACAGCGTGCTGATTTGCCCGATGCCGTTGCTGAAGAACGCTGCCATCTGCTCCTCGCGCCCCTTGACGGCAAACACGCCTGCAAGCTGAGCAACCTTTTCCTCCAGCGTCATTTCCTTCAGCAGCAGCTCGGCGCGTTTCTTCGCGCTCAGGCTGATGTTCATGTATGCTTCCATGCTTTTCTCCTCTTAGACGCGCACAGCGAGAACCGCCATGCTTTCGCGCCCGGGCATTTTTACCAGCGTCTTTCCGCTGACGTTCTCCGCGAACACCTCGCGCGTCATGTTCCATGCATCGATGATTTCGATTCGATACTGCTTGTCCTCCGGCAGCTCAAGCACCTTTTCGCCGTAGCACTGCCTGTCGCAGAAATACAAATAGCATTCCTCACCGCAATGTGCCTGATACGTGTGGTCAGCATTCAGGTGCGCCCATCTGTCCCGTTCCTTCATCCGCAATGCGCTGCCGCCGAATACCTGCACGAAGTCATTGTCCGCCGTCCCGACAAACTGCGCCAGCTCTTCCGTGGTCAACATGCCGATTCTGCCGAACCCAGCCAGAATCGGTTCAAGCGGTCCCGGCAAACCTTCGACGATTGCACGCAGGAACGCGATTCGCTTGGGACTTTCGCCCTTGAGCTTGCCGCCGCGTGCCCACCACAGCACGTCATCATCCGATAGGAACGTCTCGCCGTGCGTGCAATAGGCGCCGGATGCTACTGCACGCCAGAAGCGGTGCACCATTTCCTGTGCGGACAGGCTGCCCCAGAAGTGCATCAGATTGCCCTCATAGCCGCATTCATCGATGATGACAGGCTTGCCGTATTCCTTCAGCCAGCGCGGAATTTCCGTATGTGCCTTCGTCTGCAGGCTCGCATGGGTGATGTTCGGGCGTGTCGCATCCCAGAAGCACATGCAATTATGGTTGGACAGCAGATGATGGAACGGGTCGTTCGCCGCGACATATTCCTCAATTTCTTCCCAGTCAGCCATCGTCTTGCGCGCAATCGCCAGATCATATTCGTTCGCCAGCGACCACCAGATGTTCGGTTTCGCGCTCAGGCGGCGGATCAGATAGTCCAGATATGCAAGATTCTCCTGCCGCGTCAGCGTGTTGAAGCCCCAGCGGTCATACGGATGGAACAGAATCAGGTCAACCTGAATGTTCATCGCCATGATTGCGTCCAGAATCTGCTCAAACCGGTGCCAGAATGCAATGCAGGGTCTTGATACATCCCAGCTGCCATCCGCATTCTTCTCGAAGGCGTAACACGGCGGTTCGTTGTGATTATAGTCATAATGCTTAGGAAACACGCACATGCGCACCTTGTTGAACGGCGCAGTTTTCAGCGTTTCGAGCGTCTGCGCGACCAACGCATCCTCCTGCGATGCCAGCGCGTATACGGTCGTGCCAAACGGATAAAACGGCGTGCCATCCGCGTACTCGAAGTGCGTGCCGACCGCATGCACCATGCCGTGCGCACCATCTGCCGGTTCGCACGTCGCTTTGCCCTGCGCCGAAATGCAGCCCTGCACCTGCCATGAATATTCGCCTGCCTCCTCTGGCAGATAACGCACGACATACGCGCCGTCCCCATCGTAGAAGCCCTTGACCATCCTGCTTTTGCCGTTGCAGGTAAATTCCGCCGTCAAATCAATGTCAGCCCAGCTTTCCGTCAGCACAGCGCCCGAAAAGCGCAGCTCAAACGTCTCATATTGCTTCATGTTTTCTTCTCCTTATGCCTGAATTATTTGTTTTCCCTCGTGCAGCGGAACGTTATCGCCGTTCGGACAGACAAACGTCCCGCACATTCCCTTCGGCAGGGTGACAGCATACTGCTCCTGCGTATAGTCGAATCGTATGTCCCCTGCCGGCGTTGCGGCTATACCCGTCAAATCCGGCAGACCCAGCAGATTCGGTGCAATCCTCACGCGCTTCCATCCAGGTTCCGCTGCTTGAATACCCGCGACGCCGCGCAGCAGCTCCAGCATGGGCAACGCACTCCACGCGTGATTGTCGCTGCGCGCATAACGGGGCGTTTCGGGGCACGTCTTGCAGTCCAGCGCAATCAGCTGAATCCACGCCTGCAACGCCTCCGCCGCATAACGGTACATGCCTGCTTTTTCAAGCGCACGCATCCACTCGTAGGACGTGGCGAATGTGACATTCAACACATCCTGACCTTCCAGCGCCGCCTTGAGGACGCTTCCATCCGCCATGTCGCACAGCACTGCCCACGCCTGCGCATGGCGCGTGTACTGCTCAAACGCCGGTCCTTCGCGAAACATGCCGCGCTCCTCATTCCAGCAAAGCGCCTTCACCGCGCTGCAAATCGCCTGCTTGCGCGCTTCATACTCCTCCGCCATGCACGCTCTGCCGCTGTGGCGATTGATGTCCGCGGCGCATCCCAGCGCATAGGCATACATCAGTGAGATGATTGTGCTTTCGCCGTGCCGAAGCGCTTCCGGCATGCCGCAGGTTTCGTTCCATGCCTCCAACCAGTCCACAAACGGCCAGAATCCCGTATGACCCATCAACCCTCGCTGTGTCATATGATCCGCGAAATAGTCCAGAATCCGGTCGCAGTCAGCGCGGTACGCACGGAGAACGGACGCATCACCCGTATGCTCGTAATACTCCCACACCATGAACACAAAGTGCAGCGAGAAGGTTGAAATCACCTGCGGATACGCGGATGGATACTTGCCCGGAATCAGCCCGCACGGCATCATGCCGCGATGAAATTCCGCAAGTGCCTTTCGGGCGAGCGCCGTATCATGGCTGACGGACAGGTGGAAGAGCACCTGCAAACGCGTGTCCATGATGTACTGCATCTGCTCGTAATACGGGCAATCCATGTAGGTATCCAGCATGCAGTTTTGCAGCGTTTCTATGCTCATGCGCCACACCTGCTCCACCCACGGAACAGACGAGGTGATACAGCTGTCCTCCGTAAGCGGATAACCCGTCCTGCGGTAGCGCGGCAGTTGAAGCACTGCGCCCTCCGTCTGCGTTTCGATGCGGATGCGGATGAACCGGAACGTCCGCTGATAGAACGGCTCGTAGCAAATCGTACTGCCGTCCAGCGTGACGCAGTCGGTCATCCCGATGATTTCGCCGTGCTGCCAGTCGTCGCGCCGCAGGTTTTCGCCGTCCTTCTGGAACTTCTCAAAATAGGTAATCCGCATCGCGCCATTCCTGCCGCCGCTGACGGAAAAGGTCGGGCGCGTCATTTTGATCTGGCCGGCGTCGAGCACGCACTCAAAAGCTGAATTCGGCGGAACGGATGCGCTTTCCTTCTCCAGCAGACCCGTTTTCGTCATGATTTCGCGGGCAAACAGCTCCTCTCGCTCAAACAGCATCGGAATCGGACGTTCCGCAAGCGTATAGCGTCTGCCAACGCCGAACATCGTTTCAAAGCGTCCCGGATCCAGGCTGTCCAGCACATCGGCTTTCACCCACGCGGTGCAGTCGCCCGTTTTCCAATCGGCAGGTGTTCGGCGGAAGTCAACCGTTTCGGGATATGCGCCGAGGTTCTCCGTGTTCCCGTCCATGCTCAAACATGTGCTTTCATCCAGCATCACGCGCCAATCCGCATTCCCGGTGGATAGGTCCATTTCACCAATGTGTCCTGAAATTGCAAGACGATGGCGATGGTCGGGCGCAATCGCACGGAACAGCGAGGCATTTGCGCTTGTCTGATGCAGCGCTTTGGCATGGTCGAGGCAGATCACCTGCACGGCAAGGCAGTTGCGGCCTTTGCGGAGGTAGGGTCGCAAATCGATGCGGTCGAAATACCACACATGCGTGTCGCCCGTGCACGGTCCTGAGCAAACCGGCTGACCGTTGACCCACAGTCGATAGCGCGCCGCCGCGGTGATTTCCACATTCGCCGTAGCAACCTCACGCAGCTGAAAATCAAGTCTGAAATAAGCGAACCGTCCGCTTGCATCTGCGCGTTCCACGCCAATCCACATGCAATCCTTCATATTCATCTCCCCTTCAGAAAAGAAGCCGCCGCCAGCAAGGACGACGGCTTCAATGAAGTCAGATAATCACTCGGTCACAAACGCAAGTGTCTGATCAACCGTGCCGAAGAGCTCAATGTTCTCCGCGTGATAGTTCAGCACCATGTCCGCAGCATAGCCTTCCGTGGTCAAGTCTCCAGCAGCCGCAAAGTGAATGATGAAGGCGTATGTGCTCATGTCGATTTCGTATGTGCCGCTGTCAACAGCCATCCTGTTGCCCATGAAATCCGCATAGAGCGAAACGGTATTATCGTTGTTCAGCTCACAGATGAAGTCCGCGTTCGTGTCCTCCATGCCGGGCACAGGAATCTGTCCCTTGAATGTGTACACAGCCTCCACCGAGACGACCTCCGCCAGCGTCACCTCGTCGCCGCTTTCGGAAACGTACAGCCACGTGCCGTCTTCGTTCTTCGTCACGGTCGCGCCGTCATCGCTGTCATCATTGGGTGTCAGCGTAATGACCGTCTGATCCTCGTTCACGGCGTAGGTGCCTTCCACAAACAGCACCACCAGATCATCATACTTGCCGTTGACCTTCAGCGTCAGCGTTGCGGTATCGTCTTCCGGATTAACCAGGTTGAGCAGCGCGACAGCCGGTTCGCCGGCGTATTGGGATGCAAACTTGCTGTTTTCGGGATCCGTGTCGAAATTCAGAGCAATCTGCGTGCCGCCGATGCCGCTGATGTTCTCCATATCGTTGTACAGGTGCTCCGCATCGATGCCGCAGCGGTCGATTTCGTTGCCGTCGAAGTCGTAGAAGACAACGGTGTACGGCGCTGTGCCTTCGGTGATGTTGCTTGCCTCGCTGTCAGCACGGTTCATCGCCACGCCGTAAGCATGTTCCTCGGCGAGGATTTCATACGTGCCGTCAAAGGTAATCTGATCCATACACATGCCTGCATGGAACACCTTGCCCAATCCGGCAACCTCGCCGTAGAAGTGGAAGTAGTAGTTCATGAACATCGTGCCGACATCGTAGCCATAGGAATAGTACGTGTTGTCGAGCGTCAATGCTTCCTCCGCCATGGAGAAAGAGACCATCGTCATGCACAGCAGTGCAGACAGCAGCAGCGCAGTGAGCTTCTTCATCTTGTTTTTCCTCCTAACATGCATTTGCTTCCGTCGAAGCTTTTTGTCAACGTCAGTATAGCATTTTAGGGTGATAAAAACTTTCTGAAATCCGATAGAAAACACGGTAAATCCGACTTGATTCAGCTGCTTACTTTCTGTTCTGCTTCTGATATTCGCGCGGCGTCAGCCCGAAGTGCTTCTTAAACTGCTCGGTAAAGTAGGAGTAATTGCTGAAGCCGACCGCGCCGCTGACGGCAGAAATGGTAATATTCTCCTTCAGCAGTAATTCCTTCGCCAAATGCAGCCTTTTCTGCTGGATGAGCTCGGTAACCGTCAAGCCGTATTTCTTCTTGAACAATCGTGTCAGATGGTCGGCGCTGACAAAGCAGATGCCTGCGAGATCCTTGACGGCAATCTCCTCCGACAGGTGCGCATCGATGTACGCGACCGCTGTTTCCAGCGCATCCCCTGATTCGCTCTTGATTTCCCTTGCAAGGTCATTGATATACTGGCTGCCGTACCTGCTAAGCTGATCCACCTCATGACGCTTCTGCACCTTCTCCTGCGCATGCAGCAGAATTTCCGTCAATCGCTGATAGCGAATCGGCTTGAGCGCATACTCCATGCAGTTGAGCCGCACCGCCGTGCGCGCATAGTCAAACTCATCGTGGCAGGACAGGATGATGCACTCGGTAATCGGGCTGTGCTCGTTGACGTACTCGATCAGCTTGAGTCCGCTTTCGCCCGGCATTTCGATGTCGCTGATCAGGATATCGAAATACGTGCTTTTGAACGCATTCACCGCCTCCTGGTAGCTGTTCGCGGTCATCACCTTGTCAAAGCCAAGCCGATTCCAGTCAATCCCGTCTAAAATGCCCTGCACCGCAAGCTGTTCATCGTCCACAATCAGGATGTTCATGCATTTTCCTCCTGTTCATAGATGCAGGGAATCAGGATATACGCCTGTGTCCCCTGCCCCTCCTCGCTGCTGAAGCGGACGCTCCCCTTTCCGCCGTAAAAGAGCTCAATCCTGCGGACGCAGTTATAGATGCCGATATGCTTGCGTCCCGTCTCATCCACATATGGTTCATGGCGCTTGAGCGTTTCCAGCAATTCGGGACGGATGCCGTTGCCTGTATCCATCACGATGATGCGCAGCTGTTTCCCGCCGTCATCCGATGCTTCCATCTGCACGGAAACAACAATCTGAATCGGCTCGTCCGGCTTGAGCGCATATTTGATGGCATTCTCGACAAAATTCTCAATCAGCAGCGGCGGAATCAGCACATCCATGCACTCCTCAGGCGCCTGATACAGATAAGTGAAGCGATTCGGGAATCGGATGTGCTGAATGTTGATGAAGTTCTCGACGAAATCCATCTCCTGACGAAGCTTCACAAGCCGCTGTCCCTGACGGAGGACATAGCGGAAGTAGTCCACCAGGCATAGCGTGTACTCCTGAATGGTTGCATCGTTATGGGACTGCGCCATGGCGTAAATCATGTTGTAGGAATTGAGCAGCATATGCGGATTGATTTGCAGGCGCAGATTGTCCATCTCGCTCTCCAGCAGCTTGAAATCCTTTTCGTAGGACGCCTGTACCTCCTGCGCCATCGTGTTGAAATCATCAAACATATGCAGAAATTCATCGCTGTGCCGGCCAGATTGCTGCGGAATCCAATACTGATGCTCTGTGCGGAAATGCGCCATCGCGTGCGTGAGCAAATCCATCGGCTCCAGAATATCCTTGCGCAGCCGCACATACAGCAGCGGACAGAGGGCAAGCGCAAGCAGCGACGCAATCGGCGCAACCCATAGCCAGATTGACATGTGTCGTATTACGAAATGATAAGGAAACGTGGAAAGCACCCGAAATGGATACTCACTGTTCACCCATGCAAAGACGCTGACCGCGTTCTGCAATTCCGCAAAGGATTCCTCGACCTGCGTCCACGTGCCATCCAGCTGAATCAGGTAATTTGTGCCGTCATCCATGCAGACGTATATTTTGCCGCCATTATAGGTGTCGTCCGATTTTCCCTCATCATTCCAGTACAGCAAAGACAGGCTCGGTGCACTGAAGCTGACAAAGTCTGTCTGTGCTTCCTCTCCGCTCAGCTCATACCACTGAAGCGTTTGGTCGACAAAAAACGTAAATGCATTCTGAATATTCTGGGTATTGACCTCGATGGTCTGATGAATCAGCGCTGCGGACAAAACCAGCGACAGCAGCGCAAGCGGCAGAACCAGCGTCAGAATCATCATCATGATTCTCGGTCGCAGACATCGGAAGATCTTCCTGTGCCAAAACCATTCATAAAACGAAGCATGCTTCTTCACCCGGAGCATCCTCCTTGTGTTGTTTTCTTATTTTGATTTTATTATACAACAGAAAACATCATTTGAAAAGCTGCCTCCCGAAGGAAGCAGCTCAAAAAGATCGTCTCAGCCTTTGACGCCGCCCTGAAGCACGCCCTTTTCCATCTTATCCTGAAAGAGCGGGAATGTCAGGATAATCGGCGCGATGGCAGCGATAATCACAGCGAACTGAATCAGATAGCGGCTGTAATTGGGGTTGGAGGAATTCAGGAAATCCGCATTTTCGGAGGTAATCTGCTTAATGACCAGCTGCAGCGGCCAGATCTCCTTCTTGTTCGGCACATAAATCGAGGCCTGCAGCCACGAGTTCCACTGCCCGATTGCCAGATTCAGGATGATAACCGCACCCATGTTCATCGCCTGCGGCAGACTGATTTCAAAGAGCGTCGACAAATGCCCTGCGCCGTCAATGTGTGCCGCCTCATACATTTCACGCGGAATACTGTTGAAGGCGTTCATCATCATGATGCAGAACATGCTGTTCGTGCAGCCTGGAATAACAAGCGCCCACGGCGTGCCGACCCACCCCAGCGAACGGATAACCATGTAAGACGGCACCATGCCGCCGCTGAAGAGCATCGTCAGCATGAGAATCATGGTAACAGGCTTCTTGAGCTTCGTATCGCGGCTGAGCGCATAACCCGTCACCGACGAAAGCAGGAAGCCGATGGTGCTGTAGCAGACGGTATAGACGATCGTGTTGAAATAGCCGCTGAGGACGCTGGTGTTCTTGAAAATCAGCCGATAGCCATCCAGCGTAAAATCGCCGACCGGCCAGAGCACAATGCCGGAATGCGCCAGCAGCGTCTTGCCATCGGAGAAGGAGGACATCAGCACGTGCCACATCGGCAGCACGCTGCACACGGCGACTAAGCCAATCAGCGCATACAGAATGACGTCGATGATTTTATCGCCGATGGATTTCGTTTCCACCATGTGGTTTTCCCACTCTTCACTTTTGCGGCGTTTGATTTCTGCTCTTTCCATTCTGATTCTCCTCCCTTCTCAGAACAGGCCGGTGCCGGACGTCTTGCGTGCCAGAGCGTTTGAGCCGACCAGCAGGATGGTGCTGACGAGCGACTGGAACAGGCCGGATGCCGACGACAGCGAGTAGTTCGTCGCGCCTCCGCCGAACGCCATGCGGTACGTGTACGTGTAGACGGTATCGGAAACGGAGTAGGTGCTGGGCATGTACAGCAGCAGGATGTTGTCGTAACCGGCCATCAGCGATGTGCCGATATTGATGACGAACATCATCATAATCATCGGCAGAATATTCGGCAGCGTAATCCTGAACATCCGCTGCATACGGGACGCGCCGTCAATCGCGGCAGCCTCATGCAGTTCGCCGCTGACCTGCGAAATCGCCGCGACATACATAATGGAACCCCAGCCGATGCCCTGCCAGATGCCCATGAAGGTGTAAATCAGCCAGAAGACAGGCATCCGGTCATTGGCAAACCAGTTTTGATTTTCCGCGCCGAACAGCCGCGTCAGCAGCAGCGTCAGCGGACCGTCCTTGCCGAGGAACTGCGTAAACAGCGAGCAGACGATGACTGCCGCCACGAAATTCGGCATATACGACATGGTCTGCGCAATACGCTTGAATTTCTTGCTGTCAATCAGGCTCAGCATCAGCGCGAAAATAATCGGCGCCACAAAGCCGATGGTTGCGCGCAGCAAACCGATTGCCAGCGTGTTGCGGATTGCCTGCAGGAAGTCCTCGCCTGTGAACAGGTCGACAAAGTTCTGCAGACCAACCCACTTCGAGCCGAAATAGCCATCGACGACGTTGTAATCCTCAAATGCCATGACAATGCCGAACATCGGCAGGAAATGGAAGATGATTTCATAAACAATGATGGGGACGAAAAGCAGATATACGACCCAGTCGCGCTTGAGCTCCTGTTTCCAGCTTCTGCGGGCAGATGCGGTCAGTTCCTTTTTTGCCATCAATCACACCTCCTATTCTTCATCAACGGAAGGGATACTTGTCCACATACGGCTGCAGCAATTCCGTTATCTGGTCGACCTTATACTTCTTGAGCACGGTGCACCATTTATCCCAGTCCTTCTCGAAGTTGGATTTGCCGGTAATGAAATTGGCGCAGTTTTTGTTCATATAATCCAGCACCTTCGTCATAATCGAGCTATATGTGGTGGTGTCCTCCTGGCTCATGGCGTTGGTGGTGCGGCTGCCCTGGAAAAAGGCGGTGTTCTCATGCAGTGACCACATGTCAATCGCTTTCTGGAAATTGGGCGTATAGCCCTGATTGAGCCCTGCATTCAGCTTGAGTCCCGGCGCCTTGATGAAGCCCGCTGCCGTTGTCAGCTGACCGCTGTCGCTGACCAGAACAGGGTTCTTCTCCAGCTGCCCATCTTCATTGGTAAAGTACGCGCCGTCTTCAAGCCCGTAATCCGCATAGAAGGTGCTGTCCGTCAGCGAAGCCGCCTGGTCGGCACTCAAGCCGACCGTCTTGATGAGCGCGCCTTCCGTTGCGTAGAACTGGTCAAGATATGAGCACAGCGTCGCGAGATCCTTGTCCTTTGCGGTTGTCGTAATGAGTACGCCGCCCGACACCAGACCGCCGCCCATCACGCAGTTCGGCACCACATACTGGCAGCTTTCCGCGCCGTAGATGTCATTGATGGGATACGGCGCAGCGGCAGCATAGATGCCCTCGGTGTAGCCGCCGTCATGCATATCGAGACGCCCTCCCAGCTCAGACTGCTGACCGTTCCACATGGCGATCAGCCCCTGACGGACGGATGTCGAATCAATCTGATAGAAAGCGTCCGATGTGCGCTGCATGAAGTCCTGATCAAGCCATCCCTTGCTGTACCATGTGTTCATGCACTGCAGATAGGTCTTGAACGGCTCCTCGTAGCCGCCGAAATGCACCTTGCCTTCCGCATCCTGATACCACACGTTCACGCCGCCGCCAAAGCTCGACAGCAGACCGCCTGACCACGAAAAGCCCGGATAATACAGACTGATGCAGTACTTGTCGGTAATGCCGAGATCCTTTTGCGCCGCCTCGAAGATTTCAAACATCCACTCCCAATCGGATACAAAGAGCGGATACGTGCCGTCCCATTCGGGCACCAGCTCCAGTCCCTTCGCCTGCTTTTCCGCATCGCACCAGCCGGGGAATACAACGTCATCCTCCCAGCTGTCCACATCGTCAGGATCGGTATAGCCGCCGGTGAATTTCTCGCCGGTCGCCGGATTTGTGCCATACTTCACAAGCCAGTCGCGCCGGTACATATAGCCCTGAAAGACCGTTTCTGGTGCATCGTAAATTTGGAAGATGGCGTAATAATGCTCGTTGCCGTCGTCATCCACATCCACTGCATTGATGTAGACTTCGTTGTCCGAATGCACAAGCGCGACATAATTCGGCATATATTGCTCAACATACTCGGTCAGCTCGACGCAGTAGCCCTTTTCCACCATGACGCGCGGCGGATCGGAAATGACAGCATCGATGATGTCCGGCAGGTCGCCCGAGGCAAGCATGCGCGTATAATTGTCCGCCTCCGTGCCTGCCGGCGGCTCCAGGAAATTGATGGCGATCTTCTTGTTTTCCGGTCCATAGCCCTTCTGCAGCGTGTACTGCACTGCCGGATTCTCGCTGTAGGTATCATAATATTCTGTGGATGTGCCGGAGTAAATCCACCACTCATAGGTCGTTTCCGCCGTTGCTTCCTGTCCGCCTGATGTGCTGGTTGATTTATTGCCGCCGTAATACACCTGCATACCGACAAGCATCAGCACGACAGCAAGCATCAGGGCAATCCACTTTGCTCGAATGGACACGATTCATTCTCCTTCCTCACGGTTCAACAATCACGCGTGCACGGTCAAGGTTCAGCACCTGCGTGAACAGCTCAGCCGCGCTGCCGTGCCGGTTGCTGGCAATGCGAACAGTTGCGAAGTAAACGCCGGGCTTATCATAGCTTGCAAAGGTTTCTGCATAGGCGGTATGGACATTGCCGCGGACGCCCTTCTCAAATTCAAGCGCTCCATCCCACATGTTCTTGCCAAGCATCAGCCCTGCTGCGCCGCCAACGTCCGATTTTTCGGCATTCAGCTGCTTTTCCTGCTGGCTGAACAGGATTTCGGTCACGTCGCCAGCCCCCTCAGGCACCTCGACCTCCACCGTGAAGCGGACGCATTCGCCAACGTGCACATGCGCACATTTGGTGCCGTTTGCCTTGAACATCGGAATCGCCTGCATACCGAAGCGCTTACTGACATCCTCTTCCGGATGAATTTGCCCATCCTCGCCCAGGGTGTACGCTGTATGCTTCAGCGGCTCAATCCCCTTCTCAACCCAGTCGGACAGGTCGATCAGCGCCTGACACAGCGCGCCCGCATAGTTGACCACCATGTAATTGCCGATGCTCGGCACATCGCCGTGCATGCAGCGCTCCATGAAGTACACGCGATGATCCGCATCACTGCCTTTTGTTTCGATAATTTTATTGCGCCACCAGTCCGCGCACCACGGGCATGTGCTTTCATCCATTAACGCCTGAATGTTGATGACCTTGCCCTGAATGTTGCCGTTTTGCCGGACGCCGACCCCGGTAAACGGCTTCGGGAAGGGCTTGCGCTGCGGCGTTTTCGGCGTTCCGTCCGGATTGCGGAACTGATCCCACGCGTGGAAGGACAATTCCGCCGGAACCTGATAGCGGTAGTAGCTCTGCGCGGCGATGTAGTCCGAATTGTCCAGCAGAATTTCATCGCCCGGCTTGACCTTGCCGAGCGTGTCATTCACGTCGCTCATGCCGTAGCACATGCCGATGGTGACAATGCCGCTGCCATCCGAAAGGCGCATCATCTTGTCCATCAGCAGCACTGCATCCTTCGCTTCGCCGCTTTGAAAAACGATGTTCAGCCCCTGCAGATACAGGTGTTTCCCCTGCGGCAGGTTCTCCAGCTCAAGGTATGCGCCGTTGCCGCCAGCAAACTGTTTCTGCCATGCGTCATCCACGCCATTCATCCCGTTTTCGGCGCTGCGTTCCTTTGCCTTTCCCGCGTATTGCACGGACTTCACCCTCGTGCGGAAAAAGATGCGGTCCTTCGCAGAGGAGCTCTGCGGGTTCGCGCCGTCATAGCCTTTCTTCGTCCAGAAGTCCGTGAAATAATCAGGGTCAAGCCCCTTCACGCCGGGCATCAGCACCGGCAGCGCACCGGGGTCAATCACGCCCTTCGCCTCGAGATACCACGCCAGCGGCGGAAAACCCATCTTCGTCAGCTCGCGCAGCATCGCCGCTTCATCGTCATTCAGCAGCTTGTATGGATCGCCGCTGCCGCCGGGCTCAAGCGCATCGAGAATCTTCCCGAATGCATCACGCAGGACGCGCTGCCCCTGCACATGCATCGTGATGGTATTCGGCAGTGAAACGGGCGAGCCGATCACGTACGGCGCTGCACCGTCCCACGCACGGGTGTTTTCAATGCATGCCATCGTCTTGTAGCCGCCGCCGCTGCCGCCGTACACATAGCCGTATGCACGCTTGTCTGTTTCGTACATCTCCCTGGCAACCTCGCGCGAATATTCAGCCGCTGCTGCCGAGGACTGCCACGTCAGGAAATCATCGCGCTGACTGCCGAACTGCGAAGCGGAGCCCATGTTCGTTTCAATAAAGTACGCGCCGCACTTCAGCGCAAAGCCGATGCGATCCGCCAAACCGGTATGCCCCAGAGAGCCAACCTCCTCATCCGGTCCGGGAAACGGCGAGAGGTACTGATGAAACCTGTTCTCATACCGCTCCTTCGCAGGAAAGCAGAATACAAATTTCACGCCGGTTCCCTCAAAAAAGCCGTGCATAAATCGGTAAGGAATCGTTTCGCCGCTGATCAGGTGCCTTTCACGCCATTCGTCCTGATCAATGACAGGATGGTCGAACCGTTTATCCTGCCGCGGATCGTAAATCGTTTGTGCCATGGTTAAACCTCCTCTATGCAAGCGTCTGTGCTTCATTCATCCTGATTATAGCAAACCGTCCTGTCGTTTTCTTTCTTGTTTCCGGCCAAAAATAACAGAAATCCGACATGCTTTGTATCGGATTTCTGTTAGAATTCATCGTTTTATGGCAAGACAGCACCCTGTTTTTTCAGTATAATTGGAACGAATTCTATGAAGCGGAGGAAACTCATCATGCGTCAGAAGCCAATCCATTCTAATGAAGAGCTCATGCAGTCCGGCAGCTTCGGGCAGCTGATTGCGCGCCTTTGTGTGCCATCGATTCTTGTTATGCTGGTCACGGTGCTCTACCACATGGCTGACGTATTCTTCGTTGGGCAAACAGGCGATGCAAACAAGGTCGCCGCCGTCAGTCTCGCATCGCCGCTCTTCACGATTCTGTCCGGTTTCGGTGTGTTGCTTGGCAACGGCGGCTGCACAGCCATCTCCCTGCAGCTGGGCAAGGGCAATGCCGACAAGGTCAAGAAGTGCAGCGCTTTCGCCTTCTGGGGGGCCATCATGCTCGGCTTCGTGTTCATGATTGTCGTCCTTTGCCTGATGACGCCGATCTGTTCCCTGCTTGGCACCAACGAGAACACGCTGCAATACACCGTCGAATACCTGCAGGTGATTGCCCTTGGCGCCCCTGTCATGATGCTCACGAACGTCATTCCTGCGCTCATCCGCGCTGACGGCTCCACCATCAACAGCATGATTGGCAACCTGACCGGCACCCTGCTGAACATCGTGCTCGACCCGATTCTCATCGTCACGCTGAACATGGGCGTTCGCGGTGCTGCCATCGCGACGGTTGTGTCAAGCCTTGCAGCGCTTGTCTACTATGTGTACTTCATGCTGAAGAAGCGCGATATTTACTCGATTGCGCCGAAGGATTTTACGCTGAAGAAGGATATCGGGCTTGATATCATCCTGCTGGGCATGCCGATTTGCTTCAGCACCGTGCTGTCGAGCATCTCATCAGCCATTTCCAATAATTTTATGATGGAATACGGCAGCATCGCCATCTCCGCGCAGAAGGTTGCCGGGAACATCGGCATGATTGTCACCATGATCGTGATGGGCATCTGCATGGGCATGC
Source organism: Alloprevotella sp. (assembly GCA_963617205.1). Lineage (GTDB taxonomy): Bacteria > Bacillota > Clostridia > Christensenellales > Aristaeellaceae > UBA11524. Next base: position 18,357 of record CAVEOA010000018.1, on the reverse strand, counting down.
AGCCTGCAATTTCCTTCTCCTATGGTGCGAACAACAAGAAGCGCCTGACGAACATTCTCACGAAGCTCACCATCATGGCGGTTTCCTGCGGTGCGCTGCTGGCGATTGTCTGCCTGTTGTTCCGCAACCAGCTGCTTGCCATGTTCCTCAAGGGTGCAACAGAGGATTACCTGTCCATCGGGCGCGTATGCCTGCTTGCCTCCGTCATCACAGGTCCTTTCTACGGCTTCTATCAGCTTTGCACCACCTACCTGCAGTCCACCGGCAAATCGAAAAAGGCAATTCTTGTCTCCCTGATGGAAAAGGGCATTGTTTACATCCCTGCTCTGCTGCTGATGAGGCAGATTTTCGGCATGTACGGTGTCATTTTCGCAGGCACCGCGACAACGCTTGTTTCTTCGATCGTTGCACTGTACTACTGCTATCATGATTTCAGCAGAGAACTGAAGGCGCGGGCGTAAGATGTCCGTTTCCTTTTGCGAAACGGATGTCGCCTTTCAAGGAATATGAAAATAATATGCTCCCGCCAGAGCAGTCTCGAAACTTTTTGTTATTTCGAGTGTCTGCCCTGTCGGGAGCATATCGTGATTCACCTTCTCAAAGGCTCATGTTTTTCCAAGCGCCTTAAACATCCAACCCTTATAGTTTTCAACGCCTGGCTGGTCAAACGGGTTTACGCCCAGTATTTTGCACGAAAGATAGCAGGAGAACTGGAAAAAGTAAAACAACATTCCGAAATGGTATGCATCAAGCGCGTCCATTTCAAAAATGATGCATGGCATTTTGGTGCTATGTGCAGCAATAGTGGCGTCGAATGCTGCTCGATTGATTTCCGAAAAGTCTTTTCCATCCAGATAGTCAAAATAGTCTTCCTTTTTATCCGGATGAATGATCACACTGCCGGTCGGTGCTTTTACATCCAAAAATGTTTCAAACATGAGCGGTGCACCATCTTGCAGATACTGGCCAACAGCGTGTAATTCCTCCGAATATTCAGCCGCTACAGGGAAAAGCCCTTTTCCGTTTTTTCCTTCACTCTCGGCAAAAAGCTGCGTCCACCATTTGTTGAACCAGCGAAACTGCGGTTCAAATTCTGCAAGCATTTCCAAAGAATATCCCTGTTGATAATATAAATTGCGCAGCGCTGCATAACGAAGGGCTATATTATCCTCATTTTCTGTGTTCTTTAGCAGCTGTTCCATTGCCTGCCCGCCTCGAACCAGAGAGCAAATGTCGATGCCGGCAACCGCCATGGGGAGAAGCCCCACATAGCTGAATGCGCTGTATCTTCCGCCTATATCCGTAGGGAATGGGACAAACGTATATCCTTCCGCCTTGCATAATTTTTCCAAGGAAGAACCATACGTGCCCGTACAAATCGTTCGTTTTGCCGCCTCTTCAGCACTGTATTTTTTTCCATCGCTTCTCGAAGAATGCGGAAAGCAGAACCGGGCTCTAATGTCTCAAAGTTCTTTGCAATACAGTCGATCGCGTAGTCCTTGCCTTCCAGGCGATGCAATACCTGATTTAATGCGTAAGGCGACAGAGAATTTCCGGCATAGATAATTTCTACAGGAGAATCACTCGCAAGCGCCTTGATAACGCTTCTTGCGGCATTGTTGCTGCCACCAACGCCAATGAGCACAAAAGCATCGCATGACTTACGAATACGTGAGGCGATTTCTTCGATGCGCCGAAGCGTATCTTCGCCTGCCCACTTATCTATCTCCAGCCATCCCAGACTGTCCGAAAATTCTTTTTCTCCTGTTTGAGCCTTCTTCAAGAAATCATTGTTATCACGAATTGCCGACAGAAGCTGCTCTTCAGAAATTCGATGATTCTGATCTTTAACGAACATCTGTAACATGATTCATTGTTCCTCTCAAATTCATCAGCTTAGGAAGCGGCTCACCCAATAACGGGCGACACCATTCCTTGAATGCATCGGTCACCCCATTGCCCTGTTCGTTAATAAATTCGTCTGGCATTTTTCTTTCGGTCATCATGACATCCTGAATATCCGTCAGGAAATATTCGCATTCATACATTTTTGAAGCTTTGCGCCTCATGGCCACCATTTTTGCCTTTTCTCCGCGCACAACAGCTTGCACTGCAATCCGACCACATGCTTCCGCTTCTTTTCGATCTATACGCCGATGCTTGTGCAAACGATAACGAGCAGAAAAACAAAGATATAAGTTTGGACATTCAGCATAGGATTTAAATACCACAAGCCATGTTGGGTGCCCATATAATCGTTTCGATAAAAGAGATACACCTGTGCAGGATCTTGCGGACAATAAAGCGCATATAAAATGATAAGACTAATCACCATAACCACGCGCTTTGCCATCCTATGCTTATAAAAGCGCATGCTTATGTCATGCAGCTCAAGCAAAAGAAGGCACACAGCCGCAACCAAATATAGGACAATCCATGCAAATGAACACCAGACAAGTATCTGCGTCATGTTGCTGTTTCTTGCGATAATCCATTCAAATACGCTCGGAAAGTAAATGATTAAGGAAGCAACAGGAAAAACAGTCGCAGTCGGAAACAGGATTTTCAAAGCCTTCCCATGAATGCGCCTGCTGTAATAAAAAGCAAGCCAGATCAGGAAAAGTGGAAACAGGTATCGTCCTATTGCCAAAACGTAGCCTAATTGACCTAACGTAAAAATCAAATATTGCATAAAAAGGCGAACTTGTCTGAAGCCAAACAACAGAATTTGCAGCTGGTTTCCAAATCCACCTTTTTTTGAAATATAAATGAGCATGATATACCAAAACTCGGCAAGGCTTAAGTCAAGAAGAGCTATTAAAACCGTTTCAGTCGTGCGACGCGAAAATAACAGAAGGCATGCCGATAATATCAATAAAAAAATTACCAATATGCCCATAGCATACCTCCTAAGCCATTGTTTCCGTATAATGACCGAAAGGACAGCCCAGCTTTTGTTGGGCTGTCCGGGAGCATCAGCTGCAAAAATTACTTTGCGGCTTCAATCATGTTGTCAAACATGACGAAATCAGAAACGGGGACTTCCTTTTCCACGGCACCGGAAGTAATGAACGCCTGCATCTGAACCTTGTAGTAGTTTTCGATTGTTCCGTCCTGCGCGCCGGCAACAACTTCAGCACTGGTAGGCCAATCAGCATCGCCAGTCTGAGCAGCAGCGATTTCATAGCTTACGCCGCACTGTTCTGCGACCCACTGGGAAACCTGTTCGTAGTTATCGGGATTGGAAGCGTAATCCATCGCCTTATACAGCGCACGGGTAAAGCGGAGCACGACTTCCTTGTTCGCGTCGTAGTAGTTGCTCAAAACGATCCAGGACGCCGGAGATACGCTGCGATCGGAGAAGGTCGCATTCGTGCACAGCGTGAAGATGTCATCAGGATTGGAAGCGATGATGGTTGCAGTGCTCGGAGACCATGCAGCGCATGCATCAATAGAACCGGAAATCATTGCTGATACCAAAGATGAAACTTCCATTTCATAGGCTTCGATATCATCCATCGTCAGGCCGACTTCTTCCAGCGCATACTGCAGAATCACTTCAGAGGAGGTGCCGGAGGAATAGCCAACCTTCTTGCCCTTCAGATCAGCATAGGTTTCAATTCCAGCCGATTTCCTTGCCAACACGGCATCAGCATTGCCGATGTGATCGAACATGAAAATCTTCGCACGACCTGCGATGCACAGCTTGTGAGCGCCAGGTCCGATGTAGCCCATATCAATAGAGCCAGATTCCATGGCAGAAATGATAGTGGGACCGTCAGCAAATTCAACCAGCTTGACATTCAGATCTTCCTCAGCGAAATAGCCCAGCTTCACGCCGGTAACGACAGACCAGAGGCTGGCGTAGTTCGGCATATAGGCAATGTTGAGGTCTTCTGCAGAGGCGAAAACAACGCTAACCGTCATGAGCATGACCATTGCGAGTGCCAAAGCAACCAGTTTCTTCATAGGGAAAACCTCCTTTATGTTTTTTCTTCAAGCGAACTCAATCGCTTAAATTCTGTTTTATTTGCGGACCTCAAGATATTCCTGATAAACCTGACTCCAGATATGATTCTTCAGCTCAATAAACTCCTTCGTCATTTTTGTTTCCTGCGTGCGAGGATACGGAATATTGATATCAACAATATCCTTAATCCGTCCGGGACGAGCGCTCATGATGACAACGCGCTGCGCAAGAATGATTGCTTCATCAACGTCATGCGTGATAAAGAAGCAGGTCTTATTATACTTCTCCCACGTGTCCAGCAGCTCAGTCTGAAGCTGAATTCTGGTCTGCGCATCCAACGCGCCAAACGGCTCATCCATCAGCAGAACCTCAGGCTCGGCAGCATAGGCTCTTGCAATCGCCACGCGCTGCTTCATGCCGCCAGACAATTCCTTAGGATAGCTATCGGCGAATTTGACCAGGTCAACCATTTCCAGATATTTCATGGCTTCTTCACGTGCTTCAGCTTTTTTCATTCCCCGCATTTCCAGCGCAAACATGACATTTTTGCGAACAGTCAGCCAAGGGAACAAAGCATACTGTTGAAACACCACGCCGCGTTCAACGCCAGTGCCTGTGATTTTCTTGCCATCGCAGTAGGCAGCGCCTTCTGTCGGCTCCAAAAGACCAGCGATAATATTCAACAATGTCGACTTACCGCAGCCAGACGGACCAACAACGCATATAAATTCATTTTCATGAATATCCAGACTTACACCATTAAGGGCAACCACTTCACCGTTTCGCGTGTTGTATTTCTTAAACACATTGTCAACATGTACACGAACGGGGCGAGAATCAGCAGTTTCCGTTGTTATATTTCGCGCTTCTCCTGCCATGACGTCAGCCTCCTCTCCAAGTACTTAATCAGTTTTTCAACGCAAATACCAATGATACCAATTAAGATGACATACAGCAGCATGGGCGCAGACTCAAAATTGTTATTCAGACTGCGAATGCGCATGCCCAAGCCAGCAATAGCGCCCGTAGATTCTGCTGCAATCAATGTGGTCAATGCCACGGAGGCGCCCAAACGAACAGCAGTCAGAATGAACGGCGTTGTCGCCGGAAAAATCACTCGAATAAAAATGTCCTTGTCCTTTGCGCCTAACACGCGAGCCGCCTTAATCAGTGTGTTATCCACATTGATGACGCCCTGAAATACCGTGATGCACATTGTCAGGAAGCAGGCGATCCAGATAACGATAACCTGAGCCTTAAAGCCAACACCGGCAGCAATAACGATCAGCGGAACATAAGCCAGCGGCGGGATATTACGCACAAACTGAATCCATGGTTCCAATACATAACGTACAGGCTTATACCATGCCATCAGAAATGCCACCGGGACAGCCGTCACAAAGCCCAGCAGATATCCTACGGATACAGAGCGCAGTGAGGACGCGATATCTTCAAAAAGCTTGCCGCGATCTATCATGGTTTTGATGCTGCCAAACACTTTGATAGCATTCGGAAATGCACGAGATGTTGCCGGCAAAACAGAAAGCAGCGTCCATAAACCAAAGGCAACCGTCAACGAAATCAATAACCATACCCAATGTGGAATTCGATCCGCCCAAGAACTATCCTTTTTCTGTGGCTTCGGTTTACTTTGCTTCATAAACAAAAGCTCCTTTACCATAATTTTGTTATATTCTGATTATACAGCAAGCATCCAAAAATTAAAAGTATGATTTTTTTCATTCTTATGCTGCTCCACGACCTCGACAACCCGCACATCATCCACAGCAACAGTCTGGAAAAGAGCCACAGAAAACGACCGCCTCGATGGCATCCTGCGCGTTCCTGTTCTCCAAAAAATCAACAGGCAAGGCACGCGTGATGATACGCAGTTCCTTGCCTGTCTCGGATGCAAAGCACGGCATCGGCCTCTCGGCACGCCTGCCGCATTTTACATCGCCGATTCCGATTGCTGATTCCGCTTGTTTTTCCTATATTGTGAAGGACAAATGCCGATATGCTTTCTGAATACACGATTGAACTGAGAAAAGCTGTTAAACCCGCACCGCGCAGGGATTTCGGTGACGGGGATATCCGAATTGATGAGCAGTGCCTGCACGTTGCGGATTCTGGTCATCTGGATATAGTCGGTGACGGAAAAGCCCGTAACATCCTTAAAGCGATGCGAAAGATAGCTGGCGCTGATGTTGTGGGTTTCAGCCAGCATTTCGAGGCTCAGATTTTCCGGATAATGCGCATGGATGCAGCCTGCAACCGTGTAGATTTTCTGCTCCAGGTCAGACAAGACGGTTTCCTTTTTGTAAATATTGCCATTCCTGTTCAGAAACAGCAACATCAGAAATTCGACAAACTTCTGATGAATCATCAAATTGCGCATCGGATCTTCTTTGGCAGCAAGGAGATAGATATCGTTGATTTTTCCGAAGAGCCGCCGCTGTAGCTCGAAGTCAAAGCGGAAGATGGGCACCTCCTGATTGAAAATGCCCAACAGCTGCTCATACTCATTGGACAGACCCGGCACATGCGCGGGCATATTAAACTGGATGATGAGCCGCCTGCATGTCTTGCCGTTCGGATATTGCGTTTTATGCAGCTTTGTCGGGGAAATCGCAATCACATCAAAGGCGTGCACCTCATAGGGGATGCCCTCGATAAAATGAATCATGTTCGGATAAAGCGGAATGCACAATTCATAAAAGGGATGGAAATGTTGGAATTTCATGTTGCAATCCGCACTGCGAGTATCATAATCAAAAAAATAGAAGATGCTGTCATCCGTTTCATTCACGCGGATGGCATGTTGGTCTTCATAATATAGGATATTATTCAGCAGCATAACAGTTCTCCCTGCTTCATTCTTTCGCCGTCGCTGAGATCCGCAATATCAGCATCGTTAGTTTTTATACAATGCTATTTGCCGCAATCTTCAATCAAAAAGGCTTGCTCTCAAATGTATTGCATTATAAGTGTAGCACATAATTTCAATTCCATCAATATCGCGGTCAAAAAAACATTCGTGTGACAGAATGGGAACAAAAAAAGACAAATCGGCATGGATGTTGACATTTGGTTGGTCTGCGCACGCATCCACAAAAGCATGATATGCAATAATATTTTTTCAAAAAAGCATGATATGCGTAGACTTTTTCTGTGAAATAATGTATAATCGAATTAAAGCTTAAGGCAACGCCATGCAACGCAGGAAATCCCGTTGAATGTGCCTTTTGTGCCATGTGATGCGATGGAACAAATCATTGTTTCGCCGGTTTTCCGTGGTTTCTTACACAAATTTCACCATTCTCCGATTCATCTCATCTGTATGGCGATGTCTTAGGAAGCGTTTTCTGAACGGTAGACAAACATTAGGAGGAATGCAACAATGAAGAAACTCACCGCTCTGTTTCTGGCTCTGATGCTGGTTCTGACCTCTGCGGCCTTTGCAACAGAGACTTCCGCATCCTACTCCGAAGCGCCCGCCATTACTGCGCTGGGAACTTACGGCAAGGTTGAGGATCGTCTGCCCGTCGCGGATGACATTTTCGTCTCCACGCAGGATGCCACCGGCGCTGAGCTTTCGATCGGCACCTACGGCGGCACCATCAATCTGGTAGGCGGCGGCGGCTCCTGGGATCTCTCCCGCCCCACGCTGGAAACCATCATCCGCCGCAACACCGACGGCAGCTATTATCCCAACGTCATCAAGAGCTACGAGTATAATGATGACTACACTGTCTGGACCTTCCATCTGCGCGAAGGCATGAAGTGGTCCGATGGCGATGATTTCAACGCCGACGACATCACCTTCTGGTACTATATGTGCCACCTTTCCAATTTCGACACCAAGAAGAGCTGGACCGCTCTGATCGATAAGGAAACCGAAAACTACGCCAAGCTGACCAAGGTCGATGACTACACCGTCACCTGGACGTTTGATACCGCCAAGTATCCCGCCGACTTCATCGAAAACGGCGACTTCAAGTGGTGCTGGGCGCCCTCTCACTGGATGTCCGACCTGATTCCCTCCTCCATCTATGTGGAGAACGAATACTGGGCTGATACCGGTCTGACCGACGAGCAGGTGCTTGCAAACGCGCTGGCCAAGGGCGTTGACAAGGCGACCATCAAGGACCTCGGCAAGGCCGTTTCCTACAACTGCTGGAACATCGGCGGTCTCCCCACGCTGAATTCCTTCGTGCTTCGTGAGGGCGAGACCAACAGCAGCACCGTCTGCCACCTCGACCGCAATGCTTACTATTGGAAGGTCGACGCGGCTGGTCAGCAGCTTCCATACTGCGACGGCATCGTGTACACCAAGACCTCTGAAGATGGTCAGGATCAGCTTCTGTTCCGCTCCAAGGAAGTCGATATTCTGAATGTCAACATGGCTGACATCGCTTCCATCCTGTCCGATATGGGCGATGCCGCTGTGCTGCGCACCTTCTCCAGCACGGACTGGGGCACCGTAAGCGTCACCTTCAACTACACCCACAAGGACAGCCATTATGCTGAGCTGTTCAACAACATCAATTTCCGTCACGCCATTTCCATCGCCGTCAACCGCACCGAGCTGTCTCACCTGCTTTTTGACGGCTTCCTCGATCCCGGTCAGTCCGCGCCTCAGCTTGGCAACTTCGGCTATGACGAAGAGTGGATTACCAAGTGGACGGAGTATGATCCCGAGACTGCAAAGAGCCTGCTGGCTGAATGCGGTCTGGTCATGGGCAGCGATGGCTTCTATGACTTTGCTGACGGCTCCGACTTCCTGCTGACCTTCTACGGCTATCTGGATTCCGGCGCAGTGAATCAGTATCCCATCCTTGAGCAGTATTACAATGCTGTTGGCATCAAGACTGCCTGGAAGGAATACGAGATGGCCACGTTCGATATCGAAATCGACAACAACGACTGGACTGCTGTCATTCAGCCTCACACCAACATCGGCGGTCTGTCCATGTCCGACCGTGCAGCTCCCTTCGTTCCGATTATTCAGTCCGCTGAATGGTACGGCGACTTCGGCACCTGGTACGGCACGAACGGCGAAAGCGGCGTTGAGCCGACCGGCGACATGGCGAAGCTGCTTGAAATCTACGAAAAGTGGGAATCCACGCCCAGCCCCGAGGAGAGAGAAGCCTACAACCTGGAGATTTACGAAATCCACAAGGCAAATCTGTGGACCATCTCCTACCTGCAGAGCGCGGGCAACTACAATCTGGTCTCCTCCAGCCTGAAGAACTATGCTGACGATCTGGTCTGGGCTGACCTGTATATGTACGCGAACATCGTCCACTATGAGACGCTGTACAAGGCCGAGTAATCAGAATACCCATAAGACATAATCCGGTTCAGGGGGGCGGGGAACCAGTTTCCCTGCTCCCCTGCTTTATCTCGTTTTATGAAAGGAAATATGCATGAATGAACAGAAAATGAGCCTTGAGAGCGGGCATTTCCTTCGTTCGGCAAAGGAATTTTTCCAGCGCGATCTGGTACAATATATCATCAAGCGGCTGCTCATGTTTATTCCCACGCTGTTCCTGATTTCGGTGCTGATTTTCTTCGTCATCCAGCTTCCCGATACGGACTATGTGGACAGAGAAATCTCCAAGCTCGCCTCAGAGGGTGAATTTGTCAGCCAGGCGGAAGCTGACGCGCTGCGTGCAGAGTACGGTCTGGATTTGCCGATTTTCGAGCGGTACATCAAGTGGGTTACCGGCATCATCTGGACTCCGTCGGATTCCTCCTATTACCGGCTGTACGGCTCTCACCATGACTGGAAGTATTCCTTTGCCTATGGCAAAAACGTCCTGTCCGTCATCAACGATCGTCTGCCGCTGACGATTCTGGTTTCCGCGCTGATTCTGCTGTTCCAGTACGGCATTTCGCTGCCGATTGCGATTTATGCCTCCACGCATCAGTACTCCATCGGGGACTATATATCCTCGTTCTTTGGCTTTCTCGGTGCTGCCATACCAAACTTTATATTGGCATTTATGCTGATGTACCTATCGTATAAATGGACAGGAAATGCCAATGTCGGCTTGGATTTAAGCGGCTTTTTCCCATTCCTCAAGAGCATGATTATTCCATTTCTGGTCATCGGCACATCCGGCACATGCGGCATCATCCGTTCCGTGCGTGCCCAAATGCTGGATGAGGTTGGTCGGCAGTACACGCTGACTGCCCGCGCAAAGGGCGTGCCGGAGCACAAAATCATCATGAAGTATTGCTTCCGCGCTGCCATCAACCCCACCGTTTCCGGTCTGGGCGGCGTCCTGTCCACACTGTTCTCCGGCTCCACCGTCACCGCAATGGTGCTGATGATTGACATTCAGGGACCTGAGCTGCTCAAAGCATTGCAGACCGGCGATGTGTATCTGGCAGGCGGCATCGTCATGATTCAGGCGATTCTGGTCGTCATCGGCATTCTGCTGTCCGACATCGCGCTGGCGTTCCTTGACCCCAGAATTCGTTACTCCGGAGGTGGAAGATAATGTGTTTCTTTAAGAAAAAGGAAAAGTCTCAGGAAGACTATTATCTCGCTTCCCAATGGGTTCTGATGGGCAGGAAGCTGAAAAAGCACAAGCTGGCGCGTGTGTCCATGGTCATCCTGACCATCCTGTATTTCTGCGCCCTGTTTGGCAATTTCCTTGCGCCCTACGGTCTGGAGGAATTTGACGGTCTTTACCGCAACTCCTCCCCTACCAAAATTCATTTTGTGTATGAAGGTGAATTTGTCGGTCCTTATGTTTACAAGCTGGAAAAGAGCATCGACAAAAAGACCTTCGCCATCTCCTATACGGACGACACCTCGGAATACTATCCCATTCAGTTCTTTGTTCACGGCACTGAATACAAGTTCCTTGGACTGTTTCAGATGGACTTGCATCTCTTCGGCGTCGGAACAGGCAGCAATGGCGGCACAGGTGCGAAGCTGATGCTGTTTGGCGCAGATTCACTGGGGCGCGACCTCTTTTCGAGAGTGCTGTACGGCAGTCAGGTTTCCCTGACCATCCCCTTTGCCAGCGCCGTGATCAGCTTTTTCTTAGGCATTCTGATCGGCTCTCTTTCGGGCTATTTCGGCGGAATGTTTGACATCATCGTCCAGCGCATCATTGAGGTCATCGGCGCTGTTCCGCAGATTCCTTTGTGGATGGCGCTTTCCGTCGCCATTCCTGCCGGCATTTCCACCATCAAAATGTATTTTTACATGACGCTGATTCTTTCGTTCATCAACTGGACAGGCATGGCGCGCGTTGTTCGCGGAAAGATGCTGTCCCTGAAGAACGAAGACTATGTGATGGTGGCCAGAATCTCCGGCGTTTCCACTTGGGGCATCATCTGGAAGCACATGGTGCCGGGCTTCATGAGCTATCTGATCGTTGCGATGACCATGAGCATTCCCGGCTCCATCGTTGGCGAAACCTCCATGTCCTACTTGGGACTCGGCATCAAGTCACCCGCAACAAGCTGGGGTGTTCTTCTGCAGGAGGCAAGCTCCGTCACGGAAATCGCCAGCAACCCGCATAAGCTGATTCCCATCATCTTCGTGGTGCTGACAGTCTTAGCCTATAACTTCCTCGGTGATGGCCTGAGAGACGCAGCGGATCCGTATAAATAAGGAATGGAGGCAGACAAATCGTGAATCAAGATAATATTCTGGAAGTAAAAGACCTCCATGTAGACATCCATATGGCGGAGGGGCTTCTGACTGCCGTGCGCGGCGTCACCTTTGAAATGAAGCGCGGCGAGACCTTGGGTCTGGTCGGCGAATCCGGCTGCGGCAAGTCGCTCACCTGCAAGGCGATTCTGGGCATCAACGAAAAGAAGTGCGTTTCCAGCGGAGAAATTCTCTTTGATTCCTCGCAGTATGGTGAAGTGGAGCTCATCAGTCTGGCCAATCAGAAAAAGAACGACAAGATTCGCTCCATTCGCGGCAAGGAAATCTCCATGATTTTTCAGGAGCCGATGGTCGCCTTTTCCCCCATGTACACCATTGGCAATCAGATTAACGAAGCCACCCTGCTGCACATCACCAAGGACAAGAAAAAAGCCAAGGAAATTTCGATGGAGGTCATGCGCAAGGTTGGCATTGCCAATGTGGAAAAGCGCTACAACCAATATCCGCATGAATTTTCCGGCGGCATGCTGCAGCGTGCCCTCATCGCAATGGCGCTCGTGTGCAATCCGAAGCTCCTGATTGCGGATGAACCGACCACAGCGCTGGATGTAACGATTCAGGCGCAGATTCTGGAGCTGATGAAGGCGCTGCAAAAGGATTTCGATACCGCGATTCTGTTTATTACGCATGATTTGGGCGTTGTTGCGAGGATGTGCGATCGGGTCGCCGTCATGTACCTTGGCAAAATCGTGGAATGCGCGGACGCAAAGGAAATCTACGCCAATCCGCAGCATCCTTATACCAGAGGCCTGATTGGCTCTGTGCATAAGATTGGTACAAAGAAGGCGGAAAGGCTCTTCTCCATCGAAGGCACCGTACCGCTGGCCATGAATCTGCCCGACGCCTGCGGCTTTTATGACCGGTGCGATGCGCGCATAGAAGGACTTTGCAACAGAGCGCAGCCGGATTTGGTGGAGGTTGCCCCCGGACACAAAATCGCCTGCTTCAACTGCCCCCACGAAGCGTGCCGTGCACAGCGGGCAAAAGTAGAAGCGCTTCTGAAAGAAAAGGAGGCGGCAAAAAATGCAGCAAGATAATATTTTAGAGGTCAGGCATCTGCATAAGCGCTTTTCCTCCAAGGGCATTACAGTGAAGGCTGTCACCGATGTCAGCTTTGAGGTAAAGCCCGGCGAAACCATCGGCATTGTGGGCGAATCCGGCTGCGGCAAGACCACCTTGGGACGCTGCATCGTTCACGCCTATGAAGCCTCCGAGGGCGAAGTGCTTTATCGCACAAGAGCCGGCGAAGAAGTGGATTTTCTGAAGGTCGACAGAAAAAAGCGCAAGGAAATCCGCAAGGAAATCCAGATGATTTTTCAGGACCCGTATTCCTCGTTGGACCCTCGCATGACGGTGCTGGACATCATCAAGGAGCCGCTCAAGGCGAACTATCCGAAAATGCCGAAGGCTGAAATGGACAGTCTCGTCAAGGACATGGCACAAAAGGTCGGCTTAAATCCCACCTACCTGATGCGGTATCCGCACGCCTTTTCCGGCGGTCAGCGGCAGCGCATCGGCATTGCAAGAGCTCTGGTCGTCAAACCGCAGATTATCGTCTGCGATGAGGCCGTCTCCGCGCTGGATGTTTCCATTCAGGCGCAGGTGATTAACCTGCTGCGCGATTTGCAAAAGGAGATGAACCTGACCTATCTGTTTATCAGCCATGATTTGTCCGTCGTCGAGCATATTTCCGATAAGGTTGGCGTGATGTATCTTGGCAGGCTGATTGAATTCAGCAAAACGGAGGATCTGTTTGAAAGGCCGCTGCATCCGTATACCGAGGCGCTCCTGTCTGCCGTTCCTGTGGCAGACCCCACCGTTCAGATGGAACGCATTCCCCTAAATGGTGAAATTCCCAATCCTGCCAATACGCCCAGCGGCTGCTTTTTCCATACGCGCTGCCGGTATTGCACGGAAAAGTGTAAGGAATGCACCCCTGAATATCGGGAGCTGAAGCCCGGCCATTACGTCGCCTGTCACTATGCGGAGGAACTGAAGCTCAGAGGCTTTTCCTACGAAGAATAAGCAGTCGTAATGCAGCCTCTTCTCCCCCCTGTGTTTTGTTCTTCCATATCCGTCTGTGGAAACGCTTCCGCTTTTTCCTGTTTTAAGACAGCTGCGGTAAATAGCCATTTTTGCGGTAGATGCAATTACAGAAATCAATGATTTGCTGGATTGCTCTACCTCTTTTTTATTCTCTTTACGAAACAATCAATCTGTTGTATAATGGAGGCGCAAACCACTCAAAGGGGAGGCGGAATCATGGCGGACAACAAGCGTTGTCTGATTGTCGTAGACTACCAGAAGGACTTTGTAGACGGTTCGCTCGGCTTTGACGCTGCCGTGCACCTCGACCACGGGATCGCGGAGGAGATTCGGCAATATCACCGCAGCGGCGATACCGTCATCTTCACCCTTGACACGCATGGCGCGGACTACCTGTCCACGCAGGAAGGGCAAAACCTGCCCGTGCCGCACTGCATCGCCGGTACGGATGGGCATCAGCTTTACGGCGAGACATCTTCGTGCCGATTGGCGCAGGATGTCGTCTTCCAGAAGCCTTCCTTCGGCTCGATGGCGCTTGCGGAATATCTCCGTGAGCATCCGGTTCAGGAGATTGAGCTGGTCGGCGTCGTGACGAACATCTGCGTCCTCTCGAACGCGGTGCTGTGCAAGGCGGCACTGCCGGAAGCACGCGTATCTGTCAAAGCATCGCTATGCGCATCCAACGACCCTTCTCTGCATGAAGCAGCACTCGCCGTCCTGCGCGGCATCCAGGTACAAGTGATTGACTGAATAAGGACAGGAAAAAAGTATGATGAATGATAACGAAAACCTCTCGATGCTCTGTGATTTCTATGAGCTGACCATGGGCAACGGCTACTACCGCAACGGCTTCTACAAGCGGAATGTGTACTTCGACGTGTTCTTCCGCAACGTGCCAGATGGCGGCGGCTTCGCGATTGCTGCGGGTCTGGAGCAGATTGTGGAGTACATCCAGCAGCTGCATTTCACCGACGGTGATATCGAATATCTTCGCAGCAAGGGCATCTTTGACGAGGGCTTCCTCGATTACCTGAAGCATTTCAAGTTCCACGGCGATATCTATGCCGTGCCGGAAGGAACGCCCGTCTTCCCTGGTGAGCCGCTGCTGACTGTTCGTGCGCCCGCCATCGAGGCACAGCTGATTGAAACCTACCTGCTGCTGGCAATCAACCATCAGTCGCTGATTGCTACAAAGGCAAACCGCATCGTCCGCAGTGCGCAGGGGCGCACCGTGCTGGAATTCGGTTCCCGCCGCGCACAGGGCGTTGGCGGTGCCGTCATCGGCGCGCGGGCAGCCTATATCGGCGGCGTGGCGGGCACTGCGTGTACGCTGACGGACGTGCTCTACGGCGTACCGGCTGGCGGCACGATGGCGCATTCTTGGGTGCAGATGTTTGACAGCGAGTACGAGGCGTTCAAGACGTACTGCGAGCTGTATCCGGACAACGCCACGCTGCTGGTCGATACATACAACACGCTCAAGTCCGGCATTCCCAACGCCATTCGCGCATTCAAGGAGGTTCTCCTGCCGCGCGGCATTACCAATTGCGCCATTCGCCTCGATTCCGGCGACATCTCGTACCTGTCCAAGAAGGCACGCAAGATGCTCGATGAGGCAGGGCTGCCGAACTGCAAGATTACCGCGTCCAACTCGCTGGACGAATACCTCATCCGTGATTTGATGATGCAGGGCGCGCAGGTCGACACCTTCGGCGTCGGCGAGCGGCTGATTACGAGCAAATCGAACCCTGTCTTCGGCGGCGTCTATAAGCTGGTCGCAGTCGAGGATGAGCAGGGAAATGTTATCCCGAAAATCAAAATCAGCGAGAACACGGCAAAGATTACCAATCCGCACTTCAAACGCCTCTATCGCCTGTATGACCGGGAGAGCGGCAAGGCGATTGCAGACGAGCTGACGCTGCGCGATGAGGTGATCGATTCAACAAAGCCGCATGTGATTTTCGATCAGAACGCGACATGGAAGACAAAGGAACTGACGGACTTCACTGTCTGCGAGTTGCAGGTGCCGATTTTCCAGAACGGCGAGCTCGTCTATGACCTGCCTT
This sequence comes from Alloprevotella sp., assembly GCA_963617205.1. Lineage (GTDB taxonomy): Bacteria > Bacillota > Clostridia > Christensenellales > Aristaeellaceae > UBA11524. The sequence goes on along the minus strand of CAVEOA010000018.1, from coordinate 2,579 downwards.
CCCTGCCGGATATCAAGGCATACTGCCGCCAGCAGATCCACACGCTATGGGACGAGGTCAAGCGCTTCGAGAATCCGCACACGTACTATGTCGACTTATCCAAGAAACTCTGGGATGTCAAGCGCGGTCTGCTGGAGGCTGCGAAGTAATCTTACGATGCATAAGGAGGTTCACCCATGATCGTTTCACAGGAAGGCACACGCCTTGTCCTCCGCGACGGACGCAGCATTTGCTGGATCGACCCATGGGGCTGCGATTCCCTGCGCGTCCGCATGAGCGCCGTACCGGAGATGGACACGCACGATTGGGCGCTGACGGAGAAAGTCAGCAGCAATGATGTCTGCATCGTCAGCAGGGAAATCGACACAACCGACCCGTGGTATCAAGGCGACGAATGGAAGCAGCACCACCGCACCGGTATCGAGTGGACGATGACGAACGGCAAAATCACCATACGCGTGTCCGATGAGGGTTGGCTGACGTTCCTGAATCAGCGCGGCGAGGTGCTGACGGCTGAATACTGGCGCAACCGCAACCGCATCAACCGCTATTGCACGCCGCTGCGCATTCCTGCACGCGAGTTGAAGCCTGTACCCGGCGGCACGGACTTCGCGTTGACCGCACGCTTCGAGGCGTACGATGACGAAATGATTTTCGGCATGGGACAGTATCAACACCGGCACCTGAACAAGAAGGGCGCTGTGCTGGAGCTGGCGCACCGCAATTCGCAGGCAAGCGTACCGTTCTTCGTATCCAGCCGCGGCTACGGCTTCCTGTGGAACAATCCGGCAATCGGCACCGCCACCTTCGGCACCAACGTCACGGAATGGACAGCACGGTCCACCAAGAAGCTGGACTATTTTATTACCGCTGGCGACACACCTGCCGACATTGAGGCGAATTATACCGCCGCCACTGGTCGCACGCCCATGATGCCCGAATATGGCATGGGATACTGGCAATGCAAGCTTCGCTACCGCACGCAGGAAGAGCTGCTCAGCGTCGCCCGTGAGATGAAGAAGCGCGGCTTGCCGCTCGATGCCATTGTTATCGACTTCTTTCACTGGACGCGGCAGGGTGATTTCCGCTTTGAACCGCGTGATTGGCCTGATCCGCAGGCAATGGTTGATGAGCTGAAATCCATGGGCGTTGAGACGGTTGTCTCCGTCTGGCCAACCGTCGACGAAAATAGTGTCAATTTCGACGAAATGGCTTCGAAGGGGCTGCTCGTTACGTCTGACCGCGGCAATGCCATCGTCATGACGTGGATGGGCAACACCTGCTTCTTTGACGCAACAAATCCGGAGGCACAGAGGTTTGTCTGGGAGCGCTGCCGCGAGAATTACTACCGCTACGGCATCCACTGCTTCTGGCTTGATGAGGCTGAGCCGGAATACGGCCCGTATGATTTCGACCTCTACCGCTATTATGCCGGACCCGCGCTGCAATGCTCCAACATCTACCCTGTCGGATACGCCAAGGGTTTCTATGAAGGGTTGAAGGCTGCCGGCGAGACGAACATCCTCTCGCTCGTGCGCTGCGCATGGGCAGGCAGCCAGAAGTACGCCGTGCTGACGTGGTCAGGAGATATCCACTCGTCCTTCCGCGCGATGCGTGAACAGCTGCAAGCCGGTTTGAGCATGGGAATGGCAGGCATCCCCTGGTGGACGAGCGACATCGGCGGTTTTCTCGGCGGCGAAAACGACAAGCCCGACTTCCGTGAGCTGCTCGTGCGCTGGTTCCAGTGGGCTTGCTTCTGCCCGGTATTCCGCATGCACGGCGAACGCAATCCGTACTATGAGCGCGAGCAGGAGTACATCAATAACGTCCGTCAATTCTCCAGCGGGCAGAGCAATGAGGTCTGGTCGTTCGGCGAGGATGTATATGAAATCCTCAAAAAGTACCTGTTCGTCCGCGAGAACATGCGCCCGTATATCCGCAGCATCATGCGTCAGGCGCACGAGTGCGGCGCTCCCGTTATGCGCCCGCTGTTCTACGATTTCCCTGCCGACAAAAACGCGTGGCAGGTGGAGGATGCGTATCTGTTCGGTCCGGATGTGCTGGTAGCGCCGGTTCTTGAAGCCGGACAAGCTGCCCGCGATGTATATCTGCCTGCCGGTGCCGATTGGGTTGACGCTGCTTCCGGCGCCGCCTATTCCGGTGGACAGACCATCCGCATGGACGCGCCGCTTGACACGATTCCTGTGCTCATCCGCAAGGGCAGCAATGTAGTGATTTACAATTAACCTCCAGATGGCTCTGCTGAAAACAGGCAGAGCCGTTTTTGATTTTGTTCACTCGCAGGAAGACTACACGTCATCGTCATCCTTCCAGACCTTCAGCACCACCCGGCGCATCAGAAAATCAGGGAGCATCGCAGACAGCCTTCACCCAATCCCGCCATGCCGCTCATCCGTGTTTTTCATAGGGCGAACACGCGGTCAATATCCTCGCTGTAATCGTTTACCATGTTGCAACAATCAATGCGAATCTCGAGCAGCCTTTTGTTCATGCCGACCACCGTTTCCACGCGCTTGATGTATTCGGCGGTTACTTTCCGGAAGTCCGTTCCTTTCGGC
>CAVEOA010000017.1:0-43939 GCA_963617205.1 Alloprevotella sp. | reverse complement strand
GTCGAAGACCCTTGCAGGGTGCAGGGACAGCGTCCCTGCTGGGGTTTGGGGCAACGCCCCAACCAAAACGCCATCAGTCAACAATGCAAATGTCACCACCCCCCGCCCTCACGAGCGCTGAACAGAGAAGCGGACGCAGTCCGCGGAACGTCTTCAGCGCCGCGCATCCAACCAAAAAGCAGCAACTCACTCCGAGCTGCTGCCTTTTCAATTCCACGATTGATATATAAAGGGCTGAAAAAACACACGCAGTCCGCAGAACGTCTTCAGCGCAGCCCATCCAACCAAAAAGCAGCAACTCACTCCGAGCTGCTGCCTTTTCAATTCCACGATTGATATATAAAGGGCTGAAAAAACACACGCAGTCCGCAGAACGTCTTCAGCGCAGCCCATCCAACCAAAAAGCAGCAACTCACTCCGAGCTGCTGCCTTTTCAATTCCACGATTGATGTATAAAGGTCTGAAAAACACGCGCAGAACGCTTTCAGCGCCGCGCATCCAGCATCGCCGCCGAAATATGCGGTATTGCCTTACGCCTCCGTCAGGCGTTCCTTCGTTTCACGTCCCTCGCGCAGGAGGCGCATCATCGCTTCCTCATCCTGATCACGCAGAGCATCCCGGTATTCCGTCACGCGCTGAACGAGATCCTCCACCACGGGCAGCAGTGCCTCGCGGTTGTCAAAGAACAGCTCCGTCCACATGGCTTCGTTCAGCCGTGCGACACGCGTCATGTCGGCAAAGCTGCCGGCAGAGAAGCCGCGGTGCTTGTCCGCAAGGGGGCATTTCACATACGCGCTGGAAACGATGTGCGCCAGCTGGGACGTGTAGGCAATCATCTCATCATGCACCTTGGGCGTGGTGAACTGCACGCGCCGGAAGCCGAGCGACAGGAAGAAGTCGCGTGCAAGCTGCAGCACGGCTGGATCCTCGTCCGGTCGTCCGCAGAGAATCATGGATGCATGGTCAAACAGATCGTCCCGGGCGTACTTGAAGCCGCTGTGCTCGCGCCCTGCCATGGGATGTCCGCCGATATAATGCCATGCCCGACCCTCGCTGACAGGATACAGCGCACCGCAGATGACCTGCTTGACGCCGCCGCAGTCAATCACGAGGCTGCCGGGCTTGAAATCGTCCTTGTGCGCCGTGACATAATCGATAATCGCCTGCGGATACAGGCAGACAAGCACAACGTCGCACTGCGGAAGCCTGTCCGCCGTCAGCTCGCCGTCAATCGCCTCCATCAGGAAGGCGCGCTGCATCGTTTCCGCGCTGATGTCGCAGCCGTAGACGGTATACGGCGTATGGAGCTTGATGGTTTTCGCAAGTGAACCGCCGATGAGACCGAGCCCTGCAATACCGATGGTTTGCATACAAAAAATCCCCCGTTCTTCCGCAGAAATCAAATCTGCACTACAAACGGAGGATTTCGACAGGAGGCTGTGCTTTTCCTGCTTACGCCTTTTTCTTCTTTTTTTCTCTGGCAGCCTTCTGCTCAGCGAGCTTCGGCACATGGTATTCGCATTTTTCGTCGAAGCGGACGGATTCCGGCGGCGTCTCAAGCTCCTCGGGATGGCTGAGCAGGTGGGACATGGTGCCGAAGAAGCCCGCGTAATGCGCGCCGGAGCAGATGCGCTCATCCGCAGTGATGCCGATGGGCAGGAAGCGCTTCATGCGCGTTTCGCCCTTTTCGACCACAGCGACCTTCTCGACCGTGCCCATGCCGAAGAACAGGCTTGTCGAGCCGAAATTGTAGATGTGGTGGTTCACGTGGTGCAGCCCGATGGAGGCGTTATTGGTGATGTACATGCTGGTGTGGAAGGGCAGCTCATCGAGCAGGGCATTGGGGCAGAGCCCGTAACGGTCGAGCAGGCGGACCAGCAGCACGAGGAACGACGCAACGCCCGGGATGCTCAGCGCCACCTTCGCGAGCTTATCGGCAAAATTCTTGGCGTCAGCGCCGCGGTTCGCCTCGATGACATCATTCATGCGGTCGCGGACATCGTAGATGGTGTCGGTCAGGTCGTACTTGATTTTGACCGCCGTTTCACCCTGAGACGCGTCCTGCGGATCCTTGAGGATGGTGAAGGACACGGCGCACATCTTCCGCCCGAAGAACTGCTTGTTCATAATGAAGCGGTTGATTTCCGGATGCTGGGAGATGGAGCGGATGAACGCCGCGATGATGATCTGCATGAAGGTAATTTTTTCGCCCTTTGCAGCCTGCGCGGCGATGTAGCGCGTCAGAAGCTCATAGTCGATGCGGTGCTGCAGGAAGACCTGCGCGTCGCAGCGCATCGGCATCAGGTAGGGCGTAATGCCGACAATGGGATCGATGGACGCAACGCGCCGTCCATCCGGTCTGAATCCAAACATGATGTCCCCTCTTTTCCTCTGCCCGCAGCCATGTGACAGATATCAATCGATGAATATCAAAAAAAATGAATCAGCTGCAGGTTTCATTGTAAGGATTTTGCCGGATTTGTCAAGGATCTGTAACCCTCCGCACGATAAAAAGCCGACCCGATTCGTCATCAGATCGGCTTTTCATTACCATGTTGCTTTCATCGCCTGTTCGACGCACTTCTGATGGTCTTCATCGACGCGGTCGGTGCCGTTCGTCTTGCTGCCGTAGAAGTGCAGGCAGAACTGACCGTCAAAGTCGTTGTCGAGGATGGTGTTGTCGCCGTGAGGCTCGGAATAGATGGACGCGGCGTATACATGCCCGTTGTACTTCACCAGCACTGCGCGGCGACGCCATGAGAACGAGCCGCCGTTAATCTTCTTGAGGATGGCGGTATCCTCGGCGGTCAGGGGCTCGGCGTCGAGGTGATTGCCGCAGCTCTGCTCCTTCGCGCTGAACACAAGGCCTGTGCTGACGTCCTTCACCTGGAAGGTCGCGCCGCTTGGAATGACGTTCTTGCCGCCGTTGAACCAGTCGAGGCGCTCGGTCGTGTATTTGGTCGAGCTGTCCTTCAGCGCCGCTTCGATTTTCGCCAGCGTCGCAGTGCCTGCCACGCCGTCCACCGTCAGCCCGTACTTTTTCTGGAACGCACGGACAGCATTTTCGGTAGCGGAGCCGAAGGAGCCGTCGACGCTTGCCGTATAGAAGCCGAGCGTCTTGAGGTTCGTCTGCAGCGTCTTGACCTTTGTGCCGATGGCGCCGTTTTCGAGGCGGTCATCATTTGCTGTTGTGCTGCCGGAGCTGTTTGAGCTGCTTGACGAGGCGTTTTGCAGCTTCTTGAGCGTTGCCGATCCGACAATGCCGTCCACCGTCAGCCCGTTTTTCTTCTGGAAGTCGACAACGGCCTTGTACGTGCCGGAGCCGAAATTGCCGTCGATGCTGCCCGAATAGAAGCCGAGCTGCTTGAGCAGCGTCTGCACCTGCTTAACTGCGCTGCCCGTGCTGCCGATGCGCATCTTGCCGTCATCGGTCGATGTGGATGAGGAGCTGTCAGACTTCTTTGTCGCGTCGGAATACAGGCTGTCGAGCTTCTTGAGCGTCGCGGTGCCCGCAACGCCGTCCTGCGTCAGACCGTACTTCTTCTGAAACGCCTTGACAGCCTTCTCGGTCGTATCGCCGAAAGCGCCGTCAACGGTTGCGTTATAGAAGCCGAGCGTCTTGAGCTTCGTCTGCAGGTCGCGCACAGCGCTGCCGCTGCTCCCCTTCTCAAGCGCACCCGAGGAGGATGAGCTTGTTTTGGTGATCTTCACATAGGTTTTATAGACATAGCCGGTATATTTGCCGTAGGTGACCTTATACCAGTTTCCGCTTGTTCCGACGACTTCGAGCGTGGTACCCTTGGGCAGCGTCTGCAAAGCATCGCTGTCTGAGGAAGCCTTTTCGCGCAGCATCAGCTTTGTCGCGGTAACGGTCGCCGTATCCGCAAGCGCAGAAACACTGCCGAGCATCATCACCGCAAGCGTACCGCAAAGCAGCCGGCGCAATCCTTTAGGCATCATGGGAGTCACTCCTTCCTATACAAGCTGATTTTATTACAAAATTGTTGCGTTGTCAAGAGGAAAAGAACATCAAATTGTAAACATTTCGATGCTGACCGTCCGATTGACGGTGTGTTCTTATTTCATCCTTGCCTTTGCGGTATAGCTTTCGACATCAATGCGGATGACCGCGACCGCTTCCGCCATGCGCGCGTCAAACGCATAATCGCCGCCGGTCTGCGTCTTCATCAGCAGCCGAAGCCCTTCGCACTTTTCCTGCGAATCCGTCAGGATCACGCCCCTGCCGCGTGCCATGATGCACCGATACACCGCGCCGTACTGACAGGCCGTTTCGCCGGGAACAAGCTGTTCGCCGCAGTCGATTTCCGCAAACACGCGGTCATCCGCCCGCAGGCAGTCCAGCTTATGTCCTTCCCTTGCGCAATGGACATACAGCGTCAGACGACCATCCGCAAGCCGATAGCCGTAATGCATCGGCACAACATACGGATATTCGCCGTCATGCATGCCCAGATGCAGGATTCGCGCACCGGCGAGGATGTCCTCGATTTGCTGAAGCTCCGTGATGCTCCTGTCGCTTCTCCGCATGGTTTTGCCGCTCCTTTGCCTGCAATCGCGTCCGAATCGGGGTGCAATGGGTTTCCTTATCCCCGCTTGGAGGCATTGCCTGATGAAAATCCTGTTTTTTGACATCTGCATCCGCGGCGAAGGAGAACGCCATCCGCCTTGCCCGAGCGATGCGATGTCATTATAGCACGCATTCCTCCCGATTGCAAAACTTTCTGCGAACCTCGTCCGTTTTCCTGCCCTCCGGTCGCTTCCGTACTATAATAAGTAAGAAATCAGCCAAACTCCCCTCTTGCAAAGAAGGCAAAAACGCGTTATAATAGGAAACAGCGCAGTGATGGGGACGGCGCAGGCGTTTTTTTCTCAAGCGAGCCGGAGATGGTGCGAGCCGGCGGAAGAAGCCTGATGACAAATCACCCCGGAGCGAGCCTTCCTGACCGTATATCGCAGGGAAGGTCGGGTTCTCCCGTTACAGAGAAGGCAGGTTAACGCCTGCACAGAGCGGATGGGCTTGTCCCGTCAAGTTGGGTGGTACCGCGGATTTTTGCAAAGCGCTTTGATCCGTCCCAGTGCATTTTTTGCGCCGGGACGGTTTTTGTTGCTCCCGGCAAAGTGACAAGAACGAGGTGGAATGGTATGTACAGCAAGGTTGCCAAGGATCTGAATTTCCCCGCGCGGGAAAAAGAAATCACGCAGCTCTGGAAGGAAAAGGACATCGTCCGCCGCTCCTTCCATTTCAGGGACGGTGCCAAGCGCCTGACCTTCTTCGACGGTCCGCCGACTGCCAACGGTCGTCCACACATCGGCCATATCGAGACACGCGTCATCAAGGATCTGATCCCGCGTTACTGGACGATGAAGGGCTACTCCGTGCTGCGCAAGGCTGGCTGGGATACGCACGGTCTGCCGGTTGAGCTGGAGGTCGAAAAGTCGCTGGGTCTGGACGGTAAGCCGCAGATTGAGAAGTACGGCATCGAGCCGTTCATCAAGGAGTGCAAGAAGTCCGTCTGGAAGTACCTGCACGACTGGGAGAAGATGAGCGAGCAGGTCGGCTACTGGGTCGACATGGAGCATCCGTACATCACCTACGAGGATAACTACATCGAATCCGAGTGGTGGAGCCTCAAGACCATCTACGAGAAGGGGCTGCTGTATCAGGGACACAAGATTGTCCCCTACTGCCCGCGCTGCGGCACTGCACTGTCCTCTCACGAGGTGGCTCAGGGCTACAAGAACGTGAAGGAAACCTCCGCCTACGTGCGCTTCCATGTCAAGGGGGAGGACAATACCTATTTCCTCGCCTGGACGACAACGCCGTGGACGCTGCCGTCGAACATGGCGCTGTGCGTCAGCCCGACGGACACCTACTGCCGCTTCAAGGCGGAGGACGGGCGCGTCTACATCATGGCAAAGGCGCTGATGACGACCGTTTTCCCGGATCAGCAGTTTGAAATTCAGGCGGAAATGCTCGGCAGCGACCTGAAGGGCATGGAATATGAGCCGCTGTTCGACTTTGCCGTCGGCAAGCTGGACAAGAAGGCGTGGTTCGTCATCTGTGACAGCTACGTCACCATGACCGACGGCACCGGCATCGTCCATATCGCGCCTGCATTCGGCGAGGACGATAACCGCGTCTGCCGCGAGAACGACGTTGCGTTCGTGAACTTCGTCGATCCGCAGGGCTGCATGACGTCTGACACCAAGTGGCCCGGCGTGTTTGTCAAGAAGGCGGATCCGCTGGTGCTCAAGGATCTGGAGGAGCGCGGTCTGCTCTTCCGCACGCTGCAGTTCTCCCATGACTATCCGTTCTGCTGGCGCTGCGATACGCCCCTGCTGTACTACGCCCGTCCGACGTGGTTCATCCGCATGACCGCTGTTAAGGACGCGCTCGTGCGCAACAACCGCACCATCAACTGGATGCCGGAGAACATCAAGGAAGGCCGCATGGGCGTCTGGCTGGAAAACGTCCACGACTGGGGTCTTTCCCGCGAGCGCTATTGGGGCACGCCCCTGCCCGTGTGGAAGTGCAGCTGCGGCAACATGCACGTCGTCGGCTCCCGTGCGGAGCTGCGTGCGCTGGCAGTGGAGGATCCGGGCGAGAACCTCGAGCTGCACCGTCCGTTCATCGACGCGGTCAAGCTGCGCTGCGACAAGTGCGGCGGCGAAATGATCCGCGACAAGGCGGTCATCGACTGCTGGTACGATTCCGGCTCCATGCCCTTCGCACAGTGGCACTACCCCTTCGAGCACAAGGAGGAGTTCGAGCAGAATTTCCCTGCAAACTTCATCTCCGAGGCCATCGACCAGACGCGTGGCTGGTTCTACACGCTGGAGGCCATTTCAACGCTGCTGTTCGATCGTGCGCCGTTTGAGAACTGCATCGTGCTCGGTCACGTACAGGACGAGCAGGGCAGAAAGATGTCCAAGCACCTCGGCAACGTTGTCAGCCCGTTTGAAGAGCTGGACAAGTTCGGTGCCGACGCGCTCCGCTGGTACTTCTACACGACCAGCGCGCCGTGGCTGCCCAGCCGCTATTCCGAGAAGGCTGTCCGTGAGGGGCAGAACAAGTTCCTCGCCACGCTGCAGAACGTCTATGCCTTCTTCGCCATGTACGCCGACATCGACCAGTTCGACCCCACGAAGCATGACATCAAGCGCGAAAAGCTCTCGCTGATGGACCGCTGGATCCTCTCCAAGCTGAACACGCTGATTCAGTTTGTCGATGAAAACCTGTGGAATTACCGCATCACCGAATCCGCGCTCGCCATTCAGGACTTTGTGGATGAGCTGAGCAACTGGTACGTCCGCCGCGGGCGCGAACGCTTCTGGGGCAAGGTCGACGCTGCCGACAAGGACGCCGCCTTCACGACGCTCTATCATGTACTCGTGACGCTGAGCAAGGTCGCCGCGCCGTTCACCCCCTTCCTGACCGAGGAGATTTACCAGAACCTCGTCGTCAACAACGTGCCGGACGCGGTTGACTCCGTGCACCTGTGCGATTTCCCTGCCGCAGATGTCAGCTGGATTGACCCCGAGATGGAAGCGCAGATGGAAGCGCTCGTCGAGGTCGTGCAGCTCGGCCGCGCCTGCCGCAATCTCGCGAACATCAAGACGCGTCAGACCGCCGCACGCCTTTACGTCAAGGGCGCAAGCTTCTCCGAGAGCTATCAGGTGCTCTGCGAGGACGAGCTGAACGTCAAGGAGGTCGTGTTCACCGACTCTGCGCGTGAATTTACCACCTACCAGCTCAAGCCGCAGATGCGCACGCTGGGACCGAAGTACGGCAAGCTTCTTGGCAAGATTGGTCAGAAGCTGCAGCAGCTGGACGGCAACGATGTGGTTGACGCGTTTGCACGCGGCGAAAGCATCTCCTTCGAGCTGGACGGCACGACGGTCACGCTTGAGAAGGACGATGTGCTGACTGCCCCGATGCAGAAGCCCGGCTTCCTGACGCAGGAGGACAAGGGCGTGACGGTCGTGCTGGACACGAACCTGACGCCCGAGCTGATTCAGGAGGGCTACGTCCGCGAGGTCATCAGCAAGGTGCAGACGATGCGCAAGGACGCCGGCTTCGACGTGACCGACCGTGTGGATGTGCGGTATACCTGCGGCAATGTGCTTGCAAGCGCCATCGTGAACGGCATGGAGATGCTGAAGTTCGGCACGCTTGCCGAAACGGTGGAGGCTGGCGAGGCAGATGATTCGTTCATCGCCCGCGAGTGGGACATCAACGGTCAGCCCTGCACGCTTGCGGTGCGGGTGCACGCATAAGGTAGTTTTCCCTTTATTAGCTGTGACGGCGCTCAGGGGGGCAGGAAAACGGACGAAATCCGTGCTCGCCCCCTTGACGCTGTCGCAGCACACCTTTCCAAATTGCTCATTACTCATTGCTGATTGCCAAAAGGAAAGCCTATGCCGTACAAATTTGCGTTCATTGGGCAGGATATTCCGATGCACCTGCCTTTTTTGCTTGTCGATTTCCTCTATGCGGGTCATGAGGACGGTCTGCTTGCCGTCGAGGAAAAAAATCCGTCGATGCAGAGCGTATTGCAGCGCTACGGCGACGCCATCATCCATGGCAGCGGACGGAAGGCGAAGCTCATCGCGTCCGGCAGCCGTCAGGAGGTGCTCATGGGCGCGGACTGCGTCGTATATGCAGGGGACTGCATGGCGGCGACGCGCTTCCGGCAGGATCAGGACGCGCTGTCCGGCGTGAAGGACGATGATCCCGGGCTGAAGGATCAGGCGCGCGTTCACGGCGGCATCGGCGGACTGATGCACACGCTGCGTCAGGGCGAAAACGTGCTGAACCTCTGTCAGGCGATGCGCATGTGCTGCCCCAAGGCGCTTGTCATCACGCTCGGTCAGCCGGTCGCACGGACGACGCGGATGTTCCTGAATGCCGGCTTCACGTGCTATGGGCTGGATGACGCCTACTACCGCGGCAACACGTGGCAGCGCATCGCACGGTCACTCATGCGCAGGGAGGACGCCATCGAGGGCGTCGCGGCAGGTCTTCCCGGCTTCTCGTTCCTCCTGTCGGTTCATGAGAAAAAGAGCGGGCTTGATTTGCTCCCTGCGCTCCGTCAGCAGGCGGAGGAGGAAAAGCTCGGTCGGCTGACAAAGCGCTGGCTTGGCTGGTACGGCGCAGTGGCGTTCGGCGACGTCGTGCGTCATGCGGAGCTGCTCGCGCAGGAGGAGGATTACATTCCCGAGGAGAATCCGTCCTTCGGTGAAAGCATCGAGCGCCGCAAGGAGCGCCTCACGCACATGAACACCATCGGTCAGCAGGGCACCGAAACGACTGACGGCAAGACGGCGCAGCTGCTCCTGCTCAAGGATACGCCGCCTGTGCGCCCGATTCGCCTTGCGCTGGCGATTCTCAGGAAGGAAACGGCGGTCATCCCTGCCGTCACGCATCAGAACCGCGGCGAGCTGCCGCAGCTGCCTGCAAGCGCCGTCATCGAGAGTCCTCTGCATTTGCAGGACGGCGTGATGCAGCCGCAGAAGCTGACGCTGCCGCCTGCGCTGTATGAAATCACGTACGACATTGACGAAACGAACCGCCTGAGCGCATCGGCGGCTGCCGGCGATTGGACATCGCTTCGCGAGTGCGTGGAGGTTGACCCTGCGCTGGAGGGGCTCGACCGGCTGTACGTGCAGGAGGTTGTGCGGCGGCTCGTGCAGCTCAACGGCGATGTTCTGTCACGCCTGACCGATGACGAGGATGACCTGTAAAGGAGATTGCGATGTTCTTAGCAACGACATGGGAAGATTATGAGGTGCTGGACACCGGCGACGGCGAGAAGCTGGAGCGCTGGGGCAATGTCATCCTCCGGCGCCCCGATCCGCAGACCATCTGGCCGAAGGCGGACCCCGCGCTGTGGAAGAAGGCGCAGGCGCATTACCATCGTTCGGATAAGGGCGGCGGCGAGTGGGAGTTCCTGACGCGCCTGCCGGATAAGTGGGTCATCCGCCATCAGGAATTGCAGTTCTATGTCCGTCCGACCGGCTTCAAGCACACCGGTCTCTTTCCGGAGCAGGCGGCAAACTGGGTCTGGATGCAGGATATCATCCGCAGCAGCGGCCGGACGCAGCCGCGCATCCTGAACCTCTTCGGCTACACGGGCGCGGCGACGCTTGCATGCATGTCCGCCGGTGCGCACGTGACGCACGTGGACGCGGCGAAGGGCATGATCCTCTGGGGCAAGGAGAACCGCGCACTGTCGAAGCTGCCGGAGGAGCTGAGCCGGTGGATTGTGGAGGACGCGCTCCGGTTTGTGCAGCGCGAAATCCGCCGCGGCAACACGTATGACGGCATCCTGATGGATCCGCCGAGCTATGGGCGCGGTCCGTCCGGCGAGGTCTGGAAGCTCGAGAATGAGCTGTTCGGGCTGGTCGACACGTGCGCACAGGTGCTGTCCGACAAGCCGCTTTTCTTCCTCATCAACAGCTACACGACCGGCTTTCAGGCAAGCGTGCTGAGCAACATGCTCATGAAGTGCGTCTCCTCGCGTCACGGCGGCGTGATTGACGCGCAGGAGCTTTGCCTGCCGGTGACAACGGGCGGCGTGCTGCCCTGCGGCGCGAGCGGAAGGTGGTCGGCGCAATGAATGAAGATCAGCTGCAATACCTGTCCAACATCGATATCCAGTACGAGGATAATCATGTGCTGGTCGCCGTCAAGCCGACCAACATGCTCTCTCAGGCGGACAGGACCGGCGATACGGACATCCTGACGCAGCTCAAGCAGTATCTCAAGGTCAAATACAACAAGCCCGGTCAGGTGTACCTCGGTCTGGTGCACCGGCTTGACCGCCCTGTCGGCGGCCTAATGGTGTTTGCCCGCACGAGCAAGGCGGCGTCGCGCCTGTCCGCGCAGATGCGTGAGCACAGCATGGGGCGCGAGTACCTCTGCGTGGTCGAGGGCACGGTGAAGGACCGCTTCACCTGCATCGACTACCTCAAGAAAAACGAGTACCTGAACAAGGTCGAAATCTGCGATGCGGACGAAAAGGGCGCGCAGCTGGCGATGCTCACCGGACAGTGCCTGTCGCGCAAGGGGGCGCTGTCGCTCTGCGCCATTCAGCTGCAAACGGGCAGAAATCATCAAATTCGCGTGCAGATGGCGAATCTCGGCGCGCCGCTCTGGGGCGACAACCGCTACGGCAGCGGCATTGCCGGTCAGCAGATTGCCCTCTGGGGCTACCGCCTCGTGTTCGAGCACCCGACGCGCCATGAAATCATGACCTTCCAGCATCTTCCCTGCGGCTCCATCTGGAATGTGTTCGCCGAGGAGCTGACGGATATGGCTGTCCGCTTCGCAAATTCCGCGGAGGTCATCCTGAATTCTGACAACGGAGGAAACCAGACGTGACAACTCCCTTTTCCTACGAGCTGAAGCACATCTGCAAGCAGTCCGGCGCGCGCCTCGGCGTGCTCCATACGCCGCACGGCGATATCCAGACGCCCATTTACATGCCGGTCGGCACGGCTGCCTGCGTCAAGGCCATGACGCCGCGCGAGATGGAGGAAATCGGCACGCAGATTCTGCTGTCGAACACGTATCACCTGCATCTGCGCCCGGGCGAGGATCTTGTCGCCGAGGCAGGCGGTCTGCACCAGTTCATGGACTGGCACAAGCCGATTCTGACCGACTCCGGCGGATTCCAGGTGTTCTCGCTCGCCGGCATCCGCACCATCCGCGAGGAGGGCGTCACCTTCCAGAGCCACATCGACGGCTCACGCCACTTCATCGGTCCGGAGGAATCGATGGACATCCAGCAGAAGCTCGCCTCCGACATCTGCATGGCGTTCGATGTGTGCAGCCCCTTCCCCTGCGATTACGACACGGCGAAGGTCAACATGGACCGCACCATCCGCTGGGCAGAGCGCTGCAAGAAGTACCACACCAAGGAGGATCAGGCGCTGTTCGGCATCGTGCAGGGCGCGTTCTACAAGGATTTGCGCGTGGAATGCGCAAAGGCGCTGGCGGACATGGATTTCATCGGCTACGGCATCGGCGGACTGTCCGTCGGCGAACCGAAGCCCGTCATGTACGATATGCTCGATGAGATTGCGCCGTACATGCCGGTCAACAAGCCGCGCTACCTGATGGGCGTCGGCACGCCGGACTGCCTGCTCGAGGGCGTGCTGCGCGGCGTGGACATGTTTGACTGCGTGCTGGCGACGCGCATCGCCCGCAACGGCACGGTGCTGACGAGCAAGGGGCGCGTCGTGATCAAGAACGCGCAGTACGCGCACGACTTCTCCCCCATCGACGACGAATGCGACTGCTACGCCTGCCGCCACTTCACGCGTGCCTATGTGCGCCATCTGTTCAAGGCCGGCGAAATCACCGGCGGACGTCTGGCGTCGATTCACAACCTGCGCTTCCTGCTGCACCTGATGGAGCAGATCCGCGAAGCCATTGCAAACGATTGCTTCCTTGATTTCCGCAGGGAGTTCTACGCCAAATACGACCTCTCCCGCAATTTCTGACGCAACAAAAACGCACGAGCCATTGACACCACGGCTCGTGCGTTTTATTGTATTCGCTTTGATTCGGTTCGTTTGGGACAGCTTTTCAGGCTTCGCCTGTTCTGTTGCCCCTTATTTCACTCATACACCACGCTGCGCGCATCCGCCGCGTCATCGGGGAAGATGACAATCAGCGTATGTCCGCGCTGCAGCGACAGCTCCTCGCCGTTCGCATCGTAGTACACCGTGCGCGAGGTCATGCTGTCGCGCTTCCAGTAGCCCGCAACATGCTGACCGCACATGAAGAAGTCCGCATTGCCTTCTGCGGAGGCGCCGTTCTTGCCGATGACGTACATGAGCGGCTCATTCTTGTTGTTATGGTTGTAGTTCACATCGGTGAACTGGATAATCACGTTCTGGAAGACAATCGGCGCGGACGTGTTCTTGTCGATGTACAGGTTGTCCGCGATTACCTCGTTGCCGAGATAGCGCAGATAGCCGCTGTACTTCTCGCTGTAGAGGAGCACGGAATTGTACACCGCCGAGCTGCTGCCCCAGCTGATGGCGATGCGGTTGCCGCTGTCGCCCTCTTCAGGCGATTCATCCGTGAACTTGTAGGTGTGGTTGACCGCGACCTCATCCTCCGGCACCATCTCGGCGATGGCGGCGGCGTTCACATCCACGTTATAGGGTGACTTCAGACCGTTCACACGCGTGAAATACTTCCTGTAGGGCGTGCTGGAGCCGATGCCGCTGAACGTCATGCTGCCCGCCTTAAGCTTGCTGATTTCCGCCTTGACGTTGCTGCCGTCGCTCTCCTGCTGACCGTAGTAGATGAGCGCGCCGTTCCACTCCTCGCGCAGCCAGATATGACCGATGCGCGCCGAGCGGACATAGCCGACGGAATCAGGGATGATGTCCGAAAAGACCGCCGTCAGACGGGTCACATGACTGCGCACCAGCGGCGTCTCGTAGATGATATCCGCGTAGGAAAGTCCCCACGGGGCACGGTAGCCGATGCCGCCCTCATCGTTGCCGATCTGCACCAGCACGGGCATGTAGCGTCCCGTCGCCGCGAGACCCGCAGCGCCTTCAGGCACATCCAGGCTGTCCAGCTCAAGACCCGTCGTCGGGCTGATGCCGTCGACAGCCTCGTTGTCCCCCACCTTCGTCAGCTTAATCTTTCTCTTCTCTTGTGGATTGATCGTTGTTTCTGCGAGTGCGGCAGAAAGTGTCAGGCAAAGAAGCAGCAGGCAGGCAAGAATCCGTTTCATTGCTTTCATCGTTTTTTACTTCCTTTCTCTGTACGCTGTATGAATCACATGCTTTCGCACGGGAGACGCTTATTTTATGGTCGTGACGCCGTCATCGCAGCGGAAATACACCGTATCCGCCTCGAGCGTCACGCCGCAGGACGCGAAAAGCTCGTCAATCGTCAGCAGGATATACCCCTGCTCATAGAGCCAGCTTGCCATGACCTTCGCGGTGTTCGGCGTGTTGTCCTTGATGTCGTGCATCAGCACAATGTCGCCATTGGTGAACTGCTTCTTGACGTTGTTCATGATGGTGTTCGTGCTGCGTCCGCGCCAGTCGTACGTGTCGACCGACCACTGGATGTACGCCCAGCCGACCTTCGCGCTGATCATCGCCGGATAGACGCCATAGGGCACGCGGTCATACCGCACGGGAATGCCGATGATGGACGTCAGCGCCTTGTTGACCTTTGCGGGCATGGCGCGGAGCGTGGAGGCGCTCGTCTTACGTGCATCGCCGTGCGTCCAGTTGTGGCTTCCGATGGCATGACCCTCATCGTGTGCGCGCTGCACAAGATCGTCATAGCTCTTCATGTTCTTGCCGACCATGAAGAACGTTGCCGGTGCGCCGACCGTCAGCAGGTTGTTGAGCACCTTGGTGGTGTTCGTGCGCGTCGGGCCGTCATCAAACGTCAGCGCGACCGTCTTGTAGTAGGCCATGTTGTCCGTTTCAATCTGCGCCTTTTCAGTCATGTACTCGCGGATGTCCGGATAGAACAGCGTGACCTCAATCAGCGTCAGGTGCGACGGATAGACGCTGCTTGCCGGAATATGAATGACGAGCGACATGCCGTGGAGGGTAAATTCGAGATCGCGCAGCCCTTCGTCCGTCAGATACGCTGCCAGCGCCGTTTCATCCGGCTCTTCCTCCGGGAAGTAGTACCGCACCGTCTCCTCAACCTTCGAGCGGAGGATATCCCAGCCCTCGCTGTCCTCGTCAAAGATGTCGGTGAGCAGGATGCGTTCGCCGGTGGTCATGTCGTATGTTCGTGTGACGAACTCCTGTCCGATGAGGTCGCGGTGATACGTCGTCCGCGCCTGCACCATGAAGCTCATCCATGTCAGACCGGTCTTGCTGTAGCGGATGGCGACATCGAGACGGCTGTTCTTATCGCCGGTCGCCTTGCCCTTTTGCAGCGTCGGCGCGATTTCGTTCACATACGCCTGCGCCAGCCCGTTGACCTCCTCATCCACGCTCTTGAGCGCCGTTTCGACCTTCCACAGCCGGATGCCGCTCTTATTGCTCTGCGTGGTATCGTCATAGGAGGCGGTGACGCGGTGGCATTCCTGCATACCGCCCTCGGCACAGGCTGCCGGCATGGCTGTCAGCAGCAGCGCCAGCAGCAACAGGCCTGATAGGAGCCTTTTCATCGGAGTTCTCCTTTCTGATAAGCTGATTTCTGCTTGAAGGCAACGCCGCATTTGTGCGCTATTGCCCCGATGCCGTGCATCCGGAGGACGTCAGCCGACCCGATCGCTGCTTATGCGGCGCTTCACGCTTCGCCCTCCTGCGCGCGCAGGCTTTCATACTGATTGAACACCTGCTCGACCGCGTGCGAATCCTCCTCGACCACGAACGTCATGTTGCCGTCGTCGGTCGGCTCAAGGCGCGTAATGAGCACCTGCTCCTCGCCATCGGGATTATCCTCCAGCTCCAGCAGCACGGCGTATTCCTTCCCGTCATACGGCACGACCGCGCCGAAACGGAATGCAACCTCCGAGCCATCCGGCGCCGTCAGCGTCACGAGCGGTTCCTCTTCGCCAAGCGCCGATTCCTCGATTTCCGCCGTCTGCACGGCATTCCGGCACGTGTCGAGATACTGCTGCAGGATGACCGCCGCCGCAACCTTGTCCACATTGTGCTTGCGCTCCGCACGATGCATGTTGCCTTCAAGCAGCGCGTTCGTCGCGGTGACGGTCGTCAGGCGCTCGTCCTGATAGAAGACCGTCAAGCCCGCCTTTTCGAGCTGCTCGCAGAACGCCTTGACCTTCGCGGACTGAAAGCCTGCCGTCCCGTCCATATTCAGCGGCCAGCCGGACAGCACCTGCGTCGTGTCGTGCTGTTTGCAGATTTCCAGCACCCTGCGCACATCGGGACCGTAGCCGACGCGGTAAATCGTGTCAATCGGCGTGGCAATCAGCCGCGATTCGTCCGACACGGCGACGCCAATCCGCGCATCGCCGATGTCCAGCGCAACGATTCTTTCGTTCATCGCACGTCCTCCGCGAACTGCTCCGCGCCCTTGCCGACAACCGCCAGACACGGTTCGGCCGTCAGCACCTGCTGCGCAACCGCCATCACCATTTCCGGCGTTACTGCCTCGATTTCCCGAAGCGAGCGCTCGTAGTCGGACGGCTTGCCCTTAATCAGCGTTGACCGACCCATCGCCTGCATCCGGCTGCCGGTGCTTTCCAGCCCCATCAGGTAGCCTGCGCGGAGCTGCGTCTTGCTGTCGCGGAACTCCTTGTCCGTCATGCCGTCCCTCAGGAAGCGCTTGACTTCCTTGTCGATTTCCTCCAGCACGCGCTTGCCGTTCTTCGGGCTGACGCCTGCGTAAATGCCGTACGTGCCGACCCCCTGATACGAATTGGGGAACGTGTAGATGGTGTATGCCATGCCCAGCTCCTCGCGGATGCGCTGGAAAAGGCGCGAGGACATGGCGCCGCCGAGCACGTTGTTCATCACGGACGCGGCGAAAATCTCCCGCTCGCCGTACGCGAATCCGGGATAGCCCAGGCAGAGATGCATCTGCTCGGTGTCCTTTTCCTTCGCGAGCTTCGCGCCCGTCAGCACCTGCTGCGGCGGAAGCGCCAGCGCGCTGCCCTCATTCGACCAGCTGCCGAAGGCGTCCAGCATCAGCTGATGCACCTGCTCCGGGTCGTAGCTGCCCGCAAGCGAAATGACCGTTTCCTTCGGGCAGTAATGTCGCATCTTGTAGGCAACGAGGTCATCGCGCGTATAGCGGCTGACGAGCGCAGTCGTGCCGAGAATCGGGCGTCCGACAGGCTGCGCGCCGAACTGCGCCTTTGCCAGCAGGTCATGCACCAGATCCTCCGGCGAATCCTCATCCATGGAGATTTCCTCCAGCACGACGCCGCGTTCCTTCTGCAGCTCGCCGTCGTCGATGGTGGCATTCATCACCATGTCGCCGATGATGTCAATCGCCAGCGCGATATCCTCATCAATCACCTTCGCATAGCAGCACGTGCAGTCCTTGCCGGTGAAGGCATTGAGCTGACCGCCAACCGCGTCCATTTCCTCGGCGATTTGGCGCGTTGTGCGCTTTTGAGTGCCCTTGAAAATCATGTGCTCGATGAAGTGCGACAGACCGTTTTCCGCCTCGCTCTCCATCATCGAGCCGACATGCATCCACGCGCCGATGGAAACGGTGCGCAGGTGGGGCATTCTTTCTCCCAGCACGCGCAGACCGTTGGGCAACACCCACTCGTCGCGCATGCATTCATTTGCCGCAGCTTTGCTTTGGGACATAAAATCTTTTTCCTTTTCCGCTTTTGTCGGATTGAAAAACAAAACTCGCAAAACCCGATTTTTCAGGGATTTTGCGAGTTTTGCAGCAGGTCTCATCGCACTTTTCGTGTTATCCCCCGGGCTGTATGGTTGCCAAGATGCTCACAGGCTTCGTGAAATTGCGATGGCGCCGGAAACAATGGAAGCATCAACAGGACGAAGCCCCTTAATTGCGGCCGTCACGGCGCGGCGGACGTGCACGGAAGCCCTCTGCGCGGTGCGGTGCGGCGGCACCAGCCTTGTTGTCGTAGCTGATGTCGTTGCGGATGAGGTTCACGCGACCCTGCGCGTCAATCTCCGCGACCTTGACCTCCAGCGTGTCGCCGATCTTCACGACGTCCTCGACCTTCTCCACGCGGTGATCCGCCAGCTTGGAGATGTGAATCATGCCGTCCTTGCCGGGCAGCAGCTCAACAAACGCGCCGAAGTTCATGATGCGGACGACCTTGCCGGTGTAAACCTCGCCGACCTCGATGTCCTTCGCGATGCCCTCGATGATGCGGCGCGCCTTTGCGGCAGCCTCCGCGTCCGGCGTGGAGATGAACACGCGGCCATCGTCCTCGATGTCGATCTTGACGCCCGTCTCGGCGATAATCTTGTTGATCATCTTGCCGCCGGGTCCGATGACCTCGCGGATCTTCTCGGGATTGATGGTGAAGCGGATGATCTTGGGCGCGTACTTGTTCAGCTCCGCACGCGGCTGACCGATGCAGCTGAGCATCTTCTCCAGAATGAACAGACGACCCTTGAGCGCCTGTGCCAGCGCGGTTTCGAGAATCGTGCGGTCGATGCCGGCAATCTTGATGTCCATCTGGATGGCGGTGATGCCGTTCATGGAACCGGCGACCTTGAAGTCCATGTCGCCCAGGAAGTCCTCCAGACCCTGAATGTCGGTCAGGACGGCAACCTTGCCGGTCTCCGCGTCCTTAATCAGACCCATGGCAACGCCCGCGACAGGCGCATGAATCGGCACGCCCGCGTCCATCAGGGACAGCGTCGAGCCGCACACGGACGCCATGGAGGAGGAGCCGTTGGAGGAAAGGATTTCGCTCACCAGACGCATCGCGTAGGGGAACTCCTCCTCGGTGGGGATGACAGGCAGCAGCGCGCGCTCAGCCAGTGCGCCGTGACCAATCTCGCGGCGGCCGGGGCTCTTGAGGCGACCGGCTTCACCGGTGGCATACGGCGGCATGTTGTACTGGTGGATATAGCGCTTGAAGTCCTCGTTGGACAGGCCGTCAAGCACCTGACCCTCGCTGGTGGGACCCAGAGTAGTGACCGTCAGCGCCTGCGTCTGACCGCGGGTGAACACGGCAGAGCCATGCACGCGCGGCAGCACGCCGACCTCGCACCAGATCGGGCGGATTTCCGTCACGCCGCGACCGTCGGGACGAACGCCCTGCTCAAGAATCTTCTTGCGCATGACTTCCTTGTTCAGGTAATACAGCGCATCGGCGATTTCAGCTTCGCGCTCGGGGAACTGCTCCGCCAGCGCTTCCAGCGTCTCCTGCTTGACCTGCGCCTCGCGCTGCTGACGCTCCTGACGGTTGTAGGTCTCGAACACCCACACGCACTTGTCATACGCAAATTCGCGGACAGCGTGCTTCACGTCGTCGCCGGTCACGTTCAGCGGCACCTCGACCTTGGTCTTGCCGATTTCCGCGACGATTTTCTCCTGAAATTCAACCAGCTGCTTGATATACTGATGACCGAAGAGGATGGCGTCGAGCATCGCGGCCTCGCTGACCTCGTTTGCACCGGCCTCCACCATCATGATGGCTTCCTTGGTGCCGGCGACATAAACATGCATGTCGCTCTTGGCGCGCTGCTCCTCATCGGGGTTGATGACATACTGACCGTCGACGCGACCGACCACGACAGCGCCAGTCGGACCGTTCCACGGGATTTCGCTGACCGCAATCGCGATGGACGAGCCGATCATCGCGGGGATTTCCGGCGGAACGTCCTGCTCAACGCTCAGAATCGTCACAACCACCTGCACGTCGTTGCGCATGCCCTTGTTGAACAGGGGGCGCAGGGGACGGTCAATCAGGCGGCAGGTCAGGGTTGCCTTTTCGGTCGGGCGACCCTCACGCTTGATGAAGCCGCCGGGAATCTTGCCCACGGAGTACTGCTTTTCCTCCACGTCCACAGCCAGCGGGAAGAAGTC
This sequence comes from Alloprevotella sp., assembly GCA_963617205.1. Classification (GTDB taxonomy): domain Bacteria; phylum Bacillota; class Clostridia; order Christensenellales; family Aristaeellaceae; genus UBA11524. Next base: position 24,420 of record CAVEOA010000017.1, on the reverse strand, counting down.
CACGCCGGGACGGGGTGTCGGCGCCATGGTCGCGTTGACCATCACGACGGTGTCGCCCAGATGCACCCAGACGGAGCCTGCCGCCTGTTCGCAGTATTTGCCGAATTCCAGCGTAAGCTCGCGCCCTGCCAGATCCATCGTATACTTTTTGCTTTCCATCAGTCAATCTCCTTGCTTGTCAGTCCACGGAGCTTTTTCGCCCCGTTCAAGTCTTGCGCGGAGATGCTATCATATGAAAACCCCCGGCATCGGCTTGCGATTCGGGATTTTCAACGGATAACATCTCCGCCATGGCAGCTTTGTTTCTTTTTGGGTCATGCCATGAATGTCCTGCCCTTTGCAGCGAAAGCCGCCGCAGGCTTCCTGCCGAATTGCTCCGGCATTCCACCAGACGGCGGCTTCCGTGCAAAAAGCCGCCCCTGACGCTGCGGAATTACTTGCGCAGGTTCAGCTTGGCGATCAGCGCACGATAACGCTCGATGTCGGTCTTCTTCAGGTACTCCAGCAGGCCGCGGCGATGACCAACCATCAGCAGCAGACCACGGTTGGAATGGTGGTCGTTGCGATTGTTCTTGAGGTGCTCGTTCAGGTGGTTGATGCGGTCGGTCAGCAGTGCAATCTGCACTTCGGGAGAACCGGTGTCGCCTTCATGCTGGGCATAGGCGGCGATGATTTCGCTCTTGGTCATGGGTCTTTCCTCCATTTTATTATTCGGCAATCGCCTGTCCGCGCAGCACGCCGTCGGAGTCTCGAGCGTCCGCGCGAGCGGTTCACAAGCCGTTTCTCATTGTATCAGATTTTCCGCAGTTTGTAAATGCCTATTTCCTTCATTATCAACGGCTTCAAAGAAATTTACAATCTGCATTCCGGCTGTCTCAGTACGCCTTGGCGAAGTACATGACCTTCTTGGCCTTCCTGCCGCAGCACACGCACGTGTCGCCGAACCATTCGCTCTCCTGATCGAAGGGCATGTTGCGCGAGGAGGCGTTGAACTTCTCCTTGATTTCGTCCTCGCACGCCTGCTCGCCGCACCACATCGCCTTGGCGAAGCCGCCGTCAACCGCCTCAGCCAGCTCGTCCATGTTGTGGACGACACGCGTCTTCTCATCGCGGAACTTCTTCGCCTGGTCGAAGAGCGTCTGCTGAATGTCATCCAGCAGCTTCTTGAGCTCATCGGCGATGTTGTCCAGCGCGAGCGTCGTCTTTTCGCACAGGTCGCGGCGGAACACGGTCACAACGCCGTTTTCCAGGTCGCGCGGTCCCACCTCGAGGCGAACCGGAACGCCCTTCATTTCCCAGTCGTTGAACTTGTAGCCGGCGGACACGGTATCGCGGTCGTCAAGCTTCGTGCGGATGCCTGCCGCCTTCAGCTCCTCATTCAGCTTCTCGCACGCCTCCATGACGCCGGGCTTATGCGCCGCAATCGGCAGGATGACCGCCTGAATCGGCGCGACACGCGGCGGCAGGCGCAGACCGCGTTCGTCGCCGTGCGTCATGATGATGGCGCCAATCAGGCGCGTCGACGTGCCCCAGCTCGTTTCCTGCGCATAGGTCAGCTTGCCTTCCTTATTCTGGAACTGGATGCCGTACGCCTCGGAGAAATTCGTGCCGAAGTTGTGGCTCGTGCCGGCCTGCAGCGCCTTGCCGTCCTGCATCATAGCTTCCATGGAGTACGTTGCGCGTGCGCCGGCGAACTTCTCCTTATCCGACTTCTGACCGACATACACCGGCAGCGCCATCACGTTTTCCGCAACCTCCTGATAGACGTGCAGCATCTGCATCGTCTCTTCCTGCGCCTCTTCGGGCGTTGCGTGGATGGTGTGCCCCTCCTGCCAGAGGAATTCGCTCGTGCGCAGGAACGGACGCGTCGCCTTCTCCCAGCGCATGACCGAGCACCACTGGTTGTACTTCATTGGCAGGTCGCGCCATGTCTGCACCCACTTCGCATACATGGTGCAGAAGATGGTTTCGGACGTCGGACGAACCGCCAGACGCTCCTGCAGCTTTTCCGTGCCGCCCTGCGTCACCCACGCGACCTCCGGCGCAAAGCCCTCGACATGCTCCGCTTCCTTCAGCAGCAGGCTTTCCGGAATCAGCATCGGGAAATACACGTTCTGATGACCCGTTTCCTTGAAGCGTTTGTCCATTTCCTCCTGGATGCGCTCCCAGATGGCGTAGCCGTACGGGCGGACGATCATGCAGCCGCGCACCGGCGCGTAATCGCACAGCTCCGTCTTGAGGATGACGTCCGTATACCACTGCGAGAAGTCCTCATTGCGCGGCGTGATGTGGGTTACAAATTCCTGCTTCTTTTCCTTAGGCATGGTGTGATTCCTCCTTCACTTTGTTGACCCGAGGCGAAAGAAAAAGCCTTCGCCTCTGCTTTTCCTGCAGGGACGAAGGCATAGCTTCGCGGTACCACCCGGCTTAGAACGGCATGTGCCGCTCTCTCTCAACGTCCGATCACGGGGACGAGCCGGCGGGGATTGGCCGCTGCTCACGGTTGGGATAACGCATCTGCTCCTGTGCGCCTTCCACCGCCGCGCACTCGCTGAAGAGGAGGATGAAATGCGTCTGAGCCGTTCATCGCTTCTGCACCGATTATACACCAGCGTAGGCGTAAATGCAAGCCGTTTTTTCTGTGCAGCCTGAAGCTGTTTCCGATCTTCATCGTACCGCTTCCGCCGCTGCCTTGCAAGCCATTCTGCGCCTGACCCGCCTGCTTGGCAGCACTTTTGACGCTTCTCCCGTCCTCGCCCAGCTCCCCCCACCCCGTTTTCCGCGTGCGGACGAGCGTTGACATGCCTGATTCCTGCATGGTATAATAGCGCATCAATCCCCATCCGGAGGAAAAGCTGATGACCAGACGCATTGATTTGGGCGGCGCGTGGCGCATGCATGCCGTCGGCGAATCACAATGGCATGACGCGCATGTCCCGGGCAGCGTCTATGCCGACCTGATAGCAGACGGAACGATGCCCGACCCGTTCTGGCGCGACAATGAGCTATCTGCCTTTGAGCGCATGAAGCAGGATTACGTCTACCGGCGCACATTCGATGCTTCGGCGGATGATTTGGCGCATGCGCATGTCGAGCTGGTCTTTGAGGGGCTCGATACGCTCGCGCACATCCTGCTGAACGGGCAGGAAATTGCCTTTGCGGATAATATGCATATCATATGGCGCTTCGACGTGAAGCACCTTCTGCACGAGGGTGAAAACACGCTGGAGGTGCGCTTTGCTTCGCCGATTCTGTACTGCTCGCAGCGTGCGGAGGACTCGCCCGGCTGGGAAACGTCCGACGCGACGCCCGGCTTCCGGCATCTGAGGAAGGCGCACTGCATGTTCGGGTGGGACTGGGGTCCCCGTCTGCCGGATGCCGGCATCTGGCGGCCTGTTTATCTGCGGCTGTGGGATGCGGCAAGGCTCGAAAACGCGCTGATTCTCCAGCGCCATGAGGACGATGCCGTCACGCTGACCATCCGTCCTGAAATCCTCGGCGAGGCAGCATGGTCAGCCGATATCGCCGCGCCGGACGGAACGATGCTGACCATCGCGGAGAATCATGCGGCAGAGCAGTCCGTGCGCATCGACCAGCCGCAGCTGTGGTGGCCGAACGGCTTGGGCAGTCAGCCGCTGTATCGCGTGACCGTTCGCCTGTCCGGCGGGGACAGCCAATCATGGCGCATCGGTCTGCGCACGATGACAATCAGCCGCGAAAAGGACGAATGGGGCGAGGAATTCTGCCATGTGGTCAACGGCGTGAAGGTGTTCGCGATGGGCGCGGACTACGTGCCGGAGGACAGCATTCTCTCACGCGTCACGCCCGACCGCACGCGCCGCCTGTTGACGGACTGCAAGGCTGCGCATTTCAACACCATCCGCGTCTGGGGCGGCGGCTATTATCCGGATGACGCGTTCTTTGACGCATGCGATGAGCTCGGTCTGATGGTCTGGCAGGATCTGGCGTATGCCTGCGCCTTCTATGACCTCACGGACGATTTCGAGCGTTCCGTCCGCATCGAAACGGCGCAGAACGTCGCCCGAATCCGCCATCACGCTTCTCTGGCGCTCATCTGCGGCAACAACGAGATGGAGATGTTCGTGGCGAACGCGAATCATGCGCTCGTCAACCATCGCACCTGGGAGTTCGTGCCGACCTATCCGCATCACATCACCGATTACGTCAAGCTGTTTGAATACGTCCTGCCGCCGATTGTCCGCGAAAACGCGCCGCAGACGTTCTGGTGGCCGGCGTCGCCCTCCTCCGGCGGGTGCTTCGACAGCCCGAACGACGAGAACCGCGGCGACGCGCATTACTGGGATGTCTGGCACGGCGAAAAGCCCTTCACGGACTACCGGAAGCACTTCTTCCGCTATGCATCGGAATTTGGCTTCCAGTCGTTCCCGTGCCTGAAGACGGTCGAAGCCTTCACCCTGCCGGAGGATCGCAACATCTTCAGCCGCGTCATGGAGCGCCATCAGCGCAACGAGGCGGCAAACGGCAAAATCCTCTCGTACCTCTCGCAGACGTTCCGCTATCCAAACAATTTTGATGATTTGCTGCTCGCATCCCAGCTGATGCAGGCGGAAGCCATCCGCTACGGCGTGGAGCACTGGCGGCGGTATCGCGGACGGTGCATGGGTGCCGTCATCTGGCAGCTCAACGACATCTGGCCTGTCGCATCATGGTCAAGCATCGATTATTTCGGGCGTTGGAAGGCGCTGCACTATGCGGCGAAGCGCTTCTTCGCGCCGGTGATGATTTCCGCCGAGGAGCACGGCGAGCTCGACCAGCATCCGCGCATCATCACGTATCATCCCGAGCCGGTTGAACGCAGCTTCCGCCTGAACGTGTGCAACGAAACGATGCAGGCTGTGACCGGCGAGGTCATCTGGGCACTGCGCACGCCCGACGGCGCCGTCATCCGGCAGGGCCATCAGCCGCTGACCGTCCCTGCGATGCGCGCCGTGTGGCTGGACAAAATCGACTGTGCGGATGCATCGCTGACAGGGCACTACGTCAGCTTTGCATTGATCGTGAACGGAGAGGCCGTTTCCGAGGGCACGTGCATCTTCTGCGCACCGAAGCACTTTGAATTTCTGGACCCTCGCCTGACGGTCGAAGCACGCGGCGATACGCTTCTTGTCACATCGCACGCCTATGCCCGTCAGGTCTGGCTGGAATCCGAGGATGCTGACCTGCTGCTTGAGGACAATGCGTTTGACATGAATCCCGGCGTGAAGGAAGTGCGCGTTCTCCGGGGCACGGCGGCGCATGTCCGTGCGCGCAGCGTGTGGGACATCGGCAGGTAAGGCATCCTGTAGCACCGCGCAATTTAGCAGCGCCGAACGATGCGGCGTTTCCGCAAATGTTACAATTCACAACGTGACGCTTGCCTGAAAATCAGGGGAAAGGGGTTGCTCTTTCCCTTTTTTCATGGCATAATGGAGCGTGGTGATTCATCCTATTTTATAGAAACAATCGCACGTGCGCTTCGCTCGATTTCCTTCGTGTGACAGCTCTGCCATGCGCCGTGCATGAGGTTAAGGCAATGGACATTAACTGGTATCCCGGCCACATGGCCAAGGCAAAGCGGCTGCTGGCGGATCAGCTCAGCCGTGTCGATGCAGCCGTCGAGCTGTGCGATGCGCGTCTGCCCTATTCCAGCCGCAATCCCGATCTGGACAGGCTGCTTGCAGGCAAGAAGCGTGTCCTGCTGCTCAACAAGGCAGATCTCGCCGATCCCGCGGCGACAAGCGCGTGGCTGAACACCTTCCGTGCGCAGGGCATTGATGCCGCGCCGTATTCCGCCTCCACCGGAAAGGCGAAGGACGCGCTCGCCGTCATCGACCGCGCCGCGAAGGAGGTTGTCGAGCGTGCCGCACAGCGCGGCATCCGCAAGACGGTCAAGGTGATGGTCGTCGGCGTGCCGAATGTCGGAAAGAGCACGTTCGTCAACAAGCTGCACGGCGGCAGCATCGCCAAGACGGGCGACCGTCCCGGCGTTACGCGTGCCAATCAGTGGGTGCACATCACGCCGTATCTCGATCTGCTGGATACGCCGGGTCTGCTCTGGCCGCGCCTCGATGACCAGCTGGCTGCGCGCCGCCTGTGCTACATCGGCACGGTCAAGGATGACGTGGTCGATCTGCCGATGCTGACGATTCATCTTTTGCAGGACATGCTCAAGGTGCAGCCCGAAGCGGTCATGAAGCGCTTCCGCTTCGATGACCCGACGCTGCGCGGCGAGGCGCTGCTCGAGGCGGTCTGCCGTGGGCGCGGCTTCCTGATGAAGGGCGCCGTGTGCGATTACGACCGCTGCTGCGCCGTGGTGCTGGATGAATTTCGTGCAGGAAAGCTCGGCAGAATGACGCTTGAGCTTCCGCAAAGGAAGCCGCGGCTGACGATTCCCGGCGCCGGCGATGCTCAGCAGGAGGCTCCTCATGGCGAAGCTTGACCGCGAGGCACGCGTCCGGCAGCTGCTCGAGCATGACGCGCAGTACGGCGCATTCGTGACCGCCGGCATGGACGAGGTCGGGCGCGGACCGCTGGTCGGCAACGTGGTCACGGCGTGCGTTGTCATGCCGAGAGAGCCTGTCCTCCTGTGGATTGACGACAGCAAGAAGCTCTCCGAAAAGCGACGCGAGCTCGTCTATGAGGAAATCATGCAGTACGCCCTGTTTGTTGGCATCGGGCAGGCAACGCCGGAGGAAATCGACCGGATGAACATCCTTGAGGCGACAAAAAAGGCCATGCGCGAGGCGGCGTCGCAGGTGCCTGCGGAGGTGTTTCTGATTGACGCGGTCACGAATCTCGGGCTGAACGGCCGTGAGGTGCCCATCATCAAGGGGGACGCGACCTCCTACGCCATCGCCGCCGCAAGCATCGTTGCAAAGGTCACCCGCGACAGGCAGATGATTGAACTCGACAAACAGTATCCGCAATATGGCTTTGCGCGCAACAAGGGCTACGGCACGGCAGAGCACATCGCCGCGCTCAGGCAGTACGGACCGATTCCAGAGCATCGGCGGAGCTTCATCGGGCATTTCGTGCCGGTGAATCAGCCATGAGGCAGTATGAATCGGGTCTGCGCGGCGAGGAATCCGCGGAACGCGCCCTGCTTGCCAAGGGCATGACGATTCTATCGCGCAGGTACCGCGCCGAGGACGGCGAAATCGACCTGATTGCGCAGGATGGCGTCACGATTGTCTTCATCGAGGTCAAGGCACGCCCGCAAAGCCGCGCAGGGCAGGGGCTGATGGCTGTCACGCCCGCAAAGCAAAGGCGGATTTGTCATGCCGCCATGCGCTATCTCATCGAAACGGAGCGTCTGGGCGCACCCGTTCGCTTCGATGTGGTGGAAATCACAAGGGATGGGATTTTGCACATCGCGAATGCATTTGTGTTTATTGAATAGGGAGCAGTCCGGTTTTTCATTTTCATCGTTGGTTTAAGCCACTGTTTCAAGGGGGCTTTCCGGTCGCAGACTTCGTCTGATTTTGTTCTTGACCCCTTCGGGGATGAGCACTAGCAGGCTAAATAAAGAGTTTTATTGCTATCCAGTAACATGGGTGTGCATTGCGAAGCAGTCCAGAGGGCGACCGCAAAGCCCTCTGGTCGCGTCCGCAGACGCGAAATTTCTGCTCATGCTCCAAATACCCAAAGAGATTCTTCTCGTTGGTCTAAATTGCCGCTTCAAGGGGGCTTTCCGGTCGCCCCCTTGACCCCTTCGGCACGCAATTTTCATTTTCATTGTTGGTTTAACTTGTCGCTGTTCCAAGGGGGCTTTCCGCTCGCCCCCTAACCCCTTCGGGCACGCAATTTTCATCTTCACAGTTGGTTTAAGCCGCCGCTTCAAGGGGGCTTTCCGCTCGCCCCCTTGACCCCTTCGGAGATGCAATTTGCTTATTCTTCCTTGAGCATTGGCAAGCTAAGCAAAGAGCCGCATCAATATCCAGTAACATGGGTGTGCATTGCGAAGCAGTCCAGAGGGCGACCGCGGACTTCGTCCGTTTTTCTGCCCTCTGGTCGCGTCCGCAGACGCGAAACACCTGCTCATGCTCCAAATACCCAAAGAGATTCTTCTCGTTGGGTTAAGTCACTGTTTCAAGGGGGCTTTCCGCTCGCAGACTTCGTCTGATTTCGCTCTTGACCCCTTCGGAGATGCAATTTGCTTATTCATCCTTGAACACTGGCAAGCCAAATAAAGCACTTTTTCAACCTTGCGAAAGTCTATTACAAATCGAGGTGCATCAGCATGAAAAAAATCCTGCGGCAATTCCTGCCGCTCCTGCTGACACTGCTGCTCCTGTGCGGCGTTTCCTCCGCCGAGGAGGACAGCACCAACCTGCTGCGCAACGCCAGCTTCGAGGAGCTGGGCAGCGATGGTCTGCCGGCTGACTGGGATACCGATGCGTATCTGACCACCGTCGGACTGACGCTCTACAGCGTTGTTGCGGATGACGCAACGGATGGTCAGTACAGCGTGCAAATCGAGAATCTCGATTATAACGATGCGCGCTTCCTGCAAACCGTCACCGTCAAGCCGAGCACCATCTACCGTCTTTCCGGCTATGTCAAGGGCTGGGATACGCTGGATGAAGGGCGCGGCGCGAACCTGTCCATCGCGGACATCTATGTCTTTTCCGAAAGCGTCTACGAGTCCGAGGACGAGTGGGTGTATATCGAGACATACGGAATGACCGGCGAGGATCAGACGCAGCTGACCGTGTTTGCGCGTTTGGGCGGCTACAGCGGCGAAAGCATCGGCGTAGCGCGCTTCGATAACCTGTCGCTGACCGAGGTCGATGAGGTGCCCGACGGCACGCTGCTCAACAGCTGGTACAAGGTGACCACCGTGCAGCAGGCAGACACATCCTCCTCGGAGGAAGATTCCGCCGCATGGCCGTGGCTGCTGGTCGTCGCCGCCGCGTATGCCGCCATCGGAGTGTACATGCTCCGCTGCCTCCATCGCGCAGAAGTCGGAAAGCCTGCCGACGCCAAAAAGCAGTCCATGCCGGCCTTCGTCATCGTCGGGCTGATTGTGTCGGTCATTGCGCGGCTGATTGTTGCAAACAACGTTTCCGGCTATCAGGTGGACGTAAACTGCTTTCTGTCGTGGGGCAACACCTTCCTGAATGTCGGTCCGGCTGCCTTCTACCAGTCAACGAGCTTCTGCGACTATCCGCCGGCATACGTGTACATCATGGGGCTGAACGCGGCGCTCGCGAATGTGCTGCCGCTCTCTGCCGCGGCGGTGCATAAGCTCATCCCGATGGCGTGCGACCTGATTGCCGCATGCCTGATTTACCGCATCGCGTGCAAAAAGCGCTTCAGCCCGAAGCAGGCGGGCGTCCTTTGCCTGCTCGTCGCCTTCAATCCGGCGATTTTCCTCAACAGCGCCGCATGGTGCCAGATTGACAGCGTGCTCAGCCTGCTGCTGATGCTGGTGGTGTACTTCGCCGTCTGCGGCAAATGGGCCGTCGCGCTGCCGATTTACATGCTGGCCGTGCTCGTCAAGCCGCAGGCGCTGATGACCGGATTCCTCGGCGTGGCGGCGGCGATCATGGCGCTCGTGCACGACAGCAAGTGCTGGAAGCAGATGCTCATCGGGCTCGGCGCGGCGCTCGTGACGGCGCTCATCATTGTCGTGCCGTTCAGCATCAATCAGGGCGGCATCTCGTGGCTGATTGACAAGTACGCCGAAACGCTTTCCTCCTACCCCTATGCGACCGTCAACACGGCAAACCTGTATTATCTCTTTAACTGCAACTGGTATTCCATCGCCTACACCGCGCCGGTGATGGTTTCGCTGACGCTGCTCGTCCTGACGCTCGTGTGGTGCGCGCACATCGCCCTGCGCGAGCAGAAGGCGCTCGGCTCGTTTGACTGCCTGACAGCCCTGCTGACCCTTGCCGTGATTGCTGCCGGCTTCGGGCTTGGCGGCGGTCTGTCGGCTGCATCCGGCTGGACGCACAGCATCCAGTTCCGCTTCGGCGGCGAAATCGTGCTGACGCGCACCGCGCTGCTGGTCATCGGGCTGATTGGGCTGGCAGTCGCCATCCTTTCCTCTGCCTTGCTGCTTCGCCGCAGGAAAGCGGATTGGGCTGCCGCCGAGCTGACCGCGTCCGCCGTGTTCGCGCTGATTTTCGCAGGGCTGTCGCTCACGTATTCAAGCTTCACGCACCTTGGCATCGCGGCGATGGCGTACGCGTTTGTGCTGGTGCTGCCGCTGTTCGTCCGCAGCGGGAAAATCGAGAATCTTGCGCTGTGCGGCGGCATCCTGTTCGTCCTGCTGTATGTCTTCGGCATCAAGATGCATGAACGCTACCTGTTCCCGGCGCTTTTCCTGCTGGGCATGGCCTACGCCTACCGCCGCGACTGGCGCATTCTGACGCTGCTGATTGCCTTCAGCGCGACCGTGTTCGTCAATGAGGGCATCGTGCTGGACAACAGCCTGCGCCTCGGTTCCTCGATGGGACACCTGAACAACGATACGCAGACGCTGGCATCGATGCTTGCCTTTGTCAACGTCGTCATGGCATGCGTGGGTCTGTGGACGTGCCGCGATGTCTGCCTCGGCGGGGAGGAAGCGAAAGCCGCCTTGGTCGATCAGCCGCACAAGGCGATTCTGCCCGTCAGGCGGCTTGACAGAAAGCCGGGCGACCCGCGCACCTTCACGAGCGACGCTTCCCTGCACTGGCACAGGCGCGACTGGGTGCTGATGCTGAGCGTCACGCTGATTTACGCCGTCGTCGCGCTGACGAACCTCGGCTCGACCAAGGCGCCGCAGAACCCGTGGAAATCCACCGCGTCGGACGAGCAGGTCGTCATTGATCTCGGCGCGCATTACGATGACGTATCCATGCTCTACTTCTGTCAGGTCAGCTACCATGACTTCTCCGTTGCAACCTCCGACGACGGCGAAACATGGTCGGACGAAATCTGGGCGCAGATGGCGGAAGGGCAGTGCTACGAATGGAAGTACCTCGTGCCGAGCTACGAATACAACGGCAAGCACAGCTATGTCTCCGCAAGCACGACCGATGACGTGCAGAAGCTGTCCGGACGTTATGTCCGCATCACCGCGCAGCAAATCGGGCTGATTATCGACGAGGTGATTTTCCGCGACGCGAACGGCAACACCATCCCCGCGACGGTCGTCGAGCAGCTCAATGCCCGTGAAAATTCGCCGAATTACTCCGATGCCGCGAATCTGCTCGATGAGCAGGACACGCTCGAGGGCGAACCGAGCTGGTATAACGGCACCTACTTCGATGAAATCTACCATGCACGCACGGCGTATGAGCACCTGAACGGCACGCAGCCCTATGAAACGAGCCATCCGCCGCTGGGCAAGGTCATCATGAGCCTGGGCGTTGCGATTTTCGGCATGACGCCGTTCGGCTGGCGCTTCATGGGCGCTGTTGTCGGCATTCTGATGCTGCCTGCCATGTACCTGCTTGCCAAGCAGCTGATGAAGAAGTCCACCTACGCCTTCGCCGCCATGCTGATGCTTGCGCTGGACTGCCAGCACTTCACGCAGACGCGCATCGCCACCATCGACTCCTATCCCGTGTTCTTCATTCTGCTGAGCTGGCTGTTCATGCTCCGGTTCATGCAACGCGATATCGTCCGTGAGCCGCTGAAAAAGCTGCTGCCTGACCTGCTGCTTGCCGGCTTCTTCATGGGCTGCGGCATCGCCAGCAAGTGGATTGGCATCTACTCCGGCGCAGGGCTCGCCATCGTCTATTTCTGGACGATGCTCCGCCACCTGCGCATGGCAAGCGCCTCTAAAAAGCTCCTCCAGACCGAGAAGCATCTGTCCGAGGAGGATCGGCAGCTGCTGACGCTCCGCGCCAACACGACCCTCAAGCGCGTGATGGTGCTGTGCCTGTGGTGCGTGCTGTTCTTCATCGCGATTCCCCTGGCGATTTACCTGCTCTCCTACATCCCGTATTTCGCCTATGCGCACTACACGCGCCTGAGCGATTACCTCCGCGCCGTCTGGAACGCGCAGGTCAGCATGTTCTCCTACCACTCCGAGCCCGGACGGGGCATGGATCATCCGTTCTATTCGCCGTGGTACGAATGGCCGCTGAACAAGCGCCCGATGTACTATGCCTCGCCGTCCTATGTCAGCACGCCCGGCTGGAGCTACGCGCTCTGGTGCTTCGGCAATCCGGCTGTCTGGACGGCAGGGCTCTTCGGCATCGCGTATGTGCTCTTCGTCTACCTCAAGCGTCACCGCTATACCCTGCGCGAGGGCGGCGAAACGCTGCACCTCTCCGCCGATGGCTGGGACATCACGCATGCCTTCCTGCTGATTGCGGCGCTGTCGCAGTTCCTGCCGTGGGTGCTGGTGCCGCGTGGCACGTACATTTACCACTATTTCGCGACGACGCCGTTCCTGATGCTCTGCGTGGCGGTGCTCCTGCGCGATTTGTGTCAGTGGCATCCGAGGCTCGGCAGGGTTGTCCTGTGGGGCTTCCTCGCGCTTTGCCTCATCCTGTTTGCGGCATACTTCCCCTACGCCAGCGGCGTGCTGACGCCGACCTGGTGGCTGGATTTCATGTCGCAGTTCCTCAGGCTTTACCACTGACGCTGCGCCTGAGCAGCTAAAAAGCGGCGCATCCGCTTCGTGCTGGCATGAGGCGCTTGCGGCGAAGGTCGCCCGACGGTTCGGGCGAAAACCCAATGAAAAAGCGACCGGCACATGGATTGTCTCCACATGCCGGTCGTTTTCTATGCGCTTATTTGGAGGGGGACATCTGCGTGAAGGTCTGGTAGTGGTCGTTCGTGTAGTAGACCAGACCATCCGAGGAGTACAGGATGCGCTCAGCGCCGCGGCTGCCGGATGTGTAGTTGACATCCGCCTCGTACCACGTGCGCCCATCCGCGTCCGGCAGCAAGCCCTCGTAATTGCCGAAGCGGTCGCCGCCGATGGAATATCCCGGCGCAACGTCGCTGACGTAATTCTCGCTGCTGTCCCAGCCGAGTGCACGCGCCTCGGACTTCGTCAGGTAGTTGTCCGGCAGCGTCCCGTGCGCGAAGATGTAATCCGCGACCTCCTGCGGCGCAGTGAGGACACCGGTCTCATCATCCTCCTCGACGCTTTCCGCTGCGGGACTCGCCTGATTTTCCGTATCCGTGACGCTTTCGGTCGCCGTTGGCTGACCCGTCAGCTCGGACAGAATCTCCCCGAAGGGCAGCGTGCCGTTCTGCCCGAGCACCACCAGCACCAGCGCAACCAGAACCGCCAGCAGCCCCGGCAGCGTGCGCGTCTTGCCCTGCTTGTTGTTCTTCTTCCCGCTCATTTATGATACCTCTCTCCTGCACGGATTTTCATGGCGCGGTAGAGCTGCTCGAGCAGCATCACGCGTGCCAGCTGATGCGGAAATGTCATTTTGCTCATGGACAGCTCCTCGTTTGCCCGGGCGACAACCGCGTCCCCCAGCCCAAGCGAGCCGCCGACGACAAACACAATGCTGCTCTCGCCGCGCGTCATCAAATCCTCCAGATGGCGGGCAAGCGCAGGCGAATCCATCATTTTCCCCGGAATTGTCAGCGCAATGACGTAATCGTTCGGCTTCAGGCGCGAAAGCATCATTTCGCCCTCGCGGCTGCGCAGCTGCTGCTCAATCGCCTCGGAAGAATTTGCGGGCTCCGGCAAATCGGGCAGTTCAATCTCCTCAAACCTGCCGAACCGCGACAGCCGCTTCAGGTACTCGTCCGCCATCTGCCGATACGGCTTTTCCTTCATCTTGCCCATCGCCATGACGGTCATGCTCATGCGTGATTTCCTCCATGCGTGATTTTCTCCGTGCCGCTGAGCAGCAGCCGGAACAGGAAGCTGCCCACGCCCAGCCCGAGCGCCAGCATCAGGATGCCCGTCATGGTCAGGATGCCCGTCTGCGCGCCGGCTGCATACTCGCTCTGCCCGAGCTGCGCCATGCAGCGGTACAGTCCAAGCCCCGGCACCAGCGCCACGACCGACAGCAGCAGGAAGACCGTTGCAATCATGCGCATCTTCCTCGCGCAGAAATGCGCCAGGAGCGAACCGAATGTCGCTGCGATGAACACGGCGGCGCCATCCGCCACGGAAAACTGCGTCATCGTCCAATACAGCGTATACGTCAGCGCGCCAATCAGGCTTGCAGGCAGCCATGCGCGTTTGGGCGCGTGGAGCAGCATCGCAAAGCCCAGCGTACCGACAAAAGAGGTCAGGAAATACCAGACCGCCTGACCCAGCAGCGCAAAGCTCATGCGGCACCTCCTGTCAGCAGGCGCAGGAACGCCGTGCCTGCAAGCGCGCCGATTGCCAGCAAAACAGCGGTCATCACGGCGCTGACGGCGGAGGAGATGCCCGACACCATGTCGCCGCGCATCGTGTCCTGAACGGCGTTTGTCATCGCGAGCCCGGGCAGCATCGGCATCAGCGCACCGGCGACGGTTGCCTCGACGACGAGCAGCCCCGTGAAATGGTGGACCGCCATCGGCACGAAGGCCGCGAGGAATCCGCCGAGCAGCGTCGAAACGAGCGACTGCATATGAAAGCGGTCGAGCAGAAGCGCCAGCCCTTCAATCGCCAGCCCGACAAGGAAGCCGGCGACCAGATCCCACACGCCGCCGCCGAACATCAGCGACCAGCCTGCCGTTGACAGCGCCGCCGCAAATGCCATCTGAACGGGCGACAGGCGCGGCGGCGTCCGCTCAATCTTCCTGAGCAGCGACAGCACCTCCGCGCAGGTCATTTTTTCGTGCTCCAGCCTGCGCGATACGGCGTTAACCTCATCGATGCGCGTCAGATTCGTGCCCTTGCGGCGGATTCGCTTGACGGCGGTCTCGATGGTGCCGTCGCTCTTGCGGTAGCTGACAAACAATCCGCTGGGAATGGCAAAGCATTCGACCTCCTTGAAGCCGAATGCATGCCCCATGCGGAGGACCGTTTCCTCCACGCGGTACGTCTCGCCGCCGTTTTCCATGATGAGCCGCCCGGCGAGATGAAGCGGCTCCATATAACAGCTGTCATCAAACATAAATCAATTTCTCAATGTGAACCTGAACAGATACTGCCACAGCACATGGCGATACTGCCTGTAAAGTCCGCGTGCCTGATAGAGCGCCACATACGAGCGGTAAACCGTCATCCGTGCGCTGATGGCGACAGCCGGGTGAATGATGCAGTTCAGCGTCTGCCGCATGACAGCGCCCTTGATGTTGCGGATGTAGTCATAGACCGGCCTGGTCGTGTAGGTGATGCGCTCGGCGAATTGCAGATAGTGCATGACGAACACGAAGTCCTCGCCCCAGTCCAGCCCTGCCGTGAAGGTCAGCGCGTGCTCGCGGATGATGTCGCTGCGGAAGAGCTTGTTCCACAGCACGCCGTAATAGAAGCTGTTGCTCAGCCGCTCAAGGCGCTTCAAATATTCCGCGTTATCGACCGTTTCGCAGCATTTGCCGAGGTCGCGCACGTTGCGGATATTGCCAAGCACCTCCGTGTACGCGGCAATCACCATGTCGCTGCCGTTTTCCTCCATCTGCGAAACGAGATGCGCCAGCGAATCCTCCGGCAGATGGTCATCCGCGTCCACAAAGCGGTAGAATTTGCCGTTTGCATGGGTCATGGCGGCATTGCGCGCGTTGGAAACACCGCCATTGGGCTGATGGTAGATATGAATGCGGTCATCGCGCTTCTGCCACGCGGTCAGCTTATCCCACGTGCGGTCGCGGCTGCCGTCATCGACCACAATGACTTCAAAATCCGTCATCGTCTGGGCGAGGACGCTGCTCAGGCATTCATCGAGGTAATGCTCGCCGTTCCAGACGGGAATAATCACGCTGATCAGCGGCTTTTGCGTCATGCCGTGCACCTCCGTTTCTGCTGTACATCGCCGTATTGCAGGGAAATTATATCAAAATACAGGATGGGTGTCAAGGCGCGGACTCCGTCCGGTTTTTGGCGGACTTCGTCCGTTTTTTTGGCATGGAGGTTTTCTGTTCCACAGGGGAGCGCTTTTGCAAGCGCAAGCGAAAACCGCAAAAAGTTACGGTTATAACCGTAACAATTCTGACAACGAGCAAATATTACGGTTATATCGAAAATTGTTGAGGAAATCAATGACCAACTTTACCCACAAAGAGCATACGGCGACGCCGCACAAATGCGCCGGAAGCAAATCAGAAGCAAACGCCCGCACCCTCGCCATAATGGTACGAAATAAATCCAAAACGCCCCTTGACGAAAGGCGCCAAAATAGATACAATGAAGTGTCATTGTGTTTAGAGCAACGGGAGGGTTGGGCAATGAGCACAAAATTTATTTTTGTTACCGGCGGTGTTGTTTCCTCGCTTGGCAAGGGCATTACGGCAGCTTCTCTGGGACGCCTGCTGAAATGCCGCGGTCTGCGGGTTTCCATACAGAAATTTGACCCCTATATCAATGTCGACCCCGGCACGATGAGCCCGTACCAGCATGGCGAGGTGTTCGTGACGGACGACGGCGCGGAGACCGACCTCGATCTGGGTCACTACGAGCGCTTCATCGATGAATCCCTGACGCAGGCGGCGAACGTGACGTCCGGCCGCGTCTATAAGACCGTCATTGACCGCGAACGCCAGGGCGGCTACCTCGGCGCAACGATTCAGGTCATTCCGCACATCACCGACGAAATCAAGCGCAACATCCTCCTCGTTTCCAAGCAGGAAAACGCGCCGGATGTGGTCATCACCGAAATCGGCGGCACGGTCGGCGACATCGAGAGCCAGCCGTTCCTGGAGGCCATTCGCCAGATGCGCGCGGAGGTCGGCTTCGAGAACAGCCTGTACATCCACGTGACGCTGATTCCCTTCCTGAAGGCGGCCGGCGAGCTGAAAACGAAGCCCACGCAGCATTCCGTCAAGGAGCTGGGCGGCATCGGCATCAGCCCGGACATCCTTGTCTGCCGCTGCGAGCATGAGGTGCCCGCGGAGGTTCGCGCAAAGATCGGTCTGTTCTGCAACCTGCCGGCGGATCGTGTGTTCCAGAACCTCAACGCACGCTCGATTTACGAGGTGCCGCTGATGCTCCACCGTGAAGGTCTCGACGAAAAGGTCTGCCAGCTGCTCGGGCTGACCGGGCTCACCTGCGACCTGACCGAATGGGAGAACATGGTCGAGCGTCAGCTCCATCCGACGCGTGAAACGACCATCGCGCTGGTCGGCAAGTATGTTGAGCTGCCCGATGCGTATCTGTCGATTGTCGAGGCGCTGACGCACGGCGGCATCGCGCATCAGTCGAAGGTGCACATCAAGTGGGTGCAGTCCGCCGACCTGACGCAGGAGAATGTCGCGGCGGCGCTGGAGGGCTGCCACGGCGTGCTTGTGCCCGGCGGCTTCGGTCAGCGCGGTCTTGAAGGCAAGATGGTCGCGATTCAGTATGCGCGTGAGCACAAGATTCCGTTCCTCGGCATCTGCCTCGGCATGCAGATGGCGGTGATTGAGTTTGCCCGCAATGTGCTGAATCTGCGCGGCGCAAGCTCCACGGAGCTCGACCCCAATACGCTTTATCCGGTCATTGACCTGATGGCGGATCAGAATCTGGACATGCTCGGTCACACCATGCGCCTGGGCAAGTACCGCTGCGCGCTCAAGCCCGATACGTTCAGCCACCGTGCTTACGGTGCGGATGAAATCTGGGAGCGCCATCGCCATCGCTATGAATTCAACAACGAATACCTGACCCGCTTTGAGGAAGGCGGCATGACCGTCGCCGGCCGCAATCCCGACCGCAATCTGGTTGAGATTGTGGAGATTGAGGATCATCCGTGGTACGTGGCGGTGCAGTTCCATCCGGAGCTGAAGAGCCGTCCGAACCGTCCGCATCCGCTGTTCCGCGATTTCATCGGCGCGGCACTGAAGCATCAGGGAGAATAAGCCGCTGAATTGCGGCATGACAATGGGCGGCGTTGCTCGATGCGATCGGGAACGCCGCTCTTGGTTTTTCCGGACCTCTTCCGTTTCTGAACCCTTTATCGCCACGCAGGGTTTCATTTTCGCGGTTGCGCCATGGCAAACGATATAAGAAGTCGCTTTTCAAGCGCATGACGGGAAATCAAAAAAATCCCCTTATCACCGGAAGCAATCCGATCATAAAGGGAGGATGAGCGCAATATTCCGTTACTCTTTCGGAAGCTCGCTGGTGCAGTGCGCGCAGCGGGTCGCCTTAATCGGAATCTCGCTGAGGCAGTAGGGGCACTTCTTCGTCGTGGGCGCGGCAGGCGCTTCGGGCTTCTTGCCGATCGAGAGCAGGGCGTTGATCGCCTTGAGCAGCACGAAGAGCACGAACGCCGTGATGAAGAAATTCACCACCGTCGTCAGGAAGGCCGAGAACGCCGCGCCAAAGGTAAACGCGGTGCCATCGGCGATGTTGCCGGGCGTGCCGGTCAGAAGCAGCGACAGCAGCGGATTGATGAAATTCGCCGTCAGCGAGGTCACGATGCCGGTGAACGCGCCGCCGACGATGACGCCGACTGCCATGTCCATCACGTTGCCGCGCAGGGCGAACTTTTTGAATTCTTCAATGAACTTTTTCAGGAATTTTTTCATATGGAAATCCCTCCTCAAAATGGATTCGTTTACAGTATATCACGCGTGCCGGGACGATGCAAGCGCCCCGGGCAAAATTCAGGAGGCGCAGGATGAACAAAAAGCAATGGCTTGCCGATGGGATGCTGCTGGTGACGGCCATCATTTGGGGCTCCGGCTTTGTGGTCGTCAAAAACACGCTGGATTCGCTGCCGTCGGGGATGATTATCGCGCTGCGCTTCGGCATTGCGGCGGTGCTGGCGGCGGCGGTGTTCCATCGGCATCTGCGACGCCTGACAAGGCGTGAGCTGCTGATGGGGATGCTCGTCGGCGTGCTGACCGGTCTGGCCTACATCGCGCAGACGGTCGGACTGTCCTACACGACGGCCGGAAAGAACGCCTTCCTGACGACGATTTACGTGCTGCTGGTGCCCTTCGGCTGCGCGGTGCTGTTCCGCGAAAGGCTGACGCTCCGGCGGTACATCGCGGCGGCGCTGATGCTGCTGGGCATCGGCATCCTGTCGCTGGACGAGCAGAGCGGCGGGCTCAACATCGGCGACTATCTGACGATTCTGTGCGGTATCCTGTATGCAGGGCAGATTATCGCGGTGGAGCGGTGCAATCAGCGGATGGATACTTATGCGCTGATTGTGCTGGAATTTGCCTTTGCCGCGCTGACCGGGCTGTTTTGGTCGCTCGTGATGGAGCGCGATGCCGAGATTGTCTGGAACCTCTCGTCCATCGGCGGCGTGCTGTATGCAGGGGTGGTATCGACCGCGCTGGCGTCCTCCTGTCAGAACATCGCGCAGAAATATGCACCGTCCTCGCACGCGTCGCTGCTGATGAGCCTCGAATCGGTCTTCGGCGCGCTCTTCGGCGTGCTGCTGCTCGGCGAAACGATGACAAGCCGCATGGGACTGGGCTTCGCGGTGATTTTCATCGCGGTCGTGCTGAGCGAAACGGCGGTGAAGCAATCCGAAAAGCCTGTCGAGGCGGAGGCAAAATAAAATTGCGCATCATACAGCAAAAATGTATGAATATGCATTGACAACGGCGGGAAACTGCGCTATACTATGCATGTTCGCCGAGAGGAATCGCGGCGCAGAAGAAACAATAATCAGGAGGATGAAGAATAATGAAAAAGCTGCTTTGTCTTGCCTTTGCACTGCTGATGATGGTGAGCTGCGTGTTCGCCGAGGAAGCTGCAACGACTGAGGAATTTACCACGCTGTATCCCGGTGTGCTGACCGTCGGCTGCGAGGCCGGTTATCCGCCGTTCGAGATGGTCGCGGATGACGGCGAGTCGATTATCGGTCTGGATATGGACATCATGGCGGCAGTCGCCGACAAGCTCGGTCTGGAGCTGCAGGTCGTGACGACGTCCTTCGACGGCATCTTCGACGGCATCGGCGTGAACTACGATGTGGTCTGCTCCGCCGTCACCATCACCGCCGAGCGTCAGGAGAACGCGCTCTTCTCCCTGCCCTATATCACCAACTATCAGGCGGTTGTCGTGCCGGCTGACAAGGACGTCGAAATCACGTCCCTGATGGACCTTGACGGCTATGTCATCGGCGTGCAGAAGGGCACGACGGCTGACATCGTCATGAGCGACTACGAATCCACCGAAACCATCAACATCACCGTCGTTGCCAACGACAAGCTGAACAACTGCTTCACCCAGCTGACGAACGGCGAGATTCAGGCGGTTATCGTGGACAGCAGCGTCGCGGAAAACTACGTGGCGCAGCATCCGGAGCTGTACAAGATTGTGTTCTACGACAAGAGCGAGCCGGAGCAGTTCGCCATCGCGATGGGTCTTGACGCAACCGCGCTTCAGGCAGCCATCAATCAGGCGATGACCGAAATGGAAGACGAGGGCGTGATTGCCGAGACCTTCGACTACTGGTTCGGCGCTGAGGACGCGGAATAATTCCTCCGCAAGCCACAGACGCGGCGATTCAGCCGCAAAACAGGGAGCCATCATCCGCGCCTGTCGGGGTGCTCACGCATTCCGGCAGGCGGCGGTTTTTTGCGTATTGGAAGGCACAGGCACGCCGGGAAAGGAATTGCCATGAAGAACAAGAAGCCCCTGAAGCTGTTTCGAGTAAAGGAATGGCAGCGGAAAACGAAAATCACCGTCTGCATTGTGCTGCTGGCGGTTATCGTCATCGGCATCCTTTCGACCATGATGCCCACGCGCGAGGAGATGCTGGTCTGCACCTCGCAGGAGATGCAGGAGAAGATAGCGGAGGATGCGCAGAACACCCGCAAGCGCCTGACCATCACGTACAATCCGCTGTTCTGCGTCAGCTACCTGTCCATTTCCAGCAGCGGCAAAACGGCGGTGTCGGAAAGCTATGTCGGCTTCTGCAACCAAATCATCCCCGCCAATGACGGCGCGATGGAAATTGTCGGGCAGATGATCAACTACACGTACCGTATGCTCGGCGGCGGACGCAACCTGATGTACGGCGCAAAGCTCACGATTCTGCTGACGACCATCACGGTCTTTTTCGGTCTCATCCTCGGCACGCTGCTTGCGCTGGGCAAAATCAGCCGCTTCAAGCCTCTGAGCAAGCTATGCAGCGGCTATATCTTCTTTTTCCGCGGCACGCCGCTGCTGATTCAGCTCTTCGTCGTGTACTTCACGCTGCCGAAGCTGTTCGACTTCTCGTGGACAGGGCTCTTCTCCGCCCATGGGACGGATGCAACGTATCTCGGCTCCTTTCTCGCATCGTGCATCACGTTCAGCCTGAATTCCGGCGCGTACTGCGCGGAAATCGTCCGTGCGGCGATTCAGTCCATCGATAAGGGGCAGCATGAGGCGGCAAAGGCGCTCGGCATGAACTACCGGCAGACCATGGCGTACATTATTATTCCGCAGTCCATCCGGCGCATGATTCCGCCGGTCTGCAACGAATTTGTGATGATTCTCAAGGACGCATCCATCGTCTTTGCCATTTCTTTGCAGGACATCACCACGATTTCCAACAACATCCGCACGAGCGAAGCCTCGAACCTCGTCTTTATCCCCGCGCTGATTATCTATCTGATAATTACGGCGCTGTTCACGTTCATCTTCAACAAGGTCGAGAAGCGGTTCTCGCTGTACGAGTAAGGGGGTGCTGTGATGAAGGGCGCATTGCCGCAGGACGTGCTGATGCTGGAAACGCAGCACGTCTCCAAGAGCTACGGAAAGCTCGAGGTGCTCAAGGACATCAACCTGCAGGTCAGAAAGGGCGAGGTCATCTGCCTGATCGGACCATCCGGCGCAGGCAAATCAACGTATCTTCGCTCGCTGAATCAGCTGGAAACCATCACAGGCGGCAAAATCTTCATCAAGGGGCATCTGCTGCTCCACCGCGAGCATGACCACACGGTCGAGCGCATCGACAAGCGGCTTCAGCAGCAGCTTCTGCTGGAGATGGGCATGTGCTTCCAGCGCTTCAACCTCTTTCCGCACAAGACGGTGCTGGAGAACGTGATGATGTCGCCGGTGATCGTCAAGCACGAGGAGACGGACAAGGTGCGCGAGGAGGCGCTCGTGCTGCTCGACCGCGTCGGGCTGAAGAGCAAGGCAGAGGAGTACCCGAACCGTCTCTCCGGCGGACAGCAGCAGCGCGTGGCGATTGCGCGTGCGCTGGCGATGAAGCCGGAAATCATGCTCTTTGATGAACCGACCTCAGCGCTTGACCCGGAGCTGGTCGGCGAGGTGCTGAGCGTCATGAAGGACCTTGCTTCCGAGGGGATGACGATGCTCTGCGTGACCCATGAGATGGGCTTTGCCAAGGAGGTCTGCAACCGCGTGCTGTTCATGGCGGATGGCTACATCATCGAGGAGGGCACGCCCGTGCAGGTTTTTGAGAATCCCCAGCAGCAGCGCACGAAGGCGTTCCTGCGCTCGGTCCTGAATGCATAAAACACAAGGAGCTGACTCTCGATGAGCCAACTCCTTTTTATTGTCCGGATTAAAATCAGCCGTTGCTGGCTTCGGCATCCCATATGCCCAGGATTTCGCCGGTCGCGTCCTGCAGCAGGACTTCATAGAAGCTTTCCTCGCCGCTGCTGCCCGTTATCCGGAAAATCACCTGCCATCTGCAGCTGACGCCCTGGTTCAGGCAGCCGTATTCCGCCACGCAGGTCGTCAGCGCGGAAGCATCGACGCCGTATGTTTCCATGACTGCGCATGCGGCAGCCGTCATCGCCTGTTCAACCGTCCATTCTGCTTCATCCGCCGTGGCATAATCATACCACGTCTGGGCGTACTTCTCCGCCATGTTGACCGCAAAGAGGGTGTATGCTTCGCCGTTCAGCACGACGTTGCAGGAGGACAGCGTCGGCACGGTTGATTTTGCGTCCGTGCCGTACAGGTCGCTTGTCGCAGCCCAGCCGGTTTTGAGCTCATTCTCCGTCAGCGAGTAGACAATCCGCGTGATGCTGTCATCCCATTCCAGCGGCAGCACGTTATTGTCCGGCGCATTGACGGTCTCCAGCTCCGCGTATGCCGTGCCCTCAGGCAGCTCATCCGTCTCCACGAGATAGCGCCCTTCCACCAGCGTATACACGGTGACGGCATTTTTCAGCGTTGCATAGGCGACCTCCGGCAGGCTTTCTTCCGCCTGCTCGGACAGGGCGATGGCATCAATGCCCATGGCGGATGCGCTGCAATGGTACAGCAGCGTGTACCGCTCGTGCCCACCGTAAAGGTCCTTGATGACATCGGTCGCCTCACCCTTCGGGAAGGACGCGATGCCGGTGATTGTGCCGTCGGACTGCGCCTGAACGGCAAAGAACACCTTCGCCGTGTTGACGCCCTTTTCCAGCAGATCATCGCGCATCAGCAGGAGCACATCCCGCTGCGTCTGCGCGGCATGGATGTCCGCATCCAGCGCTTCAATCTCGGTGAAGGCCAGCATGTCCAGCCGCATCGTGAAGCGGTATGATTTGCCGCCGAGCACCGCCGTCGCCTTGACGGACACCGCCGCGTCGCCTAAGGAGGTTGTCTCCCCGCGCTCGTAGCTTTCCAATGCACCAAGCCCGTTCAGCTCGGCGAACCGCTCGATATAGCTCCGAATCGCCTCATCGGTGTTCTCCGGCAGCGAACCGTCATACGTAAATCCATCCTCCGCCAGCACGTTAAAGCGGTAATCAATCAGGTAGCCGGATTCATCCAGCAGCATCCACACGAACGTGCCGCGCATGTACCCCGTGACGTACCAGCCTTCCTCCGCCTGCATGGCAGTCCAGTCGGCGGAATCGCTGCCTGATGGAAAGCTGGCGCACAGCAGCGGCAGATTCAGCCATTCCTTTGCCTGCTCGATGGCTGTCTCGGCGGACGTGACGTCGGCACGGCTGAAGTAAGTATACTGCCGGCTGTTTTCCGCCATTGGCAGCGAGGTGCCCGTCGCGACTGGCGCTTCGCCGGGTTCTGCTGCCGCCATCGGGATGAGCAGCAGCGCCATGAGCAGGGATAGCCATTTCCGCATATCGTTCCCTCCTGACCCTGGTGAATGTGTATTACCCATATAGAACGATTGCGGTTCAGTTTTTTATCCCATCCAAAGATGAACAATTCATGAACAATCGCGGACTTCGTCCGTTATTTCCTTCGGCAGCATACTTGTTTTCATTTCCATAGCTGAGTTATGGCTATCTATATTCAAGGGGGCTTTCCGCTCGCAGGCTTCGCCTGTTTTCTTTCTTAACCCCTTCGGCAGCATACTTGGTTTCTTTCCCATAGTTGAGCTTGAGCAAACAACAAAAAGCCACATTGCCCAACCACTATGGAAAAGAGGATTGCATGCCCGAAGGTTTCCAAAGGGCGACCGGAAAGCCCTTTGGTCGCTCCGC
>CAVEOA010000016.1:0-44031 GCA_963617205.1 Alloprevotella sp. | reverse complement strand
ATGACTTCCGTGTTCTTGTTGCGGTTCAGTTCACCGGCGGAGACAATCACGAACGCATCTTCTGGCACACCAAGGTTTCTTCTCTGTTCAGCACGGTCAATGTTTATCTGCACCCCCACATGAACACCGGCACCGTGCACCATATAGGGCGGTTCCTTGCTGCGAAGCTTCAGCTTTTTCGCTTCCGCATAATCTTCCTTGGTAATGGTGATCAGCACATCCGTGTAATGGGCAAGAATCTGTTCCTCCCATTTATAGACCGTACGGTTAATCAGTGGAGCACCTTTGAAGAACAGAAAGCCATGCGCCTCATAAAGAACAGGCTTGATGCCTTTCTTTTTCGCAGCCAATCGAGCCAGCGCCCCGCCGATGGGCGTGCTGCACATAACTGCTTCGATGTGATGCTCATCAATGATTTTCAGAAGACGTTTGTAAGCGTGGAAATTACTCTTGTTCAGCGGATTGGTGTTGATGCTGATTTGCTCTGTAACAGCGGGGATAACGTCCTTGTCGCCAATGAACATGGAGAAGTCCGCTGCCCACACCATTTCATGGCCAAGGCTGAGCAAGGCATCATAGGTGATTTGTGAACTCAGCGAATATGTTTTTACCTTGTTGGTGACCATGAGTATTTTCATAGACTATTCGTTTCTCCCCACGCCCGAATCATTCTCCGGTACATCTCCGCCAGTCCCACTTCAGCATGCCACCCAAGCATCCGCACTTTTCCTGCATCCAGCTTCAGCTGGGTATCTGCTGCATAGCCGAAGTTCTTGCCTTCCGGGATGTCAATCACCACTTGGATTTCCCCATTGGCAATTTGCTCGGCTACCAAGGCTGCCATGTCCCGAATCTGCATGCTGGTGCTTTCATTGGCCACGGTATAGCACTCGCCGTTATTGCCCTTCTTCAGCACGGTAAAAATGGCGGTGGCTGCATCGGCAGTGTAGACGTAGTTTCCCCAAGATGTGCCCTGGGTGTGGAGAACAATGTTTTCACCCTTCACGGCACTGCGGGCGAACTGGGCGAATACCCGGGTGTCCTCTGCTGCTACGCCTGCACCAAAGGTTTGCGCCAAGCGAACAATGGATACCGGCACACCGTACTCTGCGTGGTAGCAGGCGCACATGTTTTCCACCATGCGCTTGCTTTCCGGGTAGCAGCTGCGGGGCTTGGTCAAATCAATGGTGCCCAGCATGTCTTCCGTGGCACGTCCATCGAAATTCACCGAACCGAACGCCTCCATGGAGGACAGGTAAACCATCTTTTCAACCTGCTTTGTCTTCGCAAAGTCCAGCACGTTTTTCGAGCCGCTGAGAGTCGTCCACAGGGTTTCTGCTGGATGTTCCACCATGTTCCTTGACTTGGTTTCACTGGCAGCGTGGATGATGCAGTCCACCTTGCTATCCCATGCTATGGGATCACAAATATCCCCCACACAGTAGTCCAGACCCTGCCATCCGGCAAATACCTGTTCTGCCTTATCACGATTGCGCAGATGGGCAATAACGTGGTTCTGCAGTCCATGCTTTTCGTTTGCCCGCAGCAGTGCCTTTACCAGAATGGAGCCAATCAGCCCTGTCGCACCGGTGATGAAGAAGGTTTTCTTTGTCAAGCCCAAGTCAGCAATGGTGCTGGCGATCCTGTCCAAATCCTCTTCGAATACATTCACTGGCCTATACCACCGTTCAGCTGTTCATTTTCCCGCACATCGTAAAGGGTGCGGAAGGTGTAGAAATCGTCCGGCGTGGTGATTTTCATGTTTTCTGTAGGCCCAATGACCACGGATAGGCTCTTGCCGTAATACCGCATCATGGAGCAGGAGTCAATCATGTTGGTTTGCCCTTCTGCCATTGCCCGCCGATGCAGGGACAAGATGTCCTTCAGCCAGAAGCTTTGCGGTGCCTGTGCCATACGGCAGGCCGCACGCTCCGGAACTTGGCACACCTTGTCGTGCTCGTCCACCAGAATCACGGTTTCTGTGGCCAGCTTGCAGGTAACGGCAGAACCGTTGGCTTTCACGCTGGCGATGTTGTCGGAAATGGTTTTGCAGTTAATCAGCGGGCGAACGCCGTCATGGATCAGCACGATGGTGTCATCTGTGCCGTAAACCTCTTCTGCGGCGCACAATCCGTTGTAGATAGACAGCTGCCCGGTCGCTCCGCCGGGGACAATCTTGCCAATCTTGTCCAGCCGGTAGCGGTACTGCATTTCCTGCATGTAAGGAATCCAATCTTCGAGGCACACAACGATGATGCCGTCAATCTCTGAGTGCTGCTCGAACAGCTCAATGGTGTGGACGATGATAGGCTTCCCGTGCACAAGCAGGAACTGCTTTGGTCTGTCCTTGGAGTTCATCCGCCTGCCCACGCCGCCGGCGAATATGAGTGCGATGTTCATTTGTTATCCTCGCAATTCATCAACTCACAGATTCGGTCTATGCATGCCTTTGTGGCATTCTGGTCATGAGTTACGTAGCCTGCGCAATAGACACCGCACTTTTGAGATTCCTCAATAGGATTCATGCTGGTGATGAACTTTAACACATCCTGCTCAGTCCGCATCACTCCGTTGGGAAATTCATGTTCCAGATCCATGAATAAGCCGTAATTCGTCTTGTAGTCGTCATAGTCGGGCGCAAAACAAATCATGGGCTTTTTCAGCAGACCGTAGTCGAAGAAGGCGCTGGAATAGTCGGAAATCAAAATATCCGCAGCCCAATACAGCTCGTTGACATTGGGATAATCGGACACATCCTTCCAGAACATGCCATTTTGAAGGGTGCCCGCTTTTTCTTTTGAAAAATGATGGGCACGGGTCAACACACAATAGCCAGAGCCTAACGTCTTTTCCCAAAGGATTTGGTTAATAACTGGGAGTTTTCCCTCACGCCATGTGGGCATGTAGAGAATTGCCTTTACATTGTCCGCAATACCAAGCTGCTTGCGTACACGGCAGCGGTCATCTGCAGTCATTTCCATGAGCTCATCTTCCCGTGGACGACCACACCAGAGCATGGACTTTTCTGTTGCTCCAAACCATTTGATAAACACATCATGGGTGTACTGACCGTCACAGCAGAAAATGTCCACACGGGAGAAGTCGTAATCCTTTCGTCCTGCAATGGCATTGCCGCCTTTTTTCGGTCCTGTACCGTGCCATGTGTTCAGGTAGATGGTCTGTTTCTTTTTGAAAGAGAGTCCCCGCTCGATATTAACGTCCGTAATCCAGATCTTCGCCCGAAGCGCAGCTCGAAAGTAGGCGAATGAGTCCATTTTTACCACGTCTGCTCCAGATACGTGGTGCTGATCCGGATGGGAAAAAGCCCACACATAGTGAAACTCTGCAAACCGTGGATCTTTCTGCATTGCATCAAAAAGCACCTTGGGGCTGCCAGAAAACTGATCGCCGCTCATGGATGACAACAGCACCAGATGTTCATCGAAGCTTGTAAAACATCCCACGGTTCGCAGCAAAAAGCTCATGATAATTCGATAAAGGCGCTGCACCCAAGGATAATGCTTTATCATGTAGGCCAGTTTGTCATGCATTGTTTGTCCTGCCCTCGATAGAAAATAAGAACACCCTGCCCGACTGCGAACAAAAAGAGGCGCAACTAAAGCGAGGCTATCTTTCTCTCTCACCCCACCAATATTCCCATCTCCCGGAAACTTTCCACCAGCTCATCCAGATCGCTTCTCGCCGTCTCCTCGTCCACCTCAAACTCCGCGACAACAAGCTTCAGCAAATCTTCCTTTGCAATGGGCTGCTTGAGCTGATCGAAGATGAACGCCGCGACATCGGTCAGGACGACCGCGCCGCCGAATTTGGCAACGTTTGCGCCGGTGGGCATGACCATGTGCTCATCACCGACATGGCGGAGGATGAAGCCTTCCTTGATTTGCATTTCTGACGCCTCTTTCTTGATTTTTTTCGGCGAATGGAACAGGATTTCGTGCGCCGCTTTTGCGTCATCCGCGCTCGGACCGCAGAAAAGACGGCAGACCGGCACGGTTTTCGCCAGCTTGCGGACATTCGCCATCGCGAGAGCAGCCGTGCCCGCGTCCCACATGGGGATGAACGACTGACGAATCAGCACGGCGTATGCCTGCTCTGCGCTGAGCTTGCGTAACATGGTGAACGGCGCGCGCCGAACCTCCAGAATCGCCTTGAGCGGACGCTCAACATTGCGGAAGATTTGCTCCTTGCCGTCCCACGGAACGCCGCAAGCCGTTGCATTTCCTGCATTCAGTCGAATCGCCGGACGATCGCCGCTGATGAATTCCGCTCCGAGCGCGGTTCGCCATGCATCTGCACGGGTTGATTTGCCTACACCGGAATCGCCCGTGAAGCAGACGGCTTGCCCGCCCACTTCGATGCATGCCGCATGGAGCGACACCGTTCCGGCATGGCAGAAGCGGCACTCGATGGGCAGGCGAAGGAGGCGAAGCTGCCGTTCCGGCGCAGCACGCAAGAAAGCATCGTCTGCTTTGAGCTCGCTGTAAGTGCCGGAAGCAAGCAGCTTCGCGCCATTCGATGCCGCACGATCTGCAAAAAGCCAAGCGCCGTCTGCTGTTGAGCAAACTGCAACGTCATCAGGCGACTGTTCTTTTTCGACAACACTCGACGCAGACACAGCGGAAGCAGTCAGATGAATGTCTGCTTGCAGACTGTCATCCTCCGTTGCAAATGCACCATCGGGGATGTCGATGCTGCTATTCAGCGAGATGCCTGCGACTACATGCCTCATCATTTCCTCGGATCCGTCGAGCCGATCCAGATAAATTCGTCATAGCACTTATTGCAAGTGTCATCCCACGGAATCAGCACGGTTGCCTTCGTCCAGCCCTGGTCGCAATATTGCGAAGTTGCCATCACCTTATTGAATTGGAAACTGATTTTCTTGGCATTCGGTTTTGCGTAGGTCTTTTTCATGGAAAATTCCTCCTTCTCATGATTGAATCAGTTGTGCAAGTCCGCTTTCCACAAGGCGTTTTGCACGTTGACACTGCCGCTTCGATGCATGACCCGGCGGCGCGTCCTGCGCATGAATCGCGACACATGACGGACATGTGTTGTTGTACTTGCAATGACCACATTCCGCCGGAATCGGGATGTGCAGCACGCCCTCGTGAATCTGTTGCCATGCCGCTGAAAAGCCGTCTCTCAACGGATTTCCTCGTATGGCAAATTGTGATGAGCAGGGTACCATTGTGCCATCCCACTGAATCGTGAACGAATTCATACCGGCGCCGCAGCGAACGCCAAGCACCGTTTCCGTTGATTCTGATGCCGGTTCAGGCAATGTCGATGGGTCAACAGGCGTGATTTTCCTGCCGTTCAGCTCTGCGCGAAGCGTGTACAGGCGGATGTAGTCATCAATGGTCATGTCAATGCTGTCATGCTCTCGCCCTGTACCGGGCTGCGGCGAAAACAGGCACGAATTAATGTTGTAAGGTACACCCATTGAATGTACCAGGCGCAGCAGCCCTGTGCCAGCATCGGTCAAAAAGCGGTTCGGCGTGATGGCAATGAACAGCGGCAGCTCCGCGGCCTGCACCAGCTTGATGTGGCTCAGCACCGTCTCGAACTGCCGGGCCCCGCAAACCTGCTCGTATTCGTCCTCGTTCGAGCCGTACAGCGTGACCTGAATCATCGCCGGCGGGTGTTCCTTGAAAAACTCGATCCGCTTCTCATTTAGCAAAATGCCGTTTGTCAGCACCGCCGTCTGAATGCCGAGTGATTCCAGATGCAGGTATATCTCGTCGAATCCGGGATACGTCAGGCACTCGCCGCCGGTCAGTGCCGCCTTCATCATGCCAGCCTGCGCAGCTTCGTCGATTAGCCGAATCCACGTTTCTGTCGGCAGCAGATGACGTTCGCCGAGCTTGTCCTGCGTCAAGTGCACGTAGCACATCCTGCAATTCAAATTGCACAGCGGCGTCAGCTCGAACATACCATGATGGGGAACCGCATTTTTGCGCGTGTGATACGCAAAATACTCGTTGTAAAGCCGTTCTGTCGACGCTGCATCGAGTCCCTGCGCCTCAGCCTGTTGAAGAACCGCCATCAAACCACCGGAAAAGTCGATTTTCGCCCCTTCATCCTGCAATCCCCATCACCACCTTTCAAAGTTCGTCCTTTACGGCTCGTTTTCCTCCATCGAATCCGCCTGTTTCCGCATTGCCGTCGCCGACGATGCCTCGACGCCCTCGGTGCTTTCTTTGTCGAACAAAATCCTGATGGTCGCAAAGATGATTTTGATGTCCTCAATCACGCTCGCATGCGCGATGTACATCAAATCCATCTCCAGCTTATCGTGCGGCTCGGTGTTATACTTGCCATAAACCTGCGCATAGCCGGTGATGCCCGCCTTTGCCTGAAGGCGGAGGCGAAATTCCGGCATCGTCTCCTCATATTGCGCGGCGATTTCGGGGCGTTCGGGGCGCGGACCGACAATGCTCATGCTGCCAGCGAACACGTTGAAAAGCTGCGGCAGCTCATCGATTCGACAGGAACGGATGAAGCGCCCGACCGGCGTAATCCGGCTGTCGTTTGAACCGCTGGACAGGCGCGCAACGCCATCCTTCTCAGCATCGGTGCGCATTGACCTAAACTTCAGGATGCGGAAGGTCTTGCCGTCCTTCGTCAGGCGCGTCTGCTTGTAGAGCACGGGACCGCCATCCTGCGCCTTGATGGCAATCGCAACGCCGAGCATCAGCGGACTTGTCAGCACAATCAGCAGGGAGCTGATGAAAATGTCGAACGCACGCTTTGTCAGCACATATTCAGGCGACGGATTGAAGCTTTCGACGCTGAGCATCGGCAGGTGGAACATGTGCACGCGCTCAGAGCCGCTCATAATCACGTCGCTGATGCACGGGACGATATACAGCCGGATTTTGTTGGCAATGCAGTGCTTGAGAATTGCATTGCGCCCGTTGACTGGCACGTTCACGAGGAAAACAGCGTCCATGCCGTCCAGTTCGCGCATGTCGGTGCAGTCCGAAGCGGCGATGCACTTGACCACGTGGAACTTCCTCGACTCGGCAAGCTGCGTGTTCAGCTCTGTCCAATCGCCCGCCATGCCATAGATGACAGCCGTCTTCCTGCCGCTGAAGTTGCGGAAATACCACGTGTGCGCGTATTTGCACCAGAGCAGGCTCAGCAGCAGCTGACCCGCAAGCGCCGCCAGCGCAGGCATCATGTACGGAAAGCTGCCGCTCAACAGGCACAGCGTGATGAACATGAAACCATCCGCCATGAGGACGCTCATCAGCTGCGAGATGAACATCTCCGAAATGCGGTCAATGGAGAGATGGAATGCATCGTAGACGCGCCCGAAGAAACCGTAGAGCAGCACGAACATGGTGATGATGACCACGCTTCGAAGCGTTGACGGCATCAGCACGATGTGGCTGGCGTAGTACATCAGCCAGCACGCAACAAAGGGGATTGCCACCAGTATGACATTCAGGATTTTCACCAGCCGGACAACCATCTCATGATAGAGACCGCTGCCCTGCCTGCTCCCCTGCTCTGCTTGCCTATCCATACGCATTCTCCTTGGGATGATGTAAAAAGGAATGAAGATGAGAAGGGACGAAGAGGAAACGGGACGAAATTGGAAAGGGACGAAGTCCCCCCTACTTAGTCCATTTCAGACATGCCGGCCAGATAGCCGTTTTCGCGCTTAAGCATCTCGCTGATTGTCCCCTGCTCGACCAGCTTACCGTTTTCGAGCACCACCGCACGATTCGCCGTGCGGATGGTCGCCAACCGGTGCGCGATGATGACCACCGCCACGCCGCGTCCGCTCATGCGCCGGATGACCTCGCGGAACGCCGTTTCACTATCGTAATCCAGCGCACTCGTCGCCTCGTCCAGCACAATCAGGCTCGGATTGCCCAGCAGCACGCGTGCGAGCACGATTCGCTGCCGCTGACCGCCGGACAGCCGGACGCCACGTTCGCCGAGCTGCGTGTTCAGCCCATCAGGCAGCTTCGAGATGAAATCCCACGCCATCGCACTTTCCAGCGCGTCGCGCAGCTCCTCATCTGTTGCGCCCGGATGGAAGCGCGTCAGGTTCTCGCGCACGGAAGCGTTCAGAATCAGCGGATCCTGCGGGACATAGCCAGCCTGATGCCGCCATGCGCGAATGTTGCCGATGTCAAGCGCCTCGCCGTCCACGCGGATTTCGCCGGACTTGGGCAGCAGGAAGCCCAGCAGCAGATTGACCGCCGTCGTCTTGCCTGCGCCGTTGTGCCCGAGCAACGCCAGAACCTCGCCGCGATGCAGCGTGAAGCTGACATCGTGCAGCGTTTCGTCCTGCGCGTTGCGGTAGGTGAAGCACACGTTGTCGAACGCCGCCTCCTGCCACCGGGAGAAATCAGCATCCGATTCTTTTTCTTCCTCTTCAATCTGGAAATCAGCCATTGCCATTTTGAGCTTCTCCAGCGAGGGTTCGGCACTGTTGATCCATTGCAGCTGCCCCTGCAGTCCAGAGAAGAAAGGCCATAGGCGTGCGAACACATATACCAGCACGACCAGCCGGTCGGTGTCGATGGTGAGCGTCAGCGTGCAGACGAGGTAAACCGCCGCAATCAGCAGTGCCGCCGCGACCGAGTAGACCACGCCGGGCACGCTGCTCTGGCGGACGTACTTCATCCGCGCCGTCTTGAAGGACTGGCTGATGCTGTCGAACAGCGCCGCATGCTCCTGCTGTACGCCGTACGCCCGGACTTCCTTGATGCTGGACAGCTGATTTTGCAGCTCGCCGTAGAAATCGCGGCTGATGCTGATCATCTGCTCGCCGTATTCCCGGGACTTCCTGCGCAGCGGGCGAAACACACCCAGAAGCAGCAGTCCCAGCACGCACACGAGCGCCGTCACGGTCGGGCTCATCATCAGCGCAATGCCAAGCTGCACAAAGGCAGACACGAAGCTTGCAATCAGGTGGATGATGCCGCTGAAGGCACTGCTGACCTGACCGCACTGCGCGGTGAACAGGTTGATGATGTCGGTATCCTTGCGCGCCGTCAGGCTCTCCCAGCTTGCACCGGAAACAGCCGCGTACAGCTCGCCGCGAAGTCGCATGCTCGTCTGCTCGCTGAATTCCGTCTCCTTGATGGAGAGCCGCCGTGCGAGCAGCGCCTTCACCGTCACCAGCGTCAGGTAAGCCGCCAGCAGCAGCCCGATTCGCCCGGCGTACGGCATCGCCATGAACCACGCGGGCAGCCGGCTGTCGCCGATTTGCAGCATGTTCAGCAGCGGAATGAGCATCACGATGCCGATACCGCCCAGCAGCGAAACGACAATGTTCCAGCCGAGGATCTTCAGGAAGGTGCGCCGGTCGGTCTGCCAGATTTCGCGAAGCAGCGCTTTCACGTTACTCCTCCAGCAGTCCCAGCTCGCGGAACTTGCCGAGCAGCGCGTCAAGGTCGGCTGCCGCGGTCGCCTCGGAAACATCAAACTCCGCAAGAATCGCGGCAAGCAGGTCGTCGCGGCTCATGGCGTTTTCGAGCTTCCGGAAGACGAAGGCGGACACCTCATTGAGCACGGCCGTGCCCTCGAATTTGGCGATGTTGTCGCCCGTGGGCATCACCATGTACTCATCCACGACGTTGCGCAGGACGAAGCCCTTCCTGATTTTCATGTCGACTTTTTCCTCTCTGATTTGTTCCGGATGGTGCACGAGAATGTCGTAGACAGCCCGTGCATCCTCCGCCGTCGGACCACAGAAAACACGGTAGACAGGCATCTGGCGAATCAGCCGCCGGACATTGGCAAGCGCCATCACCGCCGTGTCCGTATCCCACATGGGGATAAAGCACTGCTGGGCAATGAGCCGCCGCGCCTGTTCAGGGCTGAGCCGCCGAATGTAGTTCTCCTCGCTGCGGCGCACCTCAAGGATGCACCTGAGCGGCACTTCCACATCGCGGAAGATTTGCTCCTTGCCGTCCCACGGCACACCGCAGGCGGTTGCGCCGGATGCTTCCAGACGCACCGCAGGCCGGTCGCCGCTGATGAACGTCGCACCGAGAGCATCCGCCCATGCCTTTGCACGAGTAGATTTGCCCATGCCGCTATGCCCCGTAAACGCCACTGCAAAGCCGTCCAGCTCGACGCATGCAGCATGGAGGGAAATGATGCCCTCATGACAGAAGCGGCACTCGAAGGCTGTGCGGAGGAGAAACCGAAAATTCGGGATATCCTCCTCTCGCACGCCGCCGAGGTACTTTTCAAGCCGCTTGTAATCCGCGCTCGCCTTCACGGCTGCGGACCCTTCGCCGCGGTTGAGGCGGTAAAGCCATTCGCACGAAGAATTGCGCAATACCGTGATTTCCGCAGTTTCTGCCGCCGGTTCAAAGCCTTCCGGCGGTTCTGAAACGATGGGCATGGCTGCCATCTGCTGCTGCAATGCATTAAACAGGCTCATAGGGCGTTCCTTCCGGTGTAAGCTGCATTTGCAATCATCTGCCATGCAGACTCAATTGATGGTTATGAATTAGTTGTTTCTATTATAACCAGGTTCATAGCCGGAGATGCAGTCTTGATGTTGCTCGTCACCAAACTGCTTATACTGCTGCACACAGCCGCTTGCAGCAACCACCTGATCACTGTAGTCGAATTTCACAACTTCCACAACAGGCGCAACATATGCTTTTTTCATGTTCATATCTTCCTTTCCTTCATTATCAGTCATAATACCTATGCGGGATCTTGTCACCTGTGCAGCTGTCAACCGATGCGACTCCACCGTCGGTATTGACATACTCAATCGTGCATCTGCCCGATGCAGCGACCACCTGATCACTGTAGTCAAACTTCACAACCTCCACGCTGGGGGCTACATATGCCTTCTTCATGGACTTCTTCCTCCTATTTGGTTTCTGTTTATGTGAAAGCCGCTGAAATACAGCAGCAATCAACCATGATTATGCGGTCGGCAGTTTCAAAAAGCCTTCAGCAACCATGCGCTTGCCATATTCACAGCAAGACTGGCTTGCATGTCCGACGGGTGCACCTGCCGAGTGTTCCGATACGCAGCTTTTGCAAACGGAGCTGTAGCGGCAGTCCTCACATTCCGCCGGACGCTGGAAATTCAGCGCAATCTGATTGAGCCGTTTCCAGCTTTCTGCGAAGCCAAGCGTCAGCACGTCAGCCGGTTCGCACGGGAAGGTGTTGCAGGGGCGCATTTTGCCATCCCATCCAATCGAGAATGCGCTTCGTCCCGCACCGCACTTCACGCCGCGTTCCGATGCCTTTGCCTCCGTCTGCGGATCTGGCAAGCTGTCAGGATCGCACTGCGGTTCGACATCCCTGCCCAACAGGTTATACTGGAGGCGGAGCATATCCACATACGTGTCCAGCGATGCATCCGCCACCTTGCGCCCTGTTTCTTCGCGTGGCGCCATCAATCCGGCATTGATGCTGAAATGGAAGCCTTCATCATGCAGCAGCTGGATGATGTCTGTCCCATCCGTCATGAAGGCGTTGGGCGTCACCGCAATCGACAGCGGAATGCCAGCCTCGCGCAGGCGCTTCAGGTTGCCCAGCACGCGCTCGAACATCCTGTGTCCAGTCACGTGCTCGTAGCCTTCCTCGCTCGCGCCGTAGAGCGTCACCTGAATGCCGGCTGGCGGATGCTGCCTGAAGAATGCCACATGCGCATCATCCATCAGCACGCCGTTGGACAGCACGGCAATCTCGATGCCCCTGTCCTGCAGGAAGCAGTACAGCTCCTGAAACCCGGGATATGTCAGGCACTCGCCGCCTGTCAGCCGTGCGTACATCAGGCCTGCGTCAATCGCCTGCTGCATGACGTCCTTCCACGTTTCAACCGGAAGGAGCTGCGCGCCGTGCATCTGCTCACGATTCAGGTGAACATAGCACATCTTGCAATCGAGGTTGCACAGCGGTGTCAGCTCAAACGTGCCCGAAATCGGGACGTTCTTCTTCCTTGCCTTGAAGCTCATGAAGCGGCGCACCGCATCATAGCGCCTGTAGTCGGTAATGCCTTGCTCGTTCAGCTGTTTCAGCAACTCCGCGAGCGTTGACGGCTCTTTTTCCTCGCCCATCAGCATCACCTCCTCAATCCCATTTTCCTGAGCACCCTACCGCCGAGTGAACGGCATCGCCAGTAGGCGCGCCGCAGCGGCAGCCCTGCCATCCACACCCTCCCGAAGGCGCGTGCTGGGCGGCTGTCCAGCGAAATCACCCGACCGTTGCGCTCAAACTGCACCGCCTGCCCAAGCACGGACGTTTCCGGCAGCCACGGCTCGGGATTCCAGCAATTATCGCCGAGCGTCCTGACCTGACCGTCCCTGAGGCGATACACGCGATGCACCACATACCGTCCAGCCGGATATTCAAACAGCACCACATCGCCGCGCCTGAGTGGACGCCGGATGGGCACGATGGACACGATGTCAAGCCCCCGCCTGATGAGCGGACGCATGCTGTCGCCCTCCAGCGGAATGTGCATGGGCACCGCGATGCCGTCCAGCGCCAGCTTGTGCCACTCGGCAATCGTCAGGCGTCTTGATTCCGTCTTCATAGGGAGCCTTTCGCCTCCGATTTGCCCAGAAGCCGAAACGCATTGTCCGCCAGCGCATCGGCATATTCCTGCCCGTACTGCGCAGCAATGTCCGCCATCGCCTGACGCATCTGCACAGGGCGGCTCGAGGTGTTATGCGCGTCATCCGCAATCACGTCAACTGCGCGGTTTTCAAGCATTTTCCGCACAAATCGGCGAATCAGCCAACCATGCGGCGCTGTCACCGTATGGCAGTTCACCTGATACCGCAGCCCGTAGTCCTCGCGGAGCTGCATCGCCGTCCTCGCTGACCGTGTCAGGCAGCGATACCGTTCGATGTGCGCCACCACCGGATGAAATCCGGCGCGGTAGAGCGCATCCGCCGCGCTTCCGATGTCCTCAAGGTCAACGTCCGGCAGGAATTCAATCAGCACGTTGCGCGTGTTGCCCAGCGTCAGCAGATGACCCGCCGCAAGCCGGTCTGCCACGCCGTCCGTGTAGAGGATTTCACTCCCCTGCACCGCCTGCAGCTGCAAATTCTCCTGCCGGCAGAAGTCATTCGCCTCTGCCAGACGCGCCCGATAAAGCGCCATGTCGAAAGGATGCTGCAAGTCCGCATGCGCCGTCGCGCTGACGAGCCGGATGCCTTCCGCCGCGTCCTGACGGAGCATTTCCTGCATGACGTGCTGCGTTTTTGCGCCGTCATCCAGCCCCCACAGCACATGCTGATGGATATCCGCGAATCCCGTCATCCGCTTCCTCCGTTACTTCGACTTGTGGCTGTATTCGTGGTAATACGCCGAATAGCGGTCGGAGCGGTAATAATACTTGCGGTTGCGGAAGGACTTCAGGTTGACGTCGTTCATGACCGCGCCGAGCACCTTGCAGCCCGTCTTCTGGACGTTCTGGACGACCGTTGCGATATCCTGACCGCGTCCCTTGTTGTACGCGACCACGATAACCGCACCATCGCAGTACTTCGCAATCTCGATGGCATCGACAATGACACCCGCCGGCGGCGTATCCACCAGCACCATGTCGAAGGAGCTGCGCAGCACCGCCATCATGTCGCCGAAATTCCCCGAAGCCAGCAGCTGCATGGAGTTGAGCACATCGCGCCCTGCCGGCATGACATACGCGCCGTCGATGTTCGTCTGATAGACCGCGTCATCCAGCGTGCACATGCCTGCCAGATACTGTGCCAGTCCACAGACGTCGTTCTGCCCGAAATCGAAGCGGTAGCGCCTCGCAAGCGTCGAGCGGCGGAGGTCGGCATCCAGCAGCAGCACGTGCTTGCCATAGCTTGCCAGCGTCCGCATCATGTTCATGACAATGCTGGACTTGCCCTCCCCTTCGCTGCGGCTGGTGAACATGACCGTCTTGATATCCTTACCGCAGTAGGAGATGTTCGTGCACAGCGTGTTCATGGCTTCCATGCCGGCATAATTCTGCTCCGGGAAGTTGACAATCGTCAGTCGATTCATGTCCGCTGCTCCCTTCTGCTCTGCTTGGTCAATTTGGTGAGCGTCGGGTCAACCGGCACGACCGCCAGCGTTGGGATGTTGGCGTAGCGCATGATATCCTCGGGCGACTTCGGGCGGTTGTCCAGCAGGAAAATCATCACCAGAACACCGCAGACAAGCGCCGTGCCGAACAGGATGCCGCGGATGATGTTCCCAGTCACATTTCTGCCGGACGAGACGCTCGGCACCAGCGCGATGGAGAAATCGCTCGGCTCATCGGTCTGCATTGTCTCGACAATGAATTTCTTCGCCGCCTTGGCGTATGCGTTCGCGATTTTCGCCGCCATCTCCGAATCCCTGTTGTACGCGGTGATGTACAGGATGCGCGTGTCCTCGGGGTTCGTGACCCTAATCATACTTTGCAGCGCCGAGTAGCTGTAATTCGTGCCCAGCTCCTCGTTCACCATCTGATGCACTTCCCAGGTGTTGAAAACCTCCTGGTAGTCCATCGCGAGAACGGTGCCGATTTGCAGGTTCGTGACGATGCTTGTGCTCGTGTTGCCCATGATGTAGAGCTTCGCAGTAGCGTTGTAGACGGGCGTAATATAGTTGATGGCGTAATAACCCATCAGGATGCCGCCGGCAATCATGCCCAGCACAATCCAGTGCAGCTTGGAGAGCATATAATAGAAAAGCTCAATCAGGCTGATGGTGCGTGCGCTCTGGCTGGGGTCAGGCTCCGGCTGCTTTGCGTCCAACCGGTTCAGGATTTCGGCAAAAAGCGCAGCCTCAGTGCTCTGTCCTCCCTGCTGCCCCTGCTGCCCCTGCTGACCCTGCCGCCCCTGTTGACCCTGCTGATTTCCTGCCTGACTAACCTGCCCTGCTTCAGACTCCATCTGTTGATTGTTCATTCAGTCAATCCTTCCCGAGCGAAATCCGTGCAACGTTGTGTTGATTGGTCACTCTGCCGCCGGTACGCTCAGCATCAGCAGCAAGCCGGTATCCTTTTCCATGTCAATCAGTGCCAGCTGGTCGAACACGATATCCACCCAGCCGCCCTCACGGACGACTGCCGGCTGCACCGACCAGTCCATCTGCGTCTCATCGTTTAGCGCCGCCGCGTCGGCATCCGCCTTCGGAATGCCCAGCGCCGTCACAATCGTCTGCCCCGCTTCATAGGGCGTTGCAAAAGCGATCGAGCCAACCGCGTCGCCATCCGTTGCACGGTAGTCACGCGTGATCAGCGGCACATAATCCGTGACAATCAGGTCATCCGTGTTCGCACCCAGCAGGTAGCGCACGCGATTTTGATCCTCTTCAGGCAGCCAGCTCAGCGCAGGCTGATTCTGCTCGGTGACGTACTGCTGCAGCAGCGAAATCTCGCGCTTGATGATGTCCGTCTCCGATACAATCACCAGCTCGAAGTCGTCCGGCCGCGCAGTGCCGTCATCGGTGATTGTCTCGATAATGCGCGTGTTATCCTCTGCCGTCTTGCTCGGGCGGATTTCCGGCACCTCGGTCGGAACCACTTCTGTGTGCTTCGTCGGACCCTGACGGATGGTCAGCAGGCTGAAGAGCAAATCCTCGCCGTACAGCTGCTCCATCAGCGACTGCGGCACCTCAAATTCGACCACGCCGACCGCAGTCACGTGCGATTCAACCGGCGTCCAGACAACGTTCTCCGGGTCTGTCGTATCGCCCAGCACAACCACCGTCAGCTGACCGACCTGATAGTCGATTTGCAGCTGCATGACCGCGCTCAGATCCGCCTGCGGCTCCGCGTCCTCCGCGTGCAGGCGCATGAATTCCGTCATATACAGCGCATCGGGATCGACAGAGACCATTGCCTCAATCTCGCGCTGCGTTTTCTCCGGATACCAGCGGACAGGACGATTTCCCTGCTCGTACACAAAGTCATAGATGTCCGTGACGGTATCCATCGTCAGCTGATCCGCCGGCAGCCGCTCCAGCTCGTACTGCGTGCGTGCGTCATCCAGCCATTCAGCCTTGAGGAACACGGCGCGATCCTGTGTCGGCGTGCCGGGCGCATCCGTCAAAACGGCCGCAAACGCGCTGCCGGTCAGCAACATGATGGCAAGCAGGATTCCAAGAATGCGTTTCGACATGTTTTTCTCTCCTTTTCTCGTTCCCCTACTTGAAGAACAGGGACGTCAGGGTGTCATTCAGTGCATCTGTATCGGGTGTAAATTCTGTGAAGCCATCGTCGCCATACGCATGGCTTCCGGCGAGATTTCGTGTGTCAGGCCGATCGTAGGACTGGCATTCATACGCCTTGTTGATGAGCCAGCCGCGGTCAATGTTCGTGGTGATGTGATCCGCCAGCGCATCGAAGAGCTCGCCGACGAAGTTCAGGTCATCGTTCATCTTTTCGACCATGAGCGATTCCGCGAGCTTGATGAAGTTGCTCTGCCTGCGCATACGGGCGCTGTTCGTGCCGTCGCCGACGAGCATACGGCTGCGGACGTACGTTTCCGCCTGCTGACCGTGCAGCGTGATGGTCGACCCTTTCGTCATGGATGCATCGACCGCCGTGAAGTCATCCTCCAGCGTGACGGTCACGCCGCCGAGCGTGTCGTTGAGCACCGCGATGCTGCTCATGTCCATGGCCAGATACCCGCTGATCGGAATGCCGCCCAGCAGACGGCTGACCGCCCAGACCGTGTTTTCGCAGTTTTCTTTCGCGGTGGCGCCGTAGGCGTGCGACAGGCTGATTTGCGTCCGGCGAAGACCCGTATAGTCGCCGAAAGGACCGTAAATGCGAATCTCCGTCAGCGTATCGCGGTCGATTTGCAGCGTATTGACGGTTCTGTTCTTCCTGTCGATGGAAATCAGCAGCAGATAGTCCGCCTGACCCGCGTAGTGACCGGATGATGCGCTGTCGATATCATCCCAGTCCACGCCGATGAGCAGGAGATTCGTCAGGTCCTGCTTGCGGTACGTCCATGTCCGGCTGCCAACCTGCAGCGTCAGGTCGTTATCCTCGAAGCGCCCCTCCAGCGAACCGACGGTTTCCGTTGCCTTTTCGCTTTCCAGCCGACTGCCGATGACGTGCACGCCGAGCAGGATGCCCGCGTACACAAGTGCAACGCCGATGACAAGGAGAATAATCGTGGTTCTCGAGGGCCGTTTTCTCGCGTATCCGTGGCTACGCACCGCCGCATTCTCCTTCCGTCAGGCTTTTATTGAAGCATAAAGAAACCCTCCCTAATTTTACCGCAAAAAGGGCGTTCTGTCAATTATTTTTCCGCCTTTTTCGCCTCTTAGAGAGGGATTTCCTGAAAAAATGTGTAAATTTTTTCTGCTTTTCGTGAATCGCAGTTTTGCATTCAGCTGTTGCCGAACAATTCATCGAAATCGGTTTCAAAGCCGAACATTCGCCACTTTTCTGGATATTTTAGTGAGCAATCCTGCATTTGGTTATTCTGAAAGGGCACGTTCCACCTGATACTGAGCATAGTCTGCGGGGTCAACGTCCGTCCGGAACACGATATCAGCGCCATCGGTGAACATCAGGATGTTCCCGTGCTTATTCGTGTAGATGTGGTCACGCGTCAGCCGCTGTTCATTGCTGTAAGCCACTGTGAACGACCAGATATCCCACACCGCGGCAGACCCCGGCACAAGCACGTACATGGGCGTCAGCACCTTCGTGATCGCAGTGCCGATGACGAAATCACCTGAATCCTCCCGGATGCCGTGATGCGGAAACTTGAGCACATCGATGTACGTCAGCAGCTCCCTGTACTTGCGGTTCATGTTGCCGCTCGATGCGTAGTCGGCGGTGAAGAGGATGCGCTTCTCACCGTATGTGAGCAGGAAATTCAGCGAATCCATGTTGGACAGTCCGTTGTTTCTGACTGTTTCCGGACCGACACAGTTCACCTTAAGTAACTTACCCCCCCCCGATAAAAAACTCATCGCCATCCTTCATCTGGCGGTACTGAGCGCCGTTCGCCAGTGGGTCGTATGCCGCATTGAGCTTTTCGGACACACCGTACACGATGGTGCTCTCATCGCCATAACGCTCCAGCACGTAGTTCAGGTTCATGCAATGGTCATCGTGCCAGTGGGTGATGATATACACATCGACATGCGTAATGCCGAGCGCCTCCAGATATTTCGGGAAAATCCGCTCCGGCAAATTCGGCCACGCCTCGCCGCCGTCAATGAGCACCGTCGTGCCATCAAAGCGGATGACATAACCGTCCGCGCTGCCCAGATTCACCTGATGCAGTTCCAGAATCGGCAGCACGGTTCCCGTGTTTTCCTTGGTTCCCGTGTTTTTCTCGGTTCCCGTGTTTTTCTCGGTTCCCGTGTTTTCCTCGGTTCCCGTGTTTTTCTCGGTTCCCGTGTTTTTCTCGGTTCCCGTGTTTTCCTCGGTTCCCGTGTTTTTCTCGGTTCCCGTGTTTTTCTCGGTTCCCGTGTTTTCCTCGGTTCCCGTGTTTTTCTCGGTTCCCGTGTTTTTCTCGGTTCCCGTGTTTTCCTCGGTTCCCGTGTTTTTCTCGGTTCCCGTGTTTTTCTCGGTTCCCGTGTTTTCCTCGGTTCCCGTGTTCACATCCGTATCCGAAGCCAAATTCCTTCCTGCAACCGATTCAGCCGATGCAATCGACGCCGCAAACAGCATCATCACCAGCAACGATAGAAGAACCCATGCCTGCAACCGTTTCCTCATCCATGCTCCTTCTCAAGCGCGCTCCTTCTCCTCCTCTTTCGTGCAGCTTCGCCTTATTTCAGCGGACGAATCAGAATCAGCGGCGTCAGCTCTCCGCCCTGTCCCGAGGGATTATCCTTCATTGCGTCCTGAATCTGGTCATCCGTCAGCGGAAAATCATCGCACTTGCCCAGCTGATTCTGGTCAAAGTCGTTCGCATCCATGATGACAATCGGGATGCCGGTTTCCTTCTCGATTTCGTTCGACAGCTCGACAGGATGCTCCGGATTGATGAGCGCGAGGGTTTTATAGCGGTCGAAGCTCGAGCGGAAATAGAAGCCGTCAATGCCTGCAACGCCGTGACCGCAAATCTTGTAGAACAGCCCCTTCACGCCGAAGGGACGCGTCACCGCGCTGACAAAGCCTGCCAGCAGCACACGCGGCAGACCGACCATGTCAATCACCAGCTGAAGCTTATACGGCTCATGCATGCCAACGCCGGTGGAGTTGATGCCCGCAAACCGCGCCATCGTCTTCGCGAAGAAGCCGAGCTTCATGTCCTCCATGCGGCGGACATTGCCGGTGCACATCGCCATGACTTTCGCCGTGATGGACAGCACGTCGCCCGGCTCTGCGAGCGGCAGCGCGTACTTCTTCACCAGCTCCGACGCGCTCTCGTTCACCTCGACAAAGTG
Organism: Alloprevotella sp.; assembly: GCA_963617205.1. GTDB lineage: Bacteria > Bacillota > Clostridia > Christensenellales > Aristaeellaceae > UBA11524. Next base: position 24,663 of record CAVEOA010000016.1, on the reverse strand, counting down.
CGTCTGAATCGCATAGCGCTGATACCGCCGACCGTCCTTGCCCGTCAGGATTCCGCGGTCAAAATATACAATGCCGTCTTTTTCGCGGCGCTGTTCCTCAAGATTTTTGGATTCCGCACCCATGCGTATCTCTCCTTCCATGCACCGCACCGCTAAAGCAGCCGGTTTTACCATTTTACAACGATTCCGCGATTCTGTCAATTCGCCATCAAAAATCCACACGAAGTATGCAAAAAAAGACCCGCTGCCTTTCCGGCAACGAGTCCCCTTTTGCATTATTTCATGCGCTCTTCCAGCTCCGCGCGGCGTGCCTCGTAGCCGGGCTTGCCGAGCAGGGCAAACATGTTCTTCTTGTACGCCTCGACACCGGGCTGGTCGAACGGATTCACGCCCAGCAGATAGCCGGACAGACCGCACGTCTTCTCGAAGAAGTATACCAGATAGCCGAAGTGATAGGCATCCGCCTGGTCAATCTCGATGATGATGTTGGGCGTGCCGCCGTCCATGTGCGCCATCAGCGTGCCCTGATACGCCTTGCTGTTGACGAACTGGATGGACTTGCCGGCGAGGTAGTTCAGACCATCGATGTCCTCGGCAGCCGCCTCGATGTGCGCCTCGGTGCGCGGCTGCTTCACCCAGACAACCGTCTCGAACAGGCTGCGCGTGCCGTCCTGGATGAACTGACCGATGGAGTGCAGGTCGGTGGAGAAGTTTGCCGCCGTCGGGAAGATGCCCTTGTTGTCCTTGCCCTCGCTCTCAGCGAAGAGCTGCTTGAACCACTCGCCGGACATCATCAGGGACGGCTCATAGTTCACAAGGATTTCAATGTTCTTGCCCTTGCGGTAGAGGATATTGCGCAGGGCGGCGTACTTGAACGCCGGATTCGTGTCGGTGGTGCCATCCATGCAGTTTTCGCGGGCATCTGCGGCACCCTTCATCATGGCAGCAATGTCAATGCCGGCCGCAGCGATGGGCAGCAGACCAACTGCCGTCAGCACGGAGAAACGTCCGCCGACATCATCCGGCACCACGAAGGATTCGTAGCCCTCGGCATTCGCGAGGTTCTTCAGCGCGCCGCGAGCCTTGTCGGTCGTGGCATAGATGCGCTTCTTTGCTTCGTCCTTGCCGTACTTTTCCTCCAGCATCTTCTTGAAGACGCGGAAGGCGATGGCCGGCTCGGTCGTCGTGCCGGACTTCGAGATGATATTCACGGAGAAGTCGCGCTGACCGATGATCTTAATCACGTCATTGATATAGGAAGAGGAAATATTATTGCCGACGAAGTAAATTTCCGGAATATGCTCGTCGCGCGTGGCGTTATACATCTGACCCTTGCAGAACTCGATCGCCGCACGTGCGCCCAGATACGATCCGCCGATGCCGATGACGACCAGCACATCGCTGTCCGACTGAATTTTCTTTGCAGCCTTCTCAATGCGTGCAAATTCTTCCTTGTCGTAATTGACAGGAAGATCCAGCCAGCCCAGGAAATCATTGCCCGCGCCGTTGCCGGACAGCAACTCGGTGTTCACCGTCTTGAGCAGCGGTTCCATATTCTTCAGCTCATCGCACTTGATGAAGCCCTTCACACCCGTGGTTTTCAGTTCCATGGCCATGTCGATCGTCTCCTTATTAATAATGTTTCGCCTGATGCATCCTTATTATACAGCGTAACAGACAAAATGGCAAGTTAAATTTTTAGCGCAAACGCAACACGTGGAACGGGTCAAGGTGCCGCTTGATCCCATTTTGTAAATTTTGCCCTCTGCATCCCTTCATTCATTGACATTAGGCGCTTTTTTTGCTATGCTTTTCCTGTATTGTGTTTTCTTATGAACGCTTTCGGAAAGGAACGTGCGCAATCCATGAAAAAATGGTTCTCCGCGGTGCTGTTGATTTTCCTTCTTACGCTGGGTGCAGCCTTCGCCGCTGAGGCAAATGATATCACGGATGACTGCAAATTCAAGGTCTGCAGCACCAAATTCAAATACACCCAGATGACGGATAAGAAGTATACGTCCTATTGGGAGAGCAACAAGATCAAGACCCCGTGGGTCAATATCACCGCGCCGGATGACACCCCCATTGCGGGCTTGTATATCTGCTTCGGCACTATGCCCGATTCGTGGGAAATTCAGACGAGCGATGACGGCAAGGACTGGTTCACCGCTGTCGAGGGCGACACGCGCTTCCTGCATGCCTATGTGGCGCTGCCGGAGCCGTCGAAGTACGTCCGTCTCGCCGTCACGAGCGAGAAGAAGCTGAAATTGCGCATCAATGAGATTTACGCGCTGTCCGAGGGTGATTTGCCCGACTGGGTGCAGGTCTGGCAGCCCACCGAGGAAAAGGCGGACATCCTGTTCATCGCGACGCATCCGGATGACGAGCTGATTTTCTTTGGCGGCGCCATCCCGACCTACGCGGTCGAGCAGCAGCGCAAGGTCGTTGTGGCATACTTCACCAGCTCCAACACGACCCGTTCCTCCGAGCTGCTCAACGGCTTGTGGCACATGGGCGTGCGCAATTATCCGGTCATCGGCGACTTTAAGGACGGCTACGCCAAGAGCCTTGCCGCGGCCTACAAGGCGGCAGGCGGCAAGACCAAGGTCAACGAGTGGATTGTCGAGCTGTACCGCAAATATCAGCCGGAAGTCGTTGTCACGCAGGATTTGAACGGCGAATACGGGCATAAGCAGCACATGATGGTTGCCGACGCCGCGCGGAACTGCATCGAGCTGGCCGCGAACGAGGATGAGTTCACCGAATCCACCGTCATGTACGGTCCATGGCAGGTCAAGAAGCTCTACCTGCATCTCTACGAGGAGAATCAGATTACGTTTGACTGGACGGTTCCGCTGGTCAGCATGAACGGCTCCACCAGCATCGAGCTGGCCGAGGAGGCATTCGCGCTGCACAAGACGCAGGCATCCACCGACATGTCCGTCACGAAAACCGGTGTAAAGTACGACTACCGCGTCTTCGGCCTGGCTTTCACCACCGTCGGCGAGGACGTGCGCAAGGATGACTTCCTTGAAAACATTTACAACGCGCCCGGTTCCTATGATGCAGCCGCTGCCGCCGTCATCGCCGGCGCAACAGCAGCGCCGACCGAGGCGCCGTCCTACGCTGCGCTCCTCCCCGAGCTCAACGAGAAGGGCTTCCTCGATGAGGGCGAATTTATCTACTCCTCCGAGGATGAGGGACTGTGGATTTACATCAACCAGACCAGCAAAATCATCATCCAGCGCAAGTACGACGCGACACAGCCGCTGACATGGTTCGAGGCTGACCTCTACGGCGATCTCGATGCCGGCGAAATGCTCCGCACCGTCCAGAACGACCCCGAAAAGATGGGCAAGGTGCGCGTCGATGCGACGGAAACCGCCAAGAAACACAACGTCGTGTTCGCCATGAATACGGACTACTACACCTACCGCGTTTCTGTCTCGAACGGGCGCAAGACCGGCGTTGTCATCCGCGACGGCAAGATTCTCTACGACGACCCCTACACCGAGAAGCAGGTAACCTCCTCGATGTTCCCGAATCTCGACATGCTCGCCTTCATGCCTGATGGCAGCCTTGAGGTCTACCACAGTTGGGAAAAGACTGCGCAGGCGTTCATCGACGAGGGCGTGCAGGCAGTTTACTCCTTCGGTCCGTACCTGATGAAGGACGGCAAAATTTCCGAACGCGCCTACGAGAGCAGCGATAGCAAAAATCCGCGCTGCGCCATCGGCATGGTCGAGCCCGGGCATTATGTCGCCATCATGTGCGAAGGTCGCCTCAAGCGCTCCAACGGCGTCACAGTCAGCTACCTCGCGAAGCTGATGCGCGCCAAGGGCTGCCAGGTCGCCTTCAACATGGACGGCGGACAGACGGCGGTCATGGTGTTCATGGGCAAGCAGCTCAACCAGATCGGCGCATACGACGGCGGAAAGACGAATTCGCGTCCCACCAGTGAAGTGCTTGCGTTCGGCACGTCCGAGCAGGTCGGCACCTACGAAGTCAACTAAAAACGAGCCAGACTGGACGACGAATCCAGCCTGGCTTTTTACTTGCGCCGGCGCGTCTGACACGCAACCATCAACGTGCGTCAGGCATACAACCAGCTTTTTTCACAAAGAAAAACCCCGGCAGGAAGCAGATTATCTTCCATGCCGGGGTTTCTTCATACGGACACAGGTGAGGATTACTCCTCCTCTTCCTCCTCGGGAAGCTCCGCGTTGTGATACACGTTCTGCACATCGTCGTTGTCCTCGAGCATCTCCAGCAGCTTCTGGATCTTCTCGATGTTTTCCGGGTCAGGCACGGCAACCGTGTTCTGCGGAATCTTGTCGACCTCCGCGCTCAGGAAGGTCAGACCCTGCTTTTCGAGGGCTTCGCGGACAGAAGAGAAGTCGTTCGGCGCGGTGTAGATTTCATACGCATCGTCATCGACCTTCATGTCCTCTGCGCCAGCATCGAGGGCAAGCATCATCATTTCCTCTTCGTCAGAGCCGGGCGTACGTTCGACCACGATGACGCCCTTCTCGTCGAACATGAAGCCGACGGAGCCGGTCGTACCAAGGTTGCCGCCATTCTTGGCGAAGCAGTGGCGCACATCAGACGCGGTGCGGTTGCGGTTGTCGGTGATGGTATCGACGATGATGGCGACGCCGCCGGGCGCATAGCCTTCGTACGTGATCTGTTCATACGTCACGTTGGACAGCTCGCCACTCGCCTTCTTGATGGAGCGCTGGATGTTATCATTCGGCATGTTGCTTGCCTTCGCCTTGGCGATAATGTCGCGCAGCTTGCCGTTGGATTCAGGGTTTGCGCCGCCGTCGCGCACAGCGATTGCGATTTCACGGCCGATCTTGGTGAACACTGCGCCGCGCGCCGCGTCCGCCTTGCCCTTCTTCGCCTGAATATTATGCCACTTGGAATGCCCAGACATCAGAAATCCCTCCCGAAATGCTCAGGGAAACGCTGCTTCTCCGCGCCTCCCGAATGACAGTCATTGAAAACACTTTATTATATCACCGCATCCCCCTTCCGTCAAGTGGAGGGAGACACTTCGTGTCGATTTAGACAGACTTGGTGAATTTCATCCTTTATTTTGCCGTTTCGACGAACAGCACGCCGAGCGTACCCGGTCCGCAGTGGCAGGAGATGACGCCGCCGGCACGCGTTTCGATGATTTCATCGAAGTGATGCAGCTCCGTCAGGTATGTGCGCACATGCTCCACAATCTCACGGTCGCAGCCGGAATGGGTAATAAAGACGCGCTTCTTGTCCGCCGCAAGCAGGTCATCATGCAGATCCATCGTGTAGGTGCTGATGACATGCGCGAGCGAGCCGCGATATTTCTTGTCCACGCTCATCTTGCCATCCCTGACAATGATTTTGGGATGCAGCTTCAGCACATTGCCCGCCAGCGCCGCCACACCGCTGCAGCGTCCGCCGCGATGCAGGAACGTCAGCGTATCGACAACGAAGGAAGCGCGCACATACGGAATCATCGCTTCGACGTGCGCAGCAATTTCCGCGCCGGATTTGCCGGCCTGCGCCATTTCCGCCGCCTCAAGCACCAGCAGACCGATGCCGGTGGACAGATTGCGGCTGTCAATCACATGGACACGCTTTGACGCGCCCAGCTCCGCCGCAGCTTCCACCATGTTGGCATACGTTGCAGACATGCTCGAGGAAATGGCAAACGCCACAATCTCATCATGCGATGCAAGGTACTTCTGGAAGCATTCCTGCACCGACCAGCTGTTGGCGCATGCCGTTGTCGGCGACTTTCTTGTGCTGTTCGACCAGGCAAAAATCTCCTCCGAGGTGATATTGACGCGGTCTTCATACTGCTGATCGCCCAGGCGAACAATCAGCGGTATCAGCGTGATGTCGTATCGGTCAAGCAGCTCCTGCGATAAGTCAGACGTGCTGTCTGAAATAATTTTCACCATAAGGTGGCATACACTCCGTTCCTGAAATAATAATGGAAAAAGCCGAAATATTCTACCATTTTCAAAGAATGTTTGTCAAGGAAAAGTTACATGCAGCGCGAAATGTTCGCCTTCAACAGCACCGGCTTCGAGAAATTTTTATTTTCATGCAACAAAATGGCGTTTTTCTTCGTTTAATAGGTGTACGCAATTTTACAATCGAGCATTTTTCGGTGAAACGAGGTGATTTAACCATGACAGAGGGAACGCTCACAATGATTTTCGAGCCTGATTCCCGTCAGCGTGCGCAGATGATGGATGTGCTGACGCGGCAGGGTTTTTCGTGCCTGACGGCTGATGAGCTCCGCAGTGCGCTGCCCTTTTATCAATCTCAGGAGCGCATCCTGACCATTCTGAACGCGCGGCTGCCGTGGAGCGAGAGCATCGAGCTGCTCCAGCTGATTCAGCAGAAAGGCTGGCCTGTGCTTTATCTGACTGCCGAGCCGGACAATGTCCCCCATCTGCTGTCGCTGTTTGAGGTGCCGTGCGACGTGCTTGTGCAGCCGTTTTCCGCGCAGCAGCTGCTGACAGCGGCGCAATCGGTGCTGACGACCTCCTGCGCCACGCTCCATGCCGGTGCGCTGTGTCTGGACACGGTGACGCACCGCGCAACGCTCGACGGTGAACAGCTGACCTTGACGGCGCAGGAGTATGCGCTGCTGGAAGCGCTCGTCAAAACACCCGGTTTAGCCGTCTCGCGTGAAACGCTGCTGCGAACGGCATGGGGCTATCAGGCGCTGGGCGAAACGCGCACGGTCGACGTCCACATCCAGCGGCTTCGGCGAAAAATCGGCAAATCCTGCATCGAAACGGTCTACAAGACCGGCTACAAGCTAAAGATGGCGTGACAGGGGCTTCGCCCCCTTCTTCTCTCTTCGCCCCCTTCTTCTCTCTTCGCCCCATCTTCTCTTTTCGCCCCATCTTCTCTTTTCGCCCCATCTTCTCTCTTCCCAAAGACACCCGGAATTTATGAACGCCGCACAGGCATTTCACCCGTGCGGCGCATTTGTTATTTGACCTTCTGAAGCTCATGCGCAAGACGTTCGCCGACCAGCAGCGCAATCGCAAGGCAAATCAAGCATTCCGGCAGCATGTAGGAGCCGTTATACACGAAGGCGTACCAGACCGGATTCATGCCCTCGGGCGCGTATTCGCCGTAGAAGATGAAGCCGGACAGGAACGACGCCATGAATCGCCCGAAGCAGGCAATCACGAAGCTGATGCTCATCTTGACCTTGCTGCCGCGCAGCAGCCCTGCCAGCCCCAGCAGACCGAAGGCAATCGGGTAATCCAGCAGATTCGGAATCGCGCCCAGCGCTACCCATGCCATGCCATCCAGCAGGAACTGCATCACGCCGTACAGCACGCCGAGCACCATGCCCGGGCCCACGCCATAGCAATACGCGAAGAGCATCAGCGGCAGCATGCTTGCCGGCGTCACTGCGCCGCCCATCGGCATCTGCCAGAGCTTAATCAGGCTCAGCACGGATGACAGCGCCATGCACATCGCGCCGACTGCCATCGTCCGTGCGTTCCAGAACGGCTTTTTGCTGGTCTTTTTCGATGCCAGCACGTAGACGGCAATGCCTGCGATGAGCAGAATGCCGACTGTCGTCCAGAACGACACGCCCTTTCCCAGCAGCGTCCATGCGGTGTCGGCAGTTTTTGCAACCTCTTCGGCTACCTCGGTCACTTCGGTGACGGTTTCGGCGGCTTCCTCCGCCAATGCATAGTTCAACATACCCAGTCCTCCTTGCAGCATTTGCTGCGATTTTGTCTGACAAAGCATTTCTCGCGCAAACAAAAAATCCCGCGTCATAACGCAGGAAGCAGGAGGGATTGGCAGCACCGCAATACGCGCGTGCTGTACCTCCGCTGTCCCTACGGTAGGATGACCTACAATCAGGTTCAAATGGTCGGCAAGATGCCCTCTCAGCTGCTTTTTCCGCAGCTCCCATCGCGGATGATGCAATTGTCACTGCATAGCATAGCACCGCACAGAAAAATTGTCAACAGTTTTTCCACATCTCCCCTTGATTTGGGGCAAAAATCATGTAGAATAGAGCCTGATAGACCAACAGGAGGAACCGTCTTCATGGATTTTCACTTTTTTGCTTATATGGCGCGTCTGCGTTACATCCGCCGCTGGGGACTGATGCGCTCGGCGATGCCGGAGAACGACGCGGAGCATTCCCTGCAGGTGGCGATGCTCGCGCACGGCATGGCGCTCATCGGCCAGAAGCGGTATGGGCGCGACTGCAATCCGGAGCACATCGTCACGCTCGCGGTGTATCATGACGCGTGCGAGGTTATCACGGGCGACATGCCAACGCCCGTCAAGTATCATTCGCCGGAGCTTCGCGGCGCCTACAAGGACGTTGAGCACATGGCGAATGCCCGCCTGCTGACCATGCTCCCCGATGACCTGCGTGCATCAATCGCGCCGTACCTTGAGGCTTCAGGCGACTACGACCGGCAGATTGTCAAGGCGGCTGACTCTCTCAGCGCGTACCTGAAGTGCATCGAGGAACGCAGAGCGGGCAATCACGAGTTCGATGCCGCTGGCGATGCCATCCGCAAGCAGCTTGATGCCATTCAGCTGCCCGAAGTGCAGGACTTCATCCGCGAGTTCACGCCGTCCTTTTCCCTCACGCTCGATGAGCTGAATCAGCCGGGTGCGCAGCCATGAGGCTGGGAATAAGCAGCGCGGCGTTCTACGGGCGCATGGAAACAGATGACGCCGCCATCCACGTGTCGCGCCTGCCGCTGGACACCTGCGAGGTGTTTTTAGAGACTGCCAGCGAATACACGCTGCCGTTCGCCGATGGACTTCGCCGTGCACTCGGTGCGTTTCCGGTCGCATCCATCCACCCGATGGGCACGCAGTTTGAATCGCAGCTGTTCGGCAAATCCTCGCGGCAGGTCAGCGATGCCTTCTGCGTGTTTGAATCCGTCTGCGCCGCCGGCGAAGCGCTCGGCGCGTCGTACTACGTGTTCCATGGACCGTTCAGCGTGCACGGGCATTTGCCGCCGTCACGCATCTACTGCCTGGAAGAGCGGCTCGCGCAGCTCAGGAACATCGCCATGCGCCATCACCTGACCATCCTCTGGGAAACCGTCAGCTGGTGCAGCATTGCCTCCCCTGCCGACGCGGAGGCGCTTCTGCATCGCATCCCCGATGCCGAATTTGTTCTCGACATCAAGCAGATGCATCAGGCGAACATCGACCCGTTTGACATGTTGTCCATCATCGGGCATCGTGTGCGCCATCTGCACCTGCTGGACTGGACAGAAGCCGGTCAGCTCGTCCTGCCGGGACAGGGCATCTTCGACTTTCCGCGCCTCGCGCAGGCGCTGGATGACATCGGCTATGACGGTGCGCTCATCCTTGAGCCATACGCACGGCAGACCGAGGACGAGCAGTCGCTGCTGGAGAGCATCGCGTATCTGCGGCGCGTCTTCTTTTGAGGAATTGCAATTTCCCGCAAAAGCTGATATAATAGGCGGGTAACAACGATAAGGAGGCAACGCGCAGTGAAATTATGGAAGCAGCTGATGCTGCTGCTCTTGATTGTCTGCATGGTTATTCCGACCGGATTGGCAGAAAGCAATGCGGATGCAGATGAGGATTGGGATCTCGACATCGAGGACACAAATGATTCCTACATCATCGATGATAACGGCAACGCCTACGCAGATATCGGCGAGGACGAGGTCATTTTCGATGACGATCAGACGACTGCCATCGAAATCATGGACAGCGAGATTGATGACTCCATTGACCCCGACCAACTCGACCTGAACACGAATCTGCCGTCGAATGTCGTCAACATCCTGCTTGTCGGCGTCGACACGCGCTCGACGACCCTCGACAGCGGTTTGCAAAACGGCGATGTGCAGATTGTCGTATCCATCAACACGGATGACGGCTCCATCAAGCTGACGAGCATCCTGCGCGACCTGTACGTGACCATCCCCGGCTACAAGAACAAGAACCGCATCAATGTCGCCTATGCGCGCGGCGGCGGTCAACTTGCGATGCGCACCATCAACAAGAATTTCGAGCTGAACATCGAGAATTACATCGCCATCAACTTCTACGGGCTTGCCTCCATCATCGACAGCCTCGGCGGCATTGACATCGAGATGACCGCCACGGAAGCGAAAGCCATCAACACATACCTGAAGAAGCATCCACCGGCGTACGACAATCAGGACAAGAACTACGTGCGCGAATCGCTTCCGGGGACGGCCGGCGTGCACCACTGTGACGGCATTCAGGCGGTCATGTATGCCCGTCTGCGCAAGATTGACAACGACTTCGGGCGCACGGCACGCCAGCGCAAGCTGATGGAGCTGCTGCTGGAAAAGGTGCTCGACGGCGGCATGAGTCTGACGAAGCTGACCGACCTGCTGCAGGCATGCATGCCTTATGTGCAGACGAACATGAAGGCAAGCACCCTCATCGACCTTGCGCTGGGCGTGCTGCGCTCGGGCATCACCGACAAGCTCAGCAGCGGCGAATCGCTGATTGAGGAGCACCGCATCCCGATGGACGGCACGTACTCCTACCTCGATGTCGACGGCGCGAGCGTCATCAACATGGGCAGCAAGTCCTTCCCGAAGAACATACAGGCGCTGCACGAGTTTATTTACGGCGCATACATTCCGGCTGACTGAGCAATCCATCATAACAAATAAGCGGACTGTCTCCCAACTGAGCCGATCCCTCCAGCGTAGTCTCGAAGCCTTTTTCGAGTGTCTGCCATGGAGGGAGCCGCTCACCATCGGAGCAGTCCGCTTTCTTTATGCTTCAATCAGCTGAATTTTGCGCACATCGCTTTCGCTGACGGTCATGAACAGCGTGTGCTGATTCGTATAGATGACCATGCCCGGCGCGGCGCCGCCCGGCTTCTTAACATATCTCCTGAACGTATAGTCAATCGGCACATTCGAGGAATTTTGCCCCTTGGAGTACCATGCCGCGAGGATGGCCGCCTCAAGCAGCGTCTGCCGCGGCGCTTCGCCTTCCGTGCGGATGATGACGTGGCTGCCCGGCATGTCCTTGGCATGGAGCCACGTTTCGTTTGCGCGCGCCTCTCCGGTAAGCCGGTCGTTCTGCGCGGCGTTCTTGCCGACATAGATGTCGATACCGTCTGATGAGCGGTAGTGATACGGCTTTGACTTCGGCAGCGCCTTCTGCTGACGGCGGCTGACGCCCTTTCGGATGTAGCCCGTGCGCATCAGCTCCTGTCTGATTTCTTCCAGCTCACTTTCCGCAACGCACTTGCCGACATCGAGCAGCATGCCTTCGAGGTATTCCAGCTCCTGCAGCGTCTTTTTCTTCTGCTCCGCCGCCATCTGCCGCGTCGTCCGCGCCTTCTGGTACTTTTTGAAATACCGCTGAGCATTCTGCACGGGCGTCAGCTGAATGTCAAGCGGAATCGTCATGTCCTCGTTGTTTTCATCGTAGAAATTCGGCAGCACCGCCTCAGTCTGTCCCTTGCGGAGCTGATAGAGGTTCGCGTTAATCAGCTCGCCCATCACGCGGTACTCCTCCATTCGCGCCGAATCTGCCAGCTCGTCCTCCTGCTGCGCGAGCTTCTTCTCGCACCGTTCCACCTGCCCCTTGAGGAGCTTGACCATCGAGGCGCTCTTCTGGCTGATTCTGTCCTGCCGATCGCGCGTGCCAAAATACGTTTCCAGCGCCTGCGACACCGTCGGCACCTTGCGCTGCAGCGACAAATCGCGGCTCAAATACACAAACGCGCAGATATCCTTCGGGTCGCCCTGTTCATCGAGCAGCACGCGCGGATCCGTCATGTCCGGCAGGCGATGCAGCAGCTCCGTCAGGCGGTTCGCCGTGTCAGCCAGATCCTCCGAACGGTCAGCACCCGGCGGCAGCACGCGGTACGCCAGCTCCCTCGCCGCATCGCCGGACATGCCCGACACGCACGCGGCAATCGCCTTGCTCAGCGGCACATCGCCCTGCGCCTGCATCTTCTCCAGCAGCTTTTCCGCCGTAACCTCCTCCGGCGAAAGCTTATCCTGCGCAGGCGGCGGCAGATACGGCAGCCCCGGCTGAATCTGACGGACACGGCTCATATCGCCCGACACGTGCCGTGCGGCATCGAGGATGCGCCCGTTTTCATCCAGCAGCATCAGGTTGCTGTGACGCCCCATGATTTCCAGCACGAGCCGCCGATTGACATGGTCGCCCAGCTCGTTGACCGTATCCATGTCGATATGCACGATGCGGTCACCGTGAATCTGGCTGACATTCAGCACGCGCCCGCTCATCAGCTGCTTGCGCAGGAGCATGCAGAACATCGGCGGCTCCAGCGGATTCGGGAAGCTTTGATTCGTGAAATGACACCGCGCATTGTTGGGTGACGCGCAGAGCAGCACGCGATGATTCGCCGACCCTGCGCGTATGAGCAGGATGACCGTATCCTTCTCCGGCTGCGTAATCCGGTCAATGCGTCCACCCGGCAGAACCGCGTTCATCTCGCGGACGACAAAGCCGAGCGTCAGTCCGTCCATTGGCATAAAGCCACCTCCACAAAAAACAGGCGGCAGAGCACGGATTTTCTCCGCTCCGCCGCCCGCTCATGACGTTTAAGATTTAGAGCAGCTTGCTCAGCGCATTCAGCGCGTTCTGGGCCTGCTCATAGTATGCCTTGGCAGACGCCTTCAATTCGTCCACCTGCTTCGTCAGCGCATCCTTCTGTGCGAGCAGATCGCCCATTTGCTTCTGCGCCTCCGCTTCGGCATTGGCAATAATCTGCGAAGCCTTCGTCTGCGCGTCCGCGATGGTCTGATCCTTCACGCGCTTCGCCATTTCGAGGATTTCGCGAAAACTCTCGTCTGCGCTGCTTTCGCTCATCGGCTGCGCGGCGGAGGTCTTCGCAGCGGAGAAAGCAGGCGCAGAAGCGGCAGCAGCTGACGAAGCCTGAGCATCGGAAAGCTGCTTGCGAAGCGCATTCATCTCCGCATCGCGGCGATCAAGCTCATCGCAGATTTCGTCAAGGAAGTTGTCAACCTCCTTCGGATTGTAGCCCTTTGCTACGTTGCCGAATTTTTTGTCCAGAATGGTGTCCACCGTAATTCTCTTGTCCATCAGATACCGCTCCTTTCATGTGTGTCCGTTTATTTGTCCCGTTTAAAAACCTCAAGCTGTACGGCAATGCGGTCCTTCCGCGTTTTGCCGCCGATTTCAGTCAGCCGAATCCGTCCGAATCCGCGGACGGAGAGCAGGTCGCCCTCCCTGAGTAGCGTATCCGTGCGCTCCTCCGGCACGTGATTGAGCTGCACAAGCCCCTGCCTGATGATGTCCGCCGCCTTCGTGCGCGAAACAGACATGCCGGAGGACAACACGCAATCCAATCGCAGCGAGGCGATTGTATCCCGCATTGGAGCGCCCTGCGGCGGCGTGATGACCGGCTGCTGTTCGAGCCTTCGCACCTGAATCGGCGTGTGCCCGGCCTCATGCCATTCCGCCGTCAGCATCTCGCCTACCTCCGGCATGCTCAGCAGATACGCATGGTCCTCCGAAACGATCAGGTCGCCGAACAGGCTCCTGTCCATGCCAAGGCTCATCAGGCTGCCAAGCAGGTCGCTATGGGCGAGGTGTACAAATTTCGCCGCCCATGTGATTTCCAGCCAGACCGCCGTGAAGACCGGCTCCTCCCCCGTCGGGATGAAGCAGACCTGCACGCGCTCCGCATCCGTCCAGCCGCCGTCAAAGGCAGCGGTTACGCCATTCGCACGAGCCTCCTCAAGCGCCGTCTGACGCTGTGCGCCGGTAATGAAGCGGCACGGCGCCGCCTGACCTCGCTTTGCGGCTCGCTGCGCGCCCTGATGAAGCAGCATCGCGATTTGCTCGCCGCCGTCCTGCCTCATAGGATGATTTCGCGAACGAACCAGATGAGCAGCAGAAGCACCATCGGCGAGAGGTCAATTTGACGGAAGCTCTCCGGCAGGTGCTTATTGAGCTGCGCGCGAATCGGCGAAAGCAGCGGCTCCGTCAGGCGATCAAGCAGGTTCGTCCACTTGTTCGGCGTGATGCCGAGCAGACGGATGATGATGACAGCCGCCATAATCAGCATGTAAATGCGAAGCAGGAAATCAATGATATTCAGAATGATCACGGCTCACTCCTCCTACTCAGTGGGCGTTCCGCCGATAGTCTGGCGAGTTATAGCCGTTCTGGCGGTACTCGCCCTGAAAGCTGTTAAAGGATGACGTGTAATTGCGCACCGTCTCCGGATAAGGCCACTTTTCCGCGATATCCCTTTCGCCCATGCGGCGCAGCCCATCAAAGGCGGACAGCTTCACATCGGCAGGGGTGATGATGTACAGCGTGTCCCTCGAAATGCGCGTCAGCGAGCACTGCGAGACGATGCACGCGCCGTAGAGGATATCAAGGCATCTGCGCGCTTCCATCCGGTCGGCAATGTCCTCGGCGTTCACCAGCAGAATCTCGTTGTTCTGCAGGAACTCAATCAAACGGTAGCAGGAGGACACGCTCGTCACCTGCACGACGTTGAGAATCGCGCGATACGCACCGTCGCCATCCACAAAATAGCCAGGAAAGTACTTCACGTTGCCCGTGACCGCTTCCGGCGCCTGCGGTGCGCCATGATTCATGGTATAACCGCTCTGCGCGGCGTTCATATTCTGCGCATAGCCATTATTCTGTGCAGTTCCTGCATATCCAGTTCCTGCATATCCAGTTCCTGCATATCCAGTTCCTGCATACCCAGCCCCTGCATATCCGGTTCCCGTAAATCCGGTCACAGGCTGTCTTGTTCCCGTCTGACCGGTAACCGGCTGTCTGTTAAGCGGCTGTCCGGTAACCGGTTGTCCGGTAACCGGCGAGCCGTAAGGCGACTGCTGGCCATTCGCCATCTGACCGTAACCCTGCTGACCATAGCCTTGCTGACCATACCCCTGCTGACTATAACCCTGCTGACCGTAAACCGGCTGGCCAGTTACCGGCTGACCAGTTACTGGCGACTGTTGATTAAACGCCGGCTGCCATCCGGTATTGCTCTGCGTATTCTGGAAACGGGTTCCTGTCCCGTAATTGCTGTTCTGATAGATGTTCGAGGTAAAATTGCCCTGCTGCCCATTCTGCGGCATCTGCTGATTCGAGAACACCTGGCTTGTCCCGTACGGCACCTGATTCTGCGGCTGCTGCGGATTCTGCTGAACAGGCTGCTGTGGTGCCGTCTGTTGGGCGGCGTTCCTGCCGAGCACGCGGTCGACGATATTCGAGCCAAACCAGCCCTTGCGCTGCGTCTGCTGGGTCTGCGTATCCTGAACAGGCTGCTGCCTGCCCGTCGGCGCGACAGACTCATAGCCGCCATTTCCGCCGAACATGTTTCCCGGCATGACGCCTGCACCGAACGCCCCGGCAGATGCTTCCTGCTGCGGCGCCCGCTGGATTTTGACAGGGCGAAGACCGCTGGTTCCGCCGTTGCTCCTGCGATTCCGGCTTCCCTGCTCGCTGCCCTGCATCATGCCCTGAAACTTTTCCCTGGCTTTATCGAAAATCGCCATGATTTTTCTTTACTCCTCCGCCTGCGGGGCTTACTGCTCCGTCAGGTTATATTTCCGCGCACCCATGAGTGCACTTCCAATGCGCACCATGGTCGAGCCATGACGCGCCGCCAATTCAAAATCGCCTGACATGCCCATGGAGAGCTCCTCCATGCGGATGCCCTGCACCGCCTCATCTCGCGCCTGCTCAAACCGCATGCGCATCTCCGCAAACAGCCGATCCAGCAGCGCACGATCCGGCGTATTCGGCATAACTGCCATCAGTCCGCGGACGGAAAGCCCCGGCAGCCCGGATAAAGTCCGCAGGAACGGCCTCAGCTCCTCAGGCGGCAGACCGCCCTTTTGCTCCTCGCCGCAAGGGGACACCTGCACGAGGACAGGCATGACGACGCCGTGCTTCTGCGCCTGCCGGTCAATCTCCTGCGCAAGCGAAAGCCTGTCCACCGAGTGAATCAGACATACATGCTCTATTATATACTTTACTTTGTTCGATTGCAACCTTCCAATTAGATGAATCTGAAAATTCTTTTCCAGCGCAGGCATTTTTTCAACGATTTCCTGTACGCGGTTTTCGCCGATGTCGGTCACACCGAGCGATTTCAGCGGCAGAATTTCCTCCGCCGGATGCGTTTTCGTCACCGCGATGAGCTTCGGAGTCGGATAGCCGCCCTCAGAGGCTGCCCTTTCAAGGTGCTGCATGACGCTGTCGAGGTTTTGCTTGAGAATTTCCGTTTGCATAGGCCATGTCGCTTCCTGCCGTTTTTTATTTCATGCAGAGATTTCGCCTTTGCGGAGGCGACCAGAGGACATGAAAACGAGCAAAGACCACGGTTGCCTCTGGACTGCTTCGCATTCACATTTCAAGCAAGTTGTGTTTTGCATTGCAAGAATTGCCTTAGAACAGCTTCACCGTCAGCCCTTCATACAGCAGACCCTGCTGAATGGGCTGAAAGTAGATGTAGCCGTCAACCTTCGTCATCACGTTGATGGCGTGGAAGGATTCCGTCTGTCCCTCCACCACAACGATGCCCTGCGTCTCGTTCTGCACATACAGTGCACGTTCGGGCACGCGGAACGTATCCATGTTTTCGCCGAGCGTCGCCTCTGTGGAGCGGAGGTACAGCACCGGATGCACATCACCCTGCACCTTCAGGCGGAGCAGCAGCTCGCCACCGGAACGGCTGAAGGACTCCACCGTTGCCGTCACCTGCGTCGCGTCGAATTTGCCGAGCTTGAGCTGATACGACTGCCCGTTGACCGGGTTCCAGTCCTTGTCGGAGGACAGGAAGAGCACATTATACGAACCGTCCTGCACGATGCGGTACAGCGTCGTCTTGTTCTTGATGCTGTCGGAGATTTCCGGCACATTGCCGTTGATCATCGACCGTGCCTCGGCGGGCGTGAAGTTCTGATACGTTTGCGACGTCAGTGAAAACTCATAGCCGTCCAGATAAAACGACACGATGCCGGAATAATTGCTCGTGAAGTCCTTCGTCCAGCTGTTGATGCGCTGCTGTTGGGATGTTTCGTCATCCAGCTTGCGTGCAAAGCGTTGGTCGTCGGCATACGTCGTCTTGATCTGATCCTGACGCGTCTTGATGGAGGCTTTCAGCAGCGTCTCCTGGTTTGCCAGCGAGCCGGTGCCGTTCCAAATCATCTCGCGAAGCTCCGTGATGTGGCTGATGACGTCGTTCATTAAGCGATCCATCTTCGCATCGCTGATCGCAGAGGTAATCAAGTCCTTCTGATAATCGCGGATTTCCTCCTGATAGGAGCGCAGCGTCGTAACCTCCTTCGTGGAGAAGCCGGAGGAATACACCTGACAGATGCGCGTTTCCTGCTCGACCTCGCTGCCTTCTTCGGCGATATAGACGATGGATGTCACGCCGTCCGCCGTATAGGGCGATTCGTTGCGGGCGATCAGCGCATCGCCGGTATGCGTGGCATTGATGCTTGCCAGCTCAATCATGCCGTAGCGCGCCGCCTGCGGAGCGAACTGCTCATAGCAGAACCACGCCGTCAGCCCGACAACGGCAAGGATAATCACCACCATCAGCGGCGAAAAGTGCAGCCGCGCCTTCAGCATAATGGGTGCCTTGCCTGCCGCCGTGAATCCGCTTGGTGCCTGCTGTGCATTTCCCATTTGGTGTGCAGCTCCCATTTGCGGTTCTGCCGCCCGCTGATTCAAAATCGGGTTGCCGTCAAGATCATAGACAACCTCCGCACCGTAAACAAGCTGTCCGTTTTCGTCATAGCCCATGGTGTCCCAAATCGGGTAGCCGTTCTGGTCGTAGCCGCTGATGCCGCTGTAGACCATCCGCTTCCACGCGTCATAGCCCTGCGGCACGCCGAAAATCGGATTGCCCTGCGCGTCGTTTGTGATAAAGACGCCATAAATCGGGCTGCCATCGGCATTGTTGCCCATGTACACGTTCTGCCCGTTGAACTGCTGATTCTGGTCATTCATGGCGATGCATGACCCTTCCCTTCTGATTGTGCAATCATTCCGTCTTATTCAGAAGCACTCTGAGCCGCGAAAGCAGCCGCCGTTCCATCCGGCTGACCTGCATCTGGCTGATGCCGAGCGCCGCAGCCGCCGCACGCTGCCCGAGGTGCTCCGCGTAACGCTTCCTGAGCAGGAGCTGCTCCGCGGGCGTCACCTGCTGATACAGCCAGTTCAGCCATTGCGCCTGCTCCACCTGCTCATAGCCTTCCTCCGCCTGACCGAGCATGTCCTCGATGCGAGGCGCGTCATCCCCCTCATCCTGCTGCGCGTCCAGCGACACCATGCCTGCTGACTGACGCGCATCCAGCAATGACAGCAGCTCCTCCGGCGAAATCTTCATCCGCTCCGCCAGCTCACGCATGGACGGCTCGCGCTGCAGCTCCGATGTCAGCTCGTTTTCCGCGCGGCGCAGGAGCGTCAGCTGCTCACGGACAGAACGCGTCATCCGGATGGCGCTGCCCTGATCGCGCAGATAATTGCGGACGCCGCCTGCAATCGTCGGCAGCGCGAATGTCGAGAACTTCAGCCCGCGAGACGGGTCAAAGCGTTCAATCGCCTGCATGAGCGCCATGGCAGCGATCTGTTCAAGATCCTCCAGCTCCGCGCCTTGTCCCCGAAATTTTCGTGCGACCGCCTGACTCAGCGGAAGATTCGCTTCCACCAGCCGTGCCATCACCGCCTTGTCCCGGCTGCTGGCATACGTCTGAAACAGGCTGTCCATTTCCTCCGAGCTCATCCGTTGCGGATGGGCGCGGTCGCCTTGTGCAGCAGAATCGATATGCACTGCACTGCGTTTCCGCACCGGCTTATGGTCACATCGCTTGCGAGCGTCTGCAAAACGGCGCGTGTGATTTCCGTTTCGTCCTCGCAGGGGGACTGCGCCTCGCCGCTGTAATTGACCGAGAACGCCACCCGCAAATAATCTCCCTCATCATAGACGGCAACGTCCAGATGCGCCACCTCGCGCCCCTGATGGAGCAGGCAGTCGCAGATCTCGTCCGCCGCCATGCGAAGATCATCCAGCGTATCCGCGTCCAGATCCTTCAATATCGCCACGCCGCCCAGAGCCGTCCGGATGGCCAGCGCATACTGCCGGTCGCCCGGCACGCGCAGCATCACCTCAGCTTCAGCCACCTGCGCACCTCCTCGCCTGATAATCCTCTCTTATCATAGCATAAAAGGGCATCCTTCTGCAAGCAAAAGATGCCCCCAAAAAGGGTCAGGGGGCAATGCCCCCTGCAGGGTTTGGTGCAGCACATCAAAAGTCACTGCACAAACGCGCTGTAAATCGCCCGAATGGTGCTCTCATAGTCCGCGTCATTCACGCCGACGATGATGGACAGTTCGCTCGAGCCTTGGTCAATCATGCGGACGTTGATGCCGGCCTTGCTCATCGCAGAGAACAGACGCGCAGCGGTGCCGCAGTTGTGCACCATGCCGCGGCCGACCGTCGCGATGATGGACATGTTGTCATAGACGGTAATGGTGTCGGGATTCGTTTCATGGACGATGCGCGAAAGAACCGTGTCGCGCACAGGCGCAAAGGCTTCGCCGGACACAACAACGCACAGCGTATCGATGCCGGTCGGCAGATGCTCGAAGGACACGCCGTTCTCCTCGAACGCCTGCAGCACCTTGCGGCCGAAGCCCAGCTCGCTGTTCATCATCGCCTTCTCGATGCTGATGACGGAGAAGCCCTTGCGCCCAGCGATGCCGGTGATGGTCGGATGCGCCTCATCGTGCGGCGCGTTCAGGCTGATGATGGTGCCGGGATGTGCAGGATCGTTCGTGTTGCGGATGTTCGTCGGGATGCCGGCCTTGTGTACGGGGAACATCGCATCCTCATGCAGGACAGACGCGCCCATGTAGGACAGCTCGCGCAGCTCCTTGTAGGTGATGGAGCTGATTTCACGCGGATGCTCGACAATGCGCGGATCAGCCATCAGGAAGCCGGACACGTCCGTCCAATTCTCGTATACGCAAGCCTCCACCGCACGGGCGACGATTGCGCCGGTGATGTCCGAGCCGCCGCGCGAGAACGTCTTCACCCTGCCGTCGGGATAGCTGCCGTAGAAGCCGGGCACGACCGTCGGCACGTTGTCGGACAGGCGCGCCGCCATCAGCTCATTCGTCTTTTCCGCATCGAACGCGCCGTCCTCGGTGAACTTGACAACCTCTGCGGAATCAAGGAAGCGCCAGTCCATATAATCCGCCAGCAGCAGACCGTTCAGGTACTCGCCGCGGGACGCGCAGTAATCCGCATCTGCGCCCTGATCGATTTTCTCGTTGATTTCATCGAGTGCCGCGCCGAGATCCACCTTCAGCGACAGCTCCTCGGCAATGTCCATATAGCGCGCCGCAATATGGTCGAACGTATCCTGATAATCCTCGCCCGCTTCCTTCTGGCGATGGCAGGTATACAGCAAATCCGTCACCTTGTCGTCATTCTTGAAGCGGCGTCCCGGTGCGGACGGAATGACATACATTCTCGCGTCGTCCATCAGCAGGATGTTCTTGACCTTTGCAAACTGGCCTGCATCCGCCAGCGAACTGCCACCAAACTTCGTTACAATCTTCTTCATGCTCGTTCCTCCCGCGATATTCCGGCACCCTTGACGGAACACCTTCCATACGCCTGTAGGCGAAGCTGCATCATCATGCACAGCCGTTTTTGCATCCTGAAAGGACAACACGCTTTTTATCTTACCCTGCAAGCGTTGGATTGTCAACATTCCGTGCGCAAAAATACAGGATTTATACGATTTTTGCGCTGATTAAAAGGCAAATTTGGAAAGAATGATGACGTCCTGATACGCGCCGTTCCGCCAGATTTCCTTCTTCAGGCGTCCTTCCTCCTCAAAGCCGCACGCGCGGTAACATTTGAGCGCCGCCTCATTGAACGCGAAAACCGACACGCGCAGCTTGTGCAGGTTCATCTCGAAAAAGCAAAAATCGCACAGTAGCTCCATGGCTTCCTGACCGTAGCCCTGATGACGGTACGGCGCGCCAATCATGATGGCAAGCTTCGCCATGCGGTTCTTCCAGTCGACGCGGATAAGCCCGCAGCGTCCGGCAAGCTCGCCGTCAAGCGTTTCCACCGCGAACTGGTACTCGCCGCGTGTGTAGCTCGACTGCTGATTCACCCACTGTTGTTCATCCGCCATGGACGAGGGAAACGGAATGCCGCTCATCATGCTGCCAAGCGTATCAGGATCGTTGACAAACGCATGGCTTGCCTCCGCATCTGACGGCTCAAAGGCACGCAGGCGGATTTTCTTTCCTTCAATCATGGTGCGCCTCCTCATATTCGTCGCGCAGCACCGCCATGAACACGATGTCACGGTATGCGCCGTTCTTCCACACGCGCTGCCGCTTCACGCCCTCCTCTTTAAACCCCGCCTTCAGGTAGCACAGGCGTGCCGCGCTGTTGTCGGCGTACACGTCCAGCTCAATCCGGCGAAGCCCGAGCGTTTCAAAGGCATAGTGCAGCAGCATCCGGATCGCTTCGCCGCCAAGCCCCTTTGCGCGTTGCTCTGCTGCGCCGATGACAATGCGCAGCTCCGCCGTGCCGTTGCGATGGTTGATGCACTCCAGCGAAATCTGTCCGCAGTATTCCTCCGTCACGGCATCGGCCATGACAAACATCATCCGGTCGCTGCCGCCGGTCATGGCGTAATCCAGATACTGCTCGGCATTCGTCTCCGTATACGGCGCATCCGCCCAGCTTGACAGATACCTGACCGTTTCAGCGTTATTCACCCACGACAGGATTCCCTTTATATCGTCCCTGCGGTACGGCCGCAGCATCACCTTTTTCCCACGCAGCACCGGCATATGCTTTCTTCCCTTCCCAATCATTCTTCATCAAACGGGTTGATTTTAAACATCTCTGCCATTTCCCGCAGCCGCTCGCGCAGCGTTGTGTAGCGATGCAGGACATAGTCGTTCTCGACCATCCGCTGCATCGTATCCCTTCTTCCGACAATCACCACGAGCTTGCGCGCACGCGTCAATGCGGTATAGAAGAGGTTGCGCGTCAGCAGCTTGTCAGGACCCGATATGACCGGCATAATCACCACCGGAAACTCGCTGCCCTGACTCTTATGCACCGACAGGCAGTACGCCAGATCGAGATCCTCCAAATCCGCCGCCTTGTACACGGCATCCTTGTCATCATCGAAGCGGACAGTCAGGCTATGCTCCTCGTTATCCACCTCCGTTACAAAACCGACATCGCCGTTAAACACGCCTCCGCCCTGCTCCCAACCCAAATTCGTATGACGCTGCCACGCCATTTCGTAATTATTGCGCATCTGAATGACCTTGTCGCCCTCGCGGAAGATCGTATCGCCGCGCATCAGTTCTTTTTTGCCGCGCTCCTTCGGATTGAGCGCCTGCTGCAGACGCGTGTTGAGCACCTGCACGCCGCACTCGCCCTTCTTCATCGGCGCGAGCACCTGCATTTCGCGGACGGCGCGCTGCTGCCAGTCGTTGCCGTAATGCAGGAACCTCGGCAGCCGCTGCGTCATGAGCGCAACGATCGATTCTGCTGCGCGAACGGGACTTTCCTGCTGCTCAAAGAAGAAATCCGTGTTCTTCTCGTTGCAAAGCGGCATTTGTCCCTCATTGATGCGGTGCGCGTTCGTGACAATCCGGCTCGTTTCCGACTGGCGGAAAATGTCCGTCAGATGGACGAACGGCACGGCATGGCTTGCGAGAATGTCGCCCAGCACGTTGCCCGCGCCGACAGACGGCAGCTGATCGGTATCGCCGACAAGAATCAGCCGCGTGCCCGGTTCGACTGCCCGCAGGAAGGAGCACATCAGCATCAGATCCACCATGGACATCTCGTCCGCAATGATGCAGTCGGTCTCAATAGGCTTGTTCTCATCGCGGTTGAAAAATCCATCCTCGCCGCCGTACTCCAGCAGGCGGTGAATCGTCTTCGCCTCGCTGCCGGTCGCCTCGGTCATGCGCTTCGCGGCGCGTCCCGTCGGCGCACAGAGCGCCACATTCACGCTGTTGGCGGACAAGAGCGAAATAATGCACTCGATAATGGTCGTCTTGCCCGTGCCGGGACCGCCAGTGATGACAAGCAGTTCCCTGCGCAGCGCCATCAGAATCGCTTCACGCTGATGCAGGCTAAAGGTAATGCCGCGCCGCCGCTCGAACTGGTCAATCTGCGCGTCCAGATCGCCGCCGCAGGGCATGACCGGCGTTGTCAGCAGCTCACACAGTCGGTTTGCCACCTCGCGCTCCGCGTTGTCGTACATCGGCAGATACACGCGTTCCTCGCCGTCCGCGCCGGAAACGCAGAGCCTTCTGCTCAGCTGCATGCGCTTGAGCTGATGCGCCGCCAGTTCCTGCGACACGTTCAGCATTTCAGCGCTCGTGTTCACAAGCTCCTGCGCCGGCAGATAGACGTGACCGTTCTGCGCTGCCTGCTCCTTCAATATATACTTGATGGCCGAGCAGATGCGGTCGTCGCTGTCCGGCGGAATGCCAATCGCCGCACCGATGGCGTCTGCCGTCTTAAAGCCGACGCCGTCAATATCCTCGCACAGCTGATACGGATTTCCGCGGACGACAGCCTGCGTGCGCGTGCCGTAGGTTTTGCTGATTTTCATCGCCAGCGCCGCCGAAATGCCGTACGTTTGCAGGAAAACCATCGCCTCACGCGTTTCGCGGTGCTCCTGATACGACTGGACAATCTGCCGCCAGCGCTTTTTGCCCATGCCGTGCACTTCCTGCAATCGTTCGGGGTGCTCGTCCATGATTCGCAGCGTATCCTCGCCGAAGTGAGCGACGATGTCCTTCGCCGTCTTCATGCCGATTCCCTCAACCGGTCCATGAGCGAGGTACTGGATGATGCCCTGAATTGTCGATGGCTGCTTGAACGTCACCTGCTGACATTTCAGCTGCTGACCGTACTGCGGATGCGCCACCCATTCGCCGGAGAACACGCCCGTTTCGCCTGCGGACAGCATCGGCATCGTCCCGACGACCGTCACCTCATCGCCATCCGTCTGCCGCACCGATGCCACGGTATAGCCGTTCTGCGTGTTGCGGAAGATGACGCCTTCCACGGTTCCTTCGACCTGCTCCACATGTCCGCCTCCCTTCGACACCAATCACCAGCTTACAGTATATCATGAATCGCGAAAAAATGAAATGGAAATTTCAGCAGCTCCGCCGAATTGCGCGGTGCTGCCTTATCAAACGACACCCGTTCCCTCTGAAAAAACAGCAACATCCGGTTTCCATGATTGATATCGGAAGTCGGGCATCGCTATTCATGCCGCAGTTGCAACAAAAGAAAGCGCTCAAGCTCTTTGTCTCAAGAGCCTGAGCACCTTCACAAGTGCGGAGAGTTAGGGATTTGAACCCTAGGAGGGGTATAAGCCCTCACACGATTTCCAGTCGTGCGCCTTAGACCACTCAGCCAACTCTCCATCTTCAGTTGTGTTGCGATCGGTCATTCGCAACGTCTCTATTATATTACGATTCGAGGCGCTTGTCAAGAGGCGATTTGAAATTTTGTCACTATTCCTTGTAGGAGTACAATACATCTTGGACAAGGAGCAAAAAAGGGTAGAAGGATGGCGA
>CAVEOA010000015.1:0-46408 GCA_963617205.1 Alloprevotella sp. | reverse complement strand
CGGAATGACTGTCTTTGTTTGCGTTATCTTGTTCTGTATCGTTTTCAAGGTTCGTACTCCCCTCTCAAACCGCTCTCGCGGCTCTCAAGGTCAGCTTTGTTATCTTATCACGTTTCCCCGCTTTCGTCAACCCCTTTTTTACCTTTTCTGAATCTTTTTCTTGACCCTTTTTGCAAAGTCGAACATTTCCGGCCGACTCACGCTCGTTCGTTCAGGGATTTGGAGGAGCTTTGCGGGTTAACTGGCGGGAATGTTCAGGTGACAAATTGTCCGATATATAAATGTAGCTTTTCCCTCTTGATGCTTCTAATTCTTGACATTAAAAGTCGTGTGTGATAAACTAAAGGCAGCCAAACAAGTGCAATTTACTGCATTTGCGCGGCGTTACCAAATCGCTGTGAAGCATGATTTGAGGCGATCATCATGAATACATCTTGGCTGATCGGGCTGACGTTGGGTGGTGCCGTGTTGTCCGCAAGTCGCCGTACGGAGGATCGAAACCTGATGCGGCTGCCATCCTTTCGCGGCATTGCGGAGGTTCGTGCCAGTCTGCCCGGGCGGATGCGGCTGTATATTCCATCCATCAGTGCCTACCCTGAGGTTGCTGCTGATATGAAGCGTCAGCTTGAGGCGACGAAGGTCGTATCGCGCCTGACTATCAACCCAAAGCTCTCCACCGTGCTCATCTGCTATGACGAATCGCAGGTTGAGGCTGCTGTCATTCAGGGCGCAGTGCTGAAGCTGATGGTACTTTCGGAGGTGCTTCAGAAAACACCCGCATCGCGCATCGAAACGTCGCTGCACACATTGGCCGGCGCAGTCAACCGCGGGCTGCTCGACGCAACGAACGGCTTGCTCGACCTGCGCACCTTGCTCGGCAGTACATTGACGTTTGCAGGGCTGAAAAGCCTGATGTCGTCCGGTCCGGCGATGCCCGGCGCGATGACGCTGCTTTGGTGGGCATGCAACCTCTGGAGGCGCAACGACAGTGGGACGCTTTGAAAACGCACTCATTCGCCGCGCCCTGAAGCCTAACATCACTTCTGACCTGCACGGCCGGCTGCGGCTATCCTTCAAATGCTATAAGCTGCTGCCGAAGGACGCGCTCCCCTACCTGCATTACGTTCGGGATGTCATGACCATGCTGCCCGGCGTTACTGACACGCAGGTCAATCCGCGCATCGGCACAGCGCTGATTTCGTATGATCCGCAGACAACAAGCCGTGAGCAGATTCTGCAATGGATCGACACCGCCGTCAGCGTAGGACTTGAGCTGTCCGCAGAAATCAACTGGCAGAACGGCGTCCTTCAGGAAGCGGAGCTTGCGCAGCTTGCCCGGGAGCGTCTGCTCGACCGGCTTCCGAAATAAAGCAACTATTTAATAGAAGGGATTTTCATGTTTGGAAATCAATCACACCCGTATTGGATGAAGGGGCAGATTGCGCACAGCCTGCGCGGTCGGCTTCGTCTTCGCGTTGACGGGCTCCGGTATTTGAATGACGAGCGTGCGGAAATCGCGCAGCTGTTCGTCAAGCTGCCGGGCGTCCGCACCGTTCAGATTACGCCCGTAACCGAAAGCGTGCTGATTACCTTCACGCCAGCGATTACGGACGCACAGCTGCTGACCGAGGGAGCAGACATGATACTGGCGCGCTATGCCATGACTGCTTCGCGTGTCCGACAGAGCGCCAGCACACCCGAGGCGGCTGAGGTATCCATGACGACATCCGACCTGACGAAGCGGCTCGCAGTCAATGCATCCACCATGCTGCTGAGCCACACGCTGCTGCCCGGCAGTCTGCTGACAGGAACGCTCGCCAGCTTCACCTCGCTCGAAGCGCTGACAAGCCTGTACCTGACTGCGCCGATGTTCAAGAGCGCCGTCGCCGGAATCCGCCGCGACCGCAAGCCAAACGCCGATTTCCTGACGGTCACCTCCATCGTCGCAAGCCTGCTGCTGAACACGCCGCATTCCGCGCTGATGATTCTCGCGCTTTCCGACCTTGCTGAGCTGATGACATCCTACACCATCGAGCGTACGCGCTCCTCCATCAAGAAGCTGCTGTCCGTCGATGACGCAGAGGTCTGGAAGGTGCTTGCAGACGGTCGCCTTGAAAAGACGCCCATCAGCGCGCTGAAGGCAGGCGAAACCATCGCGGTGCACACCGGCGAAAAAATCGCGGTGGACGGCGTTGTCGTATCCGGCAGCGGCGTGGTCGACCAGAGCGCCATCACGGGCGAATTTGTCCCTGCTGAAAAAGCGGCCGGCGCCGAGGTTTACGCAGGCACCGTTGTCAAGAACGGCAATTTGACGATTCTTTCCCAGCGTGTCGGCGACCAGACGGTCGTTTCGCGCATCATCGGCATGGTGGAGCAGAGCGAGCTCAAGAAGGCGCCCATTCAGCGCTACGCCGACCGCTTCTCCAACTACCTCGTGCCGCTGAATTATCTGCTCTGCGCGGCGGTCTGGCTCGTCACGAAGAATCCGCAGAAGGCGCTCAAGATGCTCGTCATCGATTACTCCTGCGGCATCAAGCTGTCCACCGCGACGGCGTTCTCCGCAGCCATCAACACTGCGGTCAAGCGCGGCGTGCTGATTAAGGGCGGCGCGTACATCGAGCAGATGAGCAGCGCAAACACGGTGCTGCTGGACAAAACCGGCACCATCACCGAAGGTCGCCCGCGCATCACCGGCATGACCATGCTGACCGATGACATGAGCGAGGACGAAGCGCTTGCCCTTGCCATGGCAGCAGAAGAAACAAGCACGCATCCGCTTGCCAGCGCCATTCTCGCCTACGGGCACAGCCGCAAGATCGAGATTCCCCTGCACGGCGAGGTTGTGACGGAGGTCTCCCGCGGCAGCCGCACTGATACAGCGCATCACCGCATCCGCGTCGGCAACATGAAGTACATGCGTGAAAACGGCGTTGCTGCCTCGCAGACCATTCCGGATGCACACGGCGCGATTCCGAATTACATCGGCGTGGATGACCGGATTGTCGCCGTGCTGTACGCCATCGACAATCCGCGTGCCAATGTTCGCCGCGCCATCAACGCCCTGCGCTATGACGGCGTCGGCGATATCGAGCTGCTGACAGGCGACATGGCGCCGCAGGCACAGGCTGTTGCGGAGATGGTCGGCGTGGACGGCTATCAGGCGCAGCTCCTGCCGGAACAAAAGGCAGAAGCCGTCCTAAAGCTGCAAACGCAGGGCAACGGCGTCATCATGGTCGGCGACGGCATCAATGACGCGCCTGCGCTCGCCTATGCGGATGTCGGCATCTCGCTGGGCAGCAAGTCGACCGACATCGCGATGGAAACGAGCGACGTGGTCATCAACCGCGACGACCCGATGGTCATCCCTGAGCTGCGCCGTCTTGCCCGCGCCACCATGCGCATCGTGCATCAAAACTTCACCATGGTCATCGGCATCAATACCGTCGGGCTGATTTTGGGCGCTGCCAGCGGCATCTCCGTTATGGCAAGCGCGCTGATGCATAACCTCTCCACCATTCTGGTTGTCGCGAACTCGCTCCGCCTGATGGTGTTTCCGCCGATGGAAGGAAGGTAACGCATGCACGAAAATGACATTGGCGCACTTCATCTGACGGTGCTCAGCGCAATGCCCGGCAGGCTCAGGCTCCATCTGGAAAAGCCGATTGACTCCGAGGCGCTTTTCCTGGGCATTCCCGGCCTGCAGAGCTGTCGCTATAATCCACGCATCCAGACGCTCCTGTGCTGCTATGACAAGACTGCCGTGCAGGAGGACGCGCTGCTCGTCCGCATCGGCGCGATTTATGCCCGCATGCTCCGAACGAAGCTGCTGCACGTTAAGCACTCTGAGGAGGAAGGCTTCTCGATCGCGCCAAGCGGTTATCTCGCACTCGGCTGCATCATCACGGATGGCATCATGACGCTTGCCGGCTCGCCCCTGACGCGCTACACCAACTGGCTGTCCGCCGGTGCAACGCTGACCGCCGTTGTCGAGCACGCCTATCAGGAGCTCCACATGCGCGGCAGCTTCGACCCCGAGGTCATGTCCGTCGTCTATCTCATCAATTCCATCGGCAAGGCAAACGGCTTCCGCGCCAGCCTGCTGGCATGGATTGTCACCTTCAGCCGTCACCTGATTCCGCGTTCTCCGCGCGAACAGGTTTACCTCGTCCGCCACGATGCGCATGCCACAACGCTCACGCCGGTCTTCGGCAACGACGACGGCAGCGCCTTCGCGGGAACAATCTTCAGCCGCAGCGTTGAGGCGCTTGCGCGCAAGGCTTGATCGCCCGGCACAAACGTGCCTGAACGATACATCGCTTTCTAATTCTGTAAGGAGGAAACTATTATGATGAATGTAACGCTCAGCCCCATGGTGAAGGGCATTCTGATCGGTGTCGGCGTCAGCGCCATCGGCTTCTATGCTTACAAGCAGAACGAGGAGAAGGTGGACAACTTCCTGCGCAGCCACGGCGTGAAGGTCAAGACGCCCACTGCCGGCTTTGAGACCATGTCCGTCGAGGACCTGATGCGCACAAAGGAGAACATCGAGGATCTGATTGCCGAAAAGGAGCAGCAGGAACAGAGCGTGACGGTCGAAGCCGCCGAAGCACAGGCATAAAACAGGAGGGACTGTTGCAGCACATTCTGCGGCAGTCCTTTCTTTTTGCCACTAAAAAAGCGCCTTCCTTCTAATCGGAAAGCGCTTTTTTATTTCATTCAGACTCAGACAGCAGCCTTTGCGAGACGCTTGGCCAGACGAGCCTTCTTACGATTGGCAGCATTCTTATGGATAACGCCCTTAGACGCAGCCTTATCAATCGCGGAGGTGGTCATAACCAACTGCGCATTGGCAGCCTGAGGATCCGCAGCGATCGCAGCTTCCAGCTTCTTCACAGAAGTACGGACAGCACTCTTAATCATGCGATTCTGAAGATTCTTCTTTTCGTTCACCTTCACACGCTTCTTAGCAGACTTAATATTCGGCAACTTCGTTCACCTCCCGGTTCAATCTGTTCATCGGCGGTTTCCACCGCACAAAGTTGGGGTTCGAGTACGGCACAAACCGTGCGAAAACCAGCATTGATAATTTTACCATGCTTTCGATAAAAAATCAAGACTTTTTTGAAAAAAACTCTGTCTTCTGACCTGCAAATTGCTCGAACCCCTGCTTGACTTATTTCACCTGCAATGCGCGCATTGCATTGAGGATGGCCAGCATCGCCACGCCGACATCCGCAAAGACCGCCAGCCACATGTTCGCGAAGCCGCACACGCCGAGAATCATCACCAGCAGCTTCACCGCGAGCGCAAACACGATGTTCTCGTGCACAATCGTCATGGTTCTGCGTGCATGGCGAACGCCAAGCGCAATCTTCGCCGGATCATCATCCATCAGCACGATGTCTGCCGCCTCAATCGCCGCATCCGCACCGACGCCGCCCATTGCGATGCCCAGATCCGCACGGCGCAGCACCGGCGCATCGTTGATGCCGTCACCTACGAACGCCACGGTATGCCCTTCGCCCAACAGGCTCTCCAGCGCCGTCACCTTGCCTTCCGGCAGCAGCCCTGCGCGGTATTCCGTCACGCCGACCTTGGCAGCAACGTCCGCCGCCGTCTCCTCGCGATCACCCGTGAGCATCACAAGGCGCTTTACGCCGGCATCCTTGAGGCTCTGCATCGCGGCGGCGCTCGTTTCCTTCACCACATCGCTGATGACCAGCGCACCCATATACTGTCCGCCGCACGCCACATGCACAACCGTGCCGACTTCCTTTATCGCAGGCGCATTCACGTGAATTGCCGCCATCTGACGCGCATTGCCCGCATAGACGTCCTTGTCATCGACCTTCGCATGCACGCCGTGACCGGCCGATTCCGATGCATCGCTGACGCGGCTGACGTCCACCGGATGCCCCAGCGCTTCCTTGATTGACTTTGCAATCGGATGGTCGCTGAACGCCTCCGCATGCGCCGCGTAATCAAGCAGCTGCGCTTCCGTCACGCCCTTCGCCGGATAAATGCCTGTTACGCTGAACGTGCCCTTCGTGAGCGTGCCGGTCTTGTCGAATACAACCGTGTCGACCTTCGCCATGCTCTCCATGTGTGTTGCGCCCTTCATCAAAATGCCCTTCTTCGAGGCGCCGCCGATGCCGGAGAAGAACGTCAGCGGCACGGAAATGACCAGTGCGCACGGGCAGGAGATGACGAGGAACGTCAGCGCGGTATAAATCCAGTTCGTCCAGCGTCCGTCAAACAGACTCGGAATCACCGCCAGTGCCAGCGCGAAGAAGCATACTGCCGGCGTGTAAATGCGGCTGAATTTCGTGATGAAGCGCTCCGTCTGCGCCTTTGCATCGCCGGAGGACTCGACCAGCGCCAGAATTTTCGCAACGGTCGATTCGCTGAATTTCGCCGTCACGCGCAGCTTCAGCACGCCGGACAGGTTGACGCAGCCGCTGAGCACATCATCGCCGGGCATCACATCGCGCGGCAGCGATTCGCCGGTCAGTGCCGTTGTGTTCAGGCTCGATGTGCCTTCCGTCACAACGCCGTCCAGCGGAATCTTTTCGCCGGGCTTGACGAGAATCACATCCCCCACATGCACATCCTCCGGGCTGACGCGCCGCGTGTCGCTGCCGTCAACGAGGTTCGCGTAATCCGGACGGATGTCCATCAGCTGCGTGATGGATTCGCGGCTCTTGTCGACCGCCTTGTCCTGGAAGTATTCGCCGACCTGATACAGCGCCATAACCGCAATGCCCTCGGCAAATTCGCCCACGCACATCGCGCCGATGGACGCAACCATCATCAGGAAATTCTCATCGAACACCTCGCCGCGGCGAATGTTGCAAATGGCCTTCCACACCACGTCATAGCCGACAATCAGGTAGCCCACGATGAACACCGCAATCGCAACCCACGGCGCATCCGGCAAATTCGCCTTCAGAATCAGCCCGATGACCAGCAGCACGACAGCCGCGGCGGCACGCAGCAGAAGCTTCTTTCCCTCGTCCTGTCCGTGTCCATGTTCATGGGTGTGCTCATGATGATGCGCATGCTCGTCATGGGCATCATCCTCTTCATGTTCATGATGATGGTGATGGCAGCAGTGCTCGTGCTCATCATCATCGTCATCGTGATGATGGTGGTGGCAGCAGTGCTCGTGCTCATCATCATCGTCGTCATCGTGATGATGGTGGTGGCAGCAGTGCTCATGCTCATCATCGTCGTCTTCGTCGTGATGATGGTGGTGCTCGCCGCTCGTCTTCTTTGCCTCACCATCGAAGTAGATTTCGGCGTCCGGCTCGATTTCCTTCGTCTTGGCATAAACTGCCTGCCGAACCTCCTCGAAGCACTCGTCCGCCGCCTCAAGCGTCAGTCGCTTCTGAACGTAATTCACTGCAACATTGTCAACGCCCGGGAGCTTCTGTAATGCGTGCTCAACCTTCGCTGCGCAGTTCGGGCAATCGATCTCAAACTTCCATGTTTTCTTCATATAGATCCCGACCTTTCTTTCAGCCGATGCGGTATTCATCAACCGAGATGGTTTCGATCGAACAAACATATGAGCATCTGTTCATATGACATGATACGCCTGTTCCGCTGCTTTGTCAATAGGAATTTCAATTTTCTTTTGGCAAAATAAAAGAAAAGCGCAAGCACAGTGCTCACGCTTTTCCGATACATTGTAATTATCACTTTGCGCCGAGATATGCATCCTGCACGCGCTTGTCAGCGAGAAGCTCCGCGCCTGTGCCGGACATGGTGATGCGGCCGGTTTCAAGCACGTACGCGTGATGAGCGCAGCGCAGGGCCGTATTGGCATTCTGCTCAATCAGCAGGATGGTGATGCCGGTCTCGTTCAGCTGCTTGATGATAGAGAAAATATCCTTGACAATCAGCGGTGCAAGACCCAGCGACGGCTCGTCCATCATCAGGATGCGCGGACGCGTCATCATTGCACGACCGACAGCCAGCATCTGCTGCTCGCCGCCGGAGAGCGTGCCTGCCTTTTGCCAGCTGCGCTCCTGCAGGCGCGGGAACAGCGTATAGACATGCTCAATGTCCTCCTCGATGCTGTTCTTGTCCTTGCGCAGATAAGCGCCGATCATCAGGTTTTCCTTGACCGTCAGGTTATCGAACACGCGCCGTCCTTCCGGAACAAGCGCAATGCCCTCGGAAACGATGCGCTGGGTGTTCATGCTGGTGATATCGCGCCCGTCATAGACAATGCGCCCCGCATTCGAGCGGACAAGGCCGCAGATGGTACGCAGCGTTGTCGACTTGCCAGCGCCGTTCGCGCCAATCAGCGTGACAATCTCGCCCTCCTCCACATCGAAGGAAATGCCGCGGAGTGCATCGATGCCGCCGTAATTGACCTGGAGATCCGTGACCTTCAGCAAGCTCATTCCTCATCCACCCCCAAATATGCGGCAATGACTGCGGGATTGTCGCGCACCTCGGCAGGCGTGCCTTCCGCGATCAGCTTGCCGAAGTCGATGACGTAAATGCGGTCAGAAATGTCCATGACAAGGTTCATATGATGCTCAATCATGAAGATCGTCAGGTTGAAGCGATCCTTGATTTCGCAAATGAACCGTCCAAGCTCCTCGGTTTCCTGCGGATTCATGCCAGCCGCCGGCTCATCGAGCAGCAGCAACTTCGGGTTAGTCGCCAGTGCGCGTGCAATTTCCAGCCGGCGCTGCTTGCCGTATGGCAGCGAGGTTGCCTTCTCATTGGCAAGGTCAGCAAGACCGACCTCCTCCAGCAGCTCCATCGCCTTGCGCCGCATCGCCGCCTCCTCGCGGAAGTTCAGGTGCAGCGTCGCAGTGAACACATTGCTCGTGCGGCGAAGATGCGTGGCAATCAGCACATTCTCAAACGCCGTCTGCGACTTAAACAGGCGAATATTCTGGAACGTGCGGGCAATGCCGAGCTTCGTAATCTTGTCAGGCGTCATGTGAACGTACTGACCGGTATACTTGTCCGCATTCTGTCCGGCGTATTCATGCTTCATTCTGCCGGACGGATGATTCACCGCAATGGGGCGATCCTGAAAGTACACAGCACCGTTTGTGGGCTCGTAGACGCCGGTAATGCAGTTGAAGGCCGTCGTCTTGCCGGCGCCGTTCGGACCGATCAGCGCGACAATCTCGCCCTCATTCGCTTCCATGGACAGGTTGTTGATGGCGACGACGCCGCCAAACTGCATCGTGACGTTTTCAACGCGTAGGACGTTGCTCATGCTTCCTTCGCCTCCTCCTTCGGTTTCCGCTTCGGTATGCGCAGGTTCCACAGCTCCCGATCCCCCATCAGACCGCGGCGGAAGAACAGCACGACAATCATGATGACGACGGAGAAGACGACCATGCGGAAGCCGGAGCCGAGCAGCGGCACCTGGAAGTCGCCGATGAAGGTCACTTCATCGAGGAAGCGCAGCCACCATTCGCTGCACGCAATGAACAGGAACGATGCCAGCACGCTACCGGACACGCTGCCCATGCCGCCGATGACGACAATCAGCAGAATCTCATAGGTCATGGAGGACTTGAATGCATTCGCCTGCAGCGAGCCCTGATACATCGCCAGCAGCGCGCCGCCGATGCCCGCAAAGAACGAGCTGATTACGAACGCCATCTGCTTGTGGTGGAACAGGTTGATGCCCATCGCCTCTGCGGCAATTTCGTCATCGCGGATGGCCTTGAAGGCGCGGCCGTAGGTGGAGTTGATGAGCAGGATAATCAGCCCGATGCAGATGCCGGCTATGATGAACGGCACCAGCACGGAATTGCCGGGCATCAGCGAATTGAACGTCGGGTATGTCTTGAGCAGGTTCGAGCCGTTCGTCACGGGACCGAGCGTATCCCACTGCACAATCGCGCGGATAATCTCGGCAAAGCCCAGCGTCGCGATGGCAAGATAGTCGCTCTTGAGGCGCAGCACCGGCATGCCGATCAGCGCCGCGAAAATCGCCGCGACAACGCCTGCCAGAACGAGCGCGATGATAAAGTTCATCTCAACCGTGACGCAGCCGCCGGAATAGTACATGTACACAGCCTGACGCTTTGCCATCGGAATCGTGAAGATGGCATACGTATACGCGCCGACGAGCATAAAGCCTGCCTGACCGAGCGAGAACAGCCCCGTAAAGCCGTTGAGCAGGTTCATGGAGACGGCAATCAGCGCATAGACCGCGCCCTTCTTGAGCACAGTAACCAGCATGGAGCTGGTACCAAGCTTCTTTTCGGCAAACCATGCGAGTAAGTAGATCAGCGCCACGACCAGTGTGCAGGCAACCGCTTTCCCTACTGATTTTTTCTTCATTCCGCTCACCTCAAACCTTCTCCGCAATCTTCTCGCCGAAAAGACCATTGGGCTTGAAGAGCAGGATGACGATCAGCAGTGCGAATGTGAACGCGTCAGAGAATGCCGTATAGCCTGCCGCCTTGATCAGGTTTTCGCAGATGCCGATGATGAATGCGCCGATGACTGCGCCCGGAATCGAGCCGATGCCGCCGAACACAGCCGCAACGAACGCCTTCAGACCGGGCATCGCGCCGACTGTCGGCGTAACGGTGGTATAGTTGGTAAAGAAAAGCATCGAGCCGATCGCCGCCAGCGCAGAGCCGATGATGAACGTCATCGAAATGACGCTGTTGATCTTGATGCCCATGAGCTGTGCCGTCTCAAAATCGCGGGACACTGCGCGCATCGCCATGCCAATCTTCGTATGATTGATCAGCTGCACAAGCGCCACGACCAGAATCACCGTCAGCACAGGAGTCACGAGCGTCACGATCTTTGTCGTTGCCGAGCCAATCGTCACGCTTTCGGAAATCCACGGCAGCACGGGATACTGCTTGGCCAGACCGCCGGTCACATACCACATCAGGTTTTGAAGCAGGTACGACGTACCAATGGCGGAAATCATGATGGACATGCGCGGCGCAGTACGCAGCGGCTTGTAGGCGACGCGCTCGACCGTGAAGCCCAGCGCCACCGTCAACAGGATAACCAGCGGCACGGAAACGGTCAGCGGAAGCGCCGCGACCAGATACACCATAAAGAAACCGGCTGCGGTGAAAATATCGCCGTGCGCAAAGTTGATCAGCCGCAGGATGCCATACACCATGGTGTACCCGACGGCAATCAGCGCATATTGTCCGCCGTCAGAGATGCCCGACAGCAGATAAGGTAGCAGCTTATCAAACATTCGTTTTTCCTCCAATGGAGCTTCCTTTTGGCAAACGGCAGCCTGTACACAAAAGCGAACCCGCGCTTTGCCGGGCACGGGTTCGCTCGGAGCACCAACCATGCGGCAAGACCGCGTGGTCGAGTATCGCACTCACTGGTCGAACGGCAAACCGCTCTCCCATACGATCGTTCCATGAAGCGATTTCACGCTGAAGGGCTTGCGAGTCCTCCAACGCTGCCGAAGGCTCGCTGGAAATGACCGCTGAATCGCTTACTCAGACAGACCGGCAACAGACTGGGTCTTTTCAAAGTCGAATTCGCCCGTCTCGGTGTTGGCCTTCTTGATGTAAGCCATGTCCTTGTTGGCATCGCCATTCTCGTCGAAGGAGATAGCGCCGGTGACGCCGGTGTAGGTCACAGACGGCAGTGCCGCAGCGATGGCAGCAGGATCCGAAGAGCCGGCAGCCTTAATCGCCTCGACCGCCACATTGTAAGCATCGAAGCCCAGCACAGACACAGCCGCGACGATGTCGTTGCCGCCGTTGTTGGTCAGCTTGTCGCTGTTGGCATTCAGCCATGCCTTGAAGCCGGTGATGAATTCAACAGCAGCCGGATTGCTCTCGTCCTCGGCGAAGAAGGTGGAAACGTACACTTCGACGTTCTTGCCCTTCGCGGCATCGAGGATAACAGAGGACTCCCACGTGTCACCAGCCATGATCGGGAAGGTGACGCCCTGAGAGGCCGCCTGGTCAATGATCAGGGAAGCATAGGTGGTGGCAGACGGCGCGAAGATGACGTCGCAGCCGGCATTGACAGCGTTGGTCAGGTACGCAGCAAAGTTGCTCGTGCCCTCAGGGAAGGTTTCAGACACAACCTCGCCGCCCAGCGCTTCAAAGGCCTGCGTGAAGTAGTGTCCCAGACCGTTGCCGTAGTCCTCGCCGAGCATGGTGAGCACATACGCCTTCTTGCAGCCCTTGTCATAAGCGAAGTTCGCCATGACGCTGCCCTGGAAGGGATCGAGGAAGCAAATGCGCCAGTAGTAATCGCACAGCAGGGTGACGTTCGGGTTCGTGCAGCTGATGCCGATGGCCGGCACGCCAGACGCCGCGAAAATGTCGCCGCCAGCCATCGAAACGCCGGAGCCGTAGGAGCCCAGCACGATGGACACGCCGCTGGAAACGAGCGACTGCGCAGCGGTAACCGCCTTGTCGGTCGCGGACTGGTTATCGACAACGACCAGCTCAATGTTGTAGGTCGTTCCGTTGATTTCAACTGTAGGGGTCAGGCTGTTGGCATATTCGATACCAAGAACCTCCTGCTTGCCGCCGGCACCATTATCGCCGGAAGACGGCTCAAAGACACCGATCTTGATGGTTTCGTCCGCCAGCGCAGCCGCGCAGCAGGTAAGCATCAGGACCATTGCAAGAAAGAAAGCAGCAAACTTCTTCATGGTAGGTATCCTCCCTTTCGTGGAATGAGGCAATTATAGCGCACGTTTTTGAAAATTGCAAGTATGGAAATTCAAAAATGCAAAAGTAGTACAATGCGATTGCCTTTTTACATCAGATCCGAAAAATCCGCATTTTTGCATCCGTTTGAACCGCTAACGTTTTCGATTCCTGCATGCTCCTCCTGCATTTTTCGCTGCTGAAAGCGTCTGGAAATGCATGAATGCACTTTCATGTTGCATTTTTACAATCCGCTGTAGTTCGACAGGAAGTGCTTCGTGCGCTCCTGCGTCGGGTGCAGGAACACATCCTCCGGCGTTCCCTGCTCAAGAATTGTGCCGTCATCCATGAAAATGACCTTGCTCGCAACGTCACGGGCGAAAGCCATCTCATGCGTCACGATAATCATCGTCGTATTGCGATCCGCCAGATTCCGGATGACCTTCAGCACCTCGCCGGTCAGCTCGGGGTCAAGCGCGGATGTCGGCTCGTCGAAGCAGAGGATATCCGGCTCAAGCGCCAATGCGCGCGCAATCGCCACACGCTGACACTGGCCGCCGGAAAGCTGATGCGGATAATTGCCCATGCGGTCCTGCAGTCCCATCTGCACAAGCAGCTCCTTTGCCTGTGCGACGACTCCTTCGCGGATTTCGCGGCGCTTCGATCGATCCTTCGTCTTTTCTCTCAGCAGCAATTCCCGCGCAAGACAGACGTTTTCCAGCGCCGTGTACTGCGGAAACAGGTTGAACGACTGGAACACCAGCCCGAAATGGAGCCGACGCTGCCGAAGCTCTTCATTCTTCATCCTCTGCGGACTGCCTGCATCGAGCAGGAGCTGTCCGTCGAGCTTAATCGTACCGGCATCGGGCGTTTCGAGGAAATTCAGGCAGCGCAGCAGCGTCGTTTTTCCGCTGCCGGATGAGCCGATAATCGACATCACGTCGCCCTTTTCCATGGTAAAGCTGATGTCGCGCAGGACAGATGTCGATTCAAAGGATTTGCGGATGCCACTGACCTCCAGCAATGCCATAACGGTTCATCTCCTTTCTCAGCGGAAGAAATTCAGCTTTTTTTCGAGCCTGCCGAACAGAATCGTCAGCAGACC
This sequence comes from Alloprevotella sp., assembly GCA_963617205.1. Lineage (GTDB taxonomy): Bacteria > Bacillota > Clostridia > Christensenellales > Aristaeellaceae > UBA11524. The sequence goes on along the minus strand of CAVEOA010000015.1, from coordinate 32,659 downwards.
GTTGCACGCGAGGTAGTAAACGCCGGTAAAAAACAGCGGCCAGATGACACCGGAAATGCCGTGCGAGCCCTTCAGGAAGGCGTTGCCTGCCCAGATGAGCTCCTGCAGGGCAATGATGCGCGCCAGCGCCGTGTCCTTGACGAGCGTGATAATTTCGTTGGACATCGGCGGTACGATGCGCTTAATCATCTGCAGGAGCTTGACGCGGAAGAAAATCTGACTGCGTGTCATGCCGAGCACAAGCCCTGCCTCCTCCTGACCTGCCGGAATGCCCTGAATGCCGCCGCGGTAGATTTCGGAGAAATAGCACGCGTAGTTAATGACAAAGGCAATCGATGCCGCGAGGAAACGTCCCGATTCTCCGCCGCCCCAGATGTTGTTGCCCAGCACAAGCCCGGGGAAGTAGAAGATAATCAGCAGCTGAATCATCAGCGGCGTACCGCGGATGACGTAGACAATCGCCCTTGTCAGCCACTTGAGCGGCTTGAAGGCGCACATCGAGCCCAACGCAATGATAAGTCCCAGCGGAAGCGCGCCGAGGAGCGTCACGAAGAAAAGCCTCAGCGTCTGCAAGAAGCCTTCATTGAGGGTTGCAACAACCACGGGGAACTGTTCCGCGAAGGTGGTCATGTTCATCAAGCCTTTCCTGATAACAAGATAGTGGAAGAAGCCTCCCCTGCATGTGGAAGGCTTCTCCGCATCGACAAGGCGGTCTTGCCGCGTTGTCGAGATTTGCACTCGCTCACCGGTCGAAATGCAAGCCGTTCTCCCCGATGCCTGTTTACTCCTGAGCGATCAGAGCAGCCTGCACGCCGTACTTTTCGGCAAGCGCCGCAAGGGTGCCGTCCTGATAGGCGGTCACGAGGTAGGCATTCAGTGCTTCAGTCAGATCGGAGTCCGTGCGGAAGCCCACGCCGTATTCCTCGCTGTTCAGACCGATGGTGTAGGTCAGGCCTTCATAGCCGGTGCCCTCGCCGATCATCGCAGCCGCCATCAGCGCATCAATCACCGCCGCGTCAGACGTGCCGGCAGCAACCTCCATCAGGGCATCTGCCTGTGCCGTCACGGGTGTCACATTCAGACCGAGCGCCGTCACAACCGCTTCGCCGGCGCTGCCAGCCTCCACCGCGAAGGTCAGACCGGCAAGGCTTTCGACATCCTGATACTTGTCAGCAACGCTCACGGGCACCACAACAACCTGCGCGTTGTTCATATAGGCATTGGAGCAGCTCATCGCGCTCTTGACCTCATCGGTCAGCGTCATGCCATTCCAGACGCAGTCGATGTTCTTGCTTTTCAGCTCAAGCACCTTGTTGTCCCAGTCAATTTCAACAAATTCAACCTCCAGACCCAGCGATGCCGCAAACGCCGCCGCCAGTTCCGCATCGAAGCCAATCCAGCTGCCATTCTCATCCTGATAATCCATCGGCTCGAAGTCGGTAATGCCGACAACCAGCTTGCCCTTGCCCTGAACATAGCTCAGATCGGATTCCTCCGCAAACGCACACGCAGACAGCGCGCACATTGCCAGCAGAAGCAGCATAGACATCATTTTCTTCATCATTTTCATAGGACTCATCCTCCATCATCGAATCAGGCTGTTGAGCGGATATCGCTTCAACGCTTTATCATATTAGCATAGAAAAGTGAATTTGTCAACACTTTAGCGTGAAAAAGTTTTGCGTGAAAGATTTATTCGCATAGGATGCATGAAAACACCCTTGATGCGCGTTTTATGAATGGGATAGTATAAAAAACACAAATCAGGAGGTTTGCCATGAAACGTCTGACTGCCCTGCTATGCTGCCTGCTGATACTGTTCGCTGTTGCGTCCGCAGAATCGGATGACAGCCGTTCTTTCCTGCTGCATTTCACGGACACGCTGCCGTCAGCGCTGAGCGGCGCATTATCCGGCAGCGGCTATGAGGATGCCGTCATCGCCGACGGCTACGCCACCATGCGTTTCGGCAGGTGGTCACATATCGAGATGCTTCTGTCGCAGGACGGTCAATACATCCTTGCCGCCGGCTTTTACTCGTCCGCCGAAAACGCATGGCACATCACCTGCTCCGCGAAGGTACTCCGTCAAAACGGCGATATGCCTTCCCTGCTGCCCGCTGCCGTCAAGTACGGTCAAACCTCCGATTATGATATCAGCCAGTACGACGGCTGTGACGCGTTTGACATCACCTATGCGGACGGTACAGTCTATTCGTGGTTCTGCGGTTCAAGCGGTTTCTTCCTGAGCTGTGTATCCGCACCCGGTCAGGACAGCTTTTCCCTGACCGCCACCGTTGTCACCAACCGTAATACGCTTGAACGCTGCTTCAACACCTATCCCGTTCTGCTCGGCGAGGCGGATATTTCAACGCTTCCAACGGATTACGCTCTGCTGAAGGCAGCTTCTGACGCATCCCCTGACGGCGACCTTTCGCTCGGCGTGACAAATAACAGGCTTTACGCAGACATGGTCGTCGATGGCACGCCTTTCATTCCGCTGTACGCCGATGCATCGCAATCCGCTGAAATCACCGCCTATCTGTTCGATGATGTGCGCGTTGCCGTGCTGCAGGAGCAGGACAATATGCTGCAAATCCGCGTCGGCTACATGACAGGCTGGGTCGATTCAGCCAGCGTTGACCGTGGCTCCGACCGTGCCGCCTCCTCCGGGCTTGGCTGTCCTGCCATGCCGTATCTCTACGGCACGCTGTCCGAGCAGCCGATTTTCGCACCTGACACCACCGATGTTCTTTCCACCGCAAAGCCGGATACGCGTCTCTGCATTTACGCGATTGCCGCGGATGATGCCTTTGTTATGGTGCATAATCCCTCTGACGGCGCTGTCGGCTGGATGCTTCAAAATGCTGTCCGTCAGACGGACAACTGCGCCAGCATGCTGATTGTCAGCGATGACGCCTCCGCACGGCTGAATCTGCGCAGGACGCCTGACAGGGATAGCGATTCCATCGGCAAATACTACGCCGGCACCGAGGTTGCAAACCTGTTCTCCTGCCGCGTGGCTGATGGCTGGACGTATGTAGGCATTGAAGGCATATGCGGCTGGGTGATGACGAAATACCTCGATTACAGCAGCGATGCGTCAAACGGCAGGATGGCGCCGCCGCTCCAGAAGGTTACCGCCAAGGAAGCGACGCTGTTCAGGAACTGCATGGATGACATTCCCTCCCTGATCATCGCTTCCTATCCCAAGAGCACAGTGGTCGAGGTACTCGGCGTCAGCGGCAACTACGCTCACGTACGCCTGCAAGACGGTCAGAGCGGCTTTATCGCCCTGAAGGAAATCGGCGGAACACCCAAGATGGCGCTTCCGAATGAAATCAAGCTGACGAAGGCGACATCACGCTGCCAATACGATGCGGCAACCGGCGAATACGTCGATGACGGCACGTTCAGCAAGGGCACGACGCTCGTGTTCAATGTCCGCGAAACCACGCATTGGGAGAGCGTTGACGGCGAGCTTGTCTGGACAGAGGTCCAATACGTGTACGCCTACAATAAGAAGAATACGGATGAATACGGCTACGTCAGCGCCGATTTGGAATGGGTGCCGTAATCAGCAGAGTTTTTCTTGCATTCTCCTGCGTTTTATGCTATACTGTAGCATGGTTTGTTGTATACAGGCTGTTCCGCTTCGTCCGCGGCGCTTCCCCTGCAACAGCCGCTGCAAGGACGATTCCTTTCGCCCATTTTACTAAGGAGGTTTTTCTGTGTCTGGCGACCCATGGCCCGGTCCGATATTGTTCCAGCTTGTTCTGCTCCTTCTCAGCGCTTTCTTTTCTGCGGCAGAGGCTGCGATTCCCGCGCTGAACACCGCTGATTTGCGGCGCGATGAGGAGGACGGCGACCCTGCTGCCAAGCTGCTCCTTCAGCTTTCAGAGACGCCTGCCCGTGCGCAGTCCACCATTCAGCTGTGTGTGATGCTGTTTGGCTTTCTGAGTGCGGTGCTGTCCGCGACGTCATTTGCGCCGTGGCTGAGGGACGCGATTCTTCGAGCCGGTTCCACCCTGGATGCGAATGTGCTCTATGCACTCTGCGTCCTGCTCTGTATCCTGATTCTCTGTTTCCTGATGCTCGTGCTGGGGATTCATCTCCCGCGGCGCATCGCCCTGAAGCGTCCGGATTCCGTCATGCGCTCCATGCTGTTTCCGCTGCGCTTCGTCATGGTGCTCTTCCGTCCGATGACGCTGCTGATTCGTGCGTCAACAAACGGTCTGCTCCGCCTTTTCGGCATTGACCCCGGCGCCGTTGCCGAGGAAGTCACCGAGGACGATATCCGCATGATGGTCGACATCGGCGGCGAAAGCGGCGCCATCGAAGAGGCGGAAAAGGAAATGATTGAAAACATATTTGAATTCAACAATTCCACCGCCGAGGAGGTCATGACGCACCGCACCGATGTCACCAGCATCTGGGCGGACGACACGCCTGACGAAATCCTCCGCACCATCCGCGATTCCGGGCTGAGCCGCTTCCCCGTATACAACGAGAACATCGATGACATCATCGGCATCCTCAACACGCGTGATTTTCTGCTCAATGCGCAGTCCGACCAGCCCAAGCCGCTGCGTTCGCTGCTCCGCGAGCCGTACTTCGTGCCTGAAACCGTGCAGGCGGATCAGCTCTTCCGCAATATGCAGACGAAGAAGATCCACATGGCGATTGTTGTCGACGAATACGGCGGCATGAGCGGCATTATCACGATGGAAGACCTGCTGGAGGAAATCGTCGGCAACATCTACGACGAATTCGACAAGCAGACCGAGGCGGAAATCGTCCGCGCAGGCGAAAACACGTGGCGCATCAGCGGTTCGGCATCCCTCAAGGATCTGAACGATGTGCTGTCGCTCCATTTGCCTGAGGACGAGGATTACGACACGCTCGGCGGACTGATTTTCAGCCAGTTCACCACCATTCCGCAGGACGGCAGCACGCCCGAGCTGGATTGCTTCGGCGTACACATCCGCGTGGAACGGCTGGAGGATCACCGCGTTGAATCGGCACTCGTCACGAAGCTGACCCCGGAAACCGATGAAAACCGCGATGAGGATGAATCATCGACTGAACATGGGAAAGGAAACGAAGACAGGTAATTATCATGGATACTGATTTACAAGCTGCAGACCCATCCCTGCAATTTATGACAAGCGGCGTGCTCGACCTCTCGTTTTACGCCGCCTACAAGCGCTGGCTGCTCTACCGTGCGCAGGATTTGAACATGTACGTCGGCATGGGCGTCATGGCGGCGGCTGTCATTATCATCTCGATCATGTCCCGCACGTGGTATGTCCTGCCTGCCGGCGTGGTGTTTGTCGCCGTGCTCTTTCTGATGATGCGCCGCAACCGCACGCGCATGCTCGAGGCGCTCGGCAAAATGCTCAATGAAAGATATCCCGAAGGCATGGCGGAAATGTCCGTGGCATTCGGCGATGACGGCGTACACCAGCTCAATCAGACAAGCGGTGACATGACTGTCCTCCCCTACGACAACCTGACGGATGTCATTGAGGGCGAGGACTCGATGGCACTGTTGACGCGTGCAAACAGCATGATTCCGGTGTTCACCAGCCAAATGACGCAGAGCGAGAAGGCACATCTTCTGTCTCTGCTTGCGGAAAAAGCACCCAAATGCCGCCGCCACCGCGCATAATCAGCCAATCAAAATCAGCCCGTACTGCCATTGTGCAGCACGGGCTTTTGTGTACCTTGAAGGATGGCTTACTCCGCTGAATCCGTCACGCTTTCCATCGTGATGTCGCGGCCGAAGTACTTGATGGAGATTTCGCTGAGCTTGCCTTCCTCGCGCAGCTCGGCGATGGCATTGTTGATGGCCTCCAGCAGCGTGGCGCTGTCCTCCGTTTTGCGCGTCGGGATGGCAACGAGGTTGGCTTCCTCGGTCAGGGCGACAATCTTGATGTCGGCATCCGGGCGCTTCTGCATATAGTCCGCAATGGACACCTCGCTGTTGAGCGTCGCATCGACACGGCCTGTAACGACCTGCATGATGGTCTGGTCAAGCGTATCCACGCCGACCGCCTCCGCGCCATATTCCTCCGCCAGAATCATGTAGGTGCTGGCGATAGAGTTTGCGGTCTTCTTGCCTGCAAGGTCCTCGAAGGAAGTGATCGTGTCGTTATCGCCGCGGACGACGAGTGCCGTGCGGTTGTAGGCATAGGGAACGCTGAAGTTATACTTTTCCGAGCGGGAATCGATCACATCGATGCCATTCGCCGCGATGTCGTAGCGGCCGGAGTCGATGCCTGCAAGAATGCCGTCCCACTCGACCGTCACGAAGATCGCCTTCACGCCGAGCTTTTCCGCAATAGCGGTCGCAATTTCGACATCGAAGCCCACCAGCGTGCCATTCTCATCGGTATACGTCCACGGCGCCCACGTGCCCTCGGTCGCGATGACGATTTCACCCTTCTCCTGAATACGTGCCAGCTGATCCTTGTCGCCTTCCGCCATAGCGGTGATGGTCAGCAGCATCACCAGGGCAAGCAGCATGGAAACAATTTTCTTCATTTCTGGTAACTCCTTTCACTGGAATCATCTATTTGGAATCCGGCAAACGCCGGCGTTCCACGGAAAAAACAGGGGTCGGTTTCATTCCAAGCCCCGGCGTTGAAGTACTCGCCTGCGCATGGTTATTTGTCCAAGGCGTGCGCGGCGAAAAGCCTCTTCACCGTTGCATAGCTCATCTTCGGGCGGCGGTATTCATCCACAACGCCCTTATTATTATGCGTCTTCGGGCGATGCATTGCCCATTCCTCCGTCACACGGCAATCCGCAAACTGCCACAGGAACACGCCCGAGCACTTCGGGTTTGCCAGCACGCCTTCAATCTGCTCCTCCAGAATCGTGCACTGCCGTTCCTCCGACCATTTCGGTGCAACCAGCGGGTCATGGCAGCCATACACCGCACCGGCGCCGATTTCGCTGACGATAATGGGCTTGTTGGCGCCGCCGTTTGCTTCAATCTCTTGAATCTTGTTCGCCAGGCTCACCGAAACCGGCGTTTCGTGGTACCAGCGCGGATAGATGTTCACGCTGACTACATCGCTGTCGCCAAAGACACGGCTGCCGGGTCTTTCAAGCAGCGCTGCCGTCATCGGGCGGCTGCCGTCAAGTTCGTGCAGCAGGCGGTATGCCTCGCGGTAGCAGTCTGCGCCGTAATCGCAGTCGTCCGCGCATTCATTCAGGCAGCCCCAGATGAAGATGGACGGGTGATTGCGGTGCTGTGCAATCATCTCGTGGATGCACGCCCTTGTCTGCGGCAGGAAATTCGGATTGCGCATCTGATTTTCCTTCAGTCCGCGCGCATGAGCCTCCTCCCAGACGAGCAGCCCCATTTCATCGCACAGGTCGAGGAAGCGCGGATCATTCGGGTAATGGCAGGTGCGGACGCAATTTGCGTGCATATCCTTCATCATCATGATATCCTCTGCCATCGCATCAACCGGCACGCTGCACCCGAATGTGCCGTACTCCTCATGGCGGTTGAAGCCCATCAGGCGGAGCTTTCTGCCGTTGAGCAGCAGATCATTGCCGGACACGGTGATTTCGCGGAAGCCGAAGCGGTCAATCAGGTCGTCATGCGCCGATTCGCTGCAAATTTCCGCTTCGATGGTGTACAGTGCCGGCGTTTCAGGCGTCCATGCAGTGACGTTTTCAAAATCAGCGGTCACGTTCATGGCGGATTCGCCGTTTGCCGGAATCGTTATCGCCTGCGTGAAAGCCTTGCCTGCAATGGTCAGGACGGCATTAACCGTCTGAGCATCCTCGGAAACGCTCTTCACCACAGCATCGGCATGAACCTGCCAACCGGAGGCTGTCTGTACGGTCGTGACGGCGATGCCATCCACATACACATCCGGCAGTTGCTCGATGGTGACGGGGCGCGTGATGCCGCCGTAGGAATAGTAGTCGTTCGGGACATGCAGCGCCGAGTCCTCACCGAAGCGGTTGTCGACCTCGACCGTCAGCGTATGGTCGCCGTCAGGCACGTTGCGCACAACCGCATCAAACGAGGTAAACGCCCCGTAATGATCTGCCACCTCGACGCCGTCAAGCAGCACATGCGCACGGAACGACACGCCGCCGAAATAAAGACGGATATTGCCGCCGCAATGCACGTTCGTTTCATATCGTCCCCTGCCGCGGTAGGCCCGCAGTGCCGGAACGCTCTCCCACACGCCCGGCACAAGCACCTGCATCGGTTGATTCAGCCCGCCCTCATCGAGCGTTGTCAGCGTCCACAGGGCAGGAATTTCAATATTCCTGCGAACCCTGTGCGTACAAAACATTCTTTCCATCACTCTGCTCCTCTCAGCATTGCTTCCTGCATGGATGGTTCCTTGGGAATAGCTCCAAAAAACACAGTTTGCTGCGCATCGCTCGTAAAGCGGATGGTCCCGCCATACCTGCCGAGCGTTTCGCGGACGATGTACAGTCCCATGCCATGACCATCCCGTTTTGTCGTGACGCCGGCATCGAAAATCCGCTCCCGTGCGCTTTCAGGAATCATCGCCCCTGTATTCGCCACCAAGAACGCAAATTCCTTCAGGTTTTCCTTCAGCTCAATCGTCAGCAGCCGCTGATTCTCGGGCGATTCGATGACGGCATCCATGGCGTTGTCAATCAGGTTGGACAGCACCTTGCACATCTCCCAACCGGGCACGGGCAGCTCCTTCCAGCTGGACGTGATGTTCACCTGCAGGGAAATTCCCGCCTTTTTGCACGCCGCCGCCTTCACCTGCAGCAGCGCATTCACCGGCGCGCTGGCGGTTCGCATCACCTGGCTGACGGCGGTGATTTGCCCGTAGATCTTCTCGATGTACTGGTTCGCCTCGGCATATTCCTCCATCTCCATCAAGCTGTAAACGACCTGTAAATGATTGAGAAAGTCGTGCCGCTGGCTGCGAAGCGTATTGTTGAGCTTCTCCATCTCCTCGATGGTGTCATCCATGTCATCAAGCTGGCGAATCAGCCGCACCGTCGATGACGCCTCGCGGATGTCCATCACGGCGCCCCAGATGATGACGAGCGCCGCAATGCCGACAAGAAAGCGCATCAGCCCCTGACTGAGGGAAAACTGCGGCGAAATCACGATGAGCGCGAGAATGAAGAGAATCAGCCCGATTTGCATGCTGTTGATGACAATCGCATAGACAGCCGCCTTCTTGACGGACATGTGCTCACCGATTTTCTTCAGCCGCATCAGCGTCCCTCCCGAATCTGCTGATTTTTCTTAATCGTTGCCTCGTGACCCATCTCTGTCGGCTCATAGTAACGCCTGCCCTTGAGCTCCTCGGGCATGTACTGCTGTCGAACGTAGTGATTCGGGTAGTCATGCGGATACAGGTAGCCATCGCCGCTGCCGATTCTGCCATGACCGGCGTAATGCGTGTCGCGCAGATGCACCGGCACCGTCGTGTAGCCGCCCTTTTCCGCGTCCGCCATGGCTTTGTCAACCGCCTTGATAACGCTGTCGCTCTTGGGGCTTTCGCAGATGGCGATAATCGCCTGCGCCATGGGAATACGCGCTTCCGGCATACCGACAAACTCCAGCGCACGGCTCGCCGCCTCCGCCTGAAGCATCGCAATCGGGTTCGCCACCCCGACATCCTCGCTCGCATGGACAATCATGCGCCGTGCAATCAGCCGCGGGTCAACCCCTGCATAAATCAGCCGGGCAAACCACGCCAGCGCCGCATTGCTGTCCGAGCCGCGCAGCGATTTGCAGAATGCGCTGAGCATGTCGTAATACAGGCTTTCGTCGCAGCGAACCATCGGCTTCTGGATGGATTCCTCTGCGACCGCCATGGTCAGACGAATGACCCCCTGCGTATCTGCCGGGGTCGTCAGCACCGCCATTTCGACTGCGCCGAGTGCCGCACGGACATCACCGCCAGCGATATGCGCAATGTGGCGGAGCGCGTCGTCATCCGCCTGAATCTTCAGCGCACCGTAACCGCGTTCAGGGTCAGAAAGCGCGCGGCGCATCGCCGTCAGCACATCCGCCTCCGTCAGCGCATAGAACTGGAACACGCGGCATCGGCTGACAATGGCAGGTGTCATGGCGACCATCGGGTTTTCCGTGGTCGAGCCGATAAAGCGGATGGTTCCGCGCTCAATCGCCGGCAGGATGCTGTCGCTCTGCGCCTTCGACCAGCGATGGCATTCGTCCAGCAGCAGATATGTGCTCTGTCCGTACATCCGACGGTCCTGCGCGTCCTGAATCACCTTGCGCACATCCGCAACGCCGCTCGTTACCGCATTGAGCTGGACGAAGGCCGACTTCGTGCTTCCAGCAATGATGGACGCGAGCGTCGTTTTGCCGCACCCGGGCGGTCCGAAAAAGATGGAGGAGGTCAGCCGGTCAGCCTCGATGGCGCGGCGCAGCAGCTTTCCTTCCGCCAGCAAATGGCGCTGACCGATAAATTCAGACAGATTGCGCGGACGCATCCTGTCCGCCAGCGGCGTATCCTGCTGTGAAAAAAAGTCCGTCATGCATCACCTCAGCAGATATGCTCCCGCAACCATCAGCAGCACCTGCACCACCAGCAGCGCAGGGAATCCGTACTTGAAATACCAGTGCTTCGTCTTGTGGCGGAAGGTCAGCATACCCAGCGTGCCGCCGAGGCTGCCGAACAATACAACCGGCAGAAACAGCGTCCTTTCCGGAATGCGCCATGCGCCGCGCTTCGCCTTGCTCTTGTCGATGCCCATCAGCGCGAACGCCGCCACGTTCACGATCAGCAGATAAACATCCAGAACCACCCACACCCAGCTCTCCATTTCCGTTCCGTCCCTTTCTTCACATCATTGCCTTATGTTTCGTCTGATTTCTCGTCATTCCTGCGGCGGAGGAGATGCCCGATGGTAAACCTTCCGAGCTGCTCGGCAGGTTTCTGCTTGACCGTCCGAACCACCTTTGCGCTCACGTGCGGGGATGTGCTCCTGCGCGGATCGTGATGCGTGAACGGCAGTCTTCTCCGGCGTCCCTGCATCCGCATGCGGTGCGCCCGCCCCGAGCCTGCGTCGCGTGCCACCATGACGCAGGGAATCGACTTTCGGTATACGCGTGTCGGCGCCTCGCCCGCCTTCCAGATAAATGGCTGGAAGCTGTTCTTCCCGTTGATGACGATGTAGAAATACGTGCCGATGTAGCCCTCTTCCGGGTGCTCAACCATGTAGTGCGGGCAAATCATCAGCTCCTTCGCAGCCTCCATGAATGCCGGCAGCCCGAAGCGGTCAATGACCTGCTGCATGGCGCCGGACTGCTCGGCAATCTCTGCCGCATCCGGGTCGTGTCCGGTAACGCTCTTGTACGCAACGGCGGCACGCTGATTCAATCCCTTGACGATTTCCTCCGCGTCCTTGTCCTCCAGTGCACGGTCAAGCGGCAAAAATCCGCCGAGACCCAGCATTTTCAGCAATTCGAGCCCTGTGACATGCCCGAACGTATCCAGCATCGCCATGCCGCCGATAAAGCATGTCGGCGTGTCCACCATCTGATAAAAGATTGGACGGATGGCAAGCCGTGTCTGTACGGAACGCTCATCGCGCTTCCAGTTGTAGCACTTTTTGCGCAAATCCTCCGTCGCCTGATATCGCAGGCAGACCCCCAGATGCACCTGCGCACCGCAGTGCGGCACGAGGTCATCGGTGTTGAGCACGTGATATAGCGGATAATCGGACGGGTCTTCAACCGCCTGACCGGTCATCACCGTCGGCGATGCAAAGCCATAGCCGATGAGATTGTGCGGACAGATGCCGGTTTCCCGGAGCTTCAGGTGTGCGTAAACCTGCAGGGTCGCCGCACCCTGACTGTGTCCGGTGAGCCACAGCGTAAAGCGGCTTGACGGGCTTTTCATGTCCTCCAGCACATTCTTGAGCGTCAGCTTCTCCAAACCGAGTTCTTCTGCCGTTTCGGGAAACTCGATTTTTTCCTCATTTTCCTCCAGCTGGCGCGCAAGCTCAAGAAAGCCGCGGTGCATGCCGTCCTGCGTCGTCATGCGGAAGTTGCTGAACCAGTCGTAGAAGCGTCCGCCGGTGCCCATGAAGCCGATGGCAACCACATACCGACCGTTTCCGGCAGGGTGAATCATGACGGCGGCATTGCCGGGCGCGTTGCCGCGAAGCCTCAGTGCGCCGAGCACCTGCCCCAGTGCGCTCATGGGCTTGAGGCGCGTACGAATCCAGTATTTGCACCATGCCGCGCTCAGCGGATTGTTAGGCGGCAGCGCATTCGGCTCGCCGTCAATCTGAATGGTGGCATCGCGCCAGCCGGCGTCCAGCCATGGCTCAAGCTCCATGTCGTAGACATCGCTGGCAAGCTCCGCGCTCAGCGACAGCGCCTCGCCGGACAGCGGCGGACGCTTATGTCCCCACGGATCAACCGTCCATGGCAGCAGAAGCGCCGAGGTTCGGGAGAAATCGATGCCGGTCAGCGTCCTTTTCTCTGCCTTTTCCATCATTGTTCCTTTCCTTGTCTCATTGGTTTGCGGTGTAAGCAAATAATTTGTTGCTTTTAGTTACCTTTTGCAGCAAGGCAGCTTTCCGATTGCGGACTTCGTCCGTTTTTTCTTCGGCTGCACAATGGAAATGCGCATTGCGAAGGGTGATGAGCGATCGCAAAGCCCGCAAAAGCTGCAAAACCGACCAGTCGATTTTCGTCAATTAGCCATGAATCTCTTCAGACAACCTGCCCGTCATCGCCGCGGCGAAAATCCGCCGACAGAAGGCTCGCCCTCGGAATGACCACCGTTCTGGGAGAACGGGTTGTGATGAAGGAAACCTCCTTCTCATCATACGCAACGACGCGCGCGTTCACCTGTACGAGGTGCTCCTCTGCCATGTACATCATGCGGATAATCCGGTCATGCTCCAGAGAGAAGCGCAGCAGACGCTCCATTGGCATCCTCCGTTTCCGCCGGATTGACGGCGTAAATCACACATTCCCAGTTCTCGAAAATTCGCGTAAACAACCGGTCAAGTGCCTCCTCATCCACAGCATAATTGCTGCGCTCATAGCTGCTGACATAGATGTAATCCACCTCGTACTTGTCCAGAATCTCGAGGTTGTTTTCCGGGTCGATATAGAACGCGGCAATGTCCATTTTGCGCTCGGTCGTCTCCAGCCCGTGGTAATACAGCCACAGGTCAGGGCCGCAAACGATGTTCCTGCCGGCGATGGAGGAAATCGGGTTCAGGTGCTGCGTGCCGGTCATGAAAGTCGCGTGCTCCTCGGTGTTGTCGCGCACATACTCGCCTGCCTCCACCGAATAGGCGGAAAACGCCTGATAGTTGCTCACGCATTCGCGCCAGAGCGTCAGCCCTGCGGAAAGGAAAACCGCAATCGCCGTTACGACCGCCAGCGCATAGCGTCCGCGCATGCCGCGCAGCCGATGCCACACATCGCGGCACCAGTCTGCCACAATCATGCAGCACAGCATCCACGCCAGATACATCAGCTTGTTGTTGTCGTAGATGTTCGGCTGAAAACGGATGGTTTCCACAGCGATGATAATGGGCAGCGCACCGGCAAAAATTCGCCGATGCTTTGGATTTTTCTCGAACAGCGCCAGCAGCAGTGCGAGGAACGGCAGACCGATGTTTTTCAGGTAGAACCAGAAATACAGGTCATGGAAATTGAAGCCGCTCCCCTCCTGATAGCCGTTGACCCAGTTGAGCCAGATTTGCAGAAAGCTGTTGCTGCCTGAGGATTCAAACACCTGCCCGAACGTGAAGCAGAGGAGCTGCGGCAGCGCCAGCACGACCGCCAATCCGCCGTAGATGGCATACCAGCCGAGCTGATACAGCTGCTCCTTGTCGTGAATCATGTCATAAATCAGCATACCCAGCGAGCACAGACCCAGTGCAAGGAACGAATGCGTATGCACCAGCGGCAGCGCACCAGCCCATATGCCCAGCAGCACAGTCAGGCGAATGCGTTCCGCCTTCTGCGGACGGAGCTGCGGCGCAAAGCCGGTATACAGCAGGTAGAAGCACGGGATGACCATGCACCAGCCGCCAAGCAGCGTCCGCTGCGGAATCATCAGGTCGGCGATGACGTTCGACCAGCGCAGATTATACGGCGTCGGCTGATTCGTCGGCGTCGTGTAGTAGCCCTCAAGGATCTCCCTGATGCGCTCGACAATCGTCAGCGTACCTTCGGATGTCGTGCCGCCTGCCAGATCGAAATTATAGATGAAGCCAAGCCCGCCGTTCAGGAAGAACAGCAGTGTCGCCAGCATGACGGTCTTCCTGCCTGCCGTCATTTCGCGCGCAAGCACCATGACGCCCATGTAGCACAGCATCATCATGAAGGTGCCCGGGACGACAATCGCCCAGCGGAGCGAGAAGCCCATCATGTAGAACGAAGTGGACAGCGTGTCCGTCAGGAAGGGATAGCAAAGGCGCTGTCCCGGGAAAATTGCGTATTCCGGCGGGAAGGACGCGTTCTTCATCGAGGTGATGAAGGACATATGCATCGGCAGGTCGCCATACGTGCTCTGCCCGACCCACCAGCCGCCGTCATCGCCGATGCGCAGGCAATGCGTGTACTGCAGATAGCCCGACAGAATCGTCAGCGGCAGGACAATGAGCAGCATCTGCCTGAGCAGCGCCGTTTCCGCCGCATCCCACTGCTTTCGGTGCGAACGGTCGCGCAGCAGATAGCATGCAAGCGTAATGGCCAGCAGCACCCCTGCCGCCAGATAGTGCGCCATCATGGTGAAGTCCACCAGAAACGCCATCAGCGCCGGCAGCCACATCATCAGCAGCAGACCGAAGCCTGCGCCCAGCCAGATGCGCGTCAGCACCGAGCGGCGCGGCAGCAGAAAGGTCACGCACGCCGTCCCGGCAAACAGGAACAGCAGCAGATACGCAATTCCGAGCAGAAATGTCATGGGACAGCTCCCTTCGCGGACGATGGGTTAATCAGCAAAATATTCCTTCAGCAACGCCACACCGGCTTCGAGGTCGCGCAGGTCAATCACCTCGCACGCCGAATGCACATAGCGGCACGGAATCGACAGCGTGCAAACCGGAATGCCGCCGCGGCTCGTCTGCATGGCGGACGCATCCGTTCCGCCGAAAGGCAACACCTCACGCTGCGTCTTGACGCCCGCCTTTTCGCCGGCAGAAATCAGCGCTTCCCGCAGCACAGGATTGCTGATGCTGCCGCGGTCCATGACCTTCACGGCAATGCCCTCGCCGAGCTTGATGTCAGGCTGCTTCGTGCCGGGCGTGTCGCCCCATGCGGTCACATCAATGGCGATGCCCTTGTCCGGCGCCTTGGCAAAGGATGCAACCCTCGCGCCGCGGCAGCCGACCTCCTCCTGCACGGAGAAAACGGCGATAATCGTCCGCTTCGCGCTTCCGACCGTCTGCAAAAAGCGGAGGAGCAGCGCGCAGGCGGCGCGGTCGTCCATGGCGGGGCTTGCGGCGCGGTGCTGACCGAGTCGGAAGCAGTCGTTGGCGTACACGCATGCATCGCCGATCTGCACCATCGTTTCCGCTTCTGCCTTGTCCTGCGCACCGATGTCCACGAAAAGATCCTTCATCGCGGTATCCTTGGCGCTCTCGGACACGACAACGCCCTGTACACCGTTCGGGAACGTGACATGGCGCGTCAGGCTCATCAGCGGGCTGACACCGCCAACGTTCGTGACGCGCAGGAAGCCTTCCTTCTCGATGCCGGTGACGATATAGCCGATATGATCCATGTGCGCAGACAGCATGATCTTTTCCGCCTGCGGATCAGTCCCGTTTTTGGTGCAAATCAGGTTGCCGAGCGCATCCGTCTCGATGGTATCGACATACGGCGCGACTTCCTCGCGGATGACGGCTGCAACAGGCTCCTCCAGTCCGGAGGGAGCAACCGGTGCAAGCACCTTCTTGAGCAAATCAAACATAGGCTTCTTCTCCCATCATTAAAGTGCATGCAGCAGCGCAAGGCTGAGCGCAAACTGACTTTCCACATCGCTGAGCTTGACCACGGAGGACGACGAATGGCTATACCGGCAGGGCACGGACAGCACCACGACCGGAACGCCGCCGCGTGCGCGCTGAATGGCGCCGCCGTCATTGTCGTCGGACACGCTGCGCCTGACCTGATGCGGAATGCCGCCTGCCTTCGCAACCTCGAGCGTCTTGCGGAACAATGCACGGTTCGCGATGGACGCAGCGTCCATAAACGACACGGCAACGCCCTGACCGGTTTCGCAGACATGCGCGTTTTCCGGCACATCACCGAGGTCGTAGCAGTTCGTGCATTCAAGCACGATGCCGATGTCCGGCTCTCTGGTGAATGCCGCCCCCTTTGCACCGCGGCAGCCGACCTCCTCCTCGGACACGAAGCATGCCACGAGGTCAACCGGCAGTTCCTCCTGCAGCAGGCGGAGCAGCGTCAGGCAGCCGACGCGGTCGTCGAACGCCTTGCCGCATGCAAAGCCGTCGCCGTACTCCACATAAGGTGTGTCAAAAGAAATGTAGGTGGCTATGGGCGCCTTGCTCTCCGCCTCTTCCTTGCTCTTCGCGCCAATATCCACGAGCAGCTCACGGACGGACAGCACACGCTTGCGTTCGTCGGGTGCCTGCAGGTGAATCGGCACCGCGCCGATGATGCCGGGCAGCTTGTCATCGCCGACCGTCACACGCTTGGATACAAGCACACGCGGATCAATGCGGCCAGCCGTCGTAATGCGCAGATAGCCTTCCTCCGTGGCAGAGGTCACAATCAGCCCAACCTCATCCATGTGAGCGCTGACCATGACGCGCTTGCGCGGCGCCTCGCCGTTTCCTTCCTTCTCAACAATCACATTGCCCATGCGGTCAAGCACCGGCTCGAAGCCCTTCTCGCGCAGCTCCTTGAGCAGGAAGCGCCGGATCGCCTGCTCATGACCGGAGGGAGCGTTCAGCTCCGTCAATGTTTTCAGATCCATAGGTCATCCTCCCAGTGATTATCAAGCTCCGCGACAAAATGCGCCAGCAGCCGCGCACCTTCTTCCAGCGTGTTCAGGTCGATTGTTTCCACGGAGGTGTGCATGTACTTTTCCGGCAGCGACAGCAGCACCGTCGGCACACCGCCGCGGCTCAAACCGATGTCATCCGCGTCCGTGCCGGTGTACCTCCCTGCGACATTCGCGTTCAGCTGGACGTGATGCGCCTTGGCACAGTCAATCAGCCGTTGATTGAGCTTGGGCTGTATATACGGTCCGTGCGTCACAATCATCGCGTCAAGCGGCATGGCGCTGTTCGGCGGACAGCTCGGCGTTTTCGCAAAATCGACATCCAGCACGACCGCCAAATCAGGCTCCACCGCAAAGGCAGCGGTCATGGCGCCCCAACCGCCGACCTCCTCCTGCGCCGAGCACACGAAATACACATCGGCATCGCAGACGAGCTTCTGCAGGCGTTCCGCCGTCTGAAGCAGAATAGCCACGCAGGAACGGTCATCAAGCGTCTTTGCAACAAACTGCCCGTTAAGCAGCTCACGGGACGGTCCGTCAAACGTCACGAGGTCGCCGATGCGCACGAGCTTCTTCGCCTGTTCCGCCGTCATACCTATATCGACATGCAGATGATCCAGCGTATAATTATTCGCACGATCCTCAGCGCTCATCAGCTGCGGCGGCAGCGCCCCGATGGTGCCGAAAAGCTTCTCGCGGCCATGCACCCAGACGCGGCTGCCCGGCAGAATGCGCGGGTCAATGCCGCCAACGCTGCGGAGGCGCAGGCTGCCGTCCTCCTCAATATGCGTCACCATCAGCGCGATTTCATCAAGATGCGCACAGAGCATCACCTTCGGACCGCTGCCCTTTTTATGGGCAATCACGCTGTACATCGCATCGACCGTCACCTCATCGACAAACAGGCGAAATTTCTCCGCAAAATAGGTGCTGACTGTCTCCTCCTGTCCGCTGACGCCCGGCAGTGCCGTGACCTCTGTCAGCAGCTTTTTGACATCCATGAAATGCCCCCTTTATATATGCGCAAAATTAACCAACCATATTATAGCATATTCGGCGGCACCTGTGAAGAAGAACTTCGGCAAGACGATGCACGCTTAAGTCACGAAAAAAGGTCAGGGAATTTCGTCCCTGACCCCTTTTCATGGATTCGATTAGGCGTTGATGGCGCGGAGTGCCTGTGCGATATCCTCAATCAGGTCCTCCTTATTTTCCAGACCAAGGCTGATGCGCACCATGCCTGCCGGAATGCCTGCCGTGGCGAGCTGCTCCTCGGTCATCTGGCGATGCGTCGATGTTGCCGGATTCAGGCAGCACGTGCGCGCATCGGCCACATGCGTCTCGATGGCGGCAAGCTTCAGATGCTTCATAAATGATTCCGCCGCACTGCGTCCGCCCTTCAGGACAAAGGACACAACGCCGCAGCCGCCATGCGGCATGTATTTCATGGCGCGTGCGTAGTAGGGGCTGGACGGCAGATGCGGATAGCTGACGGATTCAACCTCCGGCTGCCGCTCGAGGAATTCAGCGACACTCATGGCGTTCTCGCAGTGGCGCGGCATCCGGACATGCAGGCTCTCCAGACCGAGATTCAGCAGGAAAGCGCTCTGCGGCGACTGCACGCAGCCCAGGTCACGCATGAGCTGGCTGGTGCACTTCGTGATGAACGCGCCGCCGATGCCGAATTTCTCAGCGTACGTAATGCCATGGTAGCTTTCATCCGGTGTGCACAGCCCCGGATAGCGCTCTGCATTCGCCATCCAGTCGAACTTGCCGCTGTCGACAATCGCGCCGCCGACTGCCGCGCCGTGACCGTCCATGTACTTCGTGGTCGAATGCGTCACGATATCCGCACCGAAGCGGATGGGCTGGCAGTTCACCGGCGTCGGGAACGTGTTGTCCACAATCAGCGGTACGCCGTGACGGTGCGCCGCCGCAGCAAAGCGTTCGATGTCCAGCACGGTCAGCGCAGGATTCGCGATGGTCTCTCCGAACATGGCGCGCGTGTTGCCGCGGAATGCCGCATCCAGCTCTTCATCCGTCGCGTCGGGCGAAACGAACGTCGAATCGATGCCCATCTTCCTGAGCGTGACGGAAATCAGGTTGAACGTGCCGCCATAGATGGAGGAGGACGCGACAATGTGGCTGCCTGCCTCGCAGATGTTGAACAGCGCCATGAAGTTCGCCGCCTGACCCGAGCCGGTCAGCATCGCCGCCGAGCCGCCCTCAAGCGCTGCGATTTTCGCCGCAACATAATCGCACGTCGGGTTTTGCAGACGGGAATAGAAATATCCGGAAGCTTCCAGATCAAAGAGCTTTCCCATATCCTCGCTCGTGCTGTAGCGGAAGGTGGTAGACTGGATGATCGGGATCTGACGCGGTTCGCCATTGCCGGGCGTGTAGCCTGCCTGAACACATTGTGTGTCGATGCGATAATCGGACATGGGAAAAACCTTCTTTCTGTTGATTTTATATTTTAACGGCGGCTGTCAGACCGCCTGAGGTCAGCTGATACGACCAATGATGGGTACCCGCAAGCGCAAGCTCCGCATGGCACAGCGCGATGCCGCCGTCCAGCAGCGTCCGGCTGCCGACCATCAGCGTGAACTGCCCATCCGGATGTACCTCCATCGACCACGGCTGAAGGTTCATGGCGGATGGCGCGATGCGGACAAGCTCTGCGGCATCAAGCGCGGTTCCGGTCATCATGCTGCCGTGAATCAGCCGTTCAACGGGCTTGCGGCGGCGATTTTCCGGAGCCTTCAGCGGCGTTGACGGAATGCCGACCGCAATGACGCCTAGAATTTCCTCCGTTTCGCCCAGCGGGAGCGTCAGCAGCTTGCGCTTGTACGTTCCGGCAACCCAGCATGTGCCGAGCCCCTGCGACGTCGCCTCAAGGACAAACGCCTCGCCGATGATGCCGGCATTCACGCGGCTCATGGCTTCACGCCTGTCAGCGATAACGACTGCCGCCATCCGGCATCCGGCAATGCGTCCCATGCCGAGAATCGTGCCGGTAAACAGCGATTCGTCCACAGGGGTCAGCACAAGCCTTGCGCCGCTCATGGCGTACCGCCCGATGGCGTAGGACAGCGCCGCAAACGATGCGCTGTCAGGCGCACCGGCATAGCTGCGGCAGGACGTGCGGATCTGCGCCGCCTGACGGTATCGTTCCTTTCCTTCGGCGGAAAAAAACGTCTCCAATGCAGCCATCATGCTTCCTCCAGCGGCGTCGGACGCAGGTGGCGGAACACCTCGCCGACCTTCTCGTGCAGCGCCAGGTCCGCCTGCGCATCCAGCTGCGTTGCATCGCGGTTGATGAGCACAATCCTGCTGCCGCCGAAATACCGCAGGAGCGATGCGGCAGGGTAGACAGTCAGGCTTGTTCCGGCAACAATCAGCAGATTTGCCTGACGCAGGTGATGCACCGCCGATGCAATCACGTTATCCGACAACGCCTCTTCATACAGCACGACATCCGGCTTGACGATGCCGCCGCACGGGCATTTCGGCA
Source organism: Alloprevotella sp. (assembly GCA_963617205.1). Taxonomy (GTDB): domain Bacteria; phylum Bacillota; class Clostridia; order Christensenellales; family Aristaeellaceae; genus UBA11524. The sequence goes on along the minus strand of CAVEOA010000015.1, from coordinate 12,148 downwards.
CGCCGTGCGAATCGCGGATAAATTCCGGCGGAAATGCGCGTGCGCACTTCATGCAATGATTGCGGTAGATGCTCCCGTGAAGCTCCAGCACATTTTTGCTGCCGGCCTTCTGATGCAGACCGTCGATGTTCTGCGTAATGACAGCCGTCAGCCGACCGCCCTGTTCAAGCGCGGCAAGATATCGATGCGCGTCATTCGGCTGTGCATCCAGCGGAAGCATCTTGTCGCGGTAGAAGCGAAAAAATTCCTCCGGATGGCGATGGAAGAAGCTGCGCGAGAGAATTTCCTCCGGCGGAATATCATATTTCTGATGATACAGCCCATCCTGTGAGCGAAAATCCGGAATGTTGCTCTCGGTGGATACGCCTGCACCGCCGAAAAACACGATTCGTCGGCTGCTGTCAATCCACTGCTGCAGCTCATCGTACATGATCTTCCCCTCCCCCATCGGATTCAGTATACCACATGCTGCGCCTTCCTGCAACGGACAAGGAAAATGGGCTTTTTGAAATTACTGGCTGTTGTCGTGCTGCTCCTTGAAATCGTCCATGACCACAATGCCAACGCTGTTCAAATCATACGGCGTCGCCTGATAGACAAAATAATTCAGCCAGTTGCAGTACAGCAGATTCGCCGAGGAACGCCACGTGCATACCGGCGGCTGCGTATCATCATCGTTCGGATAATAATTGCAGGGCACTTCTGGATGCAAGCCGGCATTCTTGTCGCGCAGATATTCCTTTTCGAGCGTGTCCGCATCATATTCGGAGTGACCGGTGATGAAAATCTGCCTTCCGCCGTGGGTGGATATGGCGTAGATACCGGCTTCATTGCTCTCAGCAAGAATCTTCATTTCGGGATGCGCAAGCACATCCTCGCGGTGAATGGTCGTGTAACGGCTGTGCGGCACCATGAACGTATCGTCGAAGCCGCGGAACAGAATGCTGTTTTTGTGGGTCACGCGGTGCGGATAGACGCCGGAGAGCTTTTTGTCCATCAGATACTTCTGGACGCCCCAGTGGTAGTAGAGTCCAGCTTGCGCACCCCAGCAGATGTGCAGGGTGGAGGTAACGTGCGTCTTTGTCCACTCGAAGATGGTGCACAGCTCGTCCCAGTATTCGACTTCCTCAAACGGCATCTTCTCCACAGGTGCGCCGGTAATAACCATGCCGTCATACGTCAGGTCGCGCACCTGCTCAAACGTCTTGTAGAAGGCCAGCATGTGCTCCTCAGACGTATTTTTGGTAACATGGGTCGTGACCATCAGCAAATCCAGCTCCACCTGCAATGGCGTGTTACCCAGCAAACGCGCAAGCTGCGTTTCCGTAGCGATTTTCGTGGGCATCAGGTTGAGCAGCAGCAGCCGAAGCGGACGGATGTCCTGCGTCTTGGCGCGAGTATCGGTCATGACGAATATGTTCTCGCTGCGCAGGGCGCTGGCGGCTGGCAAATCATTGGGAATACGAATCGGCATAGCGGTATCCTCTCAAGAAAAAACTTGTTTTGCGATATTGGCGGCGGCTTTGGCATCGTGCGCGTAGAAATCGGCGCCCATGCGATGCGCGAAAGCCTCCGTGACAACGGCGCCGCCGACCATAATGAGCGGCGGATTGGGCAGCGCCTTCAGTTGGCGGACCGTTTCTTCCATGCTGGGAAGCGTCGTTGTCATCAGCGCGGACAACCCGACAAGGCGGATATCCTGCTCCTCTGCGGTGCGGACAATCGTTTCCGGCGGCACGTCGCGCCCGAGGTCGAGCACCTCATAGCCGTAGTTTTCCAGCACGGTTTTGACGATGTTTTTGCCGATATCGTGAATATCGCCCTTGACCGTCGCGATGATGATGCGCCCCTTTTTGACAGGCTGAACGTTCTGCGCGGCGAGGCTGTCACGGATGACGGAGAAAACCGCCTGCGCCGCCTGTGCCGCGGAAAGCAGCTGCGGCAGGAACGCTTTGCCCTGCTCGTAGTCCGCGCCGACCTTGTCCAGCGCCGGAATCAGGTGATTTTCCACCAGCGACAGCTCTTTTTCCGACTGGAGCAGCTCCCCTGCAAGTCGCGCCGCATCGCCCTTGAGCCCGCGGATGATGGCATCATCGAGCGAAGCAACGGCTGAAGCAGACGATTTCGTCGGCACCGCCGATGAGGTCGGCACTGCCGATGGAGCCGGCACCGCCGGGGCATTGGCGAAACGCTCAACATAGCTTTTGCAGCCCTCGTCCTCGCCGCTGATTGCACGGTAGGCTGCAATCGCGTCCATGATTTCCTTCTGGTTCGGATTGATAATCGGCAGCGTCAAGCCGTTGCTCAGTGCGCGAATGAGGAAGGTCTGTGTCATCAGCAATCGGTATGGCAGCCCGAAGGAGATGTTCGATACGCCCAGCACGGTCTGCAGATGCAGCTCATCGCGGACAAGGCGCAGCGCGGCAAGCGTTTCCTCCGCCTGATCCTGCTGCGCGGAAACGGTTAACGTCAGGCAGTCAATGAACACATCTTCGTGCGGAATGCCGATGCGCTCGGCTGCGCACAGAATACGCTTGGCAATTTCGAGCCGTTCCTGCGCCGTGTGCGGCAATCCCTTTTCATCGAGTGCAAGCCCGACAACCGCCGCGCCGTACTTTTTAACGATGGGCAGCAGCGTCTTCAGCGACTTTTCCTCGCCGTTGACGGAATTGACCGCAGGCTTGCCGTTGTAAACGCGCAGGGCCGCTTCAAGCGCCTGGGCGTTTGTCGAGTCAAGCTGCTGCGGCACATCGATGCTTTCCTGCAGCTTCTTGACAACGCGCGGAAGCATCGTCTTCTCATCGACGCCGGGATAGCCGACGTTGACATCGAGAATCTGTGCACCGGCATCGACCTGCGCAATGGCGACATCGACAATATAGTCCAAATCGTCATTGAGCAGCGCCTGCTGAAAGCGCTTCTTGCCGGTCGGATTGATGCGTTCGCCGATGGGATGGATGCCGTTCAATTCAAGCGGCACGGTCGGCGTGCAGAGAAAGCTGCATTTGCGGACATCGCGCTTTCCGGGCGTCATACCGCTGACGGCTTCATGCAATGCGCGGATATACGCCGGATTGGTGCCGCAGCAGCCGCCAACAATGCTCACGCCTGCCTCGACTGCCTCGCGCATCGCCGCGGCAAATTGCTCCGGCGGCAGGTCGTAGTGACCGTCAACCGGGTCAGGCAATCCGGCGTTCGGCTTGGCAATGACCGGCAGCGATGTCGTCCGGCACAGCTCGCGGAACAACGGCAGCAGTTGTTCCGGACCCTGCGAGCAGTTCAGCCCGATGGCATCCGCGCCGAGTCCCTCAAGCGTATGCGCCATGGAAGGAATCGTGCACCCGGTGAAGGTGCGCCCGTTGCTGTCGAAGCTCATCGTCACCCAGACAGGCAGCTTCGTCCGCTCCTTGCAGGCAAGCAGCGCCGCCTTCGCCTCGTACAGGTCGGTCATCGTCTCGATGCAGATGAGGTCTGCGCCGGATTTTTCGCCTGCCTCCGCGATTTCGCCGAAGAGGTCAACCGCGTCCTCGAATGCAAGCGTACCGAGCGGCTCAAGCAGCGCGCCAAGCGGTCCGATGTCGAGTGCGACACGGGCGGATGTGCCCTCGCATGCCTTCCTTGCCGCATGGATGGCGGCGGATACGACCGCGTCCACTGTGTACGGCGTATTTTGCAGCTTCCGGCGGTTTGCGCCGAACGTGTTCGCATAGACAATTTGCGTGCCCGCCTCGATATACCGGCGGTGGATGTCCGTCAGCAGTTCCGGATTGGTGATGGACAGCAGCTCCGGAATCTCGCCGGGCTTCAGCCCGCTGTTCTGGAGCATTGTGCCCATAGCGCCGTCAAGAAAAATCAGTTGATTCTCCACAGGATTTCCCAGCCTTTCGCAGTTGGCAGCGAGTCCGCAGTGTGCAGAAATCGCAGCCGCGGATTTTCGCCTGTTGAGGATGGTCGGACAGCCCGATGATGGCGGTCACCGATTTAACAGGGTTCATCAGGCACGAATCGCTCAGTGTGACGCCGAGACGGCGCGATGCATCCGTCATGGAAAGGAGCGACGCCTGAAGGGAAAGCGGCAAATCGCCGTAGCCGGGACTGAAGCGGTCCGTCAAATGCTTTTTCGGAAAATGCTCGGCAACTTCGCGCTCCGCCGCATCACAGGCAGCCTCGACATACGCCGCGCCGCAGCCGTTGAGCAGGAGTGCGTCCGCCATGTCACGTGCCTCCGTCTGTCGAAGCAGCATATCGAACGGTGTGCCGAGCGTGCAGACGAGCACGACCGCGCTGTCGCAGTCGGCAAGCATCCTATCGGCTGTCCTGCCGGGCAAAAGAATGTCCGCAGCGACAAGCACGGGCATGTTTTCCTGATGCACAAGCGGACTCATCCGCCAAGTATACCGTGGCGTAACCTTATCGCGCATCATTTGGGACAGCGCTTCAGCACGTGCACGCAGGTCCTCCGGCGCAGGCGGACGAACACCTGCATAGCGCAGCGCCTCGTCCAGATTAATCTGAATCGTGTGTTCCATGCGTCAGAAGAGCGCGATGAGCGCATTCCATGCGTTCACCAGCTGTTCGGTGTGGATGGTCAGCCCGAAAAACGCTTCGAGCACAATCAGAAGCACAAGATGCAGCGGATAAAGCGAGTAGCTCAGCAGACGCGGCATTTTGATGCGCGCCGAGGTCGGCAGAAGCATCAGCGGCAGTGCGAGAATTGCCAGCGCCTGCATCCGCAGCCACGGAGAGACAACATTGCCAACGGGCGAGGCAATCAGACTGGACAGGTTGATGCCGAATGCGCTTGTAATCTGCGAGCTGCTGTTGCCCCAGAAGAGGCAGTACGCAACCATGACGCACGCGATGCCTGCGCGGCTTTTTCGCACGCCGTAAAGCAGCATGACGAGCATCACGCCGCGCCAGCCGTAGTCGCAGCCGAGCACCTGCGCCGAGCATAGCGCCAGAACGGGCGCCCAGATGTGGCTCAGCATCTTCTTTTCGCGGATGCCCCAGACGGCGCAAAGGGCGATGAAGAGCGTCAGGAAGACATTCGGCGTCTGCACCGAGTGATTAAGCGCGACCATGTACAGCGGCTGCGAAATCAGCCCAATCAGCGCGATTCGCAGGAGATAGCGCGGAACAGAGCGCGTGTAGCTGATGCCGACCACCATGCACCAGCAGTACAGCGGGAAAGCGATTCGCCCCAGCATCCGCATTTCCGGATAGCTCGAAAAGACCATTTTCCCGGCGTGGTCGATGAACATGAAGACAAGGGCAATGACCTTGAGGATGCCGGTCGCCGTGCAGCCGGCGATATCGTCACTGCCGACAGGAGCCGGACGCCTGCACGATGCCTCGTGCGCATATGCCATGGAAAACCGCCTCCTTCTCCGCAGACAAAAGAAAAAGTTCCGTTTCAGTATACCGCAAATTCAGGCAGGAATCAAGGGACTTTCACGCACCCTTCACGCAAAGCGGTTACAATCGCGCTGTAAGGAAAGATTTTATTGAAGGAAGTGGCGCAAATGCGGCGAAAATGGATCGTCGGGTTGTGCGTGCTGGCGTGTGCGCTGCTGGCAGTTGGCTGGCACTTCAGGCCGCAGAAGGAGGACGTGCAGCTGACAGGCTGTGCATCCGCAGGGTTGGTTCTGATTCAGAAAGCCTCAGAGGAGGAAGGGCTTTACGTCCTTGCTGTGATTGACAAGAGCCGTGCCGACCGCAGCGGCATCCGCGCAGGCGATGTGCTGCAGACGCTGAACGGAACCGCCGTCACCGATTTAGCGGACGCAGACGATTTTTTCAACAGGCAGGCAGAGCCGAGCATGGTTGGAATCCTGCGGAACGGGGAGCATCTGCAAATTTCACTGTCTGCTCCCTGATGGGATGAAAAACTTGCTTTTGCAGGAAATTTCCGCTATAATACGAACAGGAACAAATTGCTGAATGCAATGAGGTGAACACCATGACGCTGCTTGTTGTTGATGATGAAGCCCGAATCCGCGAGCTCATCCGCAAATACGCCGCATTCGATGGTTATAGCGTCGAGGAGGCACAAAACGGCATGGAGGCAGTCGAAAAATGCCGCCAAAAGAGCTATGATCTGATCATCATGGATGTCATGATGCCGGAACTGGATGGCTTCTCCGCATGCCGCGAGATTCGCCGGAAATCGCAGGTGCCCGTGCTGATGCTCTCCGCGCGCGGCGAGGAATATGACCGCATTCACGGCTTTGAGCTGGGCATCGATGACTATGTCGTCAAGCCGTTTTCGCCGCGCGAGCTGATGATGCGCGTTGCCGCCATCCTCAAGCGCAGCGCAGCGCCCGCGACCGCCGAGGACAGCGAAAAAATCACCATTGATGATATGGTGGTTGACTTCACCGCACGGCAGGTGACGATTCACGGCGAGAAATTGAACCTGTCGCCCAAGGAATATGACCTGCTGTTCTACATGGTTCGCAACCGCGGCATTGCGCTGACCCGCGAAAAGCTCATCAGCGACGTGTGGGGGTATGACTTCTTCGGCGACGACCGCACGCTGGATACGCACATCAAGCTGCTCCGCCGGAGCCTCGGCGATTACGCCGACCGCATCACGACCCTGCGCGGCGTTGGCTACCGCTTTGAGAAGGACTGATTATGAAGCTGCTGGATGCAATCAAAAAAAGGCAGGGTTTTCCGCAGAGAAGCAGAAAACGTCCGCCGATTCGCCGCCGGGTGCTAACCTATCTGGCGGCTTTTGTGGCATTTGTGCTGATTCTGATGTGGCTGATGCAGATCGTCTGGCTGGACGACTTCTACCGCTGGAACAAGACGCGCCAGATTACGGCAGCGGCGGACTCGGTCGAGGAAAACATCAGCAATGAGCAGCTGTATTCGCTCATGGATACGCTCTCGCGGCAAAACAACGTCTGCATTCTCCTGCTTGATGAGAACATGCACACGTTCCTGTCCTCCGAGGGCACGCAATACTGCCTGATTCACCGTATGAGCAACCGCGACCTGTCCTTCTGGTGCGTCCTGACACCGGAGGATGGCTCAACGCTAACGGAGCTGTTCAACATCGCGACGGTTCCCGAGCAGTACAACAGCCACGTCTTCCGCGGCAATGTCCCCAAATTCGACGCATCGAACACGCAGAGCCTCCTGTGTGCGCGCCGCGTGACCCTGCCGGACGGGACGCAGGGCTATCTGCTGCTCAACTGCGTCATTACGCCGCTGGACAGCACGGTTTCGACGCTTCGTCTGCAGCTCCTTTTGATTACCATAACGGTCATTCTCGGTGCAACGGTGCTGGCGATGCTCATTTCGCGTAAGGTCACGCGTTCCATCGTTGAAACGAGCGAAGCGGCGAACATGCTCTCGCGCGGTCACTATGTGATTCCGCCGCACGGCTGCGAATACCGCGAGATGGCAGAGCTGAATCAGACGCTCGTGTATGCCGCCAAGGAGCTCAGTCAGGTCGAACGCCTCCAGCACGAGCTGATTGCGAACATCAGCCATGACCTGCGGACGCCGCTGACGATGATCGGCGGATACGCAGAAATGATGCGCGATATTCCGGGCGAGGCGACGCCTGAAAACATGCAGACCATCATCGATGAAACGCAGCGGCTGACGAGCCTTGTCAACGAGCTGCTCGACTTCAGCCGTCTGCAGACGGACACGATTCCGCTGAATCCGGCGGATTACCCATTCACGCTGTCCGTGCAGGGCATCGCCGAGCGCGTCAGCCGCATGGTGCAGCAAAACGGCTATCAGGTCGTGTTCCAACCGGATGAGCAGGTCACGGTCACGGCCGACGAGCAGCGGATTGCGCAGGTCGTCTACAACCTGCTCGGCAATGCGCTGACCTACACGGGCGAGGACAAGACCGTCACCATCACGCAAAAAAAGTGCGGCAACTGGGTGCGCCTGACGATTTCCGACACCGGCAAGGGTATCGCAAAGGACGAGCTGCCGCTGATTTGGAACCGCTACTACCGCACGCAGGAATCGCACAAGCGCTCCGTCATCGGCAGCGGACTGGGGCTGTCGATTGTCCGCAGCATCCTCGAAAAGCATCATGTGCCCTTCGGTGTGGACAGCGAGGAGGGCAAGGGCACCTCGTTCTGGTTTGAACTGCCGCTGGCAAAGAAGCAGGAGAAGGGAAAGCTCCTTTCAGCAGAATAAAAAACGGGCGCAACGGGATGTGATATATAATATGCTCCCTGTCAAGTTGACAGGGAGCATATCATTTTCCGGTAACGCCTTACTTCTTTTCCTTTTCAACGCCCATCGAACCAGTCATCAGGACAACACCTGCGATTGGCACAAGAATCATCAGGATGAAGGAGAGGATGAACGTGATGCCCAGCGAACTGACCGTAGCCGTTCCACCAGCAATCAAAACCAGGTCATCCATGCGGAAGTTGATTTCTGTCACCATGTATCGGAACAGCGAAGTCAGCGTGCATAGCAGACCGAGAACGGACAGCAAACCGACCTTCTTCAGCCCTGCGATGAGATAGCAGACTGCAGAGACAAGCAACAGAACCAGCGTCAGCACGTCAAAGTTCATTTTCGTGGTCGCTGCCGAATCAATGATCACATACAGGACGGTAGCAAGCAGCGCGATAACCGCCGCGACGATAGAAACGTGCTTGCGCTCAGCCGGCTGCAGCTTATTCTTGCGATCCAGGAAGTAGGAGATGAGCATCGCAATGCCGGACAGTGCCGTCAGCACAATCATCACAATCCGGGCAATCTTCATGTCCGTTTCCACCCATGATGTTGTATGGACAACGTGACTTGTTTCGTTCATTCCGTTCATCGCGGCGGAGTTCGCGTACGCGTACAGATAGTTCTTCGCAGATGTGCGAATGTTCTTCATCAGCTTCCCGTCTTCCGCTGCCCATGCTTCAATCTTCGAGACAAGCCAGTCGCCCGAAGACAGCCAGCAGTCGTTGCCTGCTTCGGTGCCAATCTTGACATCCATCCAGTTGCGGTTCGCCATGACCGCGTCCGTCAGTGTGACGCCCACAAAGCCCCATTCGTTGCGGAGAACCTCCGTGCATAGACCGCTATGAGCACCTGCCCAGCGTGTACCGATACGGTTGAAGGAGGTCATGACGGCATTGGCGCCGCCTTCCTCGACCGCGTACTGGAAGCCCTTCAGGTAGATTTCGCGGATTGCCTGCTCGGTCGCGAACGTGGCGACAGACTGGCGGTACATTTCAAAGTCGTTTACTGCAAAGTGCTTGATATAGACGACCAGCCCCTTCGAACGAGCCGCCGCCACTTCCTGCGCCGCCATCTTGCCGGATAGGAAACCATCCTCGGAGTAATACTCGAAGTTGCGACCGGAGTAAGGTGTACGATGGATGTTCATTGCCGGGCCGTACCAGCCAACCACACGATTGTCGGAGCGGAGTGCATCTTCGCCCATGGATAGGCCGATGTTGTACAGGATTTCGGTGTTGAATGTTGCCGCCATAATCGGCTCGGATGTGTAAGCAATGGTGGAGTTATTTCCGGCGTAGGTTGCCTTAATGCCCTGCGGACCGTCCGCCGAAACCGTTGCCGGCAGACCAATGGAGTCAATCGCCTGCGTGCCGTAGCCGGAATGACCGACGATTTCCGCCATGTCATTAACCGTCAACTGATTCAGGATATCCTCCCACTGCGGGTCGTCATAAGACTTCCCGATCATGGTTGCCAGCGTATAATTTGTCTCGGTTGAGCCAGTGATGATGCTCTCATCGGGCTCTTCCGCCATATAGTTGAACTGCAAACCATTAATGATCTTATCATTCGCGGTCAGTTCCTCAAAGGACACTGGCCATGTACCTTGCCAGTCGCTGCGGGTGAGGTAGGTAACAACTTTCTCATCGTAATAGCTGTTCAGATCCGCATCATCAAACTGATTTGTAATCTTGTAGCCAGTTGCAGACGTGCTGTAGGTTTCGTCATCCTCCACGTCAACCGTGAACTTGTAGACCTTGGCCGAATCGCCGGCTGCGTCCATAGCAGACGCAGTCACAAACGTTTCATCAGCCGTAGCGTCTGTTTCCTCGGTTTCAGGCGTTTCGACGTTCTCAGGAGCGTAGCCCTTTGCTGCGAGGATGTTGTTCACCGCGTTATGCGCATTTGAGGCCACCGTCAGATAATAATCGCCAGTCTCGAGAATGTAGGTCTTGTTAACATACTCGTCGTAGACCGTCAGCTCCTTGCGGTCAACCGTCACGGTCACCGTTTCGGATTCGCCGGGCTGAAGCATCGCCGTCTTGCCGAAACCGACAAGTTGGATAGAAGCTTTCTCGATGGCATTCGCCTTATCAAATTCCGTGTAGGGTTGCTGCCCGTAAATCTGCACGACTTCCTTGCCTGCCACATCGCCGGTATTGGTCACCTTCACCAGCATGGTAAAGCTATCAGAAGCGGCATCATAGGTCACGTCTTCAAGGCTCTGCTCAAAGGATGTGTAGGACAGACCATAACCGAATGGGTACACAACTTCATCGCCGTACACCCAGCCGTTGCCCTTTGAAGCGAACATGCCAGCATCGCCGGACGCGTTGCCCTGACCGAGGACAGCATCTTCATAGCGAGTTTCATAGTACTTATAACCGACATAAATGCCTTCCGCCTCCACCATATAGTGGATGGCATAGCGCACCTTCGTCTTGTCACCGGGAACACCGTCAATCTCGACACCGCCGACCAAGCCGGTTTCCTCATCCGCATTGCTGTAGACGTAGGAACCGTTGTTCTGAATTGCCGCGGAAGAGAGTGAGGAAGCCGCGTAAGTGTCCACCAGTCGACCGGACGGGTTGACATCACCGACAAGAATCTGTGCGACCGCCGTCAGACCATACTGACCAGGGCCGCCAATCCAGAGGCACGCGTCAACGCCATATTCCTCGTTGTCAATCCAATCCATTGCCAGTGCGTTGGATGAGTTGATTAGCACGACAACCTTACCGAAGCCCTGTGATGCCACATACTTGAGCAACTCGCGTTCGGTATCCTGTAGCTCGAAGTACGCTGTACCGTCCGTGAAGGTGCCGGTATACAGGTCAGCACCTTCACCACCGGAGCGACCGATCATCACGATTGCAACGTCCTTGTAGCCTTCATAGCTTACGCCAGAAGATGCTACAGCCTCGGCGGACACCTCAGCGATACGCGTTGCGGCCGGAACGTCAGCATATTCCGTGAACATGCCTGGCGTAGAGCGGTTCGTCTTGTCTTCCTTCATCTGCTCGATCTGCGCAGAGTACCAGTCCATCATAGCAGTATTGACGTTCAGACCCGCTTCCGTCAGTGCGGACGTCATGGTTGCTGCTTTGCTGGTATCCACCTGACCAGAACCGGTGCCGCCGTAAATAGTATCCACGGAACCGCGCCCGAACACCGTCACGCCGAGCCCCTTTTCCATCGGCAGGACACCGTTGTTTGCCAGAAGAACAGTGCCCTCTCCTTGAATCTGCTCGCACAGCGCCTTCTGCCACGCGGACAGAGCTTCATCGTCACGCGTTCCGTCCTCCTTGAGAAAACTCGTGGTATAGTAATTTGAATTCTGCTCAGGATCATCCGTCACCACGCTCGTGGTTACGATACCCAGTTCCTTGTTGATCATCATGGCATAAGCCGCCGTAAAGGAGCTTCCAACCATCACGATCGTCAACAGGAGACAGCAGATGCCTGTGAGGAGTGCCAACAACTTTGTGCGTTTCATGACTACCTTTCCTTTCTTAATTTAAGCCAGCCAATTGGAATGTCTTAAATTGTCGAATTCTGTCCATAGAGACAGGCTATATAATAAAATATATCATTATCTTCACCCGCCTGTCACACTCTATTCAAAATTTGTTCTTTTTGGAGCATAATCTGTCATAAAAGGTTTATTTTTTTCCAAATCATCATTTATAAGAATCGCTGCAAAAGGCACTATTCATTTTACTATTTCATTTGTGCGGCGTTACATTAAAACCAAATTGGACGAAATTAGGTTAGTTAACACTAACAAACCGGTACGCATCATGTTTCAGGATGAAGCCGGATTTGGCCGAATCAACACCCCGAAATACTGTTGGACAGGCGGCAAAAGACCCGTCGTGCCCTGCCATCATATCCGCGAATACCGATATGCATTCGGTGCGGTCGATCC
>CAVEOA010000014.1:0-48711 GCA_963617205.1 Alloprevotella sp. | reverse complement strand
TGGGGTTTACAGCACGGACAAGTCGCCAAGCCGTGGGTGAGCTCTTACCTCGCCTTTCCATCCTTACCGCGCCTTGTGAGCACGGCGGTATATCTCTGTTGCACTCTCCTTGGAGTCGCCTCCACCGGCCGTTAGCCGGCATCCTGCCCTATGGTGCTCGGACTTTCCTCATGCCGTTTCCGGCACGCGATCGCCTGATCACCTCGCACGGGAATATGATACCGCAAAGCGGACGAAAAGTCAACATGCGGAATCACTTGCATTCGTCCTGAAAATCTGATATAATGACGCGGACAACTCGAGACGACAGGAGGGCTGACGGTGCGAGTACTGCTTCAGGGTGGTCTTATCCTGCATGAGGGCAAATGGCGACAGACAGATATTTGCATTGACAACGGCATCATCGCGGCCTGGTGTGAAGACGCTTCATTTCAGGCTGATCAAGTGTTTGATTGCCGAGATTTAGCCATATTTCCCGGCTTTGTGGATGTTCATGTGCATCTGCGAGAGCCGGGTTTTTCGTATAAGGAAACGATTGCAACCGGCAGCGCGGCGTGTGCGCACGGCGGATACACGACCGTGTGTGCCATGCCGAATCTTTCGCCTGTGCCGGACAGCGTGGAGCACCTGCAGGCGGAGAAAGCGCTCATCCGCGAGCAGGCGGTCATGGATGTGCGCCCGTATGCGTCCATCACGGTCGGGCAGAAGGGCGAGGGAACGCTGGTTGATTTCGCGGCGCTTTCAGGACGCGTCTGCGGCTTTTCCGATGACGGGCGCGGCGTAAAGACGGCGGACACGATGCGCGAGGCGATGAGGCAGTGCAGGGCGGCGGACAGCATCCTTGCGGCGCACTGCGAGGACATGCGCCTGATCCCGCAGGGCGGCGCGATTCATGACGGCGCGTTTGCGAGGGCGCATGATATTCCGGGCATCCCGTCCGAAAGCGAATGGGGTCCCATCGCACGGGATATCGAGCTGTGCCGCGAAACCGGCTGCCGGTATCATGTTTGCCATGTCAGCACGAAGGAATCGGTCGCGCTGATTCGCAAGGCCAAGCGCGAGGGCGTGAACATCACCTGCGAGACTGCGCCGCACTATCTGCTGCTGTGCCAGGATGATTTGCAGGATCTCGGGCGCTTCAAGATGAATCCGCCGCTGCGGAATCGGGAGGATCAGCAGGCGGTGCTGGAAGGGCTGCTTGACGGCACGATTGACATGGTCGCGACGGATCACGCGCCGCATTCCGCAGAGGAAAAGGCAAAGGGACTGCGCAATTCCGCGATGGGCGTTGTCGGCATTGAAACGGCGTTTCCGCTGCTGTACACGTATCTGGTGGAAAAGGGCAAAATGCCGCTTGAAACGCTCGTGTCGCGCATGACGGACGCGCCAAGAAAGCGCTTCGGGATTGACGGCGGCATTCGTGTCGGGGAAAAGGCAGCGCTGACCGTGTTTGACCTGCATGCGAGGGAAACCGTTGATCCGGCGAAATTCCTGTCCATGGGGCGTGCGACGCCCTTTGAGGGCTGGGAGGTTCATGCGGCATGCAGGCTGACGATTTGCGGCGACCGCGTGTCCTACAACGGACTGAGCAGGGAGGAAACATCATGCAGATGATCATCACAGGGAATGAACAGCTGACGGACAGCGTCTGGCGGATGGTGCTCTCAGGCGACACAGCCGCGATGAAGGCGCCCGGTCAGTTCGTTCAGGTGCAGGTGCCCGGCTTTTACCTGCGCCGCCCGATTTCCGTGTGCGACTGGGACGGCGATTCGCTGACGCTCGTGTACAAGGTCGTCGGCAACGGCACGGACGCAATGCGCACCATGCAGGTCGGGACAGCGCTGGACATCCTGACCGGACTGGGCAATGGCTTCAACATCAGCCGCTGCGGCGATCGTCCACTGCTGATTGGCGGCGGCGTGGGTCTTCCGCCGATGGTCGGTTTGTGCCGCTGCCTGCTGGAGAGCGGCAAGCATCCGACGGTGCTGGCTGGCTTCAACACGGTCGGGGAGGTCTTCCTGCGCGAGGAGATTGAAAAGCTCGGCGCACCGTTCGTGCTGGCAACGATGGACGGCTCGGCAGGCGTGAAGGGGCTTGTCACGGACGCGATGAAGACGCTTGACTTCACCGATATCTGCGCCTGCGGACCGGTGCCGATGCTCAAGGCCATCATGGCGGCGGACGATCATCCTGCGCAGTTGTCCTTCGAGGAACGCATGGGCTGCGGCTTCGGCGCATGTATGGGCTGCTCAGTCAAGGTGAAGGGCGGCTACAAGCGCATCTGCAAGGAAGGTCCTGTGCTGGATCGAGAGGAGGTCATCTGGTGAAGGAGAAGGACTTGCGCGTGACGCTTTCCGGCGTGACGCTGGATAATCCGGTCATTCCTGCCAGCGGTACGTTCGGCTTCGGGCAGGAATTTAACGAATACTACGATATCAACATCCTGGGCAGCCTGTCCTTCAAGGGGACAACGGCAGAGGCACGCTACGGCAACCCGACACCGCGCATCGCCGAATGCCCGAATGGGATGCTCAATTCCGTCGGTCTGCAAAACCCCGGCGTGGAGCACGTCATTGCGCACGAGCTGCCCGCGCTGCGGAAAATCTTCCATAAGCCGATTATTGCCAACATCAGCGGCTTCTCGGTGGAGGAATACGTGCACTGCGTGTCGCTGCTGACGAAGGAGGAGCAGGTGGAGATCCTCGAGGTCAACATCTCCTGCCCGAATGTGCGGCACGGCGGCATGGCGTTCGGTACGAATCCGGAGGCTGCGGCGGAAATCACCCGCGCTGTCAGGCAGGTCGCCACAAAGCCGGTGTACATGAAGCTCTCGCCGAACGTGACGGACATCGTGTCCATCGCGAAGGCATGCGAGGATGCCGGCGCGGACGGCTTGTCGCTTATCAACACGCTGCTGGGGATGCGCATCGACCTTCGCCGACGCCGTCCTGTGCTCGCGAACGTCATGGGCGGCTACTCCGGTCCGGGCGTGTTTCCGGTCGCGGTGCGCATGGTCTATCAGGTGACGGGCGCGGTGAAGATCCCCGTCATCGGGATGGGCGGCGTCAGCAGTGCGCAGGATGTCATCGAGATGATGATGGCCGGCGCAAAGGCGGTGCAGGTCGGCGCGGAGAATCTCAGAGATCCATTCGCCTGCAGGAAAATCATCGAGACCCTGCCGCAGGAAATGGAACGGCTCGGAATCGATCGGCTGTCGGACATTGAACGTGTGTAATCAATAAAGGAGGAGAATCATCATGGCAAAGGACGTTATTATCGCGCTGGACTTTGAAAACAAGGAGAAGACGCTGGCGTTTCTGGATCAGTTCACGAGCAGGAAGCCGTTTGTGAAAATCGGCATGGAGCTGTATTACGCCGAAGGACCCGATGTCGTCCGCGAAATCAAAAAGCGCGGGCACAAAATCTTCCTCGACCTGAAGCTGCACGACATCCCCAATACCGTCAAGAAGGCGATGAAGGTGCTCTCGAAGCTGGATGTCGACATGACGAACCTGCACGCCGCAGGCACGATTGCCATGATGGAGGCGGCGAAGGAGGGCATGACGAAGGAGGATGGCACGTGCGGCGTGCTGCTTGCCGTAACGCAGCTGACCTCGACCAGCGAGGAACGCATGCAGCAGGAGCTGCTCATCAACGCGACGATGCCGGAGACGGTCAGGAAGTACGCGATGAACGCGAAGGCAGCCGGGCTGAACGGCGTTGTGTGCTCGCCGCTGGAGGCAGCGCTGGTGAAGGAAGCCTGCGGTCAGGATTTCCTGACGGTGACGCCCGGCATTCGCTTTGCTGACGGCGACGTCGGCGATCAGGTGCGCGTGATGACGCCCGAAAAGGCGCGGCTCGGCGGCAGTGATTACATCGTTGTCGGTCGGCCGATTACGGCGGCGGCGGATCCGGTGGCGGCCTACAATCGGTGCGTCCGCGAATTCCTCGGGGAATAAGAAATCCCGCAAGCTGCAGGGGTCTGAGCAGCGCGCTTCTCAAAGCAACGCTGCGGAGGCAACCAAAGGAAATAAAGCAGACGAAGTCTGCCCGTGTTGCCTGAAAAAAAGAAGCTAAGACAACCATCGTACTCCCTTGTTTGTGCGGGATTGCCTTATTAATTAAATGAAGAGAAGGAGCAAAATCATATGAATCAGCAGATTGAAAAGCAGATTGCCAAGGATCTTTTGTCCATTTCCGCCGTGTTCCTGCGCCCTGACCAGCCCTTCACGTGGGCGAGCGGCATCAAGTCCCCGATTTACTGCGATAACCGCCTGACGCTGACGGCGCCGGCAGTCCGCACGGACGTCGAGAACGGTCTGAAGGCGGTCATTGAGGAATACTATCCGGATGCGGAGGTGCTGATGGGCACGTCTACCGCTGGCATCGCCCATGCCGCCATCACCGCGCACCTGATGAACCTGCCCATGGGCTATGTCCGCTCCGGTCACAAGGATCACGGCCGCGGCAATCAGATTGAGGGCAAGCTGGAGAAGGGGCAGAAGGTCGTTGTTGTTGAAGACCTGATTTCCACTGGCGGCTCGGTGCTGGAGGTTGTGGATGTGCTGCGCGAGGCAGGCGCTGACGTGCTGGGCGTGGCGAGCATCTTCACCTACGGCATGCAGAAGGGGCTGGAACGCCTTGCCGCGGCGAACGTCATCAACCACAGCCTGTCGAATTTCGACACGCTCTGCGAGGTCGCGGCGGAGGAAGGCTACATCAAGCCCGAGGACATTGAACGCCTCAAGCGCTTCCGCCAGAATCCGTCCGACGAGAGCTGGATGAACGCGTAATATAGTAATATACATGAGGGAGGAGATGTCCTTATGCTGGACATTCAGCATCTGACGCGCCGCTACGACAGCAAAACGGCGGTGTCAGATCTTTCGCTGACATTTGAAGCCGGCAAGACGTACGCCCTGCTCGGTCCGAATGGCAGCGGCAAAACGACGCTGATGAAGATGATTGCCGGTCTGACGAAGCAGACGAGCGGGACCATTACGCTTGACGGCGTGCCGGTCGGCGCGAAGACGAAGAAGCATATCGCGTACATGCCCACGGAAAGCTACTTCTATCCGTATATGAGCATCGACGACGCGGGCAAATACTATGCCGACTTCTTTACGGATTTCGACCGTGGGCAGTATCAGGCCATGCTGGAGCGCATGGATCTGAATCCGAAGGACAAAATCCGCACGCTGTCCTCCGGCATGAACGCGAAGGTACGCCTTGCACTGACGCTCAGCCGCGACGCGCACGTCATGATGTTCGATGAGCCGCTCAACGGTGTCGATATCCTGACGCGCACGCAGGTCGTCCGCGAAATCATCCGCAGCCGGAATACCGGACGCACGATGCTCATTTCGACCCATCTGGTGGAGGAGCTGAACGACTTCATCGATGTCGCGGTGTTCATGAAGAACGGCGTGCTGGCGCGCATCGGCGATCGACAGGCGCTTGAGGAAAAGCACGGCTCGCTGACGAGCCTGTATCTGTCCATTTACGGCGGAGAGGAGGTGCAGACGAAGCATGTGGAAGCTGCTGAAGTATGAGTTCCGCCGGACGCGGACATCGCTGCTGACGATGCTGGGCGTCATTGCCGCGGCAGAGGTGTATTACCTCATTTCAAGGGCGCAGAGCAATGTGCAGCATACCACCGTTTCGGCGATGGTGCTGCTGATTGCATCGTTTGTCGCGATGATTTATATGATGGTTCGCGGCGTGGCGTGCTACTCGACGGAGCTGAAGTCGAAAAGCGCGTATCTGATTTTTATGACGCCAAATTCCGGCACGAAAATCATGGCGAGCAAGTATCTGTACACCTTCGTGAACGCGCTGCTGCTGGGCGCTGTCTGTGGAGGACTGGGCGCGCTGGACATCCGTCTGCTGATGGAGTCGCAGGAGGAATGGCAGTATTTCCTTGAGCAGGGGATGCGCCTCCTGCAGCTGCAGGGCTACCAGACCGGGCAGATCATCCTCGCGATTATCTTTTATGTGCTGATGACCGTGCTGATGCTGCTGATTATCTGCGCCATCGCGTACTTTGCCATCACGCTGAGCCACACGTTCTTCCACAATCTGAAGGGACGCGCCCTCATCGCGCTGGTTCTCTTCATCGCCGTGTGCTACGGGCTGATCAAGCTGCAGGAGCTAATCCCCAATCCGGTTGACATGCTGGTGACAAGCAGAGCGACCGGCGTATCCGCAGAGCTTGTAATCGGCAGCTTTACAGACCTGCTGACCATGATGGTTCCCTATGCGGTCTTTGATCTGGCGGTGATTCTGCTCAGCCTCTTCGGCTGCGGCTGGATGCTGGACAAGAAGGTGTCCCTGTAAACCCCTGAAGCCCGAAAGGAGCAATGCACATGCGTCATCTGATTGACATTACCGATTTGTCCGTGGAGGAAATCGGCGGCATCCTCGATTTGGCGGACAGCATGAGGGCGAATCCCGCCGCGTTCCGCGATACGATGCACGGCAGAATCCTCGCGACGCTGTTCTTTGAGCCCAGCACGCGCACGCGCTTGTCGTTTGAGTCGGCGATGCTCTCGATGGGCGGCAGCGTGCTCGGCTTTTCCTCGGCGGACACGTCTTCAGCGACAAAGGGCGAAAGCCTGATGGACACCATCCGCGTCGTCAGCGGCTACTGCGATATCATCGCGATGCGTCACCCGAAGGAGGGCGCGCCGATGGCGGCATCCTTCAAGAGCATCGTCCCGATTATCAATGCGGGCGACGGCGGACATAATCACCCGACGCAGACGCTGACCGACCTGATGACCATCCGCAGGACGCGCGGTGAGCTGGGCCACGTGACCATCGGCCTGTGCGGCGACCTGAAGTTCGGGCGGACAGTGCACAGCCTGATCGGCGCGATGAGCCGTTATCCGGGCGTGCAGTTTGTGATGATTGCACCGCCGGAGCTGCGCGTGCCGGGTTACATCCTGCAAAAGCTCAGGGATGAAGGCATTCCGTACCGCGAGGTCGAGAGCATGGAGGAGGTTATGCCGGAGCTGGATGTGCTGTACATGACGCGCGTGCAGAAGGAACGCTTCTTTAACGAAGCAGACTACATCCGCCTGAAGGACACGTACATCCTCGACCACGAGAAGCTCAAGACGGCGAAGAAGGACATGGCGATCCTGCATCCGCTGCCCCGCGTGAACGAAATCTCCACGAAGGTCGATGACGATCCGCGCGCGATGTACTTCGAGCAGGCGCACAACGGCCGCTTCGTGCGGATGGCGCTGATAACGAAGATGCTGGAGGGAAACGTATGAAGATTGACGCGATTCACCGCGGCATTGTGCTGGACCACATTCAGGCAGGCCGCGCGATGGAGCTGTACCGCTATCTGCATCTGGACGAAGTGCAATGCCCTGTCGCCATCATCAAGAATGCCCGCAGCGAAGCCCTGGGACTCAAGGACATCATCAAAATCGATGACGAAATCGACATTGACCTGGATGTCGTTGGCTATGTCGACCCCGGCACGACCGTGAACATCATCAAGGACGGCGTTGTGGTGGAGAAGAAGCGCCTTGAGCTGCCGGAACGGCTGACAAACGTCATTTTCTGCAAGAATCCGCGCTGCATCACGACGGTGGAGCACTCGCTTGACCAGGTGTTCCGCCTCGCCGACAAGAGCCGCCGCATCTACCGCTGCATCTACTGCGATGCGGAGCGCAAGCCGCGTTAATCCACAGCCCCGACAGAGCTCAAATGCCTGCCGGGGCTTTCTGATTGTAACATTTCCTCCTGACTGGTTGCCTGAACGGTGCGGAAATGGTATAATAAAACAGCATCTTATGATGGGAGGAATCATCATGAAAAAGCTGCTGTCTCTGCTCCTGACCATGCTGCTTCTTCTGACAGCTGCATCGGCTGAATTTGATTATTATGCCCTCAAAGCGCTCGATGATCACCTCGTCTACACCATGCCCGGCACGGCGAACACGGTTGTCCGCGCACTGACGCCGCCATATGAGGGGACGCTGGGGGAGGATGAGCTGATTGCCTATCTGGATTATGTCATCCTGCCGGACGAGGAGGTCACGACCTTCCGCCTGTGCCTGTCGGTGTCGCTGTTTGATGCCATTCAGGCGGACTCGGTCACAGTGACGGTGGACAAAAAGCAGTATACCTTCACGGATGTGATGCTGGAGGCAACGGAGTATGACGGCATCTATATGGAGGATTATTCGCTGATTCTCTCTGACGCGAGCTACCCGATTGTGACGGCGCTGGCGAAGGGCAAATCGAGCGTCACGCTGGATGTGGTTTTCGAGAACGCGTTAGACGGCGTCAGCAGAAGCGGCAGCGTGACGATTGTCAGCAGCGATGTAGCGGCGATGGTCGAGCAGTACAATGAGCTCGGCGGAAAAGAGCAGGATTTGTCGGTGCTGGCGGAGAAATATCCGTGCACGGTGGAAAAGGTCAGGTAAAAGCAGAAAAACGGCGCGTGCTTCCTTTTGCGGAAACATGCGCCGTTTTCTTTAATCCTTGTGAATCCCCTGCAGGATGCGGTTGAGCTGCTTTATGCTTTCAACGTCGGTGCCTGCCTGCCGGAGCATGCTTTCGATGGTCATGCGCTGCATGGCGCGCTGCATCATGGCGGCAAGCGCCGGATTGTCCTTGGTGGCATTGGCGACATCGCCGCGTGCTGCACGCGCCTTGTCCATCAGCTGCTTGAGGATAACGCCGGCCTTCGGGTCAGCCATTGCGGCCGCCATGTTGTCCTTAATCGACCAGCAGCTTTCATCAAGCTCGCCGTCAAACCAGTTGACGACGTTCCGGCGGTTCTCCATGGCATACGCGGGGTTCGGCGTATCGACCCTGCGAACCGTGATGGCATCCGTACAGCTGCCGGCATGCGCCTCGAAGGTGTGCTGACCGCTGATGGACGCGTGGAAGAGGAACACCTTGTCAGCTGATTTCGTGTCGAGCAGCTGACCGTCCATGAAAAGCGAGACCTCCGGCAGGTTGGAGTAAACCTTGATTTCCGTCTCGGCTTCTGCGCGGTCAACATAGCGGCTGCCGCAGATGTGCACGAACGGCGTCCTGCTCCAGTGCGCCTTGTAGAGGTAGAAGGCATCCTTGCGGAGTGCGCGGTCAAACGTCACGAGCCCCTTCTGGTTCTCGCCGTGCTTGCCGCCCTCATCGCGACCGTCTGCGGCAAAGTCGAACATGTTCCACACGTGCGTCGCCCACAGATACGGGCGTGCTTCAATCATCTTCAGCATGTGCTCATGATAGACGCACTGATACGTTTCGGTGTAATCGCCCTTTTCCGGGTTCTTGCTCTGGAAGGAGGGATTGGCATCGGCGCCGTATTCCGCGAGACCGATGGGACGATTCGGGTATTTCGCGTGGAAATCATCGAAGAACTCATCGTTCTGATCCAGATCGCCCAGATACCAGCCGAAATACAGGTTGTAGCTGTTCACATCCGGAATTTCAAGAATCGGCGAGTCGGTTTCCAGCATGAAGGCGTGTGCCATGGCGGTCATGCGCGTGCCGTCCAGACGATTGATTAGTGCGGTCAGCTGACGGTGGTTCTCCAGCAGCGCCTCCGTCACGGGGCTTGCGGCGGTAATTTCGTTGGACAGCCCCCACACGGCGATGGCGGGATGATTGTAATTCTGCACGACCAGCTCTTCCATCTGGGAAAGCGTGTTGGGCGTGCCATCCTTCATGTACATGGTGATGAAGGGGATTTCTGCCCAGACGACAAGCCCCTTTTCGTCACACAGGTCGTACATCGCCTGCGGATGCTGATAATGGGCAAGGCGGACCGTGTTCGCGCCGATGTCGAGAATCAGGCTGACATCTTCGGCGATTTTCTCGCGGATGGCGGCGCTGCCGATGTTCTTGTGATCCTGATGGGCAGCAACGCCACGCAGCGGATAGCACCGGCCGTTCAGCAGGAAGCCCTTCTGCGCGTCAACCTCGAACCTGCGGCAGCCAAAGCGTGTGGAAATCTCATCGCCGCAGAAGGAGGCAGACGCGGTATACAGGTACGGGTCGTCAAGACCATCCCAGAGGTGCACGGGCGAGAGCGTAAATTCCGCCTTCGCATAGCCGTTCACGGAAGGAGATGCCTTTGTTTCGCCGCCGACGGTGATTTCGACCGTGCCGTCGCCTGTCTGCCACGTTTCGACCGTGACAAGAGCCAAATGGCGCTCAAGGTCAACCACGGGCGTCACCTTGATGCCGGGCGTGGCGTCCTTCAACAGCTCAAAGTGCTTTTCCGGCACGACAATCAGGTTCACGTCGCGGGTGATGCCGCCATAGAAGGTGAAGTCCGCCTTCTGCGGATAAACGTGCGTGTTGTCGCTGTTGTCAACGGCGAGGCACAGCAGATTGTCCGGCTGCAGCAGATCGGTGATGTCCGCACGGAAGGCGGAAAAGCCGCCCTCATGGTGCGCGATGTGCTGACCGTTCAGATAAACGTCTGCCGTCATGGCAACACCCTGAAATTCCAGCACGGCAGCCTTGCCGGTCATATCCGCCGGGGCAGGGAAGCGCCTGCAGTACATCGCGGCGCCGCGCCAGTAGTCGTTGCCGCCGTCCTGACCGTCAACGGCGTTCCACGTGTGCGGCAGCGTCACCTGCGCCCAGTCGGTCGGGAAATCGGTCGGCACGATTGACGTCTTGCTGAAGCGCCAGCCGAGGTTCAGATTCAGAATTTCTCTCATGTCATTTCTTCTCCTGTCTGTAGCTGCCAAGCATGGAAAGGCTTCCCTTCGGATGGCGCGTCATGTCCTTCCGGTCGACGGCAATCAGCCCGAAGTGCATGGAAAAGCCCTTCTGCCATTCAAAATTGTCCAGCAGACTCCAGTGCATGTACCCCTTCACGGGCAGACCGTCCGCGATGCACCTGTCGACCGAGCGCATCGCACGGCGGATGAACTCGCATCGGGCATCATCGTCATCGGTCGCGATGCCGTTTTCGGTGACAATCAGGTCGCGCTTGAAGTCCTTCGCCACGCGCGCAAGGACGTGCCCGAGCGCCTCCGGATAATATTCGTACGCCATCTGCGTCGTTTCCGCGCCCTGAGGCACGCCGGCATCGCCCTTTTTCGTCACGAGGGTGCGCGTGTAGTTCTGCACGCCGAGGAAGTCGTCCTCCTGAATGTACGGCAGATAATGCGTGAACTCTTCCTCCCAGACTGCGTCCGCCTGCTTTTCCCCGCCCGAAAGGGGCTGCACATCATGCAGGGACAGCGTCAGCCCGACCTTGACATTCGGCGCGACACGGCGGATGACCTCGCGCGCCTTCGTGTGCGCCTGCATCACGAGCAGATCGCCCTGCCTGGTGCGCATCGTCTGGAACGTTTTCGGGTCCTTCACGCCGACGGCGGCAAGCTTTTCCCTGCCGGCGAGCGCCATGTTCTTGAGCATGGTTTCGAGATTCATGCCCATCTGCACCTGCCCATCGGCATTCTTCTTCTTTTTCCTGCCGCGGAGCATTTCCTTCATATAGCGTCTGGCAATCGCGGCGATTTGCAGGCCCATATTCGCCTCGTTGATGGTGCAGACGTAGGAAATTTCACTGCCGAGCTTCGTCATCACGTATTCGGCATAGCGCGCGAAATCGTCAGGGGTGGTCTCTGCCTCCCAGCCGCCCTTGCGGATGAGCCAGACAGGGCTGGAGAAGTGATGCAGCGTGACGATGGGCTCGACACCGTTTGCACGGCAGGCATGGAGGACGCTGCGGTAATGCTCGATTTCCGCGTCATCGAATTTGCCCTCTTCCGGCTCGATGCGCGCCCATTCGATGGAGAAGCGGTAGGCGTTCAGTCCGGCATCTGCAAGCAGGCGAATGTCCTCTTCATAGCGGTGATAGTGGTCGACCGCGTCGCCGGACTTTTCCAGATAATCGGAATGCTGAATGTTCTCCAGCACCCAGCAGTCGCTGTTTTTGTTGCCGCCTTCGACCTGATGCGCCGCGGTGGCTGCGCCGAGGAGAAAATTGGCAGGGAAACTCATAATGCGCTGTCCTCCTTGATGACGTATTCGTATGCGCCGGCATCTACATCGTGACGCGATCCGTCCGGCAGGAGAATGCTGGCGGTGGTGTTGGCGGGGATGGAAATGGTCAACCGGAGCGAATCGCCCTCGTATGCCCATGCGCTCCTGACGGTGCCGATGGGGGAGTCCCATACGGCGCTGGCGTGGTCAAGGACGCGGCTCGGCGTCGGGCTGACGGTGAATTTGCCGTCTGCAAGATGGATGCCGCAGACGCCGCGGAATAGCCAGCCGCTGACGGCGCCGTAGGAGTAATGGTTGAAGGAATCGTGAAC
The DNA here is from genome assembly GCA_963617205.1 of Alloprevotella sp. Taxonomy (GTDB): domain Bacteria; phylum Bacillota; class Clostridia; order Christensenellales; family Aristaeellaceae; genus UBA11524. Next base: position 36,406 of record CAVEOA010000014.1, on the reverse strand, counting down.
GGATCCGTCTGCGCGGATGCCGTCCCACGTCTCCCAGATGGTGGTGGCGCCCTTCTTGACGGCATACAGCCAGCTCGGGCACGTGTCCTGCATCAGCAGCCGGTACGCGGTGTCCGCATGACCGTTGCTTGCAAGCACATCGCACAGGTGCGGCGTGGAGAGGAAGCCCGTGTTCAGATGGTCGCCGTTCTTTGCAACGAGCGAGGACAGCGCGTCTGCCGCCGCCTGCTTCTCGTGTTCATCGAGCAGGTCGAAGGCAATCGCACGGACGTAGGCGCACTGCCGGTCGGAGGTGATTTTGCCGTTGTCCGTGCAGGTGAAGCGGTAGGCGGCTCTCGCCTTGTCCGCCATGTTCGCAAATTCCGCCTGATCGGCCTGTCTGCCGAGGATGCCCGCGATTCTGGACAGCAGCGCCGCGGAATGGCTGAAATAGGCGGTTGCGACCTCCGGCGCGCCGTTTTTCATGTTCGTGCGCATCGCATCCATGGAGGAGATGTCCGGCTCAAGCCATTCGCCGAAATGGAAGCCCTTGTCCACGAGATACTTGCGGTTCGGGTTGCTGCGGTTCTTCCAGCGGGTGGAGGAGGCACGCTTTTTGCAGAAACGCACCCACTTGACCATCATGTCGTAGTTTTCGAGGAGGATGCTTTCATCGCCATAGGCCTCGTACAGCGCCCACGGCACGAGCACGCATGCGTCGCCCCAGCCTGCGGAGCCGCGGATGATGCGCGTGATGATGCCGGTGACGTTGTTCGCCGGCGCGATGTTGCTGACGATGCCGTTTTTCTTCTGCCCAATACGGCAGCATGCCAGCCATTTGCGAAGCACCGGATAGCAGTCCACCAGATACACGGCGGTCGGCGCAAAAACGCCGGCATCGCCTGTCCAGCCGGCGCGTTCGCGGGTCGGACAATCGGTCGGGATGTCGCAGAAGTTGGAGCGCATGCTCCACAGGCTGTTGAGGAACAGACGGTTCACGTCCTCATGGCCGCAGGTGAAGCTGCCTGTTTGACGCATGTCGGAATACACGGCAACGGCGGTGAAGGACGCGTTCGAGAGGTCAATGTCGGTCTCGACCTTTGCATAGCGGAAGCCGAAAATGCAGAATTTCGGATGGAACACATTCTGCCCGTCCCTGCAAATCAGCGTCAGCTTCTGCGGAATGCCGCCGTTCCTGTTGCGCGCGCCGGGGTCGAAGTTGGATTGCGTGAAGTTGCCCTGCGCATCGAGCGTTTCGCCGTGCCGGAGCGTCAGACGCTGCCCGGCTTTTGCGTTGACCGTGACCAGCGTGTATCCGGCGAGGTTCTGCCCGAAGTCAACGACCGTTTCACCGTTCGGCGTGCGGAGGAGCTTGCCGGTGAACCGCTCCTGTTCGCGGACAGGCACGCTGTCCGTGCAGACGAGGTTGCCATAGCCGAAACGCTCGATCTTCACGCCGTGCCAGTCCGAAATCTGCTCAAGGCGCAAATCCTGCGTTTCGCCGAGCTCGGTGTCGTTCTCGCGGACGATGCCGCTTTGGCTTGCCTGCCAGCTGTCATCCGTGCAGACGACGACTCTGCCGTCCAGCTCCAGCTGACACAGGAGAGAAATGTCGCTGCCGGACAGGTGATTGCTGCCGTCGATGCCGTTGTTGCCGCGGTAAAGCCCATCGCCGAGCGTGACGCGCAGCTCGTTTTCGCCGATTTTCAGCAGGTCGGTGACATCGTAGCACTGTACCTGCAGGCGCAGCTTGTAATCATCCACGCCCGGTGCAAGCACGAAGTCGCCCACGCGCTGACCGTTGATTTCCGCCTCATACATGCCGTGGCACGTGATGTACAGCCGCGCATCCGCCAATGTGTCAATGCGGAAAACGCGCCGCAGCACGGAGGCAGGCTGACGCACCTTGTCATCCGCAGTCAGCTCCGGATTCACCCAGACAGCTTTCCACAGGTCGTTTGTCAGCCCGTGTTCATAGCAGGATTCGCACGCTTCGCCCCACACGCCGTTTTCATCGCACAGACGGACGCGCCATGTGACGTGCTCGCGTGCCTTTCCTGCATAGCCGCAGCGGACGCGCATGGCAGCCGAACGCACCTCGCCGCTGTCCCACACGCGCTTTCCGGCGACTTCCGCCGTAATCTGATACGCCGTCTGACGGATGCCGCCCTCGCAGACCCAGCTCAGCATCGGCTGATGCACGGAAATGCCCAGCGGCGCGGTCAGACAGTCGCATTTCAAATGGATTGCTTTCATTGGTTTTCACCTGTCGTCAAATGTTTTGCTTGAGCCATTCGGCGCTGATTTCGAGGCTCCTGACCGGGTCGCGGTCAATCCAGTTGCGGTGGCTTTCCAGCACGACGCATTCGATGCCGTTCCTGATCGCCTGATTCCTGAGCGGTACAAGCGGCATACTGCCTGTGCCGAGCTCCACGCTGTCGGACTTGAGAATGGGCGTCAGGGGCGTCTTTTTCAGGCGCGTGCCGCGGTCGGCAATGTGCCAGAGCTTCATGCGCTCACCCAGCGTTTCCATCCACAGCAGGGGACTCGCGCCGCCGTCGGCAAACCAGTAACTGTCAAATTCAAAGAACACGAGCGATGGGTCGGTTTCGCGCAGAAGCACCGCATAGGCGTACTCGCCGGAGTTTGTGCGCAGCAGCTCGGCGTTGTGATTGTGATAAAACAGCCGCAAGCCGGTCTGACGCAGCTTTTCGCCGGCATCATTCAGCCGGAGCGCAAGCGCCTTCACCGCGTCCTCGCTGCCGTAATCGAAGCGGTACATGCCGGTGATGACGATGCGGTCGGTGCCGTAACGCTTTGCTTCCATGCACACGGTGTCTGTTTCACGCTCGAGCGTGTCGAGGTCGGTATGATATGCCGAGACGGTCAGCCCGGACGCGGCGAGGAGCGACTGCCAGTCGAGCTTGCCGCATGCGCCTGTCGGCATACCTGCGGCTTTCGTCAGCAGACGGACAATCGCGGGTGTCGGATGGGTCATGAAGCTGTTGAGCTCAAGGGCGTCGTAACCGGCGGCCCTGATGCGCCGGAGAACGGAAAGAGCGGCTTCCTCGCTCGTGCAGACAGTGCCGAGCATGATTTGCTGGACGGATTTTATGACCATGGTTCAGTCTCCTACATAAACAGGCGGAACATGTACGCAGATGCGCCCGCTCAATCCCCCGAAGGGGAGGACTTCGTCCCTTTTTATGCCTACTTTTCGCTTGGGCAGAAATGAATGCGTGCAGCAATACAAATCAAGCAACAAAGGAGCGCCCCCGAAGGGGGACTTCGTCCCTTTTTATGCCTACTTTTCGCTTGGGCAGAAACGAATGCGTGCAGCAATACAAATCAAGCAACAAAGGAGCGCCCCTGAAGGGGGGACTTCGTCTCTTTTTTTATGCCTACTTTCCGCTTGGGCAGAAATGAATGCATGCAGCAATACAAATCAAGCAACAAAGAAGCACACCCGAAGGGGAGGACTTCGTCCCTTTTCTTCCTACTGTTCGCTTGGGCAGAAACGAATGCATGCAGCAATACAAATCAAGCAACAAAGGAGCGCCCCCGAAGGGGTCAAGGGGGCGACCGGAAAGCCCCCTTGTTGTTCTCTTATTTTGCTTCAGCTGCCTTCTTCTCTTGCAGGTACTTCTCATTCTCCTTTTCCAGCTTTGAGAAGGCAAGGGCGCACACGCCGATAATCACCATGAAGAGAATCGGGACGATGGCGTAGTCAATGCGAATCGCCATGAGGGCGCTTGCCGGCTGAACTGCGTCTGCCTCGCTGATGTAGCCGCCGAGGAAGAGAATCAGACCGGTGACATACGCGCCCAGTGCCGCGCCGAGCTTCGAGCAGAAGTTCGCGAGGGTGCTCGAGGACGCCTCCATGCGCTGCAGACCGATGCGTTCATTGTAATTGCAGATGTTCATGACGAACAGGATGCCGTAGTAGGCAATCGGCAGACCGGCGAGCGTCGCCAGCAGGTAACCGGCATAGACGCCGAGGGCATTTGCGCCGGAGAAGAACACGATGAGGTAGCCGACAATGCCGATGGCGCTGAACACGGCAATCATCTTGCCCATGGAGCCGAGCTTCTTCATGATGGTCGGGAAGGTGAGCATCAGCGGCAGCAGGATGACGCCGAACATGGACAGGATGCCGAGCTTGTCCAGATCGCCGACGATGTACTTGAAGTAGTAGGAACCGCAGGCGAGATTGGTGGTCAGGTTGTAGCTGAGCATGATGAGCGCGTAGAGCCAGACATACTTGTTCTTCGCGAAAAGCTGCGCAACGTCCTTGAGCTTAAGGGGTTCGTTGCCTGCATCGGGGTTGACGTTCGGATCCTCCTTGCAGAAGAAGAAACGAAGCAGACCGATGATCGTCGCCGGAACCATGACGATGAGCACGGCGCGCGCCCAGCCGGAAGCGGAGGTTGCGATGCGCTTCATAATCATCGGGAAACCGACGCTGACGAGAATGCTGCCGGCCATGGTGACGATGCCGCCGAAGGAGGCCACCTTCTTGAGCAGCACGGGGTTGTTGGAGAAGTGCGAGATGGTGTAGGGGTTGAGCGCCGCCAGACGCAGCGTGGAGAAGACGGCGAACGTCAGCGAGTACATGCAGAAGATCCACGCGGATTTCGCAAATTCGCTCCATTCGGGGTTGCCGGAGAAGAGCAGCACGGTGCACAACGTCATGCCGATGATGGCAGGCTCATACGTGCGGCCGCGACCGAGCTTCGTTTTCGTCTTGTCAACAAGGAAGCCGGCGAAGAGGTCGGTGATGGCATCGAAAATCTTGCTCAGCAGCAGAAGCGTGCCGACACGCAGCGTCGAAACGCCCAGCGTATCCGAGGCGTAGATGGACAGGTAGTTCAGGACGATGACATTCACCCACGCGGCGGAAATGTCAGAGCTCTTGAACGCAAGGAGCCGTCCGAAACCAAGATGATCAGGATTCTTCGTTTTCTTACTCATGTTCAATCCCTCCAAATTAATTGTGAATTGTAAGATTCATCTCATGAATCTTGCGCTGCTATGTGCATTATAACGAAAGGATCAGAAAGTGTAAAACCGTAAATTCGCTTTTTATATCACTTTTTCGCCTGATTTGAAAAACGTGGTGAATTTCTTGTGCGGTTCGCTAATTTGTGATATGATGACGGCAGATGGAAAACGGAAAGGCAGGGGTGACCATGACGACGGAAGAAAAGCTCACGTTCCTGAAGGCGCTGATTCGATGCAACTATGAGGTCGGGTTTCGGGAATACGACGGTAACGGGACGATGCTGAACGCGGAGCCTGCATCGGAGATGGCGGAGGAGTTGTTCGAAAAATGCGGTTGCCTTCGCTATGCGCTTGACCATTCTGCAGATGCGCCTGTTTTCCTCAGCTCAGGTATCGGGCTGCTCTGGGGTGCGGTCAGCGTCGGCACGGCAGAGGAGCGCCGGATGCACGTCATCGGTCCTGTGCTGAACAAGGCGGTTCTGCCGGAAAATGTCAACAAGACAATGCATCAGGCGTTCGTCTATCTCGATGAAAAAATTGATTTCAGGAGCTTCCTCGCGGCGCTGCCGATCATCCCGATGCAGATGTTTCAGCACTACATCCTCATGCTCAATCTTGCCCTGACGGGAAGCGAAATGCACGCGAACGACATCCTGTATCAGACGGCGGAGCAGACGGCGAAAGCAGCGGGTACCGCGCAGAAGCGCAACCGTCACCTGACCTACATGGCGGAGCAGGCGCTGCTGTACAACGTCCGCGAGGGCAATCTCGACTACGCGAGGGCGCTTGCACGGTCGTCTTCACTCAGCACGGGCGTACAGATTCAAACGGAGAACCCGATTTCGCAGGCAACGATTTCCGTTGTCGTGTTCACATCGCTGTGCGTGCGCGAAGCCATCAAGGGCGGCTTGTCGCCGGACACCGCCTATGCCGTCGGCGATGCGTATATCCAGAACATGGTGGAGGCAAAGACGATTTCCATGCTCGGCGCGCTTTCCCATGCCATGTACACCGATTTCATCCGCCGCGTCAGGCAGGCAAAGGCGGACAAAAAGTACAGCAAAACGGTGCAGGAATGCTGCGACTACATCTTGACGCACATGGCGGATGAACTGTCCGCAGCGGTCCTTGCTCAGCAGTTTGGCTATACGCCGTACTATCTGTCACGCAAATTCAAGACGGAAACAGGCATGACGCTTGCACAGTATATTGATCTTGTGCGAATCGAGAAGGCAAAGACGCTGCTGGAGAGCACGACGGACAGCATTGCGGAGATTGCAAGGGAATTGCGGTATTGCTCAAGCACGTACTTCAGTGAAACATTCAGGAAAATTGTCGGTATGCTGCCAAGCGAATACAGGAAGAGCTAAAAAAACACCGCACGATTCGGCGTTGCTGCTGAATCGTGCGGTGTTGCTTTAGACTTTTTTCCTGCTGCGCTTCCTTACGCTTTTTCCAGTGAAATCGAGCCACGCAGAATCATCTCGTTTGCGAGGGCAGCCATGTTGACGGCGGATTCCTTGCACTGCCGCGTCACCCACGTGCGAATCAGCCCGATGCAGCCGAAGACGACAAAGTCGTAGCGGTAGTTAAATTCCTCAGGCGAGCAGGGCTGGCGCAGGCGCTGCCAATCCTCCATGCACTTCTCATGGACGACGTGATTCAGCCGCTGCAGGAACGCCATGTCGCCATGCTCACCGAGGAGGACGGCGCACATCTCGTGATTCTCCTGCACGAAGCTGAACAGATCCTGCAAAAAGGGCAGGGAGTGGCTGATGACCACATCATCCTTGTGGGAGATGATAATCTGGTCGAACTTGCTGAACAGATCCTCCTCAATTTGCGCGAGCATATCGAAAATGTCCCGATAGTATAGATAGAAGGTGCCGCGATTCACATCGACACGCTCCGCCAGCTCGCGTACGGTGATATCCTGCACGGGCTTGAGCTGCAGCAGCTCGGTCAGCCCCTGCGTCAGGAGCTTTTTCGTCCGGCGCACACGTCTGTCTTCCTTCTTCTCCGTCATTGCTTGATGCCTCGCTTTTCACCTTGCTGAGAAGTTTCTCAACAATTTACGTTTTTTTGTTGAATAAGCATCGCGATGGCTCAATCGACGTCGATTAACCAACGCCCGGTGAATCAACTGTTGATTGATTTTCATCACAGAAGCTATTATAATACGTTCCGTTGACAAAGTCAACACAATGTTTAATAACTTGACGAGCATTGAGAAAAGGAGGATGGATTGTGAAGACATTTTCCAGATGGCTGGTGCACCATAAGGCACTGGTCGTCATTCTGTGCCTGCTGCTGCTGATTCCGTCAGTGTTTGGCATGGCATCGACAAAGGTCAAGTATGACCTGCTTTATTATTTACCCGAGGATCTGGACACGGTGCGTGGTCAGAACATCCTCATGGAGGACTTCGGCAAGGGCGCGTTCAGCTTATGCGTCACCGAAGGTCTGACCGAGGTGGAACAGGCGGATTTGGAGGAAGCCATCCGCAAGGTTGATCATGTGGACTCCGTTATCGGCTATGCGTCCATTGTGAAGGGCAACATTCCGGTGGAGATTCTGCCGGACAGCTTCCGCGAAATCTTCCAGAAGGATGACAGCCGCCTGCTCGCGGTGTTCTTCGATGACACGTCCTCCTCGGAGGGCACCATGGAGGCCATTCAGGAAATTCGCAGGATTGCCGGTGAAAAGTGCTTCGTGGGCGGTCTGTCCGCAGTCGTGACGGACACGAAGGAGCTGGTTGAAGAGCAGGAAGGCATCTATGTTGCCATTGCTGTCGTTCTCAGCTGCATCGTGCTGATGCTGACGATGGACTCGTTCCTGCTGCCGCTGATTTTCCTGACGTGCATCGGCACGAGCATCCTGTGGAACATGGGCAGCAACTATTTCCTCGGCGAAATCTCCTACATCACAAAGGCGGTTGCCGCGGTGCTGCAGCTGGCTGTGACGCTGGACTACTCCATCTTCCTCTGGCACAGCTACAAGGAAAACAAGACCGTCTATGAGGATCGCAATGAGGCGATGGCAGAGGCTGTTCGCCTGACATTCTCCTCCGTCATCGGCTCGAGCCTGACGACGGTCGCCGGCTTCGTGGCGCTGTGCGCGATGAGCTTCACCCTCGGCCGCGACCTCGGCATCGTGATGAGCAAGGGCGTCATCCTCGGCGTGCTCGCGACGGTGACGATGCTGCCGTGCGTCATCCTGTGCATGGACAAAGCGATTGAAAAGACCTCGCATAAGCCGCTCCTGCCGGATATGAAGGGCTTTGCCGGTTTTGTCGTCAAGCACTACAAGGTGCTGTTCGTCATCCTGCTGCTCGTCTGCGTGCCGGCGTTCTACGGCTACAGCAATGTCGAGGTTTATTACGACATGAGCTCGGTGCTGCCGGACACGCTTGCGTCCACGCAGGCAGATGCGAAGCTGTCTGAAACGTTCGAGGTCTCCACGAGCCATCTGGTGCTGGTGGACGCGGATGTCAGCCAGAAGCAGGTGAAGGACATGGCGCACGAAATGGCGGAGGTTGACGGTGTGAAGCAGGTGCTTTGCCTCGACAGCCTGCTGGATGCCGGCATTCCGGAGAGCGCGCTGCCGGATGATGTCCTGTCCATCCTCAAGAGCGACAATTATCAGCTTATGCTCGTCACTTCCGAATATGTTGTTTCCACCGACGCGGTGAATGCGCAGATTGATGCGCTGAACGCCATCATCAAGAAGTATGATGAGGGCGGCATGCTCATCGGCGAGGCACCCTGCACGAAGGATCTGATCAGCTGCACGGACCAGGACTTCAAGGTCGTCAATGTGATTTCCATTGCAGCCATCTTCCTGATTATCGCGCTCGTGCTGAAGTCGATTTCGCTGCCTGTTGCGTTGGTTGCACTGATTGAGACGGCTATCGCGGTCAACCTGTGCATCCCGTATTATACGAACACGACGCTGCCGTTCGTGGCGCCCATCCTGATTTCGACCATTCAGCTCGGCTCGACCGTTGACTACGCCATCCTGATGACGACGAAGTACCTGCAGAACCGTCAGGCGGGTCAGGACAAGAGGACGGCTGTCAGCGCGGCGGTTGCGTCCTCTGCGCAGTCGGTGCTCGTCAGCGGCTTCGGCTTTTTCGCGGCGACGTTCGGCGTCGGTCTGTATGCGAATGTTGACATTATTTCTTCCATGTGCAGCCTGATGGCGCGTGGTGCCCTCTGCTCGATGGCGGTCGTGCTGTTCCTGCTGCCGGCGCTGCTCATGGTTTGCGACAAGCTGATTATTCACACCACGCTGGGCATGAAGAAAGCCCGCGAAGCGAAATAACGAAAGGAGCCAAGAAGTATGAAAAAGCAACTGATTTCTCTGGCGCTTGCAGGCGCAATGGCTGTGACCGGCACCTGCGCCTGCGCGGAAACGCTCAAGCGTGAGCGCGTCTTTGCGGTGCTCGATGCATCCGGAGAACAGCAGACGGTGATTGACAGCATTCATCTGCAGAACGACGACGGGCTGGATACGATTACGGACCTCACATCCCTGACGGATGTCGAAAACATGTCGGGTCATGAGACGTTCACATTGGAAGGCGAAACGCTGACCTGGCAGGCGAACGGCAACGATATCACCTATCAGGGCAAGAGCGAAAAGGCGTTGCCCGTAAAGCCGTCTATTGCGGTGAAGGTGAACGGCGAGGAGGTCAGCGCGGATACGCTGTCCGATGTCAGCGGCGAAATCGAGCTGACAGTCACCTATACGGCGGATGCGCCCTATGTCGCGATGACGGTTGTGCCGCTGCCCGAGGAAGGCTTGACGGACATCACGATGGAAAACGCGATGCTGATGAAGGAAGGCAGCCGTCAGGTGATTGTTGGCTATGCGGTTCTCGGCGTTGATGAAAAGCTTGAGCTGCCCGACCATTTCACGGTGAAGGCAACGGCGGATCATGCGGAAATCAGCTGGATGATGACCATCGCGACGAGCGAGCCCATCGACGCGCTTTGCAGCGAGCTGACCGAGGACGCGGAGGATCTGACCGAAGCGAAGGACAACGCGGTCGAGCTGCTGACGGCGCTTGCGAACGGAACGGAGCTGCCCGAAATGAGCGGCGATTGGAAGACGCTGGTGGACACCATCAACGAGCTGACGGACGGCGTGCAGCAGCTCAGCGACGGCGCTGTGTCCCTCAAGGACGGCGCTGACCAGCTGACGGATGGCATCGCGTCCCTTGAAACCGGTCTGACGACGCTGACGGAGAACAACGAAACGCTGACGAGCGCCGCAAGCCAGCTCTTTGACGCGGTGCTTGCCACGGCGAACACGCAGCTTGCAGCCTCCGGGCTTGAGCGGGCAGGCATCACCCTGCCGGAGCTGACGCAGGAGAACTACGCCGAGGCGCTGCAATCCGCTGTGGATTCGCTGAACGTGAACAAGCTGTACACGGTGGCGAACGAGCAGGCACGCGCTCAGGTTGAGCAGGCGGTTCAGGCGAAGGAAAGCGACATCCGCGCTGCGGTTGAACCCGTGGTGGAGGCGAAGGTGCTGGAGGCTGTTCTGAAGTCCATCGGCATGGACATGAGCGCGGAAGCGTATCAGCAGGCCGTGACGGCAGGACAGGTCACGAGCGAGCAGAGCCAGCAGATTTCCGCTGCGGTGAAGCAGCAGATGGCGACGGACGAGGTGCAGGCGCAGCTCAATGCCGCGGTGAAGCAGCAGATGGAAGCGCTGGTCGAGCAGAACATGCAGTCCGAGGAAGTGCGGACGCAGATTGAAACGGCGGTTGCCTCTGTTGAAGCCGGCTGTGAGCAGCTGTCTTCCCTGAAGACGCAGCTGGACAGCATCGCTGCCTTCGTGACGGGTCTGACGGCGTACACGGACGGCGTCAGCCAGGCGGCAGAGGGCGCAACAACGCTCCATACCGGCGCAACGACGCTGGCGGATGGCGCCTCGACGCTTTCTGACGGCGTCAACACCCTGCAGACGAGCCTGACGGACGGCGTGAAGGAGATGGCGGCGAAGCTGCTGCCTTACTGCACGGACGACCTCGCGGATGCCCTGCGCATCTACACCGAAACGGCGGATAACGCCGCATCAACCGGTCACTACGACCTTGTTGCAGACGGCATGGAGGCCACGACGGTCTACATCATCCGCACGGATATGAAGTAAACATCAGAAGCCCACCGAAGGAGACTGCCTCGTGCAGCCTCCTTTTTTATGCAGGCGGCAGGCTTGACAGGCACGGGGCGCGCAGAAAAAACGGATGTGCATTTTTCACAAGGGTCGGCTTCATTTTGGATTTTAAAGCGCAAAGAAAAATTTGATATTCAGAAAGCGCTTTCATATGCATATCTCCCGATCGAACATGCACCATCTGGGTAAAACAAGGGACAAATATCATAACTTTTTCGCCTGACATCGCGATATTTCCATGCATGAACAATAATTTATCTTGCAGTTCCACTTGACGTTTGTATTCATTCATGATAAAATATTTGCGAGAATTTTCTATGGGGGTAAAGGGGTACCGCCATACGAATTCTTTTCGGTCAAAAAATTTGCAAGGAGGAATATCATGAAAAAGGCTTTGTCCATGCTTCTTGCTCTGAGCATGCTGCTCACCCTCGCCATGACGATGGGCGCAACCGCAGAAGAAGCCAGTGACGTCCCCAGCTACACCTTCAATTCCTACTCTTCTTCTCTCGCCAACAACTGGAACCCCCACACCTGGGAGACCAATGCTGACGATGTGGTTCTTGCCTATCTCTCCAGCCCGTTTGTCTCCATGCAGGCTGAAGACACCGAAAACGGCGTCTATCAGTGGGTCTATGAGATGGCCACTGAAATCAACGACGTGACCGCCGACCATCAGGATGACCTGACCAAGTACAACGTCACCCTGCCGGCAGGCAAGACTGCCGCAGACGTTACCGAAGGCTACGTCTTTGAGATCAAGCTGAATGAAAAGGCGAAGTGGGAAGACGGCACCCCCATCAATGCTGACTCCTACATCTACTCCATGCAGCAGCTCCTCAACCCCGAAATGAAGAACTACCGTGCAAACCTGTACTACGCCGGTGAGTCTGCCGTCGCAGGCGGCAACGGCTACTACTATGCAGGCGGCACGGCTTACTATGAGAACGCCGGCAAGTACACCATGGCTGACCTGACCGTCGATGAGAATGGCCAGTATGTCACCGCCGAGGGCTACAAGATGTACCTCGCTGTTGACTATGTGCTGCCCACCCAGCTGGGCAACTACAGCCTGAAGTACTATGTTGACGGGTACGGCGACCAGTACTTTGGCATGGATACCTGGGAAGAGCTCGTTGCCCTGTGCGACGAGAACGGCCTGGTTCCGCTGACCGATGCGAACTATGCGCTGTTTGCACCTGTCACCACTGCCAACGCAAACTGGAACGAGACCGAGGCTGACCTGCCGATGTACTTCGTCTACACGCAGGAAATGCCGGTTGTCGGTTTCGACACCGTCGGCCTGTACAAGGTGGACGATTACACCATCGTTTACGTCATGCAGAGCCAGATCGACTACTACTACGCGCTGACCTCCTTCGCCTCTACCTGGCTGGTGTATGAGCCCTACTACGAAGCAGGCAAGGACACCACCGGCACGCTCGTGACCACCGACTACGGCACCAAGATTGAGAACACCATGTCCTACGGCCCGTACAAGCTCGAATCCTATCAGGAAGAGAAGCAGATGGTTTTCGTGCAGAACGAGAACTGGTACGGCTGGGAGGAAGGCGACGACGGCACGCTCGTGTCCTTCACGCCTTACCTGGTTGACGGTGAGAACGTGCAGCGTTATCGCACCACCAAGCTCATCATCAACGTCATGACCGACGACGCCGCCAAGCAGGCCTTCCTGAAGGGCGAGCTCGACGAGTGGGCACCTTCTGCTGAAGAGCTGTCTACCTACGCCGCTTCCGAGCAGCTGTACAAGGCGCTTGAAACCTACACCATGTCCTTCTTCTTCAACACCGGTCTGGATAACCTCAAGACCATGGATGCGTCCAAGGGCAACACCAACTCCGTCGTGCTGAGCAACGTGAACTTCCGCAAGGCGTTCAGCCTCGCCATCGACCGCAATGAATGGGTCACCGCCACCGCTGGCTATGCTCCCACGTTCGGTCTGATGAACACGGTTTACTACTACGACTTCTACAACAATCCGGAATCCATGTACCGCAACTCCGAGCCGGCCATGAAGGCCATCTGCGAGCTGTACGGCGTTCAGTACGGCGAGGGCACCCCGTATGCCACGCTGGCTGATGCTTACAAGTCCATCAATGGCTACAACCTGACCGAGGCTCAGGAGCTGATGGCGACCGCTTGCAAGGAGCTGGTTGAAGCCGGCGTCTACACTGCGGGCGACGACATCACCATCCGTGTTGCCTACAAGAAGGGCGCGCTTGATTCCACCGACAACAAGCAGCTCGAGCTGATGAACAAGTACATCAACGCGGCTGCTGAAGGCTCTGGCTTCGGCCACATCACCCTCGAGGGTCTGGGCAACATCAATGACCGCTACGGCGATGTCGCCAACGGCGAATATGCCATCGGCTACGGCGCATGGGGCGGCGCTGCGCTCTATCCGTTCCGTAACTTCCAGGTCTACTGCGATACCGACCAGTACAGCATCAACGAGGCTGGCTGCTGGGATCCTGCCACCGAAGAGCTGACCCTGACGGTCAACGGCGAAGAAGTCACCATGACCTGGACTGAATGGTCCCGCTCCATGGTCGGCACGGGCGTGTTCGCGGGCGAGAGCCTGGAGACCAAGCTCCAGATCACCGCTGACATGGAAGAAAAGTACCTGCAGAAGTACTATCGTATTCCGCTGGCAAGCTCCACGTCCTGCAGCCTGCTGTCCTACAAGTGCAGCTACATCACGCCCGATTACAACCTGGCATATGACTGGGGTGGCTTCGAGCTGATGCAGTACAACTACACCGATGCTGAGTGGGCAGAATACATCGCCAGCCAGAACGGCGCTCTGAGCTACGAATAATTCTCAGTCGCTGATCGTGTAAAGTTGTCTGTTAGCACACCGAACGGCAGGGGGAGCCGCAAGCTCCCCCTGCTTTCGGTCTAACGAGGGCAACACCGCACAATTCGGCGGCAACACTGAACTGTGCGGTATTGCCCATGGCTCGGTCACTTCTTTCCCACAGGAAAGCAAATTCTATGCGCTTCGGACTGTTCGGGCGCGGATAACGCCGCCTGACCCGCCATCAAGAAATTTCATCCAATCCGCAGGATGCCCTAAGGAGTGAGTATCGGTGACAAAGTATGTATTCAAGCGTCTGGGTCTCATGCTGGTGACCTTCATGATCATCACGCTGATCACCTTCCTGCTGATCCGCGTGCTTCCCAGAGAAATGCCTACGGACAAGGTGCAAAAGGCCGCCATCGAGGAACGCTGGGCAGCGCTCGGCTACAATGAGCCGCTGATGACGCAGTTTGTGATCTACGTCAAGAACATCGTGACGCAGTGGGACTTTGGTACATCGTGGTATGTGTCCTACCGCACGCCTGCTGCGCAGGTGCTCGGCGATAGACTGCTCCCGACGGTGCTCATCAACTTCTATTCGATGATCGTATCCGTCCCGATAGGCATTCTGTTTGGCATTTATGCCGCCATCCGCAAGAACAAGTGGGACGATAACCTGATCAGCACGCTGGTCATGGTGTTCATCTCTGTTCCGAGCTATGTGTACGCCTTCCTCGTGCAGTATTTCCTGTATTTCAAGCTCGGCTGGCTGCCGCTGACCATGTACTCCCTCGCGGATGCCGGCAACAGCTACTTCACATGGAAGATGTTCGTCAGCATGATCCCCGCCATCATTGCCCTGTCGTTCGGCTCCATTGCAGGCTATACGCGTTTCGTCCGTGCCGAGCTGACAGAGGCGCTGACCTCCGAATACATGCTGCTCGCCCGCGCAAAGGGGCTGACCCGTTCGCAGGCAACGGCACGCCATGCGCTGAAGAACGCCTTCGTGCCGATTCTTCCGTCCATCCTGTCGGAATTTGTTGCGCTGCTGGGCGGCTCGATGATCATCGAGCAGATTTTCGCCGTGCCGGGCGTCGGACAGCTCTACATCAAGTCTCTGAACCTGCTGGACTATGACGTGTTCATGATGGACTGCGTGTTCTACACGTTTATCGGCCTGCTCGCCGGCATCGTGATGGACCTCAGCTACGGATTCATTGATCCTCGAATCAGAATGGGGGAGAAATAATGTCGGATAAGACTACGCAGAAAATCGCGCCGGAGAAGTTTGCGTTTGTAAACATCAACGAGCGGCTTACCGACACGAAGTTCGACGATAAGCCCATCGGCTATTTCAAGGATGCATGGATTCGCTTCCGCAAGAACAAGGCGTCTGTTGCAGCGGCGATCATCATCCTCCTCATCTGCCTTTTCTCGATTACGGCGCCGCTCTTTACGCAGCATGCGAACAGCTTCATGGACGTTGTGTATGCCAAGAAGGGCCCGCGCATCAGCGCATTGCGCGACCTCGGCATTGCTGACGGCGGTACGAGCAGCAACTACTCCGAGGTCGGCCTCATCAAGGCAATCGGCATCGGCGCCGGCGCGGAAAACTGGGACGGCCATGACGTGACCATGGCAGAGGCGCTTGAAAGCGAGTACCAGCCCATCATCCGCCTCGGCGAATCCTATACGCAGATCGACGCGAGGAAGAAGGAAAAGACCTACTATCCTGCGCGTACCGATTCGTATCTGAATGTCGGCTTCCAGTATAAGAGCATCAAGCAGTCCGAGCTTGCCGCCATTCAGGCCTTCGAGGCGGAAACCGGTCGGCATATCCTCTATCCGCTGATTGAGGACAACGAGTACAACGTGGATTCCTCCGACGCGAACAACTGGTACAAGTCGAAGAAGAACGTGCCCGTTGTCACCACGAGCGGCAAGGACGTTAAAATGTCCTACTCCGAGGATCTCGTGCTGGAGGACAACTACAAGCGTGACAGCGAAGGCAACCTCATCTACTATGAGTACACCGGCGGCGGCACGTTTGAAACGGCACAGCTCAAAATCCGCGTGCTGTATTACAACTACTATATCTACCAGAACGGCTATGAGCCGGAGTACATCTTCGGCACGGACAGCCAGGGCTATGACCTGATGCTGCGCCTTGCCGGCGGCTTGCGCCTGAGCCTGCTGCTGGCAATCTGCGTGTCGATCATCAACTTCATCATTGGCGCGATTTACGGCGCAATCGAGGGCTTCTACGGCGGCACCGTTGACCTGATTATGGAGCGCATCTCCGATATCCTCGGCAATGTGCCGTTCATCATCGTTGCGACGCTGTTCCAGATGCACTTGTCGGCCAAGCTGGGCGCCATTCCGTGCCTGATCTTCGCGTACGTCCTGAACGGCTGGATCGGCATCGCCTACCGCGTCCGCACGCAGTTCTACCGCTTCAAGAAGCAGGAATTTGTGCTTGCCGCGAAGACGCTCGGCGCGAAGGATCGCCGCCTGATCTGGAAGCACGTCTTCCCGAACTCCCTGGGCACCATCGTCACGAGCACCGCGCTGATTATCCCCGGCGTCATCTTCAACGAGAGCATGCTGAGCTACCTGGGCATCGTGAAGCTCGGTTCCTCGAGCGTCACGTCGCTGGGCACGCTGCTTTCTGACGCGAGCGCCATCTGGACGAATTATCCGCATCTGATGATTCTGCCCGCGCTCTTCATTTCGCTCCTTGAGATTTCGTTCAACCTGTTCGGCAACGGCCTTCGGGATGCGTTCAATCCCTCGCTTCGCAATGTGGAGGATTAAAGCATGGATAATATACTTGAAGTAAAAAATCTGAAGGTTTCGTTCCGCACACAGGCGGGCACGCTCAAGGCTGTTCGTGACATCTCGTTCAACCTCGAGCGCGGCAAGACGCTTGCCATCGTCGGCGAATCCGGCTCGGGCAAATCTGTCACCGCAAAGGCGATGCTCGGCATTCTCGCCGGCAACACCATCATCGAGGGCGGCGAAATCCTCTATGACGGGCAGGATCTGCTCAAAATCAGCGAGGACGACTTCCATCACATCCGCGGCGACAAAATCGCCATGATTTTCCAGGATCCGCTCTCCTCCCTGAACCCGATTGTCAAAATCGGCAAGCAGATTACCGAGGCGACGCTCCTCAAGAACAAGTCGAACCGCAAGGAAGCAAAGGCGGAATTCAAGCGCCTGATGAACACCCTCAAGCGCAGCGTGCTTGCGTCCGGCAAGTATGACGCGGAAACGGTGAACACGATGTTCCGCACGTTCGACCGGTTCTGCATGGAGAGCAACAAGCTCGAAAACGAATACAACATCGCCTACACGAGCGCTGCCGACCTCCATGCCGACGCGGAGGACACGTCCTTCAAGCTCGGCAAGGGACAGAAGCTCGATACAAAGGCGCTTCTGCGCGAATACCGCAGCAAGCTCAAGCGCATCAACGCAAGCTTTATTGCCCGTGACTTCCAGCATGATATCGAAGCGGTGTACGCGGAGCTCGGCACCGTCGAAAGAAGCTACAAGGATGACGATGCGAGCAAGAAGAGCGCCGAAGAGGTGCTTGAAAAGCTCAAGGCGGTCATGACGCGCATCGAAAGCCAGACGAAGCCTGACTTCTTCTCCCTGGGCTATTACAAGCTCAACTGTGCGCAGGCCAACCTCAATCAGGAGGTTGAAGCCCTCAATGCAACCGCAGGCGCTTACCTGAAGGATAACTTCATGGATAAGTTTGTCGAGATGGCGCGTGAGGGCGTGGCGTATTCCTGCAATACGGCGCGCATGAATAAGGAAGATGTGCTGAAGAAGCTGGCGGAGGCACGTGCGTTCTATTCGGCTGACTTCGAGAAGGGCGCGGCGAAGAAGAAGTGCAATGAGCTCTCTGACGCAGTCGATGCATCGATTGACCGGCTGGAATACCTGAAGGACAGCACGGCCTACACGTTCCGTTCGGCACTGATGAATGCCATCAACCGTTATTTCTATTTCCTCAAGAACAATCCGAAGGAGGAGGCACGCTTTGCGCGTCAGACCCGCAAGCGTGAGGCGCTGATCGCCCGCGGCAGGAATGTCACGTGGAAGGTCGTCCCGAAGGTCGTCTACTCCAAGGAAGAGCTGCGCGGCAACATTCTTCAGGTCATCAACCGCCTCGAAGTGCACTATCAGGAGCTGCTTGCGCAGGAGGTTGATATTGCCGAGCGCACAGACAAGCTCATTGAGCACTTCAAGACGGAAGGCTCGCTCGCCGTTTATCGCGTCACCAAGACGATGGCGAAGGAAATGGCCATCAAGCTGATGGACGAGGTCGGCATTCACGAGCCGCGTCTGCGCTATAATCAGTATCCGTTCGAGTTCTCCGGCGGCATGCGGCAAAGAATCGTGATTGCCATCGCCCTCGCGGCGAATCCGGACATCCTGATCTGCGATGAGCCGACGACCGCACTGGACGTGACGATTCAGGCGCAGATTCTGGAGCTGATCAACAAGCTCAAGAAGGAGCGCAACCTGTCCATCATCTTCATCACCCACGACCTCGGCGTTGTGGCGAACATGGCGGACAACATCGCCGTCATGTACGCAGGCAAGATTGTTGAGGTCGGCACGGCGGAGGACATCTTCTATGATCCGCGGCATCCGTACACGTGGGCGCTGCTGTCCTCCATGCCTGACCTCGACACGAAGGACAAGCTTGACGCCATCCCCGGCACGCCGCCGAACATGATTTATCCGCCGCAGGGCGACGCGTTTGCCGCGCGCAACAAGTACGCCATGCAGATTGACTTCGAGGAGCATCCGCCGTTCTTCCGCGTGTCCGACACGCATCAGGCGGCGACATGGCTGCTCCATCCCGACGCGCCGAAGGTCGAAGTGCCCAAGGCCATTACCGAGCGCATCGCTCGCATGAACGCAAAGCGAACCGGAGGTGAAAGCAATGCCTAACCGCAACGACGAACCCCTGCTGCGGGTAGAGCATCTGTGCCAGTACTTCGGCCCCACCAAGGCAGTGGATGATGTCTCCTTTGACATCAAGAAGGGCGAGGTATTCGGTCTGGTCGGCGAATCCGGCTGCGGCAAGACGACAACCGGACGATCCATCATCAAGATTTACAACATTACCTCCGGCAACATCTACTTCGAGGGGCAGCGCATCGGCGCAGGCACGCTCTCGTATCAAAACGCCATCGAAAAGGCGAAGAAGGATACGCAGGCGGAAATCAAGGCGCTGCAGGCTGATACTGCTGCGAATCCTGCCCACAAGGCGGACAACGGCGTGAAAATCGCCGAAGCGAAAAAGAAGCTTAGCGAATGCGTCGAGGAGAACAAGAAACAGATTAAGGCTGCAAAGTTTGATCAGAAGTATTCCGACAAGGAATACGCCCAGAAGCGTGCGGCAGAGGTCACGGCAGAATACGAGGAAAAGCTCAAGCATGTTTCCGGCGAAGAGGCAGAGGCGCTGCGCAAAAAGTACAAGCATGACCTGAATGTCGCCAAGCATTCCAAGCTGATCACGAAGATTCAGATGATTTTCCAGGACCCGATTGCCTCGCTTGACCCGCGCATGACCGTCAAGGAAATCATCTCCGAGGGTCTTGTCATTCAGGGCGTGAAGGATCAGGAGTACATCACGAATAAGGTGTACGAGATGCTGGAGCTGGTCGGCCTTGTCCGTGAGCACGCGGGACGCTATCCGCATGAATTCTCCGGCGGTCAGCGTCAGCGCATCGGCATCGCGCGCGCAATCGTCATGAACCCTGAGCTGCTGATTGCCGACGAGCCCGTGTCCGCACTGGACGTGTCCATTCAGGCGCAGGTCATCAACCTGCTCAACGAGCTGCGCGAGCGTCTGGGCTTGACTATCCTCTTCATCGCGCACGACCTGTCCGTCGTCAAGTACTTCTCCAACCGCATCGGCGTCATGTACTACGGCAAGATGGTTGAGCTGGCGGAGACGGAGGAGCTTTTTGCTCACCCGATGCATCCGTACACGCGCTCGCTGCTGTCCGCAATTCCGCTGCCTGATCCGCGCAGCGAACGTGAACGCACGCGAATCATCTACAATGCCCTCAAGGATCACGACTACAGCGTTGAGAAGCCTTCACTCCGCGAGGTCTGCCCGGGACATTTCGTCTACTGCAGCGACTCCGAGGAACGCAGGTACAAAGAGGAATTCGGACTTTGAACGAGGAAAAAAAGTCAAAAATCATCACGATGATCACGGGCTTTGTCGTCTCCCTGCTCATCGGGGCAGGGCTGATGTTCGCCGTGCTCAACAATTACGGCTATGCGGACGCGGAAACCGATTTGGAACGCTGCCGCATCCTCTGTGATGCGTGCACGATTCCCGGGTTGACGCTGATGCTGTGCGCAGGGCTGGCAGCTGTGTATAACCACGGCGCGTTTACGGGCGTAAGCTACGGTCTGCGCCGAACGAGGGATATCCTTTTGCCGTTCCTGCGTACGGAGTATGTGAAGTATCCCGACTACAAGCGCAAGAAGGAGAAAAAGAAAATCAAGCATTACGCCTTTCTCCTTTATGCGGGGCTTGTGTTCACACTGCCTGCGGCGTACTTCATGATTCGGTTCTATCAAATCAGGTAAGCATTGGGCTGCGAAGACTCGAAAGGGGTCTGCCGCAGCCCTTTTTTATTGGCTTTGCGTGTATATAGGCGATAAACAGACGATACATGCCAAAAATGGAATGAAAAACACCGTATATGACAGATTCTGCGCGAATAATGACAGGTTTTGAAATGTTCGTGAACATCAAATGAAAAGTGTGGTACACTTCAGTCACAACAAAGAGAGAAAGGAGAGAGCCCATGCAGGTGTTTAACCCGTACCTTCCGTCCGGCGAATACATCCCCGACGGGGAGCCGCACGTCTTCGGCGACCGCGTGTATGTCTACGGCTCGCACGACCGGTTCAATGCGCCGATCTTCTGCGTGAACGACTACGTTTGCTACTCCGCACCGGTCAATGACCTGTCTGCATGGAAGTACGAGGGCGTTATATATCGGAAGAACCAGGATCCGCTGAATCCGCTGGGCATTCGGCTGCTGTTTGCGCCGGACGTCGTGCAAGGCACGGATGGACGTTATTATCTGTATTATGCGTTCGATTTCCTCGGTCGGATGGGCGTTGCGGTCAGCAATCAGCCGCAGGGGCCGTACGAATACTACGGTCACGTGCACTTTGCCGACGGCCGCGAATGGGGCAGCCGCTCCGGCGATGAGTTTCCGTTTGACCCGGGCGCGCTGGTCGATGACGATGGCCGCGTGTATCTGTTCTCCGGTTTTGCCACGAAGGTACCGTTCCTGATGAGCCGCTTCCATAATCTGAAGAATACAGGCGGCGTCGGAATGGAGCTGGAGAGCGACATGCTCACCATCAAGGGCGACATCAAGCTGATTTTCCCGCAGAAGGAGCATCAGCCGCCGAAGGATTTTGTCGGGCACGCGTTCTTCGAGGCAAGCTCGATTCGCAAGGCAGACGGCAAGTACATCTTCGTGTATTCCTCGGAGAATAATCACGAGCTTTGCTGGGCAGAGAGCGACAAGCCGCTCGAGGGGTACCGCTACGGCGGAACGCTCGTCGATCTCGGCGACCTCTACCTGAACGGCAATGCCGACGAGAGCAAGGCCAGCAATTATCTGGGAAACACGCACGGCGGCATGGCGAAGCTGAACGACCAGTGGTACATTTTCTACCACCGGCAGACGAATCAGCATTCGTACTCGCGGCAGGCATGTGCAGAGCCGCTCAGGCAGGCGGAAAACGGCGACTTCCTGCAGGCTGAAGTGACCAGCTGCGGTCTGAACGGCGGTCCGCTGATTGGCGGGGGCGAATATGAGGCGCGCATCGCCTGCAACCTGTGGAGCAAGGATGGCACCGCCAGGTACGACAAGCCCTTCCCCAAGAAGGAGCACCCGTACTTCACGCAGACCGGCAAGGACGGCGACCCGAGCGCCGTGCAGTACATCGCGAACATGCGCGATGGCAGCGTCTGCGGCTTCAAGTACTTCCAGATGGACGGCGCTTCCGCCATCCGCTGCGCCGTGACGGGTCCGTGCAGCGGTGTCATCGAGGTCAGCGACACGAGCGACTTCGCAAGCCTCGCCGCCACGGTTCCGGTCGAGGCGAACCGCGAGATGACGAACGCGACCGCCCCCTTCCACATGGACGACGGCGTCCGTGCACTGTTCTTCCGCTTCCGTGGCGAGGGCGCGATGAACTTCTTCGCGTTCGAGCTGAGCAGGTAAGCAACCATTGCAATGAGCCTTCCTGAGGCAGCTTCTTGCCGCAGAAAGCTCACATAGAACAATCCATATGGTCGAACCCCGCCATCACGGAGGTGAAAAGGCAATCGGGTCAGCAAAAAATGCTCCGTGCAGTAGGCACAAATTATAATGAGGAGGAAGAAAACGTGTTTCAAACCAAGAAGAGTCATCGTCTGATGGCACTGGCGCTGAGCGCGGTTGTCGGGCTGACGTCTACGCTCGCAATCGCCGATACGGTTACGCCGACCGGCAATACCTACGGCTTCGCCGGCACGAACGGCAAGTATTACACCGATTACATGACGCTCGATGAAGAGCAGCAGATTGCAAAGGATCTTGCCATTGAAGTGGCAAGCGAAGGCTTCGTCCTGCTGAAGAACGAAAACGGTGCACTGCCGCTGGAAAAGGGCGGCAAGGTGTCCCTGTTCGGCATGCACTCCGTGTCGCTGATTGCGTCCACGAGCGGATCTGCAGGCGGTTCGACCGGCGCAAACGGCATTGAAGAGAGCACGCTGCAGATGGCAATGGAAAATGCCGGCTACCGCGTGAATGCCAAGCTGGTCGACCTCTACACCAAGCACAACACCCTTGGTACGACCACGAACGAGCTGCCGCTGAGCTATTACTCCGATGCGACCATCAGCTCCTACAATGGTTACTCCGATGCAGCCATCATCGTCTTCTCCCGTACGGGTTCTGAAGGCGCTGACAAGCAGGTCAGCAACGTGACGGATCACTCCGATCCTACTGACCACGAGCTGATGCTGGACGACAACGAGAAGGCGCTGGTCAAGCACGTCAAGCAGTATTATGCGGACAAGCCCATCATCGTCCTGATCAACTCCTCCAACATCCTGCAAATCCCTGAGCTCGCAGAACCCAAGGATTCCAGCGAGTACGGCGTTGACGCGATCTTCTGGGTCGGCAACACTGGCAACAACGCCATCGAGGCGATTGGCAAGCTGATCTCCGGCGAAGTCAACCCGAGCGGCCACACCGTTGAGGTTTGGGAGCGCGATTTCACCAAAGGTCCGACCTATACCAACTTTGGCAACCAGTCTCAGAACGTTGATGAGAACGGCGAGACCATGAATGCCTACTACTATCATAACGGCGAAGCGACCAAGTACGCGACCATCGAGTATCGTGAAGGCATTTATGTCGGCTACAAGTACTACGAGACTGCAGCAGACGACATGAACGCCGAGAACCCCGGTTCCGGTGATGAGTGGTATGAATCTCAGGTGCTGTATCCGTTCGGCTACGGCCTGAGCTACACCGAATTTGAATGGGATCTGTTCCCGGCGGAAGACACTACCATTACCGATCCTTTCCAGAAGATGTCCATGATCGTGAAGGTCACCAATATGGGCAGCGTTGCAGGCAAGGAAGTCGTGCAGGTGTATGCGAATCCGCCGTACACCAAGGGCGGCATTGAGAAGGCAAGCGCAAACCTTGTTGGTTTCGCGAAGACCGATCTGCTGGAGCCCGGCGAGTCCCAGAACGTGACCATCGAGTGGGTTGCGCAGGACATGGCGAGCTACGACTGGAACGATGCGAATGCAAATGGCTACACCGGCTATGAACTGGAAGCTGGTGACTACGTCATCACCGCACGCTCCAACTCGCATGACATTAAGCTGACCGAGACCTACCATGTGGCGACTGGTCTGAACTGCACCACCGACTACATCACCGGCAACACGATTGAATCCCTGTTTGTGGATGACTTCACCTCCGTGAACGATTCCCTGCTCTCTGGCATGATCAGCCGTGCAAACGGTCTGACCCAGCCCGCTTCGTCCTCTAAGACGGATCGTGAAATCTCCGACGAGTTGCTGGAAACGCTGGACAATCAGTACACCTATCGTAGCTACATGGACCAGGGCTATGAAGACTGGTTCGTAAACGAAGACGGCATTCCCTCCACGTGGACGCAGGCTGCGACCCGTACTGAGGGCGAAAAGGCTGAAATCTCCATCATGGACATGGCGGGCATTGACTTCACGCTGAAGATTGAAGACGGCGAAGTCGTGCAGGGCGATGATGAAGGCTCCAAGAAGTGGGAAGCCTTCATGAACCAGCTGACGTGGGAAGAAATGGCGAGCCTCGTCAACAACGGCGGCGGTGTGCAAGCTATTGACGCGGTTGACATTGCCGGTGCGGGCGCAAGCGAAACGCCTCTGCAGCTCTCCGGCGGCACGCTCTGGGTCTGCCCTCCGATTCTGGCGGCCTCCTTCAACCTCGACCTCGCGGAAGAAGTCGGCATCATGATGGGCAACGAAGCGCTCTTCAAGGGCTGCTCCTACTGGCAGGGCAACGCGATGAACATCCACCGCAGCCCGCTGTCTGGTCGTAACGTTGAGTACTACAGCCAGGACGGTGTGCACGGCGGCAAGTTCGCGGCGGCTGTCGTTGCGGGCGTCACCTCCAAGGGCGTCACGTGCCATATCAAGCACATGATGCTGAACGATCAGGAAACCTACCGCGACTTGAACGGCGGTGTGTCTACGTGGGCAACCGAGCAGGTCATCCGTGAAATCTACGCAAAGCCCTTTGAGTACGCGCTGAAGGTTGGTCATTCCACTGGCGTTATGAGCTCCTTCAACCGCATTGGTCTTATTAACAGTCAGCTGAACCTCGCTATGCACAAGCTGGTTCGCAATGAATGGTCTAACCGCGCAATCTTTGAAACAGACGCATGGCAGGGCACCTACTGCCCGCTCGACCTAATGGTTCGTCAGGGCGACAACCAGGTGCTGGGCTCCGGCACTACGCTGCCTGAAATCGGTCTGGAAGTTGGCACTTGGGATGCTGAAGGCAACTGTGTCCGCGTCAGCGACGGCGCTGATGGCACCTTCCTTTCTCAGACCCATTATGCAGCGGTTCGCCGCAGTGCACAGGAAATGCTTTGGAATTACGCCAACAGCAACGCTGTGAAGAACGGCTACATCGGCTTTGAACCCTGCGTCCTCGAATTCGACAGCTATGCTGCGCAGTCGTTCCAGGTTTCCTACGGCGATGTTGATATTGCTTCCATCACGCTGGCTGAAGGCGCTGAAATGCCGGAAGGCTTCACCCTTGACGGCGGCGTTATCACCGCTGACGGCTCTCTGGCGGAAGGCGAATGGACGGTTGATGTCCAGCTGAACGGCATCGACGGCTATATTAGCATGGACGCACAGGTCATCATTCGCATCGTTGATGCAATGCATGTCAGCACGACCGAGCTCAAGGTCGGCGAGGCTGCAAACGTGACGGTTGATGCTCCGTACTATGCGTACGAGGGTCTCGTGAAGGTCAACGACCGCTTCGTCAGCACGGTTAAGCATACGGACGGCACTCCGCTTGAAGCTGTTGACATGGGTGCCAGCTGGTTTGGCAGCGGTATCCTGCCGGGCACTGGCGACAGCGTCGGCGGCACCTTGCGCATCCAGAACTGGTACTGGAAGGATGCTTCTCAGGTGCAGGGCAACAACTACGATGGCCTTGGCGCACTGGCCTATGCAGACTCCGAGAGCACGGACACCCGTTACCTTGAGACTGCTGATGTCGAGGCGGGCAACTACTATCAGGCTTATCTCTACGAGTTCCGCATCTCCGATGAGGATGCTGCGAAGCTGGCTGAGTATGGACTGACCGCTGAGAAGGTCATGACACCTGTCACCGCTTATCAGGGAATCACCTATGATTACAACTCTGCGCTGGCGATTACCGGCACGCCGACCAAGGCTGGCGAGGTTGAAATTACCGTAACGTTGCAGATTCCGCTGGTCCGCGGCTTCGGTTCTCGCTTCCCGAACAACGTGCATGTTGGTTCCCCGACGGCAACGGAAGTGACCCGTACCTTCACGCTGACCATCGGTGAGTAAAATCCTCTCTAAGGCTTGAAAATCCTGCCTCCGTGCCCTTTGCTTTCCTGACAGGAGCATCCTGAAAGGGGAAAAAGCACGGAGGCAGGAAAACGCCGCCGGACTGTCGAAAAAAAAGACTTCGGCGGTTCGGCGGCGGATTTGTTTACCATATCCGACCTGCTTGTGAAAGGAGTAAATGAAAAATGAAGACGAATTGGCTGAAAAAGCTTGGCTGCCTGTGTCTGACCATGCTGTTGTCTTTGTGCCTCTTGGCGCAGGCAGGCATTGTGTTGGCAGATGACAAGACAGTGACCTCGGTTGAGGTTGAGACGATGCCCAACAAGACGGTGTACACCATCGGTGAGGAATTCTCCGCGGAGGGCGGCACACTGAAGGTGACCTACAGCGACGGCACGACGGAAATCGTGTCCATGACGGATGATTCCGTCAAGCTCTCCAAGCCCACGATGAACACGGCCAGCACCAAGAACGTGACCGCGACCATCGGCAAGAAGCGCGCGGTGTTCAAGATTGAGGTTGTTGCGGGCATGTGCGTCGTGACCTTCGACATGAACTATGACGGTGCTGAGGCGCAGACGCAGGAGGTTGCGAAGGGCGCAGCGGCTGCTGCACCGGAAACGCCGGTTCGCGACGGTTATGAGTTTGTGAACTGGTACGCGGATGCTGATTACACGCATCTCTATGACTTTGAAAGCTCCGTGACGGGCGATACGACCGTGTATGCCTTCTGGAAGAAGAAGGATGCGGACTATGTGACCGTGACGTTTGATTATGACTATTACGGCGTTCTGCTGAACAAGTACTCCTACCCCGTTGAGGTCGGTACGCAGGTAAAGCAGCCGTCCGTGAACCCCGAGCGTGAAGGCTATGCGTTCGACAAGTGGGTGGATGAAAACGGCAACGCGTTTGATTTCACGCAGGCGATTTCTGCCGACACCACCATCAAGGCTGCCTGGAACAAGACGGTGTCCGGCGTGAATACGTATGTCTTCGAAGCGGAAGATACCAACCTGACCGGCAAGATTGGTCCGAGCTATTCCGGTTCCGCACAGGAAGAAAGCATGATCATCTACAACGATGCCATCAACGCGAGCGGAAATCGTCTGGTTGGCTACCTGTATGCCAGCGGCATCACGCTTGAGTTCTACATTGCGTCTGACGTGGATGTGGATGACGCGACCATCGCGCTGAGCATCACCGGCGAATATGTCACCATGAGCTATGACAGCAATGACTTTCAGGTGCTTGTCAACGATGAGGCGAAGAGCTTTGCTCGCGTGACCATCGAAGCGACGCAGGAAGCTGTTGCGCAATGCGAAGACCGCATTGTCATTCAGAACGTCAGCCTGAAGCAGGGCGCGAACCTGATTCAGCTCAAGACGAACAACAACAACGCGGTTGAAGGCACAACCTTCAAGGCAAATGCGCCCATGGTTGACTGCCTGAAGGTGACAACCAGCGCCGTGCTCATCTGGGACGAGAACTTCGGCGAGCCTGCAACGGGCAACTACCAGAAGTAAGCCAAAAACGAATCCGATTGCAGCCCTGCACGAACCGCTTGCAGGGCTGCAATTCAAAAAGGAGAGAAAAGCATGTCAGAAATTCAGGCACAGGACAGCGCGGTCAAGCAAAAGAAGCCGAAAAAGGCGAAGAAGCATCGCGCAGTGAAGGTTTGGGCAGTCGTGACGGCGCTGGTGCTGGTGGTCGGCATTGTCGTGAATGTGCTGGCAACGACAAAGTACAACGGCTTCCTCGACACGATGTTCGGCGGACGACGTCCGGTGTACGATGAGAACGCCGTGTCGATGTATCCGGCGACGAACGCCACAAGCAAGGAAGAGGCACTGAAAAATTCGCAGGACTTCAACATCACGGTTGCCGAAGAGGGCTTCGTGCTGCTGAAGAACACCGACAGCGCGCTGCCGCTCGAAAAGGGCGCGAAGATCAGCGTGTTCGGCAAGAACAGCGTGAATCTGTCCTACGGCGGCTCCGGCTCCGGCGGATTTGACTCCTCGAACAACAAGGATCTCTACGACAGCCTTGAATCGGCTGGCTTCCAGACGAATCAGACGCTGAAGAAGTTCTATGAGGACACGAACGCATCCGGTCCTGTTCGTGCGGCAAACTCCAGCGACCTCGACAGCGGCGGCAATCAGATCATCGGCACGGCGGAAACGCCCCAGAGCAAGTACACCGATGCTGTCAAGAGCTCCTATGCGAGCTACAATGATGCGGCCATCGTGGTCATTACGCGCATCGGCGGCGAGGGCTTCGACCTGCCGCGTTATCAGGGCGATACCGAGGGCGCGGCGAGTGCTGACAGCCACTATCTCGAGCTCGACCAGAACGAGCAGGATCTGCTGGCGGCTGTCTGCGATGCGGGCTTTAAGCATGTGATTGTGCTGTTCAACATCCCGTCCAGCTTCGAGGCGGGCTTCCTGGTCAACTCCGATATCGCGGCGTATGCGGACAAGATTGACGCCGCGGTGTGGGTCGGCTTCACCGGCAGCACGGGCATCATGGCGCTCGGCGAAATCCTGAACGGCGAGGTCAACCCGTCCGGTCGACTGGTTGACACATGGTCGGCGGACTTCACGCAGGATCCGACCTTCGTGAACTTCGGCACCGGCGCCACCCCGGATGACTCCGACAAGTACGACGCGGGCATGTACTACTTCGTGGATTACGAGGAGGGCGTGTATGTCGGCTATCGTTACTACGAGACACGCGGCTACACCGATGGCGAGGACTGGTACAACGAGCATGTCGTGTTCCCGTTCGGCTATGGTCTGAGCTACACGACGTTCGACTGGACGGTGAATCAGCCGTCTGACACGACCATCACCAAGGACGGCACGATTACCGTGTCGGTCGATGTGACGAACACCGGCAGCGTTGCGGGCAAGGACGTTGTCCAGCTCTACGTGACTGCGCCGTACACCGCCGGCGGCATCGAAAAGGCGCACAAGGTGCTTGTCGGCTATACCAAGACGAATGAACTCAAGCCCGGCGAAACGCAGACAGTGACCGTTTCCTTTGACCCGTACTACGCGGCGAGCTACGACTACCGCGATGCGAACAACAACGGCTTCAGCGGCTATGAGCTGGATCAGGGCGAATACATCCTGTCCGTGAGCCGCAGCGCGCATGAGTGCGTGGGCGAGGTTGTCTGCCAGCTTGCATCCGATATCCGTTACGAAACCGACCCGACGACCGGCAGCGAGGTCGAGAACCGCTACACCGACCGCGACGGCGTGATGGACAGCGATGCGCAGCTTTCCACCGTCCTCTCCCGCACGGATTGGGAAGGCACCTGGCCGACTGCGCCGACCGATGAGGAACGCGCCGGTTCCGATCGCCTCTACGAGGAACTGCAGGATATCGAGACTAACAATCCCATCGACTACGACAGCGAGTATGAATACCCGTGGTTCGGCGAGGATGCGACCATCACGGTGCGCGACCTGCTGCCGGACGAGACCCCCGAAGCGACCTATAAGGCGATTGTCTCCTACGATGACGAACGCTGGGACGCCATCCTTGAAGCGTGCGACGAGGAGCAGATGATCAACGCCTTCAACTACGGCGCATACCGCACCATGTCGCTCGACACCATCGGCATGCCGGCAACCCTGCACGGCGACGGCCCTGCGGGCTTCACGTCCTTCCTGAACCGCACGCAGGTCAACGGCACATGCCAGTTTGTCAGCGAGCCGGTCATGGCGGCAACGTGGAATGTCGACCTGATGGAAGAGCTTGGCCGCACGATGGGCGAAGAGGGCATCTTCGGCGACAGCGGCACGGGCATGCCGTACTCCTCCATCTACGCGCCGGGTGTGAATATCCACCGCAGCCCCTTCGGCGGTCGCTGCTCGGAGTATTTCTCCGAGGATCCTGTGCTGACCGGTCTGATGGCGGCGGCTGAAGTCCGCGGCCTGCAGGAAAAGGGCGTCGTCTGCATGATCAAGCACTTTGCCGTCAACGAGCAGGAAACGCACCGCTCCATCAACGGCGACTCCTCGTGGCTGACCGAGCAGAGCCTGCGCGAAATCTACCTGAAGTCTTTTGAAATTGCGATCAAGGGCAGCGAGAGCCGCGGCGTGATGAGCTCCTTCAACCGCATCGGCACGCGCTGGACCGGCGGCGACTACCGGTTGCTGACGGAAATCCTCCGCAACGAATGGGGCTTCAAGGGCACGGTCATCTGCGACTTCAACACGATTCCGCAGTACATGAATCCGCGCCAGATGGCCTACGCCGGCGGCGACCTTGACCTTGCCACGCTCCAGATGAGCATGTGGGAGGATTGCGATATGTCCTCCACGGGCGACGCAGTCGTGCTGATGAGCGCCATCAAGAACATCCTGTACTCCTTTGTCAACAGCAATGCGATGAATGCTGAGGTCATCGGTTACAAGATTCCGCTGTGGACAGAGCTGATGTACATGGCTGACATTG
The DNA here is from genome assembly GCA_963617205.1 of Alloprevotella sp. Classification (GTDB taxonomy): domain Bacteria; phylum Bacillota; class Clostridia; order Christensenellales; family Aristaeellaceae; genus UBA11524. The sequence continues at coordinate 5,780 of CAVEOA010000014.1, read as the reverse complement.
CGCTCGGTGCCATCCTCGTTATCTGGGGCACCATCGTCATCATCGCGGATGTCAAAAAGAACAAAAAAGCCAAGGTAAACGCATAAAAAACAGGCGGATTCGGGGTGAAGACTCCGGATCCGCCTTTGTTGTACCTATCAATAGATGATTCAGGCATCAGCCAGCCATGAGCAGATAGAAATTCTCTTCGTCCATTAACATCCCGTTGGGCTGATTGTGTACGATATTCATCGTGTGGATGGAATCGAGGAAGGGCTGCATTTTCTCTTCTTCAAACGGTGCAAAGGCATCGACGATGCGTGCGGCATCCCGACGGTTCATATTCCCGAGGGTTTCACTCTGCTTAATCAGCCACTCATCGACCTGACCTTTTCCGAGAACGGGGTGCGCCTCGATGGCCTTGCCGACATGGTTCAGCAGACCGCCCAGTGCGCCACGAGCCGCCGGAATCGCGGCTGCACGCTGCTTGTCGGCAAGGAAACTGCGGCATTGCTCAACAAGAGAACGATAGCGCTCAGATAGAAGCGACAGTCTTGATTCAATCTCATTCAAGTGTTCGGCTGAATAAAGATTCTGGAGCAGGACGTCCAGCAGAGAAGAGAAGCCGTAGAGGTAGACAGCCAGCTGATACTCAGCCATGGACACGAGAATCTTGTTCAGCAGCTCTTGCAGCTGCGGCGGCTTGGCAAGCAATTCCTTCAGCGCGCTCTCCCAGAAAATAATCTTCTGGTTCGCATCGTTATGAATGGTCTGCACCTGCACAGCGAGGGTGCTGCAGCGATTCTCATCCATGCTGCCGCGCTTATATTCGGATAGAATCTCGGTCAGCGTGTTGAGATTTCCGCGCTGTGAAGCCTGCTTGTCAAGCACAAGAAATCGCATGATCTGATCCACGCTCTTTTGCAGATCGTCGAAGCGTTTCTCAATGGTGATGAGAGCGACTGCCACCATCATGGCGACCGGATCGATGGGCATGATGGTGGTGCTTGTTTGAATGCCTTCGATGCCGTTCACAGGCTTAAAGCGGAGCCTGCCTGCAATGACCTGCTGTGCGCCGTGCCCGTTATAGCGCATGATGTTGCCAACCGTGCCGTCAGCATTCATGCGGACAAAGCCCTGCACGCCCTTGGGATTCACGCCGACAAACAGCTGCTGTCCGCCTTTGATGGTCGTTTCAACGCTTTGCACAATGGCGCGTGCGCTTGCAGGAAGCTGCGCAAAGGCAGCACCCAGAACGCCGATATCCGCCAGCGGAATTTTCCTATACTGCGCCATGTTGATTTCTGCAGCGCTGATCACAGGGAAGAGGTCGCTGGCCAGCTGAATGTCATTTTGCTCACTTGAAGGTGCGACATCCGATGTTACATCATTTTTTGTGGGGGGGGGGTAGAGAACAATGCGTTCCAAGCCTCTTTCAGTCCCATATGCTTAGCCTCCTGCGGTGAATGTTTTTTGGAAAAACAGCTTATTCTTTTGATGATTTCGACGGGTTGACAGAAGAATCCTGCATAAATGTGACGAAATCCTGAAAACTGGCGCTGAAAATGAAACGCTTCCATTTCGGCGGTCCGCACAAAAAGCAGCCTCCGGACAAGCATCGGAGGCTGGTGTATATTCAGATTGTTTTACTCCTCATCCAGCGGCGCGTCCGTGTCGAGATCCTCCTCGAGCAGAGCGAGGTCATCCTCTTCCTCCTCGGGCATTTCGCCGGGATCCTCATCGGGTGCGACAGGCGCAGCGGTCTTGTTGGTGAACATCTGCTCGCGGATGAGCGCTTCGATTTCGTTCGTCATTTCCGGATGCTCACGCATGTACAGGCGCGTGTTCTCGCGTCCCTGCGCAATGCGCTGATCCTTGTAGCTGAACCATGCGCCGCTCTTGTGGATGATGTCGCGCTCGACAGCCACATCGAGGAGCGTGCCCTCGCGGCTGATGCCTTCGCCGTAGACGATGTCAAATTCGGCAACGCGGAACGGCGGCGCGACCTTGTTCTTGACGACCTTGACCTTCGTGTGGTTGCCGACGACATCGCTGCCGTTTTTGAGCTGTTCGCCGCGGCGGACGTCGAGACGGACAGAAGCGTAGAATTTCAGCGCACGACCGCCGGGGGTCGTTTCGGGGTTGCCGTACATGATGCCGACCTTCTCACGCAGCTGGTTGATGAACACGGCAACGCATCCGGTCTTGCTGATGATGCCGGCGAGCTTGCGCAGTGCCTGGCTCATCAGGCGCGCCTGCAGACCGACGAAGGAATCGCCCATTTCGCCGTCAATTTCCGCCTTGGGAACAAGCGCGGCGACGGAGTCAATCACGACGACATCAAGCGCGCCGGAGCGGACAAGCGCTTCGACAATCTCCAGCGCCTGCTCGCCCGTGTCAGGCTGGGACACGTAGAGCTCATCGATATTCACGCCGAGCTTCTTGGCATAAACAGGGTCAAGGGCGTGCTCGGCATCGACAAATGCCGCAATGCCGCCCATCTTCTGCGCCTGTGCGACGATATGCAGCGCGACAGTCGTTTTACCGGAGGATTCCGGTCCGTAAATCTCGACAATGCGGCCGCGCGGAATACCGCCGACCCCCAGCGCCTCGTCCAGCGTGATGCATCCGGTCGGGATGACCTGAATATTCTGATCTGCATGCTCACCGAGCTTCATCACCGCGCCCTTGCCGAACTGCTTATCCAAATCGGCCAATGCGTGCTCAAGCGCTTTGAGCTTTTCATCCGGCGTACCTGCCGCGACTGCCTTTTCCGGCTTCGCCGGCTTCTTTGCTGCCATGGTTTTGCTTCCTTTCCGATGTGCCGGACAGACTTCGTCTGATCGACTTCGTCTGATCGACTTCGTCTGATCGACTTCGTCTGACAGACTTCGCCTGCTGGGTTTCGCCCGACAGACTTCGCCTGCTGCGAAAAAATCCGGCGGTTCATTCGCCTCTATGGTATCACAGCGAACAACAGTTTTGCAAGGGGAACACGAGAATTTTCAGCCTGAAAGTTTTATCAGAGCGATTCCGGATATTGTCCTTCGTCGTGCAGCTTCTTGAGCGCCGCCATGACGAGCGGCTTATCCTCGCGATAGGTGATGCCGAACCATGATGCGTCTGTCGAGAGGACGTCCACTGTCAAGCCATCCGAGTGCATCAGGCTGTCGATTTCGGTCGGTAGGACAAATTCCTTCTTCATCGGGTCGCCCTCGTCCTTGCGAAGGAAGGCGGCAAAATCGCGCGCGGCGACATCGAAGAACCATGGCGTCAGACCCCAGAAGTTCATGGAAACGAGCGCGTTGCTGTCGAGAACATCACCCTCCTCGCGGAAGTTGACATCGCGGATGGTGCCGTCAGGGAAGGGCTTGATCTTGTACGTCTCCTGCACGGCGAGCAGCTGATGCGCCTCATTGCAGCGGCAGACACCGCGCGTGACGTGCCCGTTCTCGGAAACTGTGTTCTTTAGACGGTACGCGACCATGGAGGCGACATTCGTTTTGCCGTGCAGGGTGCGCAGGCTGTTTGCCATCGTGACAAACGCGTCCTTGCCGTAGTAGTCGTCCGCGTTGATGACGGCGAACGGCTCATGAATCAGCTCCTTTGCGGCGAGCACCGCGTGAACCGTGCCATAGGGCTTGACGCGCCCTTCCGGCGGCACGAACCCGTCTGGCAGAGAATCGTATTCCTGAAACGCGTATTCCACCTCGATGCGCTTTTCGAGCTTTTTGCCGATCATTTCGCGGAAGGTGTCCGCCATGCTGCGCTTGATGACAAAGACGACCTTGTCAAAGCCTGCCGCCGCGGCATCGAAGATGGAGTATTCCAGCAGGATTTCGCCGTGCGGACCGATGCGGTCGATTTGCTTGTTTCCGCCATAGCGGCTGCCGAGACCGGCTGCCATGATCAATAGTGTTGTTTTCATTGCTGCCTCCTTAGCGATGAATGTACTTATGAATAGATAAATAATAAGAAGGGAACTCGTGATCATTTGCGCTGCTGATTTTCAGGCGGCTGAAAGCCTGCCGTTGCGTCCGAGCGGAAGAGGACCGTCAGCGTCCGCAGGAGCAGCTTCACGTCCGTCCAGAGCGAAAAGCCCTCGATGTAGAACAAATCGAGCATCAGCTTGTCCTCAGGCGACGTGTTGTAGCGCCCCTCAATCTGCGCGTAGCCGGTCAGCCCTGCCTTCATGCGCTCGCGGAACTCGAACTCCGGCAGCTCGCTCTTGTAGCGGCGGATGTTCTCCAGCATCTCTGGCCGCGGTCCGACCATGGACATATCGCCGCGCAGGATGTTCCAGAACTGCGGCAGCTCATCGAGCCGCCAGCGCCGCAGCACACGCCCGACGCGCGTAATTCGTTCATCGTCCTGCGTGGCGGAAATGTGCTCATCGCCCATGCGCATCGTGCGGAATTTGTAGATGGTGAAGGTACGCCCGTCCAGCGTCAGCCGCTGCTGACGGAAGAACACGCTGCCGCCGTCCTCGAAATGGATGGCGAGCGCAATCACGCCCAGCAGGGGAGAGAGAAGCACCAGCGCGAGGAAGGAGCACACGACATCAGCGGTACGCTTTACGGCGGCCTGCCACAGCGCCATACTGCCGTCGCGCAGCTCCAGAAACGCCATGTCATCGACAATCAGCCGACGCGCGTTCGTCAGCATGATTTCCTGCACCTTCGGGCTGACGAGCACCGTCTTGCGCAGGTGATAGCACGTCTTCATCAGCCGCATGCGCGTGGTATACGGCACGTCGGGCGCGAGCATGATGGTGTCGTGTTCCTTAAGCAGCCCATTGAGCGTGGGGGCTTCCCATGAGCACACGGTGCCAATTTGCCAGAAGGCATGCTGACTGAGCAGCTTCTGCCGGCAGGCTTCGCCGTCGCCTGCGGTAATCAGCAGCACCTGTGCAGGCTTTTCAACGCGGGGCAGCAGCCGGGCGCCAGCGCGCACGAGCAGAGAAATCAGCAGCGACTGCAAGAATGCCGCAAGCAGCAGATACCAGAAATCCACGCCGAAAAGGGTCAGATGCGCGTTGTTATTCGGATTGACGTTCATGATTTGCAGCTGAACGAATGTGACGCCGTCCGTAATCAGCACGCCGGCGATTTGTCCGGCAGCCTGCTGACTGAGCTTGCCGCAGCGAAGCTCCATCCGCCCGAAGACTGCCAGCATTGCTCCGCCCATCGCGAACCACGTCAGAAGCGTCGTCGCGGTTGTTCGGGACAGATGGCGCAGCGGCCAGTTCGGTATCGCCATCAGGCCGTAAAAGAGCAAAAAGCACCCGATGCAGGAGAAACACTGCAGCAGGTGAGAAAGCATCTCGCCGCGATGATGAACTCGTTTGAGCATATCCCAAGCTGCCGCCTTTCTTGTTTTATTCATCATATCATGCACGGCGGCGCATGTCAAGCTTTGGGGACTTTGCAAGTCACATCAATGATCGTTGCTATTTGCAAAACAGATTCAAAGAGGCTTTCCAATCGCGGACTTCGTCCGTTTTCTGCCCCTGCATTTTTTGCACATAAAGTCGACATTGGGTATGTGCATGGCCGAAGGGTGCAGGGGCGACCGGAAAGCCCCTGCTCGCTCCGCAGAGCGAAATCCCTTTGTCGGATAGCAATCTTGTTGCATGGAGCAAACAATTTGAAATTCCATCTTCCAGAGGGCTTTGCGGTCGCCCTCTGGACTCCTTCGCAGTGCGCTTTTCCATAGTTGTTTTGTTATGTTACTTTTTTATAAGTATCATTACAAGTCAACTATGGGAAACCCGAAGGGGTCAAGGGGGCGACCGGAAAGCC
>CAVEOA010000013.1:0-51878 GCA_963617205.1 Alloprevotella sp. | reverse complement strand
AGAGCTATTATAGCACATGATGGCATGAATTGCTATGCTGATTTGAGAATAGTATCAGACCCTGACCGCGCAGATTGCCGAGAAGGATGCCGAGCTGGATACGAAGCTGTTCCGCCTGTCCGATGTGGATTTGCTGATTGAGCAGGTTACGGACATTTGCTACGAGAAAGCCGTGAACGCCGTCAGCGAAAGCGTGAGCAAAACAGCGCTGGACAAAGCGTCGGCAGGAGTTGACCGCACCATTCGGGCGGCAAAATCGCCCGGCAGCAGGCTTGGCGTTCCCTACATCGGCGTGGTGGAAACATGGCTGGGCAAAGCGAAAGAGGATGTGTTCAGTGCGCTGCTGTCGATGGCGGACGACGTTCGGCGACGACTGCTGTCGCCCGCGATGAACGAAATCATGAAATGCAGCATTGCAGAGACGGCGCGCCCAGCCGTGGTGGAAAAGCTGCGTCCGAAGCTGCAAGACGATTCCTATCCGAAGAAGCGCCCCGATGCGTGGGCGCGATAACCGATGCAAGGAGATAAAAACAAGAGCGAAACGACGAAAATCGACTGGTCGCCGCCGATGCCGGACGACCAGATGACAGCCGCCTACCAATCCGTTCAGGCGAAACTGACTCGCACCGCTGGCGGCGAGGTGTGGAATACACTGCAAAACTTTGTCACGGTGCTGACCAATGACCCGATTTTTGCCGGAAACATCCGCAGAAATCTGTTCAAGGAGCGCATGTCGATGACCTGTCCGGTCTGGTGGGCGCGGAAAAGCGATATGATTGACGACATGGACGTTTCGTTCCTGCGGCTGTATCTGGAAGAGCACTATGGGCTGCGGTCGGAAAAGCTGATTTACCCAGCGCTGAACATCGTGTCCACCGCGCAGGCGTTCCATCCGGTGCGGGACAGGCTGAACGGCCTCGTCTGGGATGGTGTGCCGCGCGTCCGGGTGGCGCTGCACCATTTTCTTGGCGCGGAAGTGAATGACACGAACGAGAAGTACTTGCGCACGTTCATGCTCGGCGCGGTGAACCGTGTGTTTCATCCCGGCTGCAAGTTTGAGCTGATGCTGGTGCTGGTGGGCGGGCAGGGCGCGGGCAAAACCACCTTCATCCGCTTTCTGGCGATGGAGCCGGAATGGTTCACGGACGATGTCCGCAAACTGGACGACAAGGAGATTTGCCATCGGCTCAACGGGCATTGGATTTGCGAGCTTTCGGAGATGGTCGCGACGGCGAATGCCAAGAGCATCGAGGAAATCAAGTCCTTCCTCAGCCGCGACAAGGATTTTCTGCGGATGGCGTATGACCGATACGGCGGCGATCATCCCCGGCAAAGCGTGTTCGCCGGCACGACCAACCGTATGGATTTTCTGCCGCTGGACAGAAGCGGCAATCGGCGTTTTCTCCCGGTGACGGTGGATGCATCGAAAGCCGACTGCCATATTCTTGATAATCCGGCGGAATCTCGGCACTATTTCGAGCAGATGTGGGCGGAAATCATGGTGCAGTACAACTCCGGCGCGTACAGTACGCATCTGTCCAAGGAGGACGAAGACGCGCTGCGCAGACAGCAGCAGGATTATTGTCAGGAGGACACGCTGGCGGGTCGCATCTACGCATGGTTCGAGACGTTCGAGCAGGACAAGGTCTGTTCCTTGCAGATTTACAGGGAGTGTTTGGCGCATCCTGTCGATGAACCGAAGAATTACGAGACGCGCGAAATCCGCGAAATCGTGGACAGCGGGATTGCCAGCGGCGAAATCAGCGGGTGGCGGAAGTTCCGCAACGCCCGCAAGTTCGCCAAGTATGGTCGGCAGTATGGCTGGGAGCGAATCCCGCCGCCTGCACAGCTGACGTTCGGCGGCTGTACGGTCGTGGACGAGAAAACGCCCCTCTGACATGCGCTCTATCATCCGAATGTCAGGGAATATGTCGCGAAATCCCCGCTGCGGCAAGGCATTTCGCGGCTTGACATACCGGACATATCCAATTCAGCAAAACAAATTATTTCAACAATAGGAGACGCAGAAAAAGGTTCAGCATCCGCGTGTCAGCATGTCGGATATGTTGCTATACTGCGTCTCCATTTCGGAGGTGAAAGAATGTTCAATCGCGTTCCGGCGGACGAGCAGCCGGAAGAAAATCAGGCGGCGTTCGCGCGCAACGTCCCCAAGATGACGCTGACGATGGCGGAATTGGCAGACGAGCTGCATATCTCCCTGCCAACGGCGCGAAAGCTGGTGCGGAAATCAGGCTTTCCAGCGTTCAGCATCGGCAGCCGGATTCTCATCAACCGGGAAGGACTTCAGCGCTGGCCGGATGGTCAGCCGCCGATTGCTGTCACCTGAATTTTTCACAGAATGTACTTGCCCCGTGCTGGAATGTGTGCTATGATCATCATAGCACCTTGACAATTGAATCAGCATACACAGCACGGGGCGATTGAGAAGGAGGAACATCAACGCCTCGTCAGAAATTAACCCAACGGACAGACGGCTACTTCAAGGTGAAGTACCACGACAAGCAGTTTTACGGCAAAACGCAGGCGGAAGCAATGAAAGCCCGCGATGCGTACAAGCAGAAGGAGCAAATGGGGCTTAGCCACGACCTCGAAGGAATTACCTTTCTGGACTACGCCCTGAACTGGCTGGAAATTTACCGTTCTGATTGCAGCGTTCCCTTGCAGAAGCAATATGCCAACATGATTCGCTTTGCAGCCGCCCATACGCGGAAGCGGTTCATCTGCGACATCAACGCGAATGACTTGCAAGCCATCTTCAACAAGCTGAGCTGCTATTCCTCGTCCTATGTGCGCAAATTTGCCTCGCTTATGAACGGCATCTTCCGGAACGCGGTATCCAACGGTGCGCTGATTCGCAATCCGATGGCGGGCGTGCAGCGTCCCAAATGCAAGAAAACGGGCGGACACCGCTGCTTGGAGCCGTGGGAACGCGCGCTGATTCGCGCTACATGGCAGGAGCACGACTTCGGGCTGGCGGCGATGGTGATGCTCTACACCGGCTTCCGCAGGGGAGAAATGCTGCACCTGAACATCGACCGCGATGTGGATTTCGAGAAAAAGACAATTGCCGTCCGCGGCGCGGTGTCGTTCAGCGAAGGCAACCGCCCGAAGCTCACGAAGGGCAAAACCGCATCCGCCATCCGCACTGTGCCGCTGCTTCCTCCGCTGGAAGAGGCGCTGAAAGGGCGGCACGGGCTGTTCTGCCACAAGGAGAACGGCGGCATCATGTCGCAGTCCGCTTTCGCCTGCAAGTATGCGTCGTACATCGCCTTCTTGGAGACGAAGCTCAACGGCATCCAAAAGCGCTGGTACGGCAAGACCAACGCGCAGAAGCAGCTCTTGGCGGAGGGAAAGCTGCCGCCGTGGAAGGAAATCAACATCCGCTGTCACGATTTCCGCGTGGAGTTCTGCACCAGAGCCTACTACGCGCAGGTGCCGCTCAAGACGCTGCAAAGCTGGATGGGACACGCCGATGCCGACATGATTCTTGCCATCTACACGAAGCTGGACAAGGAGCAGGAGCGGACGGACGCCGCGAAGATGGTCAATTACCTGACCCGCTTGGAGGTGGATTCCGCGTCCGAATGAGCGCGCACCGATGGATTCCCACGATTTATAACCCCGCCGGTACAGCGGCATGTCCCCGAAAGCGCCTGATTTCAAGGGTTTCCGGGCGAATTTTATAACCCCGTTATAACCCCATTGCCCCCGGAAATGGCGTGAAAATACGCGAAAATACGGTTTTCGGGGAGGAAAAGGGGCAAGCGGCTGGATGCGCCCACATCTGCGTCGATTGCGAGAATATGTACTGCATGGCATGAATCATAACCATATCAGACTAAAATCCACCTAGAAACGCAAAAAAAGAAGCGATTTTTTCAATCGCTTCGATGTCTGGGTGAGAAGATTCGAACTTCCGGCCTCTTGAACCCCATTCAAGCACGCTACCAAACTGCGCTACACCCAGATATTCCGTCGCAGGGCTTTCCTTGCGAACAAATAATAGTTTATCACATTCCGCCCGACTTGTCAAGGGAATTTTAAACTTTTCACAACTTTTCCGAACAAATTGCATCTCTGTTTCGTCTGTCTGATTCGGTCTGTCCTCTTCTCAATTATGCAATGGAAAATTTGTGACGTTTTCGTGCTATTTTCGTCATTTTTCCTATTGACATTGCGGGTGCGTTGTGCTACCATAGAGTCACCGGAAACGTTACCGACATCGTTTCCAGCAAACATGCAATCAAACAACCGGAGGAGGCGCAGCGGTTGAAAATCTGTACCATCCGTGATATCGCGCACCTCGCCGGCGTCAGCATCACGACCGTTTCTCGCGTGCTGAATCATCGACCGGATGTAAGCCCGAAGACACGCGAAAAAGTCGAACAGGTCATGGCGGCGAACCACTTCGTCGGCAATGCAAACGCACGAGGTCTGAAGCAGCCGGATTCCGAGACCGTTGCGCTGATTCTCCGCGGACGGCAGAATCCGTTTCTAAACGCGCTTGCCGAAGCGATGCTGCAATACGCACGCGACTTTGCGCCTGCCTTCCTGACTGAGTTTATCGATGAAAAGGCGGATGAATTTCAGGCAGCGACACAGCTTTGGCATGAGAAGCGCGTCAGCGGCTTCATCTTTCTCGGCAGCCGCATCGACGACCGCGCAAAGATGCTCGAGGGGCTCGACGTGCCGATGGTGTTCGCCACTGCAAACGCGGAGGGCGCACCGCTCGCCCGCGCAGGAAGCGTTTTCACCAACGAGCGACAGATGGGTCACAACGCCATGCAGCTCCTGCTGGATGCCGGTCACCGCAAAATCGCCGTGTTCGGCGGCAACCGTTTCGGCACGGATGGCTTTGCACGGCGTTACGCTGGCGCAATGCAGGCGCTTGCCGACGCTGACGTGCCCTTCGATGACGAACGTTACATTGAGTGCCGCTTCTCCCTGAAGGACGCCTACGACACCACGCGCGCCTTCTTCGCCACGCATCCTGACACGACCGCCGTCTTCTGCATGTCGGACACGGTTGCAATGGGCGTCATCCGTGCTTTGGCAGACATTGGCAGGCGCGTGCCGGAGGATGTCGGCGTCATCGGCTTTGACGGCATCGAGATGGGCAAATACTTCATTCCGCGCCTGACGACGGTTGAACAGCCCATCGCCGAAATTGCCCGTGAAAGCGTCCACCTGCTGATGGAGATGCTCGAATCAGACGCGCCGCCGCGGCACATCGCAGTTCCGGCGAAGCTGCTGATTCGGGAATCCGCCCGGACATCAGCCTGATTTTGTTCATCCTCGCGAGCTTCTGCTCTGGCGGAATCGTCCGTACGGCGAAGTCATCGCGTGAGATAGAAGAGGAGGTAATTCTTATGAAAAAGCTGCTGGCTCTGGTTCTTGCTGCGGTGATGGTGCTGTCCGTGTGCAGCTTCGCATCTGCGGAAGAGACCGTTTCCCTGCGCGTGTGGGTTGGCGACAACCAGGACATCGAGTGGATCAACGGCGTCATCGAGAACTTCAAGGCGGCGCATCCCGAGAAGACGTATGACATCTCCGTGGATATCCAGACCGAAGGCGACTGCTCCAAGCGCGTCCTGAACGACGTTGAGGCGGCTGCTGACGTGTTCACGTTCGCGGATGACCAGTTCAACTCCCTGTACAACGCCAACGCGCTGATGCAGGTCGTTGAGAACGCCGATGCCATCATCGAGGCGAACGGCGGTGCTGAAGCTGGCTCTGTCCTAGCCGCGACCGGCACGGACGGCAACCTCTACGCCTATCCGGCGACCGCTGACAACGGCTACTTCATGTTCTACAACAAAGAATACTTCACCGAGGAGGACGTGCAGACCCTCGATACCATGCTGGAAAAGGCTGCATCCGCCGGTAAGTACGTCGGCTTCCCGATGAGCAACGGCTGGTACATTTACTCCTTCTTCGCAGGTGCCGGTCTGGACATGCATGTTCTGGATGACGGCGTCACCAACACCTGCAACTGGAACGCGACCGACACCGCCATTACCGGCGTGCAGGTCGTTGAAGCGCTGCTTGCCGTCACCTCCAACCCCGGCTTCCGTGAGGCGGACTCCGATCCCTTCGTGGCTGGCGTGAAGGATGGCTCCATCATCGCCGGCGTGTCCGGCACCTGGAACGCGACCGTCGCTCAGGAAGCATGGGGCGACAACTACGCTGCCTGCAAGCTGCCGACGTACACCGTCGCTGGTCAGCAGGTGCAGATGGCTTCCTTCGCCGGCTTCAAGCTCGTGGGCGTGAACCCCTACTCTGCCAATGTCTACGACGCTATGCTCTTCGCCGAGTACATGACGAACGAAGAGAGCCAGATTTCCCGCTTCGAGATTCGCGGTCAGGGTCCGTCCAACGTGAATGCTGCTGCGTCTGACGCTGTTCAGGCTGCTCCGGCAATCGCCGCGCTGGCTGCCCAGTCTGCCTTCTCCACCGTGCAGCGCGTCGGCAGCAAGTATTGGGATCCGGCTGCTGCGCTGGGCAAGATCATCGTCAACGGCAATCCTGACAATACCGACCTGCAGACCCTGCTGGACAACGCTGTTGCCGGCATCACCGCACCTGGCGACCTGTAATCCGTCTTCCAAGGCATTTTCCTGCCGCTCCGCTTACTCACGCAGTTGAGCGGAGCGGCTCTCTTTTTATGAAGTATCAGGGAGGCAGATGCAGATGAGTTTAACCGAAACGAAAAAGCAATCCGGCATCGCACGGTTTTTCTCGGCGATTGCAGGATTTTTCACCGGCACATTCCGTGCCTTTGCTGATGGTGACATCTATGTAAAGCTCTCCGCGCTCGTATGCGGCGCCAGTTGCTTTGCGAGAAAGCAGTATTTGAAGGGTTTCCTGATCTGCCTGGTTCAGGCGGCCATTCTGTACGTGTTTCCCGCGTTCTTCTTTCCGTACATGGGCAAGCTCTCGACGCTCGGCACAGTGCAGCAGGTTCGCGCCTACAACAAGGAAACAAAGCAGATGGAGTTTAACGATTATGATAACTCCTTCCTGATTTTGCTGTTCGGCGTGCTGGGCGTTGTGCTGCTCATCACTGCGGTTATCCTATGGATGCGCAACATCCGCAACGCACGCGAGGTCGAATTGACCGCCAGGAACGGCAAGCACGTCAACACCTTCCGTGATGACCTCAGCGATGCGCTTGACCAGAAGTTCTATCGCACACTGCTGACGCTGCCGGTGCTTGGCGTCGTGCTGTTCACGATCATCCCGCTCATCGTCATGATTCTCATCGGCTTCACGAACTACGACCGCAATCACCTGCCGCCGGCGAAGCTCTTCACGTGGGTCGGGCTGGACAACTTCAGCAAGCTGACCGCGATGACAGCCGACAGCTCCTTTGCGTATGCGTTCGTGCGCGTGCTGGCGTGGACGCTGATTTGGGCAGTGCTGGCAACCTTCACATGCTATATCGGCGGCATCCTGATGGCGATGCTCATCAACAACCGCAACACGAAGTGCAAGCGATTCTGGCGCACATGCTTTATGGTCGCGATGGCGGTGCCGCAGTTCGTTTCGCTGCTGCTCGTCCGCAATTTCTTCGCCGACCTCGGCATCGTCAACACCATCTGCAAGAACCTTGGCATCACGGACTGGCTGTTCTCCATCGGCGCAATTCCGACGGCGAATTACATTCCATTCCTGACGCATCCGGCATGGGCGCGCCCAATGATTATTCTTATCAACATCTGGGTCGGCATCCCCTATCAGATGCTGATTGCGACCGGCATCCTGATGAATATCCCGACCGAGCTGCTTGAGGCGGCGCGCATTGACGGCGCAAACGCATGGCAGTCCTTCAAATCCATCACCATGCCGTACATCCTCTTCATTACCGGACCGTCGCTGGTCAATTCGCTCGTTGCGAACATCAACAACTTCAACGTCATCTGGCTGCTCAGCCGCGATGTGTATACGACATCCGACCAGCTGATGGCAAACGCAAACGCCACCGAGGTTGACCTGCTGGTAACATGGCTGTATCGCCTGACGCAGGATCAGAGCAACTACAAGATGGCATCCGTCATCGGCATCCTCGTCTTCGTTGTCTGCGCTATCCTGACGCTGGTTGCCTTCAGCCGCATGATTAAGGGCGATAAGGAGGAGAGCTTCCAATGAGTACAACGAAATACGACCATCTGCCGGAGCAGGAGAAGCATGCGGCACTCGCGCGCGAGGAAGCTGCCATCCGTGCCGAGGCGCTCCGCAATCACGACAAGCACCGCCTGACGCCTGCGAAGTTCGCCCGACTGACCGTACGCCACGTTGTGCTGGCGCTGCTGGCGGCGTTCTGGCTGATTCCGATTCTGTGGCTGGTTGTCACGTCCTTCGGCGTCGACAAAGGACCGAACCTGTCAACCTTCTTCCCGAAGGCGTACACGCTTGACCATTACAAGGCGCTTCTTGTGCCGGATTCTGTCAACCAGTTCCCGCGATGGATGCTTAACACGTTCATTGTTGCATGCTTCACGTGCGTCATCTCAACCCTGTTCGTGCTGATGGTCGCCTACGCCATGTCCTGTATGCGCTTCAAGGCACGCAAGCCCATGATGAATGTCGCAATCATCCTGAATCTCTTCCCGGGCTTCCTGAGCATGATTGCGGTGTACTTCATCATGAAGGAATTCGGACTGACAGGCACGCTGACCGGTCTGGTGATTGTCTACAGCGCCGGCTCGGGCATGGGCTACCTGATTGCGAAGGGATTCTTCGACACGGTCAGCAAGTCTCTGCGCGAATCCGCCTATCTGGAAGGCGCGAACGAGTTTACCGTTTTCTGGAAGATTATCCTGCCGCTGTCGAAACCCATCATCGTCTACACGGTCATCAACTCGTTCCTGACGCCATGGATGGACTTCGTCTTTGCCGATTTGATGATGACAAGCGGCACATCCGTCAGCAAAACGGTCGCGCTGGGGCTTTACTCGATGGTTGACAAGGTCAATCGCAATAACTACTTCGCGCAATTCTGCGCAGGCGGTGTGATTGTGTCCATTCCGATTTCGATTCTGTTCGTCATCATGCAGAAGTTCTATGTGGAAGGCATCACTGGCGGTTCAGTGAAGGGGTAAAACGGGTCAAACGTGCATTGCGAAGCAGTCCAGAGGGTGACAGCAAAGCCCTCTGGTCGTGCCCGCAGGCATGAAATTCATACAGCAAGTCAAAAAAGTGGGGGTGTTCATCATGCGCAAGCTTATTTCCACATTGCTCGCCATCATGCTAATGGTCGGCATGCTTCCTGCCTCTGCCGACTCCCCCACTCTCGGCGTAACGTATGAAATCTTCGTTGGCTCGTTCAGCGATGCCAACGGCGACGGTATCGGCGATTTGCAGGGCATCATTGACCGGCTGGATTATATCGCCTCGCTGGGCGTGCGGCAGATCTGGCTCACACCCATTCATCCATCGCCCAGCTATCATAAGTACGACGTCACCGACTACTACGCAGTCGATCCCGACTTCGGCACGCTCGATGATTTCGACCACTTAACCGCCGCCTGTGCCGAGCGCGGCATCACCGTTATCCTCGACCTTGTGCTGAACCACTCCTCGAACCAGCATCCGTGGTTCACCGCTGCCTGTGATGACAAGTTCTTCTCGCGCACCGGCGATACGACCGACTGGTACGTGTTCTACAATGAGGAAGGCACCAACCGCCACAAAATCAGCGGCTGCAACTGGTGGTATGAGGGGCAGTTCGGCAGCCATATGCCGGATTTCAACCTCGACAGCGCGTCGCTGCGTGCAGAATTTGCCAGCATCATCGCATTTTGGCAGTCGCACGGCGTTGGTGGATTCCGTCTCGACGCCGTTACGAGCTACTACACCGGTGCAAACGCCTCAACGGCTGATTTTATGCGCTTCCTCTGCGACACAGCGAAGGCAAACGACCCCGATTGCTACCTTGTCGGCGAAGCGTGGACGGACGAGGCGAATATACTGACGCTCTACGAAAGCGGCATTGACAGCCTGTTCAACTTTCCTGCGGCGGACAGCACGGGACGCTTCGTGAAGGGTGCACTGAATGGCAGCGGCGCGACAGTGGCGAGCCTGCAGGCAGACTGGAATCAGCGGCTGCACGCGACGTCGCCCGATTCGCTGGATGCGCCCTTCCTGAGCAATCATGACATGGCGCGATCGCGCGGGATGCTCCGCTCGAAGGTCGGCAACGAGAAGGCTGCCGCGCTGTTGTATCTGCTGATGCCCGGCGTGCCGACGGTCTACTACGGCGAGGAGCTTGGCATGTCAGGCTCCGGCATCGATGAGAACAAGCGACTGCCGATGGTCTGGTCGTCCGACGAGAGCACATGGTGCAAGGCGCCTGCCAATGCCGATCAGTCACAACGCCTGACGGAAGGGGTTGCGGAACAGACGGACGATCCCGACAGCCTGCTGAACTTCTATCGGCAGCTGATTGCACTGCGCAACCTCGCGCCGGAACTGACCCGAGGCGAAATGCAGGCGCTGGACGGCGGCAATGCTGCCATCTGCCTCTACACGGTCACGGACGGCGGCAGCAAGGTCGCTGTCGCCATCAATGTCAGTCAGGCGGAGACCATCGCTGCCGACCTGCAATCCCTCGGCACATGCACGCTGGTTGGCACGGTCGGCACGGCTGATTGGGGCGAATCGAGCATTGCGCTTTTGCCGCTTTCCTGCGCGATTCTGCGCATCGAATGAAGCGCCTTCTGCCCTGTTCTGCGCCTGAAAAGAAGGATTTTTCAGCCAGACAGAGAATTGTTTCAGGGGAATGCCCATGCGGAAGCTGCTTCCGCATTTTATTCCTCCATTTTCGGAAACGTTTCCATTTTCTTTTCTCCGACCCCTTTTTCACCTTTTCAATCGAAAGGATGTTTGATTTTCATGCGACAAAGCGGGATTTTGATGCACATCACTTCCCTGCCTGGTCCCGGCGGCATCGGCAGCCTCGGCAAAGAGGCGTATGCATTCGCCGATTTTCTCCATGACTGCGGCATGACGCTCTGGCAGGTGCTGCCGCTGGGGCCCACCGGCTACGGCGAATCGCCCTACCAGTCAGCCAGCGTCTACGCCGGAAACCCGATGCTGATTTCCATCGACAAGCTCGCCAGCGATGGTCTTGTCCACCTTGAAAAGGGCGAGCAATTTGTCCCCGATCGCGATGACCGCGTTGCCTTTGATGAGGCTCGCGCAAGCAAGGAGGCGCTGCTCCGCCGAGCCTTCAAGGAGAGCGAAAAGCAGCTGTTGCCGGACATCTGCCAGTTCATCCGCGATGAGAAGTGGGTGCTGGACTACGCGCTGTTCATTGCGCTCAAGAAGCACTTCCACGGCAAGGCGTGGCAGCAATGGCCGGACGCAGACATCAAGCTCCGCAAAAAGAAAGCGCTCATGCAATACCGCATCGCGCTGGACGAAGAAGTGCGCTATCACGTCTTCTGCCAATTTCTGTTCTTCCGCCAGTGGGGCGAGCTGAAAGCATACTGCAACGGCAAGGGGATTCAGCTTTTCGGCGACATGCCCATTTACGTCGCCGAAGACAGCGCCGACGCGTGGACGCACCCCGAGGTCTTCCAGCTTGACCGCAACCGCGTGCCGAAGCGCGTCGCCGGTGTTCCACCTGATTGCTTCTCCGCAGACGGACAGCTTTGGGGGAATCCGCTATACCGCTGGACGTACCTGTATTTCCACCATTACGACTGGTGGGTCGACCGCATGCGTGGCATGAGCCGCCTGTACGACATCGTGCGCATCGACCATTTCATCGGCTTCGCGAATTACTACTCCATTCCGCACGGCGCGCAGAACGCCAGAAACGGCAAGTGGGTCGTCGGCCCCGGAAAGAAGCTCTTCCGCATCCTGAAGAAGGAGCTGCCGAAGCTGCAGGTCATTGCCGAGGACCTTGGCGTACAGAGCGAACGCGTCACGAAGCTGCTTGCCTATACCGGTTATCCGGGCATGAAGGTGGCTGCCTTCGGTTTCGGCGGCGACCCCAAGGAAAATATGCACTTCCCCGCCAACTGGACGGAGAACGCCGTCGCCTACACCGGAACGCACGATAACGACACAACCGGCGGCTTCCTTGCCTCTGCCGACGAACAGACGCTGAAGAGTGCGAAGGACTACCTGCATTTCGACACGATTGATGACGGCATCGAGGCATTTATCCGCTGCGTGCTGCAGAGCCCGTGCAGGATGGCTGTCATTCCCATGCAGGACGTGCTGCATCTGGGCAACGATGCGCGCATGAATCTGCCCGGCACCGTCGGCGGCAACTGGGCATGGCGCATGAAGCCCAACGCCATTACGCCAGCGCTGACCAACCATCTTCGTGCGCTGAATCAGGAATCCAACCGACTTGCATAAAAGGAGTAATCAGCCCATGATGAACGCTAAGGAGCTGCTCCGCCTGACGGAGTCCCTGCTGCATCAAAACGACCATGTAACCCTCGAAAATGCCTCCGCCGTGCAGCTGCACAACGCGCTGTCCTCCGCCGCGATGAACGCCTTGACGCCGCTGTGGATGAAGTGCGAGCAGAAGCGGCTTGCGCACCGGCAGGCATACTATCTTTCCGCCGAATATCTCGTTGGGCGGCTGGTGTATAACAACCTGTACTGCCTCGGGCTGCTCGATGACGTGTCTGCCCTGCTGCGTGCGCGCGGCATCGACATCGCCGTCATGGAGGACATTGAGGACGACGCGTTCGGCAACGGTGGACTTGGCCGTCTTGCCGCATGCTTCCTCGATTCCGCTGCAACCATCAACGTGCCGCTGACGGGCTACGGACTGCGCTACCGCTACGGGCTGTTCAAGCAGTCCTTCGTGAACGGCTGTCAGCACGAAGAGCCGGACGATTGGAGCAAATTCGGCGATCCATGGAGCATCCGCCGCCTTGACCAGGCCGTCGTCGTTCCGATGAAGACGGGCAATGTACTCGCTGTCCCCTACGACATGCCGATCATCGGCTACGGCGCGAAGAACATCGGTACGCTGCGCCTGTGGCAGACGGAATCACTCCATGAAATCGACTTCCCCGCATTCAACAGCCAGCACTACGCGCAGGCATCTGCCGACAAGAACAAGGCAGAGGATATCACGAAATTCCTTTACCCGAACGACGACCGTCGCGAAGGCAAGCAGATGCGCATCAAGCAGCAATATGTGCTCGTCAGCGCGTCCCTGCAGGACATGCTCCGCGCCTATAAGCTGCGTCACGGCGATGATTACGCGTATTTTGCAGACGAGTACGCCGTGCAGCTCAACGACACGCACCCCGTTATGGCAATTCCGGAGCTGATTCGTCTGCTGATGGCGGATGACTTCACGTTCGAGGCAGCGTTTGAAATCGCGCGGAACGTGTTTGCGTACACAAACCACACCGTCATGCAGGAAGCGCTTGAAAAATGGGATTTGACGTTGCTGGCAAGCGTCTGCCCGGACATTGTGGCCATTATTCGGCAAATTGACAGAAAATTCAAATCAGACATGAAAGCGCTGAACGCCGAAGTCAAGCCCACGCGCTGCATCATCTGGAATCATCAGGTACACATGGCGCAGCTCGCCGTATATGCCTGTGTCGCCACGAACGGCGTCGCCGCAATTCACTCTGAAATCCTCAAGAAGGACGTGTTTGCGGACTGGTACGCGCTGTATCCGGAGCGCTTCCAGAACAAGACGAACGGCATCACGCAGCGCCGCTGGCTGGGACTGTGCAATCCAGAGCTGACCGCGCTCATCGCCAAGCACATCGGCAACGGCTTCCTGACCGACCTCGATCAGCTCGAGAAGCTCAAGCCGCTCATCAACGATGACCTGTGCCGTGAGTTCATCGCCGTTAAGCAGGCGAAGAAGGCGCAGCTTGCCGCCGAAATCGAGAAGCGCGAGGGCATCAAGCTCGACCCGAATATGGTGTTCGACATCCAGATTAAGCGCCTGCACGAGTACAAGCGCCAGCTCATGAACGCGATGTCCATCCTGCACCTCTACTACGGCCTGAAGGACGGCACGCTGACCGACTTTACGCCGACAGCCTTTATTTTCGGTGCAAAATCGGCGCCGGGCTATGCGCGTGCGAAGGCGGTTATCCACCTGATCAACATGATCGCCGACATCGTGAACAACGACCCCGACGTATCGCCGCTGATGAAGGTCGTGTTCGTGCAGAATTACAACTGCTCATGGGCGGAGAAGCTGATTCCGGCTGCCGACATTTCCGAGCAGATTTCTCCCGCAGGCACCGAGGCGTCCGGCACGGGCAACATGAAGCTGATGCTCAACGGCGCAGTGACGCTCGGCACGTTTGACGGCGCGAACATCGAGATTGCCGAGCAGGCAGGCATCGAGAACGAGTACATCTTCGGCGCAACGGTAGAGGAAATCAACGCACTGAAGGCAAACGGCTACGACCCGAAGGCAATTTACCGCGCCGACCCTGCCATCGCACGCGTACTCGATGCTATGACGGATGACACTCTCTTCCCCGACAGCGACGGCGCCATCAAGGAGCTGGTCTCTTCCCTGCTGATCGGCGCAAGCTGGCACAAGCCCGACCACTACTTCATCCTGCATGACTTCCACAGCTACGTGGATGCAAAGCTTGCTGCCATCCGCGACACGCGTGATGAGCTTGCCTTTGCGCGCAAGTGCCTTCTCAACGTTGCCAGCGCCGGCAAGTTCTCCTCCGACCGCACCATCCGCCAATACGCCTCCGAAATCTGGCGCCTCTAACCTTTCGTTTTCTGATTTTTCGCAATAGACTTTTGGGGAAATAAAAAATTGCGAAAAAGGTCTTGACAAGCACCTTATTTTCTGCTATACTTCTTACTGTTGACGATGCAAGTCATCCGATACGCAAGGGGTTATAGCTCAGTTGGTTAGAGCGTCACGTTGACATCGTGAAGGTCGATGGTTCGAGCCCATTTAACCCCACTTCAGCACAAGTTCTTGATTGGACTTGTGCTTTTTCTTTTGCTGTTTCTCGTGACAATTACCACGGATCGCCTTTCTCCTGCTTGCAGATTCATCAAATCCATGATATAATTTTGACTGAAAAATATTTAATTTATCGGGAATGAAACGGAGGTCTGATTCGTTATATGAGTGAACCCACCATGAAGGAGCAGGCAGCATCACCCGTGCGGCGTGCCGCTCAGAATTCCGGCGCATCAAAAGGACTGGATGATACCTATCTGCCCGTCCCCGATGTCAAGGATGACCCCGCGTTCTTTTCCCGGCTCTATGAGCAATACGCGACCGACGTCCTGAGGGTCTGCTATTTCTATCTTGGCGACCGCGAAAAGGCGGAGGATGCCTGTCAGGACGTGTTCGTCCGCCTGATGACAACGCATCCGCTCCTCCAGCCCGGCAGCGAAAAGACATGGCTGCTCAAGGTTGCGCTCAACCGCTGTCGTGACATGTGGCGTGGTTCCTGGCTCAAGCGTGTCATCCTGGGCGGTCCGACATTCGAGCTGATTCCCGCACCGGATGACTTCACCCGCCGCGAGGATCAGCAGGCCGTGATGAGTGCCGTCAACCAGTTGCCCTCTGCCTTCAAGGAAATCATCCTCCTGCACTATTATCAGGGCTTGAATATTTCCGAAATCGCCGTCATGCTGGATCTCCCCGAGGGGACGATTTCCTCCCGCCTGAGCCGCGGTCGCAAAAAGCTCGAATCCATTTTAACGAAAGGAGGCAATGCCCAGTGAAGAAAAATCAGCCGAATGAGCTGCTCGAGCAGCAGCTGAACAATCTGCCCGAAATTGCCAATTCAGCCCTGGCTGACCTGACCGCTGGTGCTGAGCTGAATCACCGTATCCAAATGGCCGTCATGGAGGCGCGCACACCGAAAAAGAAAGCATTTCCCACTCGCCGCGTGCTGTCCATTGCCACTGCCTGTGCGGCCGCCGTTGCGCTGGTGGTGTGCCTGACGCCTGTTGTCAGGCAGGTGAAGCAGGCGCGGCTGATTCAGTCCTCCTCCCTCGGCGGCGAAGCTCCTGTCGTCACCGACGACCTGCTCCTTGCAGACCTGAGCGGCGCTGATGTCGCAATCTCCGAGCAGAAGGCTGTCCCCAGCTACCGAAACCTGTGGTCGGCAAGCACAGATGGCTTCTTCCCGCTCATCGGCGTGAACGGTCGCTATTACCGCATGATGACCTCGCCGCGCAGTGTGTCTTCCAGCCTGCTTGGTTCGAGCGTCGGTACCATTGCCGAGTTCACCGCAACGCCTTCCCTGTCCGGCACGGATGTTGTGCTGTCCAATAAGGCGGCATTCGGCACGGAGGTATACGAAATCAGCGGCATGGGTGGTACGCTCGTCGCGGCTGATGTGGACGGCTCCACTCGCCTGTTCCAGCGCGTCAGCTTCAACGGCAGCGCCCTCAAGGGTTCCGAATCGCTCGCCGACACGCTGCAAATCAGCGGTCACGTGTCCGCTATGGAGCTGAGCGACGTCGGCACGATTTCCGATGCGTCCGTCTGCAAACAGCTGCTGTCCACCCTGCTGAACAACGCAACCTATGAGAGCAGCGGCTCGCTGAGTGCTTCGCAGTCTCTGCTGATTGAACTGGATAACGGACTCGTCGTGCAGATGGCTGTCAAGAATGACAAGCTCGCTGCATGCGGCGTCTGGTCCTGCCCGGAATTCATCGAAGCATTTGAAAGCGCCTGCAACAACTGACCATCGCCAACGAAAAAGAAACCGCCTGCGAAATGACATGTCCCCTCAATGCTGGATACCCGGTATTGGGGGGACATATCAAATGCAAGCGGCTTCTCTTTTTTATGCGGCATTCTTTTCCGGCTTTGCGGTCAGCTTTACTGCCCACGTCAGATAGAAGCAGACGGAAATGCCGATGCCGATGACCCAGCCAATCGGCCAGGAGTACCAAACGCCATTGATGCCAAATATCGGTGAAAGCGTAAATGACAACACCACGCGAAGAACGAGATCCGTCAGCGTCGCAATCATGAATTGCACCATCCGCGCTGCACCGCGCTGAACGCCATCGATGATCAGCTTGACGGACAGGAGCGCGTAGAACGGCGTGACGATATTCAGAAAATTGACGCCGACCTCGACCGCATCGACGTTTCCGTCACTGATAAATGCAAGAATCAGCGGACGCGCAAACACGCGGAAAATCACCGCGAAGCACGCACCCATCGCAACCCCGATGATCAGACCGCTCCGGCAGCCTTGGCGGACGCGCTTCTTTTCGCCAGCGCCGAGGTTCTGGCTCGTGTAGTTGCTCATGCCGTTGCCCAGCGCCGTTACCGAGGTCACGAACATGTTGTTGAGCTTAATTGCCGCGGTATAGCCGCCCATGCACGCTGTGCCAAAGCCGTTGATGACATATTGCACGAGTATGTTGCCGACGCTGATGAAGCTCTGCTGGATGGCGCTCGGAATGGCGATGACCAGCATCTTCTTGAGCAGTGCACCGGAGAACAGCTGGTACTTTTCGCTGCCGACCATCTTATGCACCTTCATCAGCACGACCACCGTCGCGGCAATGCCGCTGATGGACTGGCACAGGAACGT
Source organism: Alloprevotella sp. (assembly GCA_963617205.1). Lineage (GTDB taxonomy): Bacteria > Bacillota > Clostridia > Christensenellales > Aristaeellaceae > UBA11524. The sequence goes on along the minus strand of CAVEOA010000013.1, from coordinate 34,311 downwards.
CGCCCATGCCACGCCCGGCACACCCATATGGAAATCACGGACGAACACGATGTCTACGAAGATGTTGGAAAGCGAGGAGACTGCGAGGAACCAGAACGGCGTCTGCGAATCACCCAGCGCGGAGAAAATGCCCGTTGCGACCTGATAGAGCATCAGGAAGACATAGCTGAGCAGGTAAATCTGGATGTACGCAAGCGAGTCCGGCATAGTTTCCGGCGGCGTATCAAGCATTTCGAGCATCCATTGGGCGCCTGCAAGTCCGACCGCCGTCAGAATGATGGCAAGGACGCCGGAGAAAATCAGCGATGTCGTAACACAGGTGTGCACCTCTCGCAGATTCTTCTGCCCGAAGAGATTCGCCGTCACGACCGAAGTGCCAATGTTGCAGCCGAACGCGATGGCGATGAAAATCAGCGTAATTTCAGAGCTGTTGCCGACCGCCGCCAAGGCTTCGGTGCCCTCATAGCGCCCGGCCACGAAGCTGTCTGCGATGTTATACAGTTGCTGAAAGATGATGCTGCCGAACAGCGGCAGTGAGTAAGCCAGCAGAACCTTGCCTGGTTTCCCAACAGTCAAATCCTTCACAGAGCTTCCTCTCTTTCCGGATGAAAAAAATCATCCGGCGAGCATTATACTCCGATTTAGGAGAATTGTAAAGGCAAAAAGCAGGAAATGAGCATAGGTTCCCTGAAAGACTGCTGATGTACCCTCGCCATACCTTCTGCCGCTCATGCAGCAATTTATCCCTGGACAACCGTGCGGATGCCCTTCACGCGGCGCATCACGTCCGCAAATTCATCCGGTGTGAGCGACTGTGCGCCATCACACAGGGCGTGCTTCGGGTCATTGTGCACCTCAATCATCAAGCCGTCAGCGCCTGCCGCGGTGGCAGCGAGCGCCATGGGCTTCACAAGACGTGCGACGCCGGTCGCGTGGCTCGGGTCAACAATGATGGGCAGATGCGTCTTTTCGCGCAGCACCGGAATGCACGAAAGATCAAGCGTGTTGCGCGTCGCGGTCTCATAGGTGCGGATGCCGCGCTCGCAGAGGATGACCTGATCATTGCCGCCAGCCATGATGTACTCGGCGCTCATCAGCCACTCCTGAATGGTGCTGGCAAGTCCGCGCTTGAGCAGGATCGGCTTCTTCGTCCTGCCGAGCACCTTCAGGAGTTCAAAATTCTGCATGTTCCTCGCACCGACCTGAATGACGTCAACGTCCTCGAACAGCGGCAGATGCGATGCATCCATGATTTCCGTCACGACCGGAAGCCCTGTTGCTTCCTTTGCCTTGAGCAGCAGCTTCAGCCCGTCCTCATGCAACCCCTGAAATGCGTAGGGGCTCGTCCGCGGCTTGAACGCGCCGCCGCGCAGCAGTGTTGCTCCGGCCGCCTTGACCGCCTTTGCAACCGTAATCATCTGCTCCTCGCTCTCGACGGAGCAGGGACCAGCAATCACCTGAAACAGCCCGTGCCCGATTGTCACATTGCCGCAATGAACCTGCGTGTCCTCCGGATGGAACTTCCGGTTCGCCTTCTTGTACGGCTCCTGAACGCGTTGCACCGCCTCGACCGCGTCCAGAGACGAAATCAGGTCCGCGTCAACGCGCGTTGTGTCGCCGACAAGACCGAGAATCGTGCTGTTCTCGCCCTTTGACTCATCGATGCGCAATCCCATGTTCACGAGAAAGCTCTTGAGTCGGTCAATCTGTTCCTGCCGTGCTCCCTGTCTGAGAATGACGATCATGCTACCATACCTCCGTACTACATAAATATGAAAGCGCCCCGCCGCCGTATTCCGGCAAGCAGGGCGCTTCTCTTCGCTTCAAGGAAAACACGCCAATTTACGCCCTGCTTTGATCCGGCAGCGCGTAATAATAAGCAAACACGAACGCGTTTGTCATGGCGTGGCTCTCCCTTCCGCTTTCTTCAAATCTATTCTAACACACATCCGGCAAAAAGCGCAAGCCCCTTACCTGTATATTTTCTGTATTTCAGTCGTCCTGCGATGCAACGTCCTCCAGATACTTCTCCAGCTTCCGTTTGACGCGCTGCAATGCGTTGTCGATGCTCTTGACGTGCCGCCCCAGATTCGCGGCAATCTCCTGATAGCTCTTGCCGTCCAGATACGCCGCCAGAACCTCTTGTTCCAAATCAGACAGCACCTCGTCAATCCGCTGATGAATACCGCGCACATCCTCCTGGCTGATAATCAGCTCCTCAGGGTTGGACGAATGCCCTTCCGCGCAGACATCCAGCAGCGTCCTGTCGCTGTCGTCATCGTACATGGGCTTGTTGAGCGACACATAGCTGTTGAGCGGAATATGTTTCTGGCGCGTTGCGGTCTTAATCGCAGTGATAATCTGCCGCGTGATGCACAGCTCCGCAAAAGCGCGGAAGGAGGCGAGCTTCTCCGGACGGAAATCGCGGATTGCCTTGTAAAGCCCGATCATGCCTTCCTGCACGATATCCTCATGATCCGCGCCGATGAGAAAATAGCTGCGCGCCTTGGAACGGACGAAATTCTTGTACTTGTTCAGCAGATATTCCACCGCCACACTGTCACCCTCACGGCAGAGCGCGATGACCTCCTCATCCGGCATATCCTCATACGCCGTATGCGCCGTGGGCAGCATTCCCTCTTCTGCTGCGCCCTGCGTATCTGCCTTTGCCTGCGCCGCCTCGGTGTTCAGCTCCTCCGGCACGTTTACCTGCTCAGGATTCAGCTGTTCCTGATTCATTGCGTTCTCGTCTGTCAATCTTGTCCACCTGCTTTGCCTTTCGGCTCATTCTCCGCGCCTGAGCTTCTCCAGACGCGTCCGGACATCCTCCGGCATTCGGGACAGAATAGTTTTTCTGCCCGCGGCTGATTGCTCCTGATGCGCCGCCATACCGTTTTCGCGCATTTGCCTCAGCTCGCGCAGCAGCTCTCGGCTCGTCATGCGGATAGCGCCGCTGCTGAGCACCTGTGACTGCTCCAGCCCATCGGACGTGGCGACGCGCAGCGAACGGTACTTGGGCGTCATCGCCGCAAGCCGCTCGATGTAGCTGTCCGCCGTTTCGCCGTGACGGGTGAATATGAGCGTCAGGTCACCGTGCTTCTCCTCGGTCGTCAGCGGCCGGTCAGATTGATAGCCGTCGAAAACCAGCACGATTTCCTCGCCCGAAAAGCCTGCGTAATCCTCCAGCTGACGCATCAGCCGGTCACGCGACTCATCGAGCGGCCAGCCCTTTCTTTCCGCTTCGCCCCATGCGCCGATGACATTGTAGCCATCGACAATCAGCAGCGGTTTCATGCGCGGCGACCGGACAGCACGCGGTACATGACAATGCCAGCTGCAACGGAGGCGTTCAGGCTGTCCAGATGACCGGCCATCGGCAGCGAAACCTTCTGATCGCAGTTTTCCAGCACGAGATGGCTGATGCCCTCGCCTTCGCTGCCGACCACCAGCGCAACGCCGCCGCTGAAGTTGACCTTTTCGTAGTCCGTGCCGTCCATGGTCAGCGCGTATGTCCAGATATCGTGCTGCTTGAGCTTCTCAATAACGCGCGTCATGTTGACCACTCGGGCGACCTTGATATGCTCGACCGCGCCTGCGGATGCCTTGACCGCAGCAGGCGTCAGCCCGACCGCACGGCGTTCCGGCACAATCACGCCGTGAGCACCAACGCATTCCGCCGTACGGATGATGGCGCCGAGATTATGCGGGTCGGTAATGCCGTCCAGCAGGATGAGGAATGGCTGCTCGCCGCGTTCCTCAGCCACGGCAAGCATTTCCTCCACCGTGCTGTACTTGTACGCCGATGCGAACGCCACCATCCCCTGATGGTTTTTCGCCAGCTCATTCAGGCGCTGATGCTCAACCTCCTGCACCGGGATGTGCGCTTCCTTCGCCATCTGCACGATTTCGCGTGCGGAGCCTGTCAGCTCACCCTTCTGCACGAGCAGCTTCTCGATATCGCGTCCAGCCTTGAGCGCCTCGCGAATCGGGTTGCGGCCTGCCAGAAGGTTCTCCTGCACCATATCCTCTTCAACAGGCGCCGGAATTGCCGGATTCATCGGGCGATTGACCGGCTTGTATTCCGCATCGCGGTAAGATGGCGTGCGGCGCTCCTCCACCGACTGTTCGCGGCGGTCGAAGCGGTCATTGCGGTTGAACTTCTTGCGCTCGGAGAAGTCGGGCTTTTCGCCGCGCGGCTTACGGTCGCCGTAGGGCTTTGCGGAACGGTCCGGACGATCGGAGCGGAAGCTGCTCTTCTTCGCACCGAAGCGGTCATCCTTGCCGAATGACTTTTTCTCGCCGTAGCTCTTGCGTTCCGCGGACGGCTTACCGCTCTTGCGTGCGCCGCGGTATTCCGAGCCTTCCTCGACCCACTTATCCTTGCCAAAGCTGTTCTTCTTCATCGGTTTTTTTGACGGTGCCTGATCATAATAAGCCATTTTCTGATTCCTCTTTAATTATTTCTTATCATTGTTCCTGCTGATTTCGTGTTCTTCGGCGGATTTGAGCGCCTCGATCCATTCCTTGCGCTCCCTGCGGATTGCCGAAGCGCGTCCACAGGACTTTTCGCCCTCAGGACATGCGCCGCGCAGGCAGCTGGGTCCTGCATCCGCGAACAGCGCCGGTGCGACTTCCATGCACAGGCGATGCATCTGCGTGGCAAGCTCACGGATTTCCCACTGGGCACGGCTGCACATGCGCAGGCTGAAGAAGTGCCGCAATTCGCGAACATTCATCGTGACCATCATGCGCGTTTCGCATGCGCCGGGCAGCACGAACCGTGCGTCCTCGTTGCCGCCTTCGCCCGTTCCGAGCTTGGCCTGCCATTCCGTATACCATTGGTGCATGACGTCCATCTGCCGCTCAAATTCAGCGACAGCCTCCTCGCCGAGCGCCTCGATTTTCGGCGGAACGATATAGCCAAAGCCCTTCTCGTAGCTCACATAACGCTGGCTCTGCACGGAGAAGCTGGCAAGGCGGTGGCGCGTAATCTGGGCAAGCAGCACACGCGATACGCCCTCGATGCCGAAGGTGAAGCTGGCGTGCTCCAGCACCGACTCGTGACCCATAGACATGATCCGGTGAACATAATCCGTCTGATCATCGCGCGCAACACGCTGCTGAAGGCTGTCGACCGTCGCACGGGAATAGCAGAGCCGTGCGCCGAGCGCGACAACCTCCTCCGGCTGAAGCGTATGGCGGAGCAAAACAACCTTCAAGGTTGAACGGGGCATGAAAGTACCTCCTGACTTTTTTGAAACAGCTGCAGCAGCCGTTCCTCCTGACCGGTCAAATAAAGATAGCCGATCAGCGCCTCCATGGCGGTTGCAGCTTCATAATCGATCGGTGTCTGATTTTTGGGCGCCGCATGGTGCGCATGTGTATTCCTACCTCTGCGGACAATCGCGCTCTCCTCTTCCGTCAGCATACCTTCGATTCGGTCGAGCGCCGCCGCCTGTGCACGGGCGTTCACCATGCTCACCGCCGCCTGATGGCAGTGATGCAGATTATAGCCGCGATACAGCATTCGCGAGCGGACAAGCAGGTCATAGACCGTATCCCCGATATAGGCCAGCTGAAGCGGATTCATTCTCCTCGCGTCATCAAAGGACATGGGCGCAGCTTCGCGCAGGGTCAAGTTGTCTTCCTCCTTACAGATTGACATCACAACATGCGCGCTTCCATCGGCGCACACTTCAAATTATATCATATCCTGAGCGCTTTCGACAAGGGCTTTTTCGATTCCAGCAGCAACTTCGACGTAAATTTTGCACTTGACAAGCGCACAAAAAGGTGTTACGATGCATTCATCAGGGCAATGAGGAGACGAGTCATTCTTCTTCGCGGCGCACGCAGAGAGCCTCCGGTTGGTGCAAGGAGGCATGCATCGCAGGAATGGCGTACAGCTCCGAGCCATCTGCCGAAGCAAACGTGTGTAGGCAGCATCCGGTGCGCCGGTTACAGCGCAAGAGGAATGCTTGTTCCTCCTGAGGGCTGCCATCGCAGCTAAACGGAAGTGGTACCGTGGCATATTGTCACCTTCCCCGGCTTAGGTCGGAGAAGGTTTTTTTGTTTGTGAAAGGAGTGGTTCATGATGGAGCTTGATGCGCCGCGTTTTGCGCATCGGTTTGACGCAATCAGCGGCAGCGCCATCCGCGAGATCTTCAAGATGATTGCGCAGCCGAACATGATTTCCTTCGCCGGCGGCAATCCAGCTGCTTCAGCGCTGCCGGATGACGTGTGCGCTGAAATCGCCCGTGACGTCCTGCAAAAGGACGGCAAGCGTATCTTGCAGTACGGCGCAACCGAGGGCTATCCGCCGTTTGTGGAAAGTCTGCACACCTACGCAGAGGCGCAGCTCGGGTGCAGCATCCCTGCTGTGCTGCCGGTGACCGGTTCGACGCAGGCCATGGATTTGCTCTGCAAGGCGCTGATTGACCCCGGCGACGTAATCTTGGTAGAAAACCCGTCGTTCCTGGGAAACATGCAGTGCATGAGGCTGTATCAGGCGAAGCTCATCCCGGTGGAGAGCGATGAAAACGGCATCATCCCGGAAAAGCTGGAGGAAACCATCCGACAGCATCACCCGAAGCTGCTTTACACGATTCCGACGTTCCAGAACCCGACCGGCATCACGCTGTCTGCCGAGCGCAGAGCACCCATTGCCGCGCTTGCCGCGAAATACGGCGTCGTTGTCGCGGAGGACGACCCTTATCGCGATTTGCGCTATGCCGGCACGCCGTGCCCTTCCATCAAGTCGTTCGACAAGGACGGCTGGGTGGTCTTCCTCGGCTCCTTCAGCAAAATCATCAGTCCCGGTCTGCGGGTCGGCTTCATGGCAGGCGACAGCCGCATCCTGCGCAAGTGCACCATCGGCAAGCAATCCGCCGATGTCCATACGAGCAACCTGTCGCAGGCGATTGTCGACCAGTATCTGCGCCGTGGGCTGCTGCCTGACCACATCGCATCCATCTGCGAAAGCTACCGTGCGCAGCTGAACGCGATGCTGGACGACTTGTCCACCTTCCCCGAGGGCACGCAATACACCCACCCCGAGGGAGGTCTGTTCATCTTCGTGACGCTGCCGGAAGGCATTGACGCGAAGGAGCTGCTTGCGCAGGCGGTCGAAAAGCACGTGGCATACGTCCCCGGCACACACTTCTTCTGCGACGGCGGTCACGAGAATACGCTCCGCCTGAACTTCTCGAACGCATCCATCAACCAGATTCATCAAGGCATGAACGCGCTCCGTGAAATCTTCACGGCGTCACTGCAAAAATAAGGAGGAAACACCATGCATATTTTGGACGTACTCAAGGAACGCGGTTTCATCGCTCAGACGACCTTTGAGGACGAGCTGTATGAGCAGCTCAAGGAGCCAACCACCTTCTATGTCGGCTTCGATCCGACCGCCGATTCGCTGCACATCGGCCACTACATCCCGATTATGGCCATGGCGCACATGCAGCGCGCCGGTCATCGCCCGATTGCCCTGATGGGCGGCGGCACCGCCATGATCGGCGACCCGTCCGGCAAGGCGGATATGCGCAAGATGATGACGACCGAGACCATCGACCACAACGTCGAGTGCATCAAGCAGCAGATGAGCCGCTTCCTTGACTTTTCCGACGGCAAGGCGCTGATTGTCAACAATGCCGACTGGCTGCGCAACCTGAATTTCATCGAGTTCATGCGCGATATCGGCGCGATGTTCTCCGTCAACAAGATGCTCACGGCGGACTGCTACAAGACGCGTATGGCAACCGAGAACGGTCTGTCCTTCCTCGAATTCACCTACATGCTCATGCAGTCCTACGACTTCCTGCAGCTCTTCCACCAGTACGGCTGCCGTCTGGAAATGGGCGGCAACGACCAGTGGAGCAACATGCTCGGCGGTGCTGACCTTGTCCGTCGCAAGGACGGCGAGAAAGCGTTTGCCTGCACGTTCCAGCTGCTGCTGACGCATGACGGCAAGAAGATGGGCAAGACGGAAAAGGGCGCGCTGTGGCTCGACTCGAACCGTGTCTCCCCGTTCGACTTCTACCAGTACTGGCGCAATGTCGATGATGCCGATGTCGAGAAATGCCTCGGTCTGCTGACGTTCCTGCCGATGGACGAGGTGCATCGCCTCGGCGCACTGCAAGGCAGCGAAATCAACGAAGCCAAGAAGGTGCTTGCCTATGAGGTGACGAAGCTCGTCCACGGCGAAGAGGAAGCAAAGAAGGCTGCCGATGCCGCGTCCGCGCTGTTCGCAGGCGGTGCCGCCGCCGCGAATGTCCCCTCCTTCACGTTGACGGCGGATGAATTTGCCGCTGACAGCCGCGTGACGACGCTGCTCGTCAAGTCCGGTCTGTGCAAGAGCCAGAGCGATGCGCGCGCGCAGATGAAGGCAGGCGCCGTGCTCGTCGCCGACAAGAAGGTCGAGGACCTGAACGCGACCATCGCCGCGGCAGATGTGCCTGCTGACGGTCTGATGATTCAGAAGGGCAAGAAGAATTTCCGCCGTCTCTTCCTTGCATGAGCACGCCAGCCATGAAGCCGTACAGGACGCTCCGACAGGAGGCGCACGATGAGTTCGTCATCAACAAGAGCCGCTTCATCGGCTACGGTGCGCCCTGTGAAACGGAAGCGGATGCGCTGGCCTTCCTGCAGAAAATCCGCACGAAGCACAAGGACGCCACGCACAACTGCTATGCCTACATCATCGGACAGAACGCCGGCATCATGCGCTATTCCGATGACGGTGAACCCGGTGGAACAGCCGGACTGCCGATGATGGAGGTGCTCAAGCATCAGGGCGTTGTCAACTGCTGCTGCGTAGTCACGCGATATTTCGGCGGCGTGCTGCTCGGTGCAGGCGGACTTGTCCGCGCATACACACAGGGGGCCGTCGCTGCGCTCAAGGCATCGCAGGTTGTCGAAATGCTGCCGTCGTGTCAGATTCTGTTCGAGGTGGCGTATCCGCTGTGGGACAAGGTGCAGTACACGCTGAAGTCGCTGCCTGTTCAGCATCTCTCCAGCGAATTTACCACTGCCGTCAGCTTTACGCTGCTCATCCGCCAAACGGATGCAGATGAGGTTATCCGCACGCTCACACGCGTCACGGACGGGCGCATTGAGTATCTGACGGAAGAAACATCGTATCAAGCTTGGGAAACCGAAGCATAATCCTCTAAGGAGCTGTACAAAATGCAGCTCCTTTTTTGATGCGCATCAGCATATTTCATACTCATTTCTTTGTAACTTCACATTCGTTTCATGCGGTTGCTCTATAATACTCGGCGTTAACAAAAAGGAGGAAATCTTTCCTATGAAGAAAGCTGTCAAGTATCTGGTTATTATTGCGGTCATTGCTGTTGCCGCTTTCGGCGTCATCCGCATGAACAAAGAAGGCAAATCATCCTACACAGAGGAAATCGCCCGCACGCAGGACATTTCCGCCTATTATACCTTCTCCGGCAATCTGAGCACCAAGAGCCGCAAGACGGTCACGGCGACCGCGAAAACAAGCGTCAGGGAAATTCTCTTCAGCGAAGGCGATGAGGTCAAAAAGAACGACATCGTCGTGCGCCTCACCAATGGCAATACGCTCCGCAGCCCGATGGACGGAACCATCTCAAACCTGTACATTGAGGAAGGCGATGAAATCACCATCGGGCAGGAGATTTTCCGCGTGGCGGATTACGACCATCCGGAAATCATCTTCATGGTCGATGAATACGACCGTCCAGCGCTTACTGTCGGACAGGAGGTGGATGTGACGATTCTGTCCACCGGCAAGACATTCACCGGCACCATCGCGAAGATTGCACAGGAAGCCACTGTGTCCGGCGACATGGCGTACTACGAGGTGAAAATCACCCTTGAACCGGATGCTGACCTCGTCATGGGGCTGAGCTGCGAAATCCGCGTGCTTTCCAAGAGCGTACAGAACGTCACGACGCTGTCCGTTGACGCGATTCAGTACGATTCGGACGGCAAACCGTTTGTCTACTGCCGCGACCGCAACAATGAAGTGGTCGAGCAGGATGTCACGCTCGGCATCAGCAACGGCACCATCATCGAAATCGTGTCCGGCATCCGTTCGGGCGAAACCGTGCTCGTGCCGACAAAGAACAGCTTTCCCGCCTTCTCGGGCAATTAAGGCATAGGAGGATGCACCATGGAAGAACACATCCTTGATATGCGCGATATCGTCAAAAAATACCGCATGGGCGATGAGGAGCAAACCGTGCTCAAGGGCATCAGCCTGCAGGTGAAGCAAGGCGAATTTGTTGCCGTTCTGGGACCCAGCGGCTCCGGTAAGACGACCCTGATGAATATCATCGGCTGCCTGGATACGGCGACCTCCGGCAGCTATGAACTGCACGGGCGGAACGTTTCCGCGCTCAAGGAAGCAGAGCTGGCACGTGTCCGCTCGAAGGAAATCGGCTTCATCTTCCAGTCGTTTCAGCTGCTGCCCCGTCAGGACGCGCTGGAGAACGTCGAGCTGCCACTGATTTACGCCGGTCAGAATGCCCGTGCACGCCGCGAACGTGCCCAGCAGATGCTTGAGCGCGTCGGGCTGAAGGACAAGATGCACCATTACCCGAATCAGCTTTCCGGCGGACAGCAGCAGCGCGTGGCGATTGCGCGCGCGATTGCCAACAATCCGTCCATTCTGCTGGCTGACGAGCCGACGGGCGCGCTTGACCGTGCGACAGGCAGGCAGGTCATGAGCCTTTTCCACGACCTGAACGACGAGGGACGCACCATCATCATGATTACGCACGACATCGACATTGCCCGCCACGCCAAGCGGATTGTCCGCATTCTGGACGGCGAGATCAGCGAGGGGGATCCGGAAGATGCTTAAGGAAAGCATCCGCATGTCATGGAAAAACATCTGCGGCAATAAAATGCGCACCTTCCTGACCATGCTTGGCATTATTATCGGCGTGACAGCCATTATCGCGCTGATTACGACCGTCAGCAGCGCAACGAATGAAATCACGAGCCAGTTTTCAGCGCTCGGCGCAGGCAAGGTCAGCGTCACCATCTACGGCACGAACATCAAGAAGGGGCTGAACGAAGCGGATCTATCGCGCATCGAGGCGCTTGACAACGTTGCCGGCGTTGACCCGAACGTCTCCATTTCCACTTACGCCGCACAGACAGGGCTGCTGATTGAAGATGTCACGGTAGACGGACGCAGCAGCTATTACTTCGATTCGCAGGATGACCTGATTGCACGCGGACGTGCGCTCAAGCTGTCGGACATGGATCGCAACAGCCACGTATGCGTTATCGACCAGACGCTTGCCACTGCCGCATTCGGCAATGAAGATCCGCTCGACAATACCATCATCCTTGATGGGCAGCGCTTCACCGTGGTTGGCATCCTCAGTGACTCCAGCACCAGCGATATCATGTCTGCCATGTCCGGCAGCGGCGATGGCGGTACTGCCATCATCCCCTATCCGGCAGCCATGCGCCTCTCTGGCACGAGCAGCATCCGTTCCCTGACGCTGTATTTGAAGGACTCCTCCATTTCCTCCGATACAGTCGATGAGGTCGAGGAAATCCTGAACAGCGCCTTTAATTACCGCGACCATTCCTTCATGCTCATGAATCTCGACAGCCTGCTGGACACCATGAACAGCATTACCGGCATGATGACAACCATGCTGGCCGGCATCGCATCGATTGCGCTGCTCGTTGGCGGCATCGGCATCATGAACATGATGCTCGTCTCCGTCAGCGAACGCACGACGGAAATTGGCCTTCGCAAGGCACTCGGCGCACGTCCGGGGCTTATCCAGATTCAGTTTCTGATGGAATCCGTCATGCTGTCGCTCTTCGGCGGCATCATCGGCATCATCATCGGCAATCTCGTGTCGTGGATTATCGCAGCCGTCATCGGCTTCTCCTTCAGCTTCAACATGAGCGCCATCACGCTCGCCTTCGTGTTTTCCGCGTCCGTCGGCATCCTGTTCGGCTGGGCGCCGGCACGCAAGGCGTCGCGCCTCAATCCTATTGATGCATTGCGCTCGATGTGATATAATAAAAGCAGATGAAGGAGGATTTCCGACATGTTTACGATTCTTGTTGTCGAGGATGACGCGCCTCTGCTGCGGATGATGAGCGCATTTCTGGGGCTCAACGGCTATTCGACCGTCAATGCGCACAATGGTCAGGAGGCGCTCGACGCCATCGACCGCGTTATGCCCGATCTTGTTATTGCGGACGTGATGATGCCGGTCATGGACGGCTGGGAGCTGACACGTGAGCTGCGTCAGGCATATCCACGTCTGCCGATTATGCTCGTTACCGCCCGTGACACCATCGAGGATAAGCGCACCGGCTTCACCTCCGGCGCGGATGATTATCTGACCAAGCCGATCGATCTGGATGAATTGCTGCTGCACGTGCAGGCGCTGCTCCGCCGTTCGCAGGCGATGACGAGCCATCAGCTGACCGTCGGCGAAACGCACCTCGATTACGATTCGCTGACCGTTCAGCGCGGCGATACGATGCTTGTGCTGCCCAAGAAGGAGTTTTTCCTGCTCTTTAAGCTGCTGTCAAGCCCGATGCAAATTTTTACGCGCCGTCAGCTAATGGACGAAATCTGGGGCATGGACGCGCAGAGCGATGAACGCACGGTCGACGTCCACATCAAGCGCCTGCGCGAAAAGTGCGAGGTGTTCCCCGATTTCAGCATCGTGACCGTTCGCGGTCTGGGCTACAAGGCTGTCAAAAATGGATAAGCTGCGCTTTAAAACGCCGTACTCCTTCCGCGGCAGGATGCTTGCCGTTCTGCTCATCTGCTCGATTTTAGCCAGCGTCATCAGTTTGCTGCTTGCATTTTTCGTGTCCCACTTCAACCTGCTGGAGGAGTTCCGCCTTCGCGAACGCGCCGCCGCCATTTACATGCTTGAGCTGGAACAGAAGACGGATTTTCCGCTGGACGAGCTGATTGCGCTGACCGGTCAGGAGGACCTGACCTTCACGATTCTGACCGACGCCGAGATAAGCAAGCTGCCCAATAAGATTCTGCGCGACCTGAACCGCTCAGGGGTTGCCTATGCCACGCTGTCAGGGCGCAATCCCATCACCTATGTGCAGATGAAAACGGGCGTCATCTCCATCTGCACCGGCACTGACAGCAGCAGCTACGGCATCGCGTTTGCGCGCGTCATATTCGCGTCCACCTGTTTCCTCGCCGTGTTCGCCATGATGGTGACGCTTGCCTCCTTCTGGATTTCAAAGCCCATTCATGCCATCACGAACGCCACACGCAAGGTCGAGGCGGGTGACTTTACCGTCAAGCTCGATGACGGTCATCTGCCCGGCGAGGTCGGCGAACTGATGCGCTCCTTCAACGCCATGACGGATGCGCTCAACAAGACGTCCTACCTGCAGAAGGACTTCATCAGCTCCATCAGCCACGAATTCAAAACGCCGATTGCCTCCATTCACGGCTTCGCCCGTTTGCTGCAGATGCCCGGATTGACCGAGGAGCAGCGGCAGGAATATGTCGGGCTGATTGCACAGGAAAGCGACCGACTGTCGCGCCTGTCGCAGACGTTGTTGCGTCTGTCCGCACTGGAGCAGCAATCCTCTCCCGCATCGGTCTCCACCTTTTCGCTTGATGAGCAGCTCCGGCAGGTCATCCTGCGCCTTGAGCCGACCTGGACGCCGCGCAACATTTCCTGGCGGCTCGATTTCGACAGCGTCACCCTCAGCACGGACGAGGACCTGCTCAGCACCGTTTGGGTGAACATCATCCAGAATGCCATCAAGTTTTCGCCGGAGGACTCAACCATTGAGGTGCGCGTCTTCGCGACCGACACCGCCACGGTTGAAATCACCGACCACGGCATCGGCATGGATGAGCAGACCGTCCAGCGCATCTTCGACCGCTTCTATCAGGCGGATCGTTCGCGCACGTCCGACGGCGTCGGCTTGGGTCTTTGCCTTGTCAAGCGGATTCTCGATATGCTTGGCGGCACGGTCAAGGTTGATTCGCGCCTCGGCGAAGGCTCCACCTTCCGGGTGCACGTACCCTTCCATCCGTCGGAAAAGCACAATAACACATCAGAAAGGGAGGCAGAAGCGCATGAGCAACGCGCCTCAAATGCAGCAGGTCAGTGAAGAATTTCAGCGCATGGTTGAGGAATTTTTCCTCGTCCAGTCGCGCTATTCCGCCGCTATTCGCGAAATTCAGACGAAGCTTGAAATCCTCGATGACGAATTTCAGATGCGCCACCGGCGTAACCCCATCCATCACATGCAGAGCCGCCTGAAGAGCATCCAGTCGATGCTGGACAAGCTCAAGCGGCGCAATCAGGAGGTCAGCATCAAGAGCGCCGTCGACAACCTGCAGGATATCGCCGGCATCCGCGTCATCTGCTCCTATGTGCAGGATGTGTACACCATTGCGAACCTGCTCGTCAGCCAGGATGATGTGACGCTCATCCGCATGTCGGACTACATCCGCGAGCCCAAGCCCAACGGCTACCGCAGCCTGCACCTGATTGTTGAAATTCCCGTTTTCCTTTCCGAAGGGCGGATTCTCGTGCCGGTCGAGGTGCAAATCCGCACCATTGCCATGGATTTCTGGGCATCGCTGGAGCATTCTCTCCGCTACAAGGCGCAGGAGCACATTCCCGAACATATCTCGGATGAGCTGCAGCGGGTTGCGACCGACATCGCCTCGCTTGACCAGCGGATGCAGGCAATTCACGACCAGGTCGATCAGCTCACGCCCGACAGCACGGCGCAAGCCCCCCAATCACCCCAATAAAAGGAGGTCTCATGACAGAACAGCCGACCAAAAAGGCGCCGCCGCAAATTGACAGCCGGCTTCGTCATAATATTCTCGAAATGCCGCCCATCATCCGCAGCGCCAGCGGCATTGTGATTTACGGCAGACGGATTAAGAGCCTTGTTTTCACAACCGATTTGGCGATTATCAAGAACTGCGATGCGGATGCCGTGTTTGCCGTCTATCCGTTTACGCCGCAGCAGTCCATCAGCGATGCGATCATCAAGGCGTCGTATATTCCCGTCTTCTGCGGCGTCGGCGGCGGCACCACGCAGGGCATTCGCACGGTGTCGCTTGCAAAAGATGCCGAGGCGCAGGGCGCGATGGGTGTCGTGCTCAATGCACCGGTTTCCAACCTGAATCTGCTTGCCGTTGCCAAGGCGGTTGACATTCCCGCCATCATCACCGTCATTGACGCCCAGACGGATATTGCCCAGCGCATCGCCGCCGGTGCGTCCATCCTGAACGTTGCCGGCGGTGCCAGTACGCCCGATATTGTCCGCAAAATCCGCGCAGAATATCCGGACTTCCCCATCATCGCGACCGGCGGCAATAAGCCGGATACCATCGCCGCGACCATCGAGGCCGGTGCAAACGCGATTACCTTCACGCCGCCGTCCACGCAGGAGCTATTCAAAGCCATGATGACGAAATACCGCGACGAATAAGAAAGCCGCGCACGGTGACATGTACTCTGATACCGGATGTCCAGTATTTGGAGGTACATATCATCGTGCGCGGTTAATTTTATCTTGTGCGGATTTGAAGGATTTTGTCGAGAATATCATCTGCAAGCTGCCGCTTCGTCCGCAACGGATATTCCGTCTGCGAATCGGGGGTAATCAGCGTCGCGATATTCGTATCGACATTGAAGCCTGCGCCCGGCTGACTCACGTCATTGAGGACTATCAGGTCAAGATTTTTGCGAGCGAGCTTTCTGCGGGCATTTTCCAGCAGATTATCCGTTTCTGCCGCAAAGCCGACGAGCGTCTGCCCATCGCGTTTCCGTTCGCCGAGCGCCGCAGCAATGTCAGGATTTTCTAACAACTCCACCATGAACGGCTGACCGTCATGCGCCTTCTTGTGCTTCTGCGGATAGGTCACGGCAAAGCGGTAGTCTGCCGGAGCCGCTGCCTGAATGACAACGTCCTGCGTGGCAGCAGCGGTCAATACGGCCTCGTAGAGCTCCTGCGTGCTGTCGACACGCTGTATGGTGACGTCCTCCGGCTCTGAGGCGGTTGTGTGTCCTGCAATGACAAGCACCTCCGCGCCGCGTTCCTTCGCCGCAGCAGCAAGCGAAAAACCCATCTTGCCGGACGAGTCGTTCGTCATATAGCGCACCGGGTCGAGCCGCTCACGCGTTGCGCCTGCCGTCACCATGACGCGCAATCCGGCGAAATCCTGCGTTCTGCCGAGCAGTTCTGTCACAGCGTCAACAATCGCCGCAGGCTCGCTCATCCTGCCTGCCCCGCTGTCGCCGCACGCGAGGAAGCCGCTGTCAGGACCAATCAGCCGAACGGCGCGTTCCTTCAACGTGCGAATGTTGCGCTGCGTTGCGTCTGCCGTCCACATGCCGGTGTTCATCGCCGGCGCAAGCAGAACAGGCGCCTTCGTTGCCAGCACGGTTGTCGAGAGCATGTCATCCGCGATGCCGCATGCCATTTTCGCGATGATATTCGCGGTCGCCGGTGCAATCAGGAAGAGGTCAGCCCATTTCGCCAACGCGATGTGCTCGACCTCCCACGTGCCTTCTCGCACGAAGGTATCCGTCACCACAGGCGCGTTGCTCAACGTCTCGAACGTAAGCGGCTGCACGAATTGCGTGGCGTTCTTCGTCATGATGACGCGAACCTCCGCTTTTCGCTTGCGCAGCATGGAGACGATTTCGCAGCTCTTGTACGCCGCGATGCCGCCTGTCACGCCCAGCACAATATGCTTGCCGCTGAGGTCAGGCTTCTCAGAGCTCATCGATGTCCGCATCCTCGTTTTCGTCGCTTGGCTTGTCATAGGTAATCAGACCGCGGTTGATTTCCTCAACGGCAGCCTTCAGCGGCTTCATGCCTTCGCTGTCCAGCAAAGGCTTGCTGCCGCCAGTAATCTGACGACCGCGCTTGCTGGCCTCAACCACCAGCGTATAGCGGGAGTCGGCACGCTTGAGCAAATCCAGGACGCACGGATCAACAATAGACATAATGATTATCCTCCTTCACTGTTTACAGGCAATCGGTTACGGCACATCAACCGTATATCGGACGGTATTGAAGCGTTCCGCCTCGATAATCGCGGCAATCCGCGCGGCGCAGCGCTGCACATCATCATTGATGACGTTGTAGCGGTAATGGTCCTTATGGGCAATTTCGGACTCGGCGATGGATTGGCGCAGCGCAATCTGCTCCTGCGTTTCCGTGCCGCGTCCTTCCAGCCGTCGGCGAAGCTCAGCCATGCTCGGCGGAAGAACAAAGATGCTGACGCAGTCCTTCTCTCTGGCAAGCACCTGCTCTGCGCCCTGTACGTCAATGTCCAGCACGACATTCTGACCCTGCTCGAGGCGGCGCGTCACTTCGCTGCGGAGCGTGCCGTAATGGTGCGCAAAGACCGCTGCATGCTCGATGAACTCATCCCGCGCCACGCGCTGCTGAAAGTCCTCTTCGCTGATGAAGTAGTATTCGCGCCCATTCTGCTCGCCCGGACGCGGCGAACGTGTCGTTGCGCTCACCGAGAATACAAGCGAATCATCGTGCGCCATCAGCTCCTTGATGACGGTTCCCTTGCCCGTTCCAGATGCGCCCGAAATGACCAGCAGCATCCCTTTTCTTGTTTCGCCCATGCACCCTTCCCCTTTGGCTCACACGACATTCTGAATCTGTTCGCGCAATTTCTCGATCTCGCTCTTGAGGTCGACCACACATTGCGCCATGGCTGCATCCGAGCATTTGCTGCCGATGGTATTCGCCTCGCGGTTCATTTCCTGAATCAGGAAATCCATCTTCTTGCCGACTTCGCCCGACGCGTTGAGATAGCTCCGCATCTGCGCAATATGGCTGTTCAGGCGCGAAAGCTCCTCATCCACAGCACATTTATCCGCCATGAGCGCAACCTCCTGCGCCAACCTTGCCGGGTCTACCGGCTCAATCGGCAGCTTTGCAAGGCGTTCCGTCAGCCGCTGACGATAATCATCGACAACCGTCGGCGCACGTTCGGCAATTCTTTCGCGCAGTGCGACAGACGCGTCAAGATGCGCAAGCAGGTCATCCCGCATCCGTTCGCCTTCGAGATTGCGCATCGTTATCAGCTGCGCCATCGCCTGCTCCGCGGCGGCTTGTCCCTGCTGCAGCAGCGCTTCTTCATCAAGCGCCGTCTCCGTCACGGTCGTCACGCCTTCAAGCTGCATCAGGCGATTGACCGTCATATCATTCGGCGCACCGGTTGCCTGCTCAAGCTCCTTCGCGGCGTTCATGTACGCCAACGCAAGCGTTGTGTCGACCGTCACCGTGCCGCCGGCGCCGTTCGTTTGCTGCAGCGTCATCGTGACATCAACATGACCGCGCTTAAGCGGTGCGAGCTGCTTGCGGAGCATTTCCTCCATGAAGCTCATGCCGCGCGGCAGCCGAAAGGACAGATCGAGAAAGCGGTGATTCACGCTGCGTAGCTCGATGCACAGCGCCCATTCCCCCTGCTGCACTGTCGCCTTGCCGTAGCCGGTCATGCTCTGCATGCTGGACACCTCCTCCTCTTCAGACTATGTATTATACCATGAACAGGCAGACTTTGCAAGCTTTTTCGCCGCACAATTAAAACGCGGAACCTTCATGCAGATTCCGCGTGAAAATCAGCCGAGATGCGCCGCAATGGCCTCCAGGAACTGACGGCTGTTGACTGCCTTACACGGCGAGCCTTCCCACAGCATTGCCAAATCCTTCGTCATTGTGCCTTCCTCTATGGTGTCGATAGTTGCCTTCTCCAGCTTATCGGCGAACTGCATCAGCTCCGGCAGCTCATCCAGCTCACCGCGCTTGCGCAGAGCGCCCGACCATGCGAAGATGGTTGCAACCGGGTTCGTCGAAGTCTCCTCACCATTCAGGTATTTGTAGTAATGCCGCGTGACCGTGCCGTGCGCCGCCTCATATTCGAACTTGCCATCCGGCGACACGAGCACCGATGTCATCATTGCCAGCGAGCCGAACGCCGTAGCAATCATGTCGGACATGACATCGCCGTCGTAATTCTTGCATGCCCAGATAAAACCGCCGTGACTGCGCACCACGCGCGCCACCGCATCGTCAATCAGCGTGTAGAAGTACGTGATGCCCGCCTGCTCGAATTTCTCCTTATACTGCGCATCGAAAATCTCCTGGAAGATGTCCTTGAAGCGATGGTCGTACGTCTTGCTGATGGTATCCTTCGTCGAGAACCACAAATCCTGCTTGACGGACAGCGCGTACTGGAAGCAGGCATGTGCAAAGGACGTGATAGACGCGTCGAGGTTGTGGATACCCTGCACAATGCCGACGCCCTTGAAATTGAAAATCGTCTGGCGAATTTCCTGACCGTCCTCACCGGTGAATACAAGCTCAGCCTTGCCTGCGCCGGGCACGCGGATTTCCGTGTTGCGGTACACATCGCCGTATGCGTGACGTGCTATGGTAATCGGCTGCTGCCATGTCCGCACGGTCGGGTGAACGCCGCTGACAAGAATCGGTGCGCGGAAGACCGTGCCATCCAGCATCGCGCGAATGGTGCCGTTGGGCGACTTCCACATCTCATGCAGGTGATATTCCGTCATGCGCTGCGCATTCGGGGTGATGGTCGCGCACTTTACCGCAACGCCGTACTTCTTCGTGGCATTCGCGCTGTCCACCGTCACCTGGTCACGCGTTTCATCACGGTGACGCAGTCCAAGGTCATAATATTCCGTCTTCAGGTCTACATACGGCTGAATCAGCAGCTCCTTGATATCCGCCCAAAGGATGCGCGTCATTTCATCGCCATCCATCTCCACCAGCGGCGTTTTCATCTGAATTTTATCCACGTCAATCATTACCTTTCCTGTCGCTTTCTGATGCATCATTGCATCACCGCTTCCATTTTACGACACACGTCGTTTTTCCGCAAGGGTTAAACATGAAAAGAACATCAAAAATATTTTTCGAGATACCTTGACAGATGATGTATCTTGTGATAATATGCTACTTGTCAAGGTGATGTACCAAGACAGGCTATATCCGCAGGAGGTGAACCGCATGGCATTATCCGATGACGTGCTTAGAGGCTATACTGATACAATCATTCTCCGCCGCCTGTCCAACGGCGACAGCTACGGCTACCAGATCAACAAGACAATCTCAGCGCTCAGCAACGGCGCCGTTCAGCTGAAGGAAGCAACGCTCTATACGGCATTCCGGCGGCTGGAGGGATCCGGGCTGATTCGCTCTTACTGGGGCGATGAAGCATCCGGCGCGCGCCGCCGCTACTATTCGATTACCAACGCCGGGCTTGAGCGGCTTGCTGCTGATTTAGACAACTGGAAAGACACCAAGTGCCAGCTTGATCAGCTTTTGGAGGGATGAACATGAAGCTTATTCCTTACCGTCATGAACCCGTTTTCACAGATTGCACTTTTTCCGACCGGTTTGTCACCGACCTGTTCATGTGGGCTGAAATCAGCCGCCAGCAGATCCACGACATCTACAATGAAGAAAAGGAGAATTGCAGCCATGAGCAATGAAACCGTTGAACGCATTGTTGACCTGCTCTTCCAGAATACCGAAATGACCGATGAGGTTAAGGCACTCTACGACGAAACGATGAGCAACTGCCAGGAGCGCTATCAGGACATGATTTCTCACGGCATCAACGAGGACGATGCCATTTCCGCCGTCGTCCAGAGCCTCAAGGGCATGGAGGAAATCATCGACCAGTACCCGAAGAAGGCTGCTGCACAGATTCCCGACGAATCGAAAGCTGACACAGCGAATCCGGCTGATGAAGTCAAATCGGCTGACAGTGAGTATCAAACCGAATACACCTTCCATCCCGACCTGATAAAGCGTATCGAATTGATGCTTGTCTGTGAGGATGTCCATGTGGATCCATCGTCTGACGATGATGTGCATGTTATCCTTACCGATGAGAATGCTGCGCGCGCTTTCAGCTGCAGCATCGAAAACGGCGTACTCACCGTTCTCCGCAATGAAGACGCGCCGAGGCGCGAGCGCACGAGCGTCTCCTTCGACACAGCAAAGAAGTCCGCATTTTTCAATGACGACAAGGCAGTCAACGAAATTCAGGAATCCCTTGATAACCTGTCGCAGGATTTGGACAATCATTCACGCGGCTTTGTTTCGACTGCCACGCACTTCGGGCAGAATCTTGGCAAGCTGTTCTCTAAAATCAAGCCCATCATCACTGTCTCGGTCGGGCTTGGGGACGTTTCGCTCCGCATTCCGCGCAGTTATTCAAAGCCCCTCAGCATCCTGACGACGTCCGGCGACATCGAGGTGCGCAATGTCGTCCTCAATGAGCTCCAACTGACAAGCGCATCCGGCGAGCAGGACGTTGCGCTTGACTCCCCTGTCAACCACCTCAGTCTTACGACTGCCAGCGGCGATATCACCCTCAAAGCCAACGCAGACGAGCTGAAGCTGCGCAGCACCAGCGGCGACATCGACGTGCGCGGCACCTTCCGCACGATGAAGGCGGTCACCACCAGCGGCGACATCGATCTAAACGGCACCGTACAGGACTTCAGCTTCTCCAGCGTTTGCGGTGATTTGGATGCGAGGTTCGCCGAAGGGCTGAACACCATCAACGGACGCACAAACTCCGGCGATATCGACATCGTGCTGCCCGATGACGCCAACGCGCAGCTCACCACGCGCACCGCCTACGGCGACGTCAGCGTTGCTGATCGAAAGAAAGCAGGCGCAGCCCCTGTCACCGGCTGCATCACGACCACTAGCGGCAACATTGATATCCGCTAACATCCGTAAAAGAAAGGATGTACCCGACTGAAACAGCCGGATACATCCTTTTTATTTGCATGAAGTTGGAAGGAATTACGCCTTCGGACCAGCTTCGACCAGCGCCTTGCCAGCATCGTTGCCGGTGTACTTGACAAAGTTCTTCTGGAAGCGGGAAGCCAGATCCTTCGCCTTGTTCTCCCAGTCAGTGGGATCGGCGTAGGTGTCGCGAGGATCAAGAATCTTGGAATCAACGCCCGGCAGCTCCGTCGGAACCTCGAAGTTGAAGTACGGAATCGTCTTCGTGGGCGCCTTCAGAATGTCGCCGTTCAGGATCGCGTCGATAATGCCGCGGGTATCCTTGATGGTGATGCGCTTGCCGGTGCCGTTCCAGCCGGTGTTGACCAGATACGCCTTCGCGCCGTTCGCCTTCATCTTCTTCACGAGCTCTTCGCCGTACTTGGTCGGATGCAGCTCAAGGAACGCCTGACCGAAGCATGCAGAGAAGGTCGGGGTCGGCTCGGTAATGCCGCGCTCCGTGCCAGCCAGCTTCGCGGTGAAGCCGGACAGGAAGTAGTACTGGGTCTGCTCAGGCGTCAGAATGGACACAGGCGGCAGCACGCCAAAAGCGTCCGCGGACAGGAAGATGACGTTCTTTGCAGCCGGCGCAGCAGAAACCGGACGAACAATATTCTTGATGTGGTTGATCGGGTAGGACACGCGGGTGTTCTCGGTCACGGACTTGTCGTTGAAATCGATCTTGCCGTCCTTGTCAAGCGTGACGTTCTCCAGCAGCGCATTGCGGACAATCGCGTTGTAGATGTCAGGCTCGGATTCCTTGTCGAGGTTGATGACCTTCGCATAGCAGCCGCCTTCAAAGTTGAAGACGCCGTTGTCGTCCCAGCCGTGTTCGTCGTCGCCGATCAGCAGGCGCTTGGGATCCGTGGACAGGGTCGTCTTGCCGGTGCCGGACAGGCCGAAGAAGACAGCCGTGTTCTTGCCCTCGAGGTCGGTGTTGGCGGAGCAGTGCATGGAAGCAATGCCCTTGAGCGGCAGGTAGTAGTTCATCATGGAGAACATGCCCTTCTTCATTTCGCCGCCGTACCACGTGTTCAGAATCACCTGTTCACGGCTGGTGATGTTGAAGGCCACGCAGGTCTCGGAGTTCAGACCGAGCTCCTTGTAGTTCTCCACCTTCGCCTTGGAAGCATTGTAGACCACGAAGTCCGGCTTGAAGCTCTTGAGCTCTTCCTCGGACGGTGCGATGAACATGTTCTTGACGAAGTGAGCCTGCCATGCAACCTCGACGATGAAGCGGACAGCCATGCGGGTGTCCTTATTCGCGCCGCAGAAGGCATCGACAACAAACAGACGCTTGTTGGACAGCTCCTTGATTGCCAGATCCTTCACAGCGGTCCACGTAGACTCGGTCATCGGATGGTTGTCGTTCTTGTACGCGTCGGACGTCCACCAAACAGTATCCTTGGAGTTCTCGTCCATGACGATGTACTTGTCCTTGGGGCTGCGGCCGGTATAAATGCCGGTCATAACATTCACAGCGCCCAGCTCGGAAACCTGACCCTTTTCATAGCCTTCCACACCGGGCTTGGTTTCTTCTTCAAACAGCAGTTCATAAGAGGGGTTATAGACAATTTCCGTCGTTCCGATAATACCATACTTGCTCAGATTCAACTGATCCATTGTAGCTTACCTCTTCTTTCTTGGAATTTCACGGATTCGAGGCCTTCCTACACAGCCCGAAAACTCCGCATTTATATCATACACGATAAGGGCAAGAAAGTCAAGATAGATATGACTAATTATTTTTTTCAACCGGTCAGGGAGAGATACTACAACTGCCCTGACCGGTGAATTCATCAATTAGACAGGCATCGTCTTGTCATTCTTGTCGAGCATGGTGGAGTCCACCTTGAGCTGCTTTGCCGCACGATACTCGAAGAACTTCGGGGCAACCTTCGGGAACATGGCGTAGGACAGCACGTCTTCCTCGCACTGATACCATTCGCGCATCTCCTCACGCAGCTTATCGAGTTCCGGCGGAATGCTGTCGGCGAAGCGGGTCGTGATGACCTTTTCGTTGCCGATGCACTTCTTGCGGACATCCTCGTTGACCTTGCCCGGCAGACGACCATAGTGACCGGCGAGCAGATCCTTGGATTCCTTCGGCACCATCTTGTAGCGTTCGCCGCCCAGCACATTCATGACAGCCTGGGTGCCGACAATCTGAGAGGTCGGGGTGACCAGCGGCGGATAACCGAAGTCCTTGCGGACGCGCGGCACCTCAGCCAGCACGTCGTAGTACTTATCCATCTGATTTGCCTGCTTGAGCTGACCGATCAGGTTGGACAGCATGCCGCCCGGCACCTGATACTGCAGCGTCTTAACGTCCACGCCAAGCACACGGGACGGATCGCGCCAGCCGTCAGCGGTCAGACGGTTCGCGACGCCGCGGAAGTGCTCCGCCAGCTTCGCCAGCAGATCGAGATCAAAGCCGGTGTCGTACTCCGTGCCCTTGAGCGTTGCAACGAGGGATTCGGTCGCAGGCTGAGACGTGCCGGAGCCAAGCGGAGACAGGCAGGTATCGACGACGTCGACGCCAGCCTCGATGGCCTTGAGCAGCACCATGTCGCCTGTACCGGTCGTGTTGTGGGTATGGAGCACGATCGGCAGATCGGTTTCCTTCTTCAGACGCTTGACGAGGCTGTACGCCTTGTAGGGCAGCAGCAGGTTTGCCATATCCTTGATGCAGATCACGTCCGCGCCCATCTTCTGGATGTCCACAGCGAGCTTGACGAAGTAATCCTCGTTATGCACGGGGGATTCGGTGTAGGACATGGCGATTTCCGCCGTGCCGCCATACTTCTTGGTCGCATTGACAGCCGTCTGCATGTTGCGCAGGTCGTTCAGCGCGTCAAAGCAGCGGATGATATCGATGCCGTTTTCGATTGCCTTCTTGACGAAGAAATCAACGACGTCGTCGGAATAGGGACGATAGCCAAGCAGGTTCTGACCGCGCAGCAGCATCTGCAGCTTCGTGTTCGGCAGCGCCTTGCGCAGCTGACGCAGACGATCCCACGGGTCCTCGTTCAGGAAGCGAAGGCACGCGTCATACGTCGCGCCGCCCCAGCACTCCAGGGAATAATAGCCGACCTTGTCGAGCATTTCGCACGCGGGCAGCATTTCATCGGTACGCATCCGCGTGGCGGCCTGAGACTGGTGACCGTCGCGCAGAATGGTATCCGTTATTTGAACCTTAGCCATAGGACGAATTTTCCTCCTTACAGTTGTTCCGATTTACACCGGAGGGATTGACTGTTTACAATCAGCCGCCGAACATGCTCAGCAGCACGCCGGCTGCAATGGCAGAACCGATGACGCCAGCAACGTTCGGACCCATGGCGTGCATCAGCAGGAAGTTTGCAGGATTTGCCTTCTGACCTTCACGCTGCGAAACACGCGCAGCCATCGGGACTGCGGACACGCCGGCAGAACCGATCAGCGGGTTGATCTTGCCGCCGCTGAGGACATTCATCAGCTTAGCAAGCAGCACGCCGCCGGCCGTGCCCATACCGAAGGCAACAACGCCCATCGCGATGATCTCGATCGTGCGGACAGTCAGGAAGGTGGAAGCGGTAGCCGTCGCACCGACCGTGATGCCCAGGAAGATCGTGACGATGTTCATCAATTCATTCTGCATGGTCTTGTTCAGACGCTCTGCAACGCCGCATTCCTTGACGAGGTTGCCCAGCATCAGTGCGCCGACCAGCGAAGCTGCAGACGGCAGCAGGAGCGCAACGAGAATGGTAACAACGATCGGGAACAGGATCTTTTGCGTCTTCGTGGCAGGCTTGAGCTGCTCCATGACGATCTTGCGTTCCTTCTCGGTGGTCAGGGCGCGCATAATCGGCGGCTGGATGACAGGCACCAGCGCCATGTAGGAGTACGCAGCGACTGCAATCGGTCCAAGGAGGTGCGGCGCGAGCTTGCCAGTCAGCCAAATAGCCGTCGGACCGTCAGCGCCGCCGATGATGCCGATTGCGCCCGATTCAGCAGCCGTGAAGCCGAACACCGCATAGGCGAAGATGAACGTCATGAAGATGCCCAGCTGCGCCGCCGCACCGAGCAGAAGCGTCTTGGGGTTGGAAATCAGCGGACCGAAGTCGGTGCCCGCGCCAACACCCATGAAGATCAGGCACGGATAAATGCCCAGCTTAACGCCCAGATACAGGTAGTCCAGCAGGCCGCCGGAAATCGTCCGACCTGCGGTCGCCAGCATCACACCGTTGGCAGCATAGGCAGCGCCGCCGCTCAGGAATGCATCCTCCAGAATAACGGAGGCGGAGTTGCCGTTCGCAGCGAACTGCGCAAGAATATCAGCATACGGCACAAGCGTCGATGCGCTGTCAACCGTCACGGAGTTGACAAAATGACCGATGACACTGCCGTTTGCGTCCAGAATCTGACCGGCTGCGTTAACCATGTACAGCGCCGAATCAACAAAGCTGTTGCCGTCAATCAGCACGGCACCGCCGAACAGCGCCCAGTTGACATGTCCGCCGGCGAACAGCTCCTCATGGAACATGTCGCTGCCCAGCAGGTTCGTCAGCAGCATGCCGAACGCAATCGGCAGGAGCAGCAGCGGCTCAAACTGCTTGACAATTGCCAGATACAGCAGCACGCAGGCAATGCCGACCATGATGAGCGCGAGCGGATTGGTAATATACTGATAAATACCAGATGTCGTGACGAGGCCCATGAGGGTTTCGCCCACATTGATTCCCATGATATCAGCTCACTTTCCTTCAGGATCTCGCGGACAATTACGCCAGCACAACCAGCGTCGCACCGGCTTCAACGGTCGCGCCCTTGGTCACAGCCACCTGCACAACCTTGCCGTCCTTGGGAGCCGGAATCTCGTTTTCCATCTTCATGGCTTCCAGCACGCACACAACCGTGCCGGCCTTGATGACATCGCCCACCTTGACCTTAACGTCAAGGATGTTGCCGGGCATAGGAGAGGTCACAGCCTCGCCTGCCACGGGTGCAGCAGCCGCCTTGGGCGCAGCAGCCTTCGGTGCGGCAGCAGGAGCAGCCGCAACGGGTGCAGCCGCACGAACAGGGGCAGCCGCCACAGCGCCGCCGACTTCCTCAACATCCACCACGTAGGTCTGACCATTGACAGTAATATTGAAGGTACGCATGAAGGGATTCCTCCTATTTCAATTTCGTCAAATTATTGATTGCATCAGTTGATGATTCAGAAATCAGAAGCGGCTGTAGACCTGCTCCTCGCGGCCAGCCTTCTGCCAGGCAGGTGCATTCGATACGCGGCGGACGCGGCGCACCGTGAAGGCGCTGCCATCCTCCATCATCATCGCGACGGCAGCGGAAATCACAGCAACCAGCTCGCTGTCATCCGTCACGGGCACCTCTTCCACTGCCGGTTCCGCCACGGGAGCAGCCTCGGCAGCCTTCGCGGGCGCCGCCTTCTTCTTGCCCAGATTGGCAGTGGCTTTTTCCATCACCTTGATCAGCGCGATCAGGATAATCAGACCGAAGAAAACGGTCAGCATGCCGATCAGCGTCACAATCAGGCCGAAGCCCAGATTATTCCAAAAGCCCATATCAACACGTTCCTTTCCTCAATTAAAGCGGCAGGTTGCCATGCTTCTTCGGGGGATTGGATTCGCGCTTCGAGGCGAGCATCTCCAGCGCCGCAATCGCGAGCTTGCGGGTTTCCGCCGGGTCAACCACGTCATCGACCATGCCGGCAGCGGCAGCAGCCACACCGTCCGCAACGTCTTCAGCGAACTTCTCCTGCAGGGCCGCGCGGCTTTCGAGCGCCGGCTTCTTGTCCTTCTTCAGCTCGTCAGCATAGAGCACCTGCACGGCGGCTTCGGGCGTCAGCGCGGAAATCACGCTGCCCGGCCATGCATAGGTCACATCTGCGCTGCTCTTGCCGCCCATCGCGACATAAGCCTGACCGATGGCGTTGCCCATCACGACGGACACCTTCGCGGTTGTCGCCTCGGCATACGCGTACAGCAGCTGCGTCGTTGCCTTCATGACGCTCGCCTGCTCATCCACAGCCGGAACCGCAACGCCCTTGCTGTTGATCATGGACACAACAGGCAGGCTGTAGCAGTCGCACAGGCGAATAAAGCGTGCCGCCTTGCTTGCGGACTGCGCCGTCAGCATGCCGTCATTGACCTTCGCATTGCTGACAACCAGACCGACCGGGCGACCGCCCAGACGCGTCAGCGCAACGCGGACTTCCTTGCCGTAATCCTTGTAGAGCTCGACATAAGCGCCGCCATCCGCCATTGCAGCCAGCACGCTGTCCGCATCCGCAGGATCAAGCACCGGCAGAACGCGGTTCATGTCATCCGTCTCAACGATTTCGGCATCCTCCGCATTGCAGCCAGGCAGATAGTCAAGCACCTGCACGGCCAGCGCGATAGCCTCATCCTCGTCCTTCGCGGTCAGCGCGACTCCGCCCTGTGCCGCCATCGTCTTGGCGCCGCCGACAGCCTTTGCATCGACTGCCTTGCCGGACATGGCGCACATGACCTGCGGGCCGTACACCATCAGCTGACCGACGGTTTCCGCCTGAATGGTCACATCAGCCAGCTGCGCGATCATCGCCGCGCCGCCGACCACAGGACCCAGCACCAGTGCAACGACCGGCACAACGCCGCTGAGCTTCGCCAGACGCGTGAAAACAGACGCATAGGCATTCATGGCCTCCGCGCCCTCGTCGATGCGAACGCCGGCGCTGTCGCACAAGGCCAGCACAGGTGCGCCGGTCTTCTGCGCCAGATCAAGCACCTTCGTGATTTTCTGCGCCTGCATCTTGCCCATGGCACCGCCATGAACCGTGAAATCCTGTGCAAATACATAAACCGGGCGATCCTGCACCGTGCCGTAACCGGTCACGACGCCTGCATAATCACCGTTGCAGCTCAGCAGAGCATCTGTCTCCACGAAAGAGCCTGCATCGAGCATCTTGGCGACTCTCTCGCGAGCGGTCAGCTTTCCTGCTGCACGCTGCTTGGCAATCCGTTCCGCGTCTCCCTGCAGAATGCTTTGCTTTTTGGCAAGCACCTGCTTCAGGTTCTGCTCACTCATGATAATATCTCCCTCCATCGTTAAGGAATTCCACTCGCTTTGGGTTTGGAAAGCGTATGTTACAACTTAACCCAACTTCCCTTATTCTACATGTACCTCCTTATTTCCTGCTGTCGAAAATAATTTTGTAGATTTTTTGTCATTCTTGTCTTTGATGGTCGCAAATTTTATCAAATCGAAAAAGCCTCGCAGCACGCCATTTTTAACGCACCGCGAGGTTCTTCTTTTACAACATTCAGCCCTTGATTTTCTCCTGTACGATGGTATTTGCTTTGCCGAACACGTTTTCCAACTCATTGACAAACGCCGCATCGCCATCGTCCGTTTTTTTCTCTTCTACATGAGCGATTGCCTCGAAGGTGCACGCCATGCCAGATGCCTGCGTAAGCGCTTCGGTGACGTTGCTCTTCTTCTTCTCATTATTGAGCAGTGCTACATAGAATTCCTGCCCTGTCGGTGCCTCCCAGCGATAAACACTTCCGGCGCATCCGGCGTACTTCCCCATCGTGAGCATCGCATATGTGCCCGGGTCAGAGCGCTTGAGAAGATTCATGGCTTCCTTCCATGCCTCTGCGTCCGTCTTGCCGGTCGGCGTCATGACAGGCGGTGCGGCAGGCTTTTCCGGTTCCTTGCGGCTTTCCTGCGGCTTGGCTGCCCTTTTCTGCGGCTGTGCCGGAGCAAATTCGCCACTCTTGAGCTTTTCCTGCAAGTCTGACAGCTGCTTTTCAAGCGATGCAATCCGTTCATTCAGCGCCGCTGTATCCGCCTCTTCCGTTCTCAGGCAGCTCTTGAGCGCCGCATTTTCCAGCACAATGCGCGGCGAGGACGACCATCGCAAATCCGTCTCGACATGCATGAACAGCTCGAGCATCTGCATCAGCCGCGTTGTCGAAAGCTGCTCCGCCTGCCTTTCGTATTCCAGCGCATCTTCCCTCGTCAGGTCAAGCAGCACCGTCAAATCTTCCGGACTGCACTTGGCAATCAGCAGCGACCGCAAATGCTGGCTGACATCCTTGGCGAACACCATCGGTTCGCGGCCGGCACGCATCAGCTCGTCAATCATGCGCATCACGCCGGATGCGTCCTCCTTCGACATCGCCTCTGCAAACCGGAACAGAAAGCTTCTGTCGCTCGTGCCGAGGACGCTGCGCACAAGCTCCTCCGTCACATTTTCGGAGTATCCCAGGCACATATCCAGAATCGACAACGCATCGCGCATGCCGCCTTCTGCCGCGCGTGCAATCATCATCAGCGCGTTGTCCGTCGCCTGCGCGTTTGCGCCGTCAACCGCCTCACGGAGACGCCCTGCAATCTGCCGCGCAGGGATTCGTCCAAAATCAAAGCGCTGGCAGCGGCTGAGGATAGTCGCGGGCAGCTTCTGCGGCTCTGTCGTCGCAAGAATGAACACGACATATGCCGGCGGCTCCTCGAGCGTCTTGAGCAGCGCATTGAATGCCGAGGTCGACAGCATATGAACCTCGTCGATAATGTAGACCTTTTTCTTGCCCTGCTGCGGCGGATATTTGACGGTCTCGCGCAGGTCGCGGATTTCATCGACGCCGTTGTTGCTCGCCGCGTCGATTTCCATCACGTCCATCGATTCATCCGCCAGCAGCCGCTTGCAGGACTCGCACTCGCCGCACGGGTCGCCGTTGACGGGATGCTCGCAGTTGATGGCGCGCGCCAGAATTTTCGCGGTGGAGGTTTTGCCCGTGCCGCGGCTTCCGCAAAACAGGTACGCATGTGCCACGCGCCCCGTCATCACCTGATTGCGCAGCGTGGAAATAACTGCCTCCTGCGCAACCATGCCGGAGAAGTTCTTCGGGCGCCACTGCCTGTACAATGCCTGATATGCCATAATTCTCTCCCGATTTCTCTTCCGCTCAGTTCATGCGCTTGAACACCACAAACTCATCGCCGCGCGTCACGAGCACGCCATGATCGCCTTCCGCAGCCATTCCGTAATCCTCGCCGGAAACGGTCATTTCCATTCGGCTGCCGTCCATCCTCTGGAAGGTCATGTAATACGTTGTCTTCGCAGCGCCGTCATCATTTTCCACGAGCGTCCGCTTGCCTGTCACATCGGCTTCGGCGCTGTCAAGCTGCTTCTGGGCGATGTCCGCATCAACGTGAATCATGCTCATGACCTTCGCGACAATCATCAGCAGCACGATGGCGCCCAGACCCATGCCGAGCATCTGAAGCACGGTATGCAGCATTTCCGAATCCACGCTTACTCCTCCTTCTCCTCAGACGTTTC
Source organism: Alloprevotella sp. (assembly GCA_963617205.1). GTDB lineage: Bacteria > Bacillota > Clostridia > Christensenellales > Aristaeellaceae > UBA11524. Next base: position 3,137 of record CAVEOA010000013.1, on the reverse strand, counting down.
CCCTTCTGCCTGAAGCAACTCGACAATGACCGTCATCTTGGTCTGTCCGATGCCCTTGACGCCGAGCAAATCCTCAGGATACACGAAATTCCCATGCTCCTCGCGGTACTCGATGATTCTTTCCGCAATCGTCGGACCAACGCCGGGCAGTGCATCGAGTGCAGCCGCATCCCCCTGATTCACGACCGAATCCGGCGGAATCGTCCATATCGGCGGCAGCGTCTTCGACGCATCTTCTCTCTTCGGTGTCTTCGACACTTCTTCTGTATGCGCCGTTGTTTCCGCCATTGGTGTCTTCGACACTTCTTCTCTGTTCGCCGTTGCTTCCGCCATCAGTGCTTCGTCTGTCAGCTCAGCCGTCGTATCCGGCGCAATCGTCCGCTTCGCCGCCTGATAATAGGTTGTCGGCGACGCCGTATACTGCTCCGTGCCGGCTGACCACAGAAATTGGACAACCGCGACAAGCAGCGCAACCCAATAGAGCTTCAGCAGGATGTCCCACACTCTTTTGAGCTTTTCGCGCTGCATGCCGTGCCTCCCCTTTCGCATTAGTTATACTCGACTGTCTCCTGATACGCCTTATAGGTCGATGTACACAGAAGCTTGCGGTCGATTTCCGTGCCATTCTGATACCATATCTGGTAGGTTTCGACGACGTAGCCTGTACGCTTCTTGACGGTCGTCTGCTGTGTGCCGGACGGAAGGCTCGAATTCTGCACGTACTTGATTTCGTTCGACGGTTCAATCGTCCTGGTGACCGTGCTTTCCAAATCAATCGTGATGCCATCCTCCATCAGCATGCCGTAGATCTCAACCGTGCACTTCTTGTTGGAATACTTCGCCACGATGAAAATCGGCCATTCGGTGTCGTTCTTGAACTTAAAGTCAAGATTCGGCCAGTTGACCGTCGCGTCCATGCCCTTCGGCACGTAGCTGCTCGGCCATGCGTGCGGACTGCGGTAGACGATTTCAAGGTTCGCGCGCGCCACAGCGTTGAAGAGCGTCGAACTCGTCTGGCATACGCCGCCGCCGACCTCGGGCACGTTCTGTCCGCCGGAAATGGCCGTTGCTTCCTTATAGCCCTTTTCCGATGTGCGCTGACCTGTCGCAGCATTGAAGGAGAACGTCTCGCCCGGTGCGACCTTGATGCCGTTAATCGCCTCGCAGGAGAGCTGGATGTTCGTATTGCGATTGGCATTGCTCGTGGTGGTCGTGGTGTAGGACGATATTTTGCCGAACTTACCCACAATCTGCGATGTCGTCACATCCGCCAGCACGGTTTCAGAATACAGCGTCAGCGATGCCGTATAATGTCCGGCATCAAGGTAGCTGACCAGCGTCTGATACGCCTCATCGGCATCAAGATAGGCGCCGGAAATGTCGCTGTTGAAGGTGAACTGCTTCGTGTCTGCATCGAACGATTCGACCGTCGCGTTCACCGGCGAGCAGGTCACGTCCGCCGCAATATTCTCGGCAATCCGCCGTACCGTCTCATGGTCATAGGTGATTTCCGTCTGCAACGCAAGCGGCTGACTGCTCAGCAACCGAATCGATGCAACGCGCTCGCTCAGCGGTGTTCTGCCCGTGCCGCGGATAGCGGTCGTATTGCCGCGCCCTGCCGCATAGGCAATCTGCACAATCTCGCTGATGTTGCGATACAACGGCACGTCCGCGCCGGTGATATCGTAGCTGTATGCATCTGCCTGCACGTGCAGATTGACGCTGCTCGTGTCTACGCTGCTCTTGCCCAGCGCCGCTTCCGCCTCCTCGCACGTCATGCCGCCAACATCGATGCCGTCAATCGAAACGCCCGGGAAAATGCGGTCGGTGTTGACAAGCGCCGTTGCCTCTTCAAAGCTCTCAATGCGGCTTTCGTCATACTGAATAACGCTGCCGTTGACAAAGGCAAGCGTCGGCAGACCGGACAATTTCATGCCGAACATCTGCGGCGAGGCAATCAGCAGCAGCACGAGCGTTCCGGCAAGCGACAGCAGCGCGACCAGAAACCACACAAACGAATGTGAGCGGTTCTTCTTGCCCCTGCGTTTGTTTTTCCCCGTGCTGCGGCGCTTCTTTGCTGCCGTTTTCTTTTTCGTGACGCTCTTGCCGCCGGTGGTCGATGACCGCCGCTGCTCCTCTTGAATCAGGCGTTCAGACCGCCCTTTCGGCTGACGCATTTTCGCCTGATAAGGATCACTCATTCTGTTTCCTCCAAAATAGCAGGGCAGCATCGCACGAAATTCTCCATGCGATGCGCCTTCGGTTCCCTATGAATTACTTCTGCTCTTCGTTTCGGTGCGCCATGTGGTATGTCAGCGTCTGCAGGCTGTCCGTCAGGTGGACGTTGACAACGAGCATGTCATCCGGATGCGTCAAATCGGTCGGTGCGAAATTCCAGACCGCACGGATACCGGACTGATACAGCCGGTCCAGAATCGCCTGTGCCGCACGGCGCGGTGTCGCCAGCACAGCGATATCCGGCATATGCTCCAACACAAAAGATTCAAGCGCATCCATCGCGCAGACAGGAATCTCCCCCACCTTCGTGCCGACCTTTTCCGGGTCATTGTCGAACATCGCCAGCGGACGGAAGCCCTCGCGCTGGAACGTCGGATATTTTGCGACCGCGCAGCCGATATTGCCGGCGCCGATGATGATCTCCGTATGCTCCCGGTCAAGACCGAGAATTTCGCCGATGTGCATCTTCAAATCCGACACATGATAGCCGTAGCCCTGACGCCCGAAACCGCCGAAGCAGTTAATATCCTGACGAATCTGCGAAGGCGTCAGATGCATTCTTTCGCCCAGCTCCTGCGACGAAATCTGCTCCACACCGGCGCTTTCCAGCTCCCGCAAATGGCGATAATACCCCGGCAAGCGTCGAATTACCGCGTCCGATACATGTCCTGCCATCCTTTTTTCCTCCAGCTACACCTGTATTAAACAAGCGCCATTCTACTCTGTTAAGAGTTTATCAAAACAAATTGTATCATATTTTATGGCTTTGTGCAACATGGGCGACCGTTATTTGTCATGATTTTTTGTAGGAGTACAATACATCTTGGACAAGGAGCAAAAAAGAGTAGAAGGATGGCGAGAAATCGGTTATAGTAAGAGTAGCCACACCCAACCACAAC
>CAVEOA010000012.1:0-58105 GCA_963617205.1 Alloprevotella sp. | reverse complement strand
CCTTCTACTCTCTCGACGATTTTGATGGGCAGCTAGCTGCCCATCAAAGCCGCACTAACAACCGACCTATGCGTCCTTTGAAGTGGGCTTCTCCGAAACAAAAGCTTGCTGCCTATCGTGTCCAAAATGATTGACAAACCTACATTTGCAAATGAAAATTTAATGGCAGATTTCTGGCGATTCTGAAGCAAAAATGTGCAAATGCAGGAATATTTATCCTTGACAGACAATTCCACATGGAATACACTGAATTTGAAAGGTTAAAAAACGAAGAATTAGAGAGGATGGATATTTCTTGCGTACGAAGCGACGGCTTTCTTTTCTGCTCTTTCTTGTTTTCTTGATGACGTTGGTTCTAACCGCATTCGCAGATGACAGCGTCTACGTCGGTCAGACCTTCTACTTTGGTCATTATGAACAGGATGGCAATCTATACAACGGTTCAGAGCCTATTCTCTGGCGTATCTATAGCGTCGATTACACCAGCCGAACCGTCTGCGCAGTAAGCGAATATGGGATCGATTCCATGGTCTACAACTATTCGACTTCAACGACTTCATGGGGCAACAGCACCATCCGGTCGTGGCTGAACGGCACTTTTCTGTCGAGCGCTTTCTCTGCTGCGGAGCAGTCGCAGATGTACGCCCAGTATGTAAGCAACTCTTATGACCTCGTTTTCCTGCTCAGCCAGTGGGAGATTAAGCACTATCTGGATACAGAATTGCTTTACTGCACCGAATACGCACGTCAACATGGCGCGTATGTTGCCAGCGATACGGGCACCTGCTCCTACTGGGTGCGTCAGGATACTTCTTCAACATTCGGCACGTTCGTTGGCGCGCATGGCAGCTTCTATGACCATGGCAACAAGGTCACGGAGCCGGATAACGCTGTCCGTCCTGCCATTTGTTTGTCCTTTGACGGAGTATTCGGCAGGCTGAGTGCTTCGGCGTCGGCACAAACCTACGGTGGGCTGAGTGCGGTGACGCTCAAGCCGGTTGCAACGCGTTCCGGTCCATCTACGAAGTACGACGAGCTCGGCACGTATTGGAAAGAGGGCGGTCACAACGTAACGGTTATTTCCCGCGCATCCGGCAACGACATCTGGTGGCTTCAGATTGAATTTGAATATAACGGCCAAATGGTGCGCGTATACACCGGTCAGCAGCGCGTGAACATCGACGTTAATCTTGTGCCGATTGAGAGCAGCGCATACGCCGAAGGCTATGTCAGCATAGATACTACGCCGTATTATGGTCCTGGCACAAATTACAAGCAGCACAAAACCGTCATCTCGGCAGGCACTGTTGGCAGCGTCATCGCAACGGAAAACGGCTATGTCTGCCTTGAATTCCAGCCAACGAACGCATCGCAGCGTCGGCGTGTCTGGCTGCCGGAATCAAATGTATTCGTCTATTGACTTGTTGCGGCGTTGCCTTAACATTCCAGCGGTTCGGCAAGGATACCGAGCCGCTTTTCTCATGGTTCGAGATTCGGATAAGTTTTCCTCGTCTTTTTGTGGAAAAAACTCCCGAAACCATTGACGAGGCGCGTTTTATTTGATAAAATTTTCATAGGGAGAGTTATATCCTTTATTTTGCATGGAGGCATTTATGACGCTTGACAATCAGCTTCTCTTCTGCTATTTGGAGGAGGACAATATCCAGCAGGCTTATTTTCGTGTTCATCCCCTATTGACAACTGAAGCAGATATCCGACAGGAGGCTTTATCTCTTTTTCCCGCGGATGGCTGCCTGCGCATCGTTCCGGATCGCAATGAGCAGCACAGCTTCAAATCCCGCATGCGTCAGCTTGGCGCATATTGCATGGTTGACCTGATGAATCTGCCGCCGGAAGCGACGAAAATCCGCACAAACAAGAACTTTCGCCCGGATCGCGGCGAAAACAACCAGTTCATCCTTTATTCCGACACCGTTAAGCAGTTGCCGGAGCACAGCTTTTATGAGCTGATTGACGGCAATGCGGATAATTATATCGACTTGGCACAAAAGGTCGTTACGCCCTTGTTCTATATTCGTCAGGGTGACGTGCTGTATGGACCTGTCCGCAAGAATACGCCTGAGGAACCACAGAAGAGCAGCGAGCTGGCCGGTATGCTGTTCTCACTGTCCTGCCCAGACAGCACCAAGCATGCCATTCTCTGCGTGAAGGATGCGCCTGCCGTTCAACCGCGGCAGCCCATTGTCCGCCCAGAGCCTGTCAAGCCGATTGTATGTACACCTGATGGAAATGTCGCACCGACAACATCGGTTGAATCTTCCGTTCCTGAAGCGACTGCAAAGGAAAATGTTTCCTTCGATGAAGCGTTGCCGATCGGCGAGTCGCTGAATATTCTCGATCAATCGAAGAATTTCGAGGAGACGCTGCAAAGCCTTGATCAGCCGTTGTCCGATTCAGCCAATCTGCTACACGACGCACCCGAAAGTCGGCCGGCAGTGCCTGCAAAGCTTGATGTTGCACCGGGTACGCTCACCGGAACACCGCTTGTCCGAACGCCGTTGCGCACGGCCACCCAACCCACGAAGAATCGCGTGCAGGAAGCCGTGACCAATCAGTGGTACATCGGCAAGTATGAACCGCCTGCGCAGAATTTGCCGACGGGCGCTTCCATGCGTCCGATTGACAACCCTGTATCAACTGCAACGGAAGCCTTCCGCAATGCATGGCGTATGCCTGAAGTGCGTGATCAGCTGCTCGATTTTGTGCTGTCGCTTGACGGACTGCGTTCAAAGTTGGAACCGCGCATCTGCAGGGATCGCAACGTAACGGCACTTCAGCGCGTGCTGCGTGACCGCTTGCAGGATCTGGAGGCAGAGCGGCTCTCAGCGCTTTGTCAGCTCGATAAGGCACGTCGCGATTTGGATGGCTTTAAGCAGAAGATTGTTTCCGGCATGATAAGCCGCCTCCAGCAGGAAACAAGCCAGCTTGAAAGCAGCCGCAACGCCTATGAAAATGATGTTGCCGGACTGAAGAATGAGCTGAACACATTGACGCTTCAGCGTGATGCTCTGCTCAGTCAGATTGATGCATTGCAGAACGATGCGCTGCCTGCCACGGTCTCGCGGCTTCTGAACGATCTCCGCGTGGCGTTGCCGGTCAGTGGACTGCCGCTCCGTATGAGCCCCGTCAGTGGCGTTGCCGTCGGCCTTGAGGCTTTGCTGAACCGCTTGACGCAGGTGTTCCAGCAGTGCAAGCTGACGTTGACACGGAATCAGGGCATTGCATTCCTGCTCCTGCTTGCCGGCAGTGAACGCGTCGGGATTCTTTCATCTACGCCTGCTTCCGCTGCGACGCTTCTGAAGAATATCGCAAACGCGATGGGATGGTCGCAGAGCTTCGCGCATCAGCTTTCGTCTGAGCAGAAGCCGCTTGTTGCCATGCGCCCTGAAGATGCAACCCCGGTGCTGCTGCTGACGAGCTTGCCAAACTATGCGCCGGCGCAGCATATGCGCAAGCTGTTTCTTGCCAGAAACGGTGGAATACTCGTCCGCAACACCGCGTATGAGGCGGATCAGTGGCCCATTCTGTCCTTCCAGGCGTTGCCTTTCATTGCCGAGCTCCCGATCGATGAAAACGTGCAGCCGGTTAGCCAGGCATCGCTCGATGTGCTGATGGAGAAAGAAGCCGCTTCTGATGAGGAAATCGACACGGTTCTGAACCCGATTGCAGCGGTTGTCACGCCGCTGTCCGGCGCTGCAAAGTGCGAAATGTACCGTTTCATCCGCGTTGCCGCAGGACTGATGGAAGGCGGACTGCCTGCAGCGTTGGATTGGGCGATTCTGCTTTGGCTCATTCCTGCTGTTGAGCGCAGTGACCGCCGTTATGCCGAACTGAAGGCGTTGCTGGATGAATATCCGCTGTCCCAGGCAAGACTATAATTTCAAAACACTCGGGAGGTTTGCCATCATATGGCAAAGGAACGCATCGGAATCCTTGGAGGTACATTCGATCCGATTCATGAAGGACATGTCAACATGGCATTGTCTGCCTTAAAAGCCGCGAACCTTGATAAAGTGCTTGTTCTGCCGACAGGATGTCCGCCGCACAAATCCGGCATTACGCCGGCGGAAGACCGTTGGAAGATGGTTTGCTGTGCCTGCGCAACGCATGATGAGCTGACGCCGTCGCGCGCAGAGCTTGACCGTGAAGGCATGATTTATACCGTTGACACGCTCAAAATCCTGCAGGATATGAATCCAAGGGCAGAGCTTTTCTACCTGATCGGAACGGATACGCTGATGGAACTGCATACGTGGCGCTCATTTGAAGAGGTACTCCATCTGTGCACCTTCATCATTTGCCCACGTCCAACGGTTGTTCCGCCTAAAACGCTCGCTGAAGAGCAGCGCCGCCTGACGGAACTTGGCGGTCATTTTATCGCGCTGAACAGTCCGATTGTCGACATCTCATCGACCGAAATCCGTCAAGCGATTGGCGGCGGACAAGCTGCACCGCATTGCAGCATTCCAGTGCAGGAATATGCGAATGCGTGTGGGCTCTATGGTGCTGCGCCGCGTATTCCGGAGGCGAAGCGATGGATGGAACAGTTGTATCAGGCGCTGAACGTTCACCGCTTTGCGCATTCGCTCTCTGTGGCATACACTGCAAGGCAGCTTGCACTCGCTCATCACCTTGATGCTGTCAAGGCCGAAAAGGCAGGTCTGCTCCATGACTGTGCGAAATGCCTGCCGCTGAACGAAATGCAGCAGATCTGCGAGAAGCACCATGTGACAGTCGATGACGGCATCTATCAGAGCACCGCGCTGCTTCATTCTGTCGCCGGTTCCTGCCTTGTGCAGGATGAATACGGTATCACCGACCCGGAAATCATCTCTGCCATTGCTAACCACACCAGCGGTTGTCCCGGCATGAGCCGCCTCGATATGGTCATCTGGCTGGCTGACAAAATCGAGCCGACCCGCACGCCCTATCCGCTGCTTAACCGTATGCGGATGCAGGCGCCGCTCTCTCTGGAAAAAGCAATGCTGACAAGCCTCGAAGGCTCCGCTGAATATTTGATGCGCAGCGGCAAGACGGTTCATCCGCTTTCCCTGCAAACCATCGACTGGCTGAAAAGCAACCTGTAATGATTATCATTCAAAGGAGGAACATTATGCAGAATATCACGTACGTGCAGGAGGCTGCACAGGAGCTCTATAAGAACAAGGCAGGTCAGATTACGGCGCTGGACGTTCATGGCATGACGGTCATTACCGATTATATGCTCATGGCATCCGGCAGAACAATTAACCAGGTCAAAGCGCTGGCGGATGATGTTGATGAGCGCATGGCTGAGTTGGGCGTTCCGATTCGGCGCCGCGAGGGGCAGGCAGAAGGCCGCTGGATTATTCTGGACTATGGCTTTATGCTCGTCCACATCTTCCACATCGAGGAATACGAATTCTACAACCTTGAGCGCCTGTGGACAGACGGCAGCAACAAAATCATCCTGCCTTTCGATCAGTCCGATTTATAAGCTTCATACCGCAAAACCTACCTATGCCGCATGAATGCAGCCGTGAAGTTTCATGCGGCATGCTTTTTTGTTGTTCCCCTTGAAAATCCGCTGAAAATCGGCTAAGATAGATTTGGTGATTTCTGCTCTTTTTCTGAGCTATTTTATCGGAGGGATACATTGTGTCCGACAGACTCTCAAAAATCCGCAACTTTTGCATTATTGCGCATATTGACCATGGAAAATCCACGCTTGCTGATCGGATTCTGGAAATGACCGGTGTCTTTGAAAAGCGCGAAATGGTCGATCAGATTCTTGACAGCATGGAGCTGGAGCGCGAGCGCGGCATTACCATCAAGTCTAAGGCGGTTCATATGCATTATACCGCCAAGGACGGCGAAACCTATACGCTCAACCTCATTGACACCCCTGGTCATGTTGACTTCACGTATGAGGTCAGCCGTGCGTTGGCAGCTTGCGAGGGAGCTTTGCTTGTCGTCGATGCAACGCAGGGTATCGAGGCACAGACGCTCGCGAATTGCTATATGGCGCTCGATCACGATCTGGAAATCATTCCGGTCATCAACAAGATTGATCTGCCGAGCGCACAGCCGGAGGTTGTCCGGAAGGAAATCGAGGATGTCATCGGATTGGATGCATCCTATGCGCCGTGCATCAGTGCGAAGACCGGTCTGAATGTCGATCAGGTGTTGGAGGCAATCGTTAATTATGTGCCTGCCCCCGAGGGCAATGAGGATGACCGCCTGCAGGCATTGATTTTTGACGCGTTCTATGACAATTATCGAGGTGCCATCTGCTTTATCCGTGTCAAACAGGGCACCTTGCGCGCTGGCATGCGGATGCGGATGATGGCGACTGGCGGCGAATTTGATGTGGTGGAGGTTGGCACGTTTGCACCCGGCTATCAGCCCTGCGATGCACTGAGGGCTGGCGACGTTGGCTATGTTGCCGCATCCATCAAGGACGTCCGCGAAACGCGTGTCGGCGATACCATCACCGATGCCGCATGTCCCGCAGCGAATCCCCTGCCCGGCTATCGTCAGGTTACGCCGATGGTCTACTGCGGTGTGTATCCGGCAGACGGTGCTGATTATCCGGCTCTCAAGGATGCGCTCGAAAAGCTCCGCATGAATGATGCCTCCCTGTCCTTCGACCCGGAGACGTCCGTCGCGTTGGGCTACGGCTTTCGCTGCGGTTTCCTCGGGCTGCTCCACATGGACATCATCACCGAGCGACTTGAACGCGAATGGGATCTGAACCTTGTCACGACTGCGCCGAGCGTCATTTACCGCATCACAAAGACGGATGGCACGGTGTTGATGTGCGATAACCCGATGGCGTTGCCGCCGATCAGCGAAATCTCCATCATGGAGGAACCGTTCGTTCATGCGGAAATCTATACGCCGCAGGACAGTGTCGGTACCATCATGGATCTGTGTCAGGATCGACGCGGCGTATTCATTGACATGCAGTACGAGGGCAGCCGCGTGAAGCTGAATTACGACATTCCGCTCAACGAAATCATCTTCGATTTCTTTGACCAGATCAAGAGCCGCAGCCGCGGTTATGCCTCGTTTGACTATGAGTTCAAGGAGTACCGTGAAAGCCAGCTCGTCAAGCTTGACATTCTGCTCAATGGCGACATCTGCGATGCATTCTCCATCATTGTTCATCGCGACAAGGCTTACGGACGCGGCCGTTCCATCTGCGAGAAGCTCAAGGATGTCATACCGCGGCAGATGTTTGAAATTCCGATTCAGGCTGCCATTGGCGGCAAGGTCATTGCACGCGAGACCGTCAAGGCTATGCGCAAGGACGTGCTTGCAAAGTGCTACGGCGGCGACATCACGCGCAAAAAGAAGCTGCTGGAGAAGCAGAAGGAAGGCAAGAAGCGCATGCGCCAGTTCGGTACGGTGCAGGTGCCGAGCGAAGCTTTCCTTGCCGTACTGAAGATGGATTCCAACTGACGATGACCATGGGAGGAAGCATGCGCTACCGCAAAAAAAATCCCAATGCAGGTGAAACATGGCTTCGCGCACCGCAACGGATGCCTGCCGAAATGCATCAGCCGCTTTCCCATATCACCCGCGAGCAGATTGCTGATGTGTTTGCTTCTCAGCAACGCGGCAGGAAGGATTTGACGGTCTGTTTTACTGGTCACCGCTTTCTCCGAAACGATGAAATGCAGACGCTTGCTGACCGCCTTGACCAGACGCTTCATGTGCTGTATTCACATGGCTTTCGTGACTTTCTTTGCGGCGGTGCGCTCGGCTTTGATACGCTGGCAGCGCAGCATGTCCTGCTGCTTCGCAATGAACATGCTGATGTCCGGCTGCGAATGGTCATCCCCTGCAGTTCTCAATCCGTCAACTGGAAGGAATCCGATTGCCGCATCTATGAGCAGCTGCTGTATTCCGCAGATGAAACCCTTGTGCTCTCGCCAACGTATTATGAAGGGTGCATGCTCGTTCGCAACCGCTTCATGGTCGACCACAGCACATTCTGCGTCTGCTTTCTGCGTCATCACCGCGGCGGTACGATGTATACCGCACTCTACGCCATGAATCAAGAGGTTCCTGTGCTGAACCTTGCTATTCCGGATGATGTGGCAAAATTCACTGCTTCAGGCAAATAAAAAAACAGAGAGCGGCTTTTATCGCTGCTCTCTATTGCTATGGTGAAAATCAAGCGGTTTTCTCTTCGGCGCCTGCTTCCGGCTGTCTGGACTTCCGCACGCGCTCCTCATGCTCCTCCTCCACCTTGATTTCCCAGTGGAGAAGCAGGGTCAGCACACCGCGCAGTGCAATGATAGCGCCCAGAATCAGCAGTTCCGTCCATTCGCGCACAATGACGGTACGGAGCACTTCGCCGCCGAGCTTGAACTCAAGCGCCAGCGCAATCCCCTGCGCCAACTCGAGCCGCAAATGCTCATCGTGCTTGAAGTAGCTGATAATGCCCTTGACGGCAGTAATAATCAGAACAGCGATGCCCGCCAGCTCTGCCAGCACGATGCCAAGCTCCGCAAAATAGTGGACAAGCGACTCGAGAAAAGTAATGATTGCGTCCATGAGGATTGCCTCCATGCTGTTATTATAAAAAACCAATCTTTGAATATTGTAGCACGTTATGATGCGTTTGAAAAGCCCTTTCGGAGGATTCGATGGAACTTTATGTGCATATCCCCTATTGCCGCCAGAAATGCCGCTATTGCGACTTCGCATCCTTTGCCGGATCGGAAGGCACGCAAAGCATGTATGTTAATGACGTGCTGATGGAGGCGGCCCTGCTTGCCTCGTGTCATCCGCAGGAACAGATATCAACAGCCTATCTCGGCGGCGGAACGCCTTCGGTGCTGCCGCCTGCACTGCTGAAAAAACTGCTGCATGGCATTTTTGCTGTCTTTCCCCTCAAACCTGATACCGAGTTCACGACGGAGGCGAATCCGGGCACACTGACGGAAGAATGGCTGCAAACGGCAGTCCAATGCCGTGTCAACAGGCTTTCGCTCGGGATGCAGGCAGTACAGCCGGAGCTGCTGCATACGCTTGGACGCATCCACGACTTTCAGCAAGTGCAGCAGAGTGTTCTTCTGGCGCAGAAAGCCGGCATCACAAACATTAGCATTGATCTCATGTTTGGGCTGCCCGGTCAGACGATTGCCATGTGGCGCGAGTCACTCGAGGCAGTGCTCTCGCTTGGTGTCAGGCATCTGTCCTGCTATGGGCTGATTCCGGAGGAAGGTACACCGCTGTTTCATGATCTGCAGTCAGGGCGATTGTCGCTTCCAAATGAAGAAGATGAGCGACGAATGTATGACATGGCGCTGGATTTGCTTGCAAAGGCAGGCTTCCGGCAGTATGAAATCAGCAACTTCGCGATACCCGGATATGAATGCCGCCATAACATCGGTTACTGGCGGCAAGAAGCATATGTCGGACTGGGTGTATCCGCTGCCTCCTGCTGGGTTACAGCAACGGAAAGGCTTAGAACGGCCAACCCGCGGACGATTCCTGCCTATCACCAGATGATTGCGCACCGCGATGGGTCGATGCGTGAGCAGACCGTCCTCACGGATGCAGACAGCCGCTTTGAAACGCTGATGCTTGGTCTGCGCATGAACGAAGGCGTCAGCGAGGCAGCGTTTGCCGCGATGCACCATGCAACCATGGAATCCATCTATGGCGATAAGCTGCGCAATTTCGAGCATCAGGGGCTTTTACATCACGAAAATGGCCGCTGGGCACTGACAAGGCGCGGCATGGATGTGCAGAATGCCATACTGGTTGAGCTGATGGATTCATAACGCACATTTCACCCATCAAGATGTTTTTTTTGCACCTTGACGGGTGATTTTTTATGCTTTGGTGCCAAGCGCCATGCGGTATGCTTCATCGTAGAGCATATTCTGGCTGGAAACAGGTGCCTGCGTTCCGGGATAACGGCGTGTGTAGCTGCCGTCAGGCTGCTGATCGCGTGCCTGCACGTTGTCGTGCCACATCAGGTCGAAGACGTGGTCGATGCGGCGCTTGATATCCTCCTGCAGGAGCGGCACGGCAACCTCAACGCGGCGCAGTGTGTTGCGCGTCATCCAGTCGGCAGAAGAAATGTAGTACCGTGCTTCCTCACCGTCGCCGAAGATGTAGATACGGCTGTGTTCGAGGAAACGTCCGACAATGCTGACAATGTGGATGTTGTCCGTCAGCCCGGGAACGCCGCCGCGCAGGCAGCAGATGCCGCGGATAATCATCTCAATCTGCACGCCTGCCTGGCTTGCTTCTGCCAGCTTGTCAATCAGCAGTTTGTCGGTCAGGCTGTTCATTTTCAAGCGGATATACCCTTTCTGTCCAGCCTTCGCCTTGCTGATTTCGCCGTCTATCATGTCAATCAGCTTGTTTTGCAGGCAATGCGGCGCAACGAGCAGCACGGACATGTGATCCACCGTTTCGCCGAGCATCAGCGCACGGAACACCTGCAGTGCCTCTTCACCGATTTCGCGTCGCGCCGTAATATAGCTCAGGTCGGTATACAGGCGGCTCGTCTTCTCGTTGTAATTGCCCGTGCCGATTTGCGTGATATACTGGATGCCATCATCCGTCTTGCGCGTAATCAGGCAGAGCTTTGAGTGCACCTTCAGTTTGTCCACGCCGTAAATGACATGGCAGCCTGCACGTTCGAGCTGACGGCTCCACTCAATGTTGTTCTGTTCATCGAAGCGTGCCTTAAGCTCCACCAGCACGTCAACCTGCTTGCCGTTTTCCGCTGCTTCAACAAGCGCCTCGACGACCTTTGAATCGTGCGCAAGACGGTAGAGCGTCATGCGAATGGACACAACCTGCGGGTCACTCGCTGCCTCCAACAGCATCCGGAGGAACGGACGAATGCTCTGGTAGGGATAATGCAGCAGCACATCCTTCTGGAGAATCTGCTCCATGACAGGCTTCTTGCTGTCAATATCCGGCGTATCCTGCGGATGGCGTGGTGCATAGAACAGCTCGGCATGGCTGCGCAGTGTATCCTGAATGCCAAACAGGAAGCTGATGTCCAGCGGCGTATCATATTCGTAAACGCGCTGAACGTCCAGCTTGAGTTGTGCGCAGAGCTTTTCGATAATGTCGTGACCGATTTTGCGGCTCAGCTCAAGGCGAACGGGGCACAGCTTCTGGCGAAGGCGCACAACCTCCTCCATGTGGTCACGATAGTTCAGGTCTTCGTCGTAAACGCTGTCGGCATCGATGTCAGCGCTTCTTGTGATGCGTGCAAGCGTTTTGCCGGCAATACGGTAACCGTTGAAGAGCAACGGCAGATAATGGAGAATCAGCTCCTCGGACAGGATATAGCAGCCTTTTCGGTCCGGAATCTCAATCAGGCGCGGGAAGGTGTGCTCACCGCAGGGCACAATGCCGATTTTTTCCTTCTCGCTGACGGTTTTCAATACGGCAACAGCGTAAATTTCTTTGTTTTTAAGGAACGGGAACGTTTGTTTTCTGCCGACAACGTAGGTTGACAGGAGCGGCATGAAGTCCTGCCGGAAAATGTTTGCCAGATACGCTTCACTTTCAGGGCTGATTTGCCGGAAGTTGACGATGCTGATGCCCTGATCGTTCAGCTTCTGCAGGACGGAGGCGTAAACGCGGTCGCGCCGGTCGCACAGGTCGCGGATTCGGCTCAGGGCCGCGTCAATCTGCTCGCCGGGCGTCATATTCGTCTTGTTCTCGCGGGCTTCCTTGTCCAGCAGCATCTGGTCATGCAGGCTGCCGATACGCACCATGAAGAACTCATCCAGATTGCTCTGGAAAATCGACAGGAACGACAGGCGCTCGCACAGCGGCACGCGCGCATCCTCTGCTTCCTCCAGCACACGCTCATTGAACCGCAGCCACGACAGCTCTCGGTTTTCCGTGTAGCTTGACATCATATCCATGATTCGGTCTCCCCTTCCTTAATTTAAGGCCATATTCTCCAACTTATCCCGATAAAGCAGCATTGCTTCCTGCTCGATTTGCATTCGTTCTTCCTGAAGGCTTGCATCTTCGCGCAGTTGCTTCATGCACTTCGACGCCTCCTCCAGCAGCTTCACATCGCCATCCAGCAGGAAATCACCCATCATTTCACCGGACTGGCGCGTGCCGAGCAGGTCGCCAGGACCGCGCAGCTCCAAGTCCTTCTGTGCAACGACAAAGCCGTCATTTGTCTGCGTCATGATGCGCAATCGCTCATTTTCCGCTGCCAGCAGGAAGCACCAGCTTGCCGCCGAACCGCGTCCGACGCGTCCGCGCAGCTGATGCAGCTGGCTAAGACCAAAGCGCTCCGCATTCTCAATCACCATGACGCTTGCGTTCGGCACGTTCACACCAACCTCGATAACAGTTGTCGACACGAGTACATCGAGCTGACCCGCAGCAAAGCTGTCAAGCACCGCCGCTTTTTCATCCGATGGCTGCGAACCCCACGTCAATCCGACGCGAAGACCGGACAGTTCGCCGTTTTTGAGCTGTTCGAAGGTCGCCTGCGCACTGCGAACGTCCTCCAGCATTTCACTGTCCTCAACAAGCGGACAAACGACATACGCCTGCCGTCCTTTCTGCACCTCCTGCCGAAGAAAGCCGTACATATCTGCACGTTTACTTTCCGGCACAACACGAGTTTGCACCGGCGTCCGTCCCGGAGGCAACTCATCAACAACTGATACATCGAGGTCGCCGTAGAGAATGAGCGCAAGCGTTCTTGGAATTGGTGTGGCAGACATGACGAGCACGTGCGGAGACTTTTCGCCGTCCGCCCCCTTTTTCTGGAGCGTTGAACGCTGCAGGACGCCGAAACGGTGCTGCTCATCCGTGATGACAAGTCCGAGCCGCTCATAAGCCGCCTTTTCGCTGATGAGTGCGTGTGTGCCGAAGACTGCCTGATACGTGCCATCCGCGCATGCCTCCTGCGCTTCACGCTTCTCCTTCGGTCGCATGGAGCCGATCAGCAAGCCGCAGCGGATGCCAAGCGGCTCTAAAATCGCTTTGGCGGACGTATAATGCTGACGTGCGAGAATTTCCGTTGGCGCCATCATCGCTGCTTGATAGCCGCATTGGCACGTCAGGTAGATTGCACCGAATGCCAGCGCCGTTTTGCCGCATCCGACATCGCCCTGCACAAGCCGACTCATTGACCGCTCTCTGTGCAGGTCGCTCTCGATTTCCTTCAGCACGCGGCGCTGTGCGTTCGTCGGCTGAAACGGCAGCTTCGACCAGTAGTCGTCCGATGTGCCATCCGGAATTGGCAGCGGTATGCCGTCCTTTCGGTAGCCGCGTATCATGCCGAGCACCGCCTGATACATCAACATCTGCTCAAACGCCATGCGCCGGCGAGCAATGCGCAGGCTTTCCAGTGCGTCCGGAAAGTGCGACTGGCGAATGGCGTAATTCAGCTCGCACAGCTGATGACGCATCCGAAGGCTTCTTGGCAGCGTTTCGGGACAGCAGTCATCGACAGCCGACAGCGCCGTTTGCATCATCTCCCGAAAGCTCTTTGGCGGTATGCCTTTAATCGGGCGGTAGACCGGGACAATTTCCGGCTGCGTCACACGCTGCGGATTCTGCAGCACCGGTTTGCCGCGGCTTTGCCCGATTCGCCCGTAAAGCATGAGCAACTCTCCAACAGGCAGATTCTCCTTGATCCACGGTTGATTATACCAGATAACGGGGAGCTTGCCACTGTCATCCTGAATCGATGCCGTCACGCGTGTAATGCCATTAAAGCGGTTCAGCTTCGGTGGATCGCGTATGATGCCGCAGACGAGCGCTTCTCCTGCTGTCGCCTGCGCACATGGCACAGGCTTCGTTCGATCCTCATATTTCTTCGGAAGGAAAAACAACAAATCGCGCAATGAGCTGATGCCCACTGCGCGAAGGGATTCCAGCCTTGTTGGACCGATGCCTTTGATGGCAGAAAGCTCCATAGGCGATTACTCCACAGAAATCAGATAGTAATACAGCGGCTGACCACCCATCAGGCAATCCACATCGCAGTTCGGATACTGCTCGGCAATTTCTGCGGTAATCTGCTCCGCGTCTTCTTTCTTCGTATCAGCACCGTAATAGACGGTAATCAGCTCTGCATCGTCCGTCACAACTGCATGCATCATGTCCATCACAACATCATGTACGGAATGACCGCAGTATTCAATCTTGCCGTTATGCATGCCGATAATGTCATCCTTATGAATCTGCACGCCGTTGTATTCGCTGTCACGGATGGCATATGTTACAGTGCCGGTCTTGACGTGCTCTGCCGCTTCTGCCATGCGGGCAGCGTTCTCATCACCGGAAATGTCGTTCTGGAAGGCCACCGCCGCAGCGATGCCCATGGCAACATTTTTCGTCGGGATGACATGCACTTCCTTGCTGGACAGTTCCGCCGCCTGATTCGCAGCAAACACGACATTGCCGTTGTTCGGGAAGACGAACACGCACTTTGCATTCACCTGATTGATGGCGCTGAGAATGTCATCAACGGATGGATTCATCGTCTGCCCGCCCTCGACAATCACATCGACTGTCAGGTCACGGAAGATGTTTGAGAAGCCCTCACCGAGCGACACGGCGACCATGCCGAAGTCCTTCAGTTCCTTCGCAGGTGCTTCGACCGCAGCCGGTGCCTTTTCCGCTTCGAGCGCACGCTTTCTGGCGAGCATGTTGTCCACGTGGACGTTCACAATTTCGCCCAGTTCAATACCGTACTGGATGGCGTTGCCGGGGTCATTGGTGTGGACATGCACCTTCGTCTCGGTCATGTCACCCGTAACCTTCACGCAGTTGCCAATGCGGTTCAGACGGCGGCGGAAGGAATCCACATCCCCCTCGGTGCAGTCCTCGCGGAAGTTGACAATGTCATATTCCGTGCAGTATGCATAGGGCAGGTCGCCAGAAAGGTCATGAATGTCTTCCTCAGTCTGACTGTCGCCTGCCAGCAGCGCCGCAGGGTCGGCAATCTCCTCGCCGCGAAGCACCGCTGCATAGCCGGTATAAATCAGCATGAGACCGCGTCCGCCGGAGTCAACAACACCGGCAGCCTTCAGCGGCGGCAGCATTTCAGGCGTGCGCTTCAAAATCGCTTCGCCGCTGGTCAGGATGACGTTCATGAGGCCGTCATAGTCATCCGGGTGCTCTTCTGTGTAATGAAGCGCATCCTCGGCGATGACGCGGGCAACGGTCAGGATGGTGCCCTCCTTGGGCTTCATGACAGCCTTGTAGGCCTTGTCAGAGCCAGCCTTCAGAGCCTGCGCAAATTGAACGGGCGTAATCTTGTCAACACCCTTGAGTGCCGATGCAAAGCCACGCAACAGCTGGGACGTGATGACGCCAGAGTTGCCGCGTGCCCCCTTGAGTGCGCCCTTCGAGATGGCGGCAGCCGCTTCGTCCGCGCGCAGATACTCCCGCGTGTTGACTTCACGAGTTGCGCTCTGCATGGTCAGGGACATATTCGTTCCTGTATCGCCGTCCGGGACAGGAAACACGTTCAGCGCGTCCACTGCCTCCCGGTTTTTATCAAGCAGCGCTGATCCTGCCACGACCATGTCGCGCAGAAGCAGTCCGTCTATGGTTTTATGCTGTATCAAAGGTGAATACCTCCTACTTGCTTTCAGCGGAATCTCTTGAGTCCATCGGGGAAATCAGACTCGGATGCCTTCTACAGAGATGTTGACCTTGCGAACCTTGACGCCTGTCATGCTTTCCAGCTTATAGCGCACGGTTTCGACAATGGTCTTGCAAACCTCTGCGATGGAAGTGCCGTATTCCACGATAATGAACAAATCCACATCGAGCATATCGCCGACGCTGCGGATCTGCACACCCTTGGAGAGGTTTTCCTTTCCCAGCCATTCAACGATGCCGTCCTTGGCACGCTTGGAGGACATTGCAACGATGCCGTAGCATTCCAGCGCTGCATAGCCAACAACCTTGAGCAGAACATCCTCCGTAATATAGATTGTACCGATATCGTTTTTGATTTTGCAATCCATGTTTGAACCCTACCTCCTTCATCCAGGGGCTTCCTCGCCGTCGTTGGTGCGGACACGACAAATGCACCCACAGCCGAGGTTATTATATAGTATACAGGATTTTCGCGGACTTGGCAAGACTTTTTGGATTTCTTTCACAAAAATGACACGGAAATTACGCACATAACGGCTTCCAGCGCTCTTTTTCGTCCACAGAGGCCGTTTTTCTTATTGCTTCAATGCTGTTTTGGGGGTATAATGAAACACGATTGCCGGCGGTTCTGCTGCCGGATAGCAATGCTTTGAAAGGATTCGCATTATGAGCAATAAATCGAAGTCGCTAATCGGCGGCATGACCGTGCTCGGCATTGCAGGCATTATCTGCAAGCTGGTCGGTGTTTTGTTTTCCATTCCGCTGACGTATATTATCGGCGCTGAAGGACAGGGCATCTACAATGCCGTCTTTCCGACCTATAATCTGCTGTTGACGATCTCCTCCGCCGGTCTGCCGGTTGCGGTCAGCCGTATGGTATCTTCTGCACTCGCGAAGGATGATCCGCACAGCGCCAAGCAGATTTTCCGTGTTGCACTGCTGCTGCTGACCATCCTCGGCTGTATCGCGACCATCATCATTCTCGCAGGCAGCGACATGCTGGCGGCACGTGTCGATCAGCCGGACAGCAAAATCGGCTTTCAGTTCATTGCGCCCTGTGTTGCAGTCGTTTGCATCATGTCTGCCTTCCGCGGCTTCATGCAGGGGCAGCAGAACATGGTGCCCACAGCTATCAGCCAGCTGATTGAGCAGGTCGGCAAGGTGTTTCTTGCGCTGCCGCTTGCCTATGTGGGCAACAAGATCGGTGGTGTTGCGCTCGGTGCAGCCGGTGCACTGCTCGGCACAACCATTGTTGAAGCGATTGCACTTCTGTTCATGGTGATCCAATATTTCTGGCACCGGAAACGCTTCGATGCGCTCGAACAGCTTGCTGAGCGTCGTAACCTGCCTGCTTCCGGCATCGCCAAGCAGCTGCTTGCCATCGCTATTCCGATTACGATTGGCTCATGCATCGTGCCGCTGTCACAGTTCGTCGATTCTGCCATGCTCGTCAATCGCCTGATGGCAGCCGGCATGGCGCACGAAACGGCTGTTTCCACCTACGGTGTATTCAGCGGCATGGTCATCCGACTGATTAACATTCCCACCGCACTTTCGCTGGCCGTCAGCATGTCGCTCGTGCCTGCCGTTTCCTCTGCATGGGCAATCAGTGATGAAACCGCCGTTCAGCGCCAGACGAATCTCGGTCTGCGCTTCGCCTTCCTGATTGGTTTTCCTTGCTCCATTGGTATGAGCGTTCTCAGCGAGCAAATCTTCCGTTTTTTTTATGACGGTTCACTTGCCGAGGAGTATATTCAAACAGGCAGCTCCCTGCTGGCAGTTTCAAGTCTGACGGTCGTGCTGTTTACCGTCGTGCAGGCAACGAGCAGTATCCTGCAGGGCGTCCGCAAGCAGCGCATTCCCATGTACACGCTGGTTATTGGCGTGCTGTGTAAAATCGCGCTGAATTACATCCTTGTCGGCACATCAGGCATCGACATTCACGGTGCGCCGATTGCGTCGCTCGTCTGCTACACGGTGTCGCTTCTGCCGAACCTGTACTATGTTATGAAGTATACGCGCATGAAGTTTGATTGGATGAACCTGCTGGTGCGTCCCGGGATGTCCGCACTGCTGATGGGCATTGTTGTGTTCGCGCTGACGCGCATTCTGCCTATGAATCGCCTGACAACCATTCTGGAGATTGCAGTCGGCATCGTTGCGTTTGTCGCCGCTGCACTCTGGACGAAGGCACTGACAAAGGAAGATCTATCTTCACTCCGCAGAAGCAAATCGAAGAAAGCATAAAGTGAGGAATATTCCATGAAGCCCAGAATCACTGTTGTTACGCTCGGTACAGATGTTGACCTGCTGCCGCAGCAGTCGCTCGATGCGCTGCGCAGCGCAAAGCAGCTGATTTTCCGCACTGCACAGCATCCCATCTATGAATTTCTGAAATCGGAAGGCATAGAAGCAGCTTCATTGGATGACTATTACGGGCAGTATGACGACTTTGATGTGATGCATCAGGCAATGGCGAAATTTCTCTGGGAGAAGGCAAGTCGTCAGCCGGTGACGTTTGTTGTGCCAGACCCAATGACGGATGGCGCGGTGAAGGCACTGCGTTCTGCCCTGCCGGAGGAAGGCACGCTGCTTGTGCTGCCAGGCGTAACGATTGCCGATGCCTGCATTGCACGCCTGCCGAACGAATTCGTACCGTCCGGTGCATTGCGGACACTGCCTGCCGAGGATTGCGAATTGGCGGCGCCAGACCCTGCCACGCCGCTGCTCGTCCTGGAGATCTGGAATCAGTCGATTGCAAGCACGCTGAAGCTGCTCTTATGTGACATCTACGGCGATGAAATGAAGGCAGTTTTCTTCCCCTCGACGGTCAAAAGCGCGAAGAAGCCGAAAATCATTGCGCTCTGGGAGCTTGACCATCAGCGCCAGTATGACCACACGGTTGCGCTGTTCATCCCGGCAGTGCCGATTCAGCAGCGTTCCCGCTACAGCTTTGCCGACCTGCAGACCATCATGCACCAGCTGCGGCAGCAATGCCCGTGGGACCGTCAGCAGACGCACCAAAGCCTCCGCAAGTACATGATTGAAGAGGCCTATGAGGCAGTTGGCGCGATTGACGAGGAGGACACGGATCATCTTGCGGATGAATTGGGCGATGTCCTCCTGCAGGTTGCCTTCCATACAGACATTGCGGAATCTGCTTACGAATTCACCATGCAGGATGTAACGACTGCCATTGTCCGCAAGATGCTCTACCGCCATGCGCATATCTTCGGCAACACCCATTGCGACACCTCCGAGGAGGTTTCCGCAAGCTGGGAAAAGCTGAAAAAAGCAGAAAAAGGGCTGACAACGCAGAGCAGCGTACTTGCGGATGTCAGCAAGAGCCTTCCTGCGCTGATGCGTGCCGACAAGGTGCAAAAGAAAGCGGCCCAAGTCGGCTTCGACTGGGATCATCCGCAGGAGGCGCTTGAAAAGGTGCACGAGGAAGCCGGCGAGGTGCTTGAAGAACTGAATGCTGAAAGAAATCCCGAAGAAGAGTTGGGGGATTTGCTGTTCAGCTGCGTCAACGTTGCCCGCTTGAGCGGCGTTGACGCTGAAGAGGCACTGAAAAAAGCGACAGAGAAGTTCATTAAACGCTTCTCTGCCATGGAAAATCTGATAAAAGCGGACGAAAAATCAATAGAGGACTTGACATTATCTGAAATGGATGTATACTGGAACAAGGTGAAAGCCATGCAAAAACAGCATGGTTGAGCCGAGAACCGTGCCGTGCTCTTCTGTGACAGCAAGGCATCGGGCAATACACTTTATCTGTGCGGTAGAAGTTGACCGTACCAATAAGGAGGAACTTTTTTCATGAATAAGACGGAACTGGTTGCTGCCCTCACCGAGAAGACCGGCTTTGCAAAGAAGGATGCCGAAAAGGCTCTGAATGCGGTTGTCGACGTCATCACCGAGACCCTCTCCAAGGGCGACAAGGTTCAGGTTGTTGGCTTTGGCTCTTTTGAAGTCAAGAATCGCCCCGAGCGCATTGCCCGCAATCCCCAGAAGCCCACGGAAGAGATCAAGATCGCTGCTTCCAAGGCTCCTGTGTTCAAGGCTGGCAAGTCCCTCAAGGACGCTGTCAACAAGTAATCGTCTTCCCCAAAGCCCGCAGGAGAGATCTTGCGGGCTTTTTTCTATCATAGGAGGGATATCATGCGTCTGGATAAGTATTTGAAGGTTTCTCGGATTATCAAGCGCCGCACCGTCGCCAACGAGGCGTGTTCCGGCGGACGCGTTACGCTCAACGGCAAGGTGTCCAAGCCGGGTGCAGAGGTCAAGCCTGGCGATATCATGACCATCCGTTTCGGCGACCATGTAGGCAAGTATGAAATCGTATCTGTGCCGGGCACAGTGCGCAAGGATGGTGCTTCGGAGCTGTATCGCATTCTGGAAGAAGATGCAGCCATGGCCAGCGAACGCGGCGCGGAGGATTAAGCGATGTGGGGAGCGATTCTTCTTGCTGGCGGAAGCGGTCAGCGGATGGGAGCAGGCTGCAACAAGGTGCTGCTGCCTGTTGACGGAAAGAGCATGATCGTTCGGTCCGTGTCAGCCTTCATGTCCCATGCGGATGCGGTGGTGGTGGTTGCTCGTGCTGAGGACATCGGGCAAATACGCGAGGAGATGGCTGCGAATGGCTTGAATGTTATCCTGATGACTGGCGGAAAAACGAGGCAGGATTCTGTCTGGAATGGGCTTCAGGCCCTGCCGGTCTGCTGTGATTTTGTCATGGTGCATGATGGCGCACGCTGCCTTGTCACGGACGATATCATCCAGCGCTGCAAAGCCTCCGTCGAAACATATGGCACAGGTGTCGCTGCGACAAGCGTGACAGACACCATCAAAGCAGTCGATTCGGACAACATCGTGGAATCAACGCCGAATCGTGCCCTTCTGCGCAATGTGCAGACGCCGCAGGGATTCCGGACAGCGGTACTGCGCGAGGCGCACCTTCGCGCACAGGCAGAATCCTACATCGGCACGGATGATGCCTCGCTTGTCGAACGCATGGGGATGCCCGTGCATCTGACAGACGGCAGCCGCAGCAACATCAAGCTGACCACGCCGGAGGACATGACAATCGCGAAAGCTTTACTGCATGATAAAAGCCCTGCCGCACAGCTTCGTGTCGGACAGGGCTATGATGTGCATTGTCTGGTGGAGGGACGTTCGCTGATCCTGTGTGGCGTGAATGTTCCGCATACGCTTGGACTGCTTGGGCATTCGGACGCAGACGTTGCGCTGCATGCACTGATGGACGCAATGCTCGGTGCAATGGCGCTGGGCGACATAGGCAAGCATTTTCCGGACACGGACGAGCAATACCGGGGTATTTCCTCCTTGCTGCTGCTTGAGCATGTTGTCGGGCTGCTTGCATCGCATTGCGCGCATGTCACAAACTGTGATGTCACCATCGTCGCGCAGAAACCGAAATTGCTGCCCTATATTCCGCAGATGCGGCAAAATGTCGCTGACGCGCTGCGCATTTCCATTGACTGTGTCAATGTTAAGGCGACCACAACGGAGCATCTCGGCTTCGAGGGCGAAGAGAAAGGCATTAGCGCGCATGCGGTCTGCATGGTGCAGGTCGACTGATTTCCCCTTACTGCTTGCGCCACAGCGACGGCGAGAACAGCGCCAGCATCGGGAACAGCTCAAGTCGTCCGGCGAGCATCAGCAGGCTGAGCACAATCTTTGCGAAGGCGCCGTAGCCGGCAAAACTGCCAGCCGGACCTGTCGCACCAAGTCCGGGACCGACGTTGCTGATGCAGGTGAGCGCGGATGTGATATTCGTCTCGATATCATACTTGCCTTCAAACG
Organism: Alloprevotella sp.; assembly: GCA_963617205.1. Classification (GTDB taxonomy): domain Bacteria; phylum Bacillota; class Clostridia; order Christensenellales; family Aristaeellaceae; genus UBA11524. Next base: position 36,640 of record CAVEOA010000012.1, on the reverse strand, counting down.
AAATCAGCAATGCGCCCAGAAAGAGCAGGGCAACATAAACGAAGGCAAAGCACGCTGTATCTCGCAGGATGGATTCGTCTGTGCCTTTGCCCTCAAATCGGACGACCTGCACCTTGCGAGGCTGGAAGGTGCGGCGCACAGAACGGATGCCCATTTTCCACAGCATCCCGATGCGACAGATTTTTATGCCGCCTGCTGTCGAGCCGACGCATCCGCCAAAGAACATCAGCACAACAAGCAGCATCTTCGCGGCAATCGGCCAGAGGTTGAAGTCGGTTGACGCATAGCCGGTTGTGGACATGATGCTTGCCGCCTGAAAACCGGCATACCGCAGCGAATCGCCGAAATTGCCGTAATTGGGCAGCAGGATGACCGCAATGGTGACGGTTGCTACTGCGAAGATGCATAGAAACCATCGCGTCTCCTCGCTCTTCCATGCCGCACGCCAGTTGCCGGTTAGAATCCAGTAATAGAGGGCAAAATTGATGCTGAAGATGACCATGAATACGGTCGTGATGATTTCAATGGCAGCGCTGTGGAAGGCACCGATGCTCTCGGCGTAGTTGCTAAAACCGCCTGTACCTGCCGTGCCGAGCGCGTGAATTGCCGCATCATACGGATTCATGCCGGCAATTATCAGAACGACAAACTGGGCGACTGTCAGAATCAGGTAGATTACATAAAGTATTTTAGCAGTGTCACCCATTTTGGGGACGATTTTGCTCAGTGTGGGACCAGGGCTCTCTGCTTTCACGAGATGAGAGGTACGGCCGCTCAGACGGGGAATCAGCGCCAGCGTCAGCACCAGCACGCCCATACCGCCGATCCAGTGGGTGAAAGAACGCCAGAACATGACGCCGTGCGGCAAATCGGTGAAGCTTGTCATCACGGTTGCACCGGTTGTCGTGAAGCCGGAAACAGCTTCAAACAGCGCATCGACATAATTCGGCAGCAGACCGCTGAACACGAACGGCAGCGCACCAAAGCAGCTCAATGCAATCCACGAGAGCGACACAATCAGGAAACCTTCACGCGCACGAAGGTCGCGGTTTGCGGGGTGAATCAGAAAACGTATCGGAGCGCCGATCAGCACTAAAATCAGGATTGTCAGCGCGAGTGCACCAGCATCACCGTCTTTGTAGATCAGCGCAATGATCAGCGACGGCACCATACATGCCGCTTCAATCAGCAGGATTGCGCCTAACAGGGAAAGAACAAGCTTTCTGTTCATTTGCTGATAACCTCGTTCAAATCGTCAATCCCGTTTTCGCATACGATAATGACCACATGGTCGCCTTCCTCGATTTTATCATCACCGAACGGCACAATCACCTTGCCTTGCCGCGCAATCACCGCAACCAGTGCATTCTTGCGGATATTCAGGTTCTTCAGCGGAATGCCGATATAGGAATCCGATGCGCGTGCGATGAATTCAAGCGCTTCGACGCGGTCGTTCAGCAGGCGGTACAGCCGCTCTACTTTTGTGCCGTCGCTGTTCATCAGTGCACGGACATAACGCAGAATCGTTGAACAGGTGATATTCTTTGGGCTGACCATGCTATCCAGTCCCATGCCGCTGATGATGTCGGCATAAGCAATCCGATTGTTCTTGACAATGACCTTTGGGACGCCCTGACGCACCGCGAACAGACCGGTCATCAGGTTTTCTTCATCGCGGTTGCTGATGGCGATGAACGCGTCCATCGATCCGAGTCCTTCCTGTGACAGCAGCTCCTGATCGGTTCCGTCACCCAGAATCACATTCACATGCGGCAAGCTTTCGCCCAGGCTTGCCGCTTTTTTCGGGTCAATCTCAATCATTGCAACATGCATTCCCATTGGCACAATCATCTTCGCCAGATAGTAGCTGATGCGACCGCCGCCAAGCAGCATGACGTTCTTGACCCGCAGGGAATGCTTGCCAAGGAAACGGAAGTAGTTCGTGATCGTGACCATATCGCCCGCGACATGAATGCGGTCGTTCGCCTGAATCACGAAGTCACCGTTTGGGATGATGATTTCGCCGTTGCGTTCGACGATGGCGTATAGCACACGCGGCAATCCGGGCAGATGCGTCGACAGCGCACGCAGCGTACAGCCGACAATGATGTCATTTGCCTGCACGCGGAATTCGACCATCTCAATCTGCCCCTTCGCGAACGTCTCGATATTGATGGCAAACGGAAAGCGCAGCAGGCGGCTGATTTCAAGCGCCGTCGCCCGTTCGGGATTAATCGCGTTGTCAATCGAGGTTTCGTGCTGGAGCATTGATAGGCTTTCGTTGTACTCAGGGTCGCGGATTCTGGCGATGGTGTACCGTGCGCCAAGCCGCTTGGCAATCAGGCAGCATAGCATGTTTGTCTCGTCGCTTGCTGTGGTCGCGACAACGAAGTCCGCCTTCTCGACGCCTGCATCAATCAGTGTTCGAGCGTTTGCCCCGTTTCCGCGGATACACAGCACATCAAGCGTATCTTGGCAGCGCCCAAGTACCTCCTCGTTCTTATCAATGACAACAACATCGTGTTCCTCGCGTGTCAGCTGTTCGGCGACCGCATGACCAACCTTTCCGTTGCCAACAATAAGAATGCGCATGATTCATTCCTCCGTTTTTCGATTTTCCTGCAGCCTTGCAATCGCCCATAATGCATGAGTTCGCACCGCCTCGGAAGGATGCGATATCAGGCAAGCCAAAGTTTCGATATAGGTACTGTCACCGCTGCATCCTGCCAGCATGCATGCCTGTGACAGCAATCTGTTCGGGATCGTCAGATTCGCACCGATTCGCGGTCGAAGTGCTTCAGCGGCAGCTTTCGGCTGTTCGAGCAGCGTCAAAAGCGGCACGTTTTGCCGCCTTTCGTTGCATGGCTTCGGATTGTGCGGACAAATGCGCTGGCACGTGTCGCAGCCAATCAGCCGATTCCCCATCTTTGAACGAATTTCCTCCGGCACAACGCCGCCGACCAGCATCCAGTTTCGGATACAGCGTTCACGGTGAAAGACGCCGTTCTCCAGCGCATTCGTTGGACAGGCGATAATGCACTTTCGACAGGTGCCGCAGTGCAGCGGCTTTGCTTCGGGCAGCAACGGTGTTTCTGACGCAACGCGCGGCGTTGTTGTGAAGATCTGGACGTGAAATCGGCTGCCGCAGCCGTCAAGATACGAGAGCGTGTTTGTCCCCTGCGAAAACATCGGCAGACGTGCCATGATGGGCTTGATGCGAATCTCATCATGCAAGGCCAGTCCCGGAAATTCGCCGGAGCGGATCAGCTGCACAGCCGCCATGTATGCACGTTGGGATGCATCGTAATATGGATGAATCCACGCGCCCTGCACATCTGGCTGCTTTTCCGCTTCATATTGCCAAATAGCCAGCAGCAGCGAGGTGTCCGCATCCAGACCGCATGATGCGCCATTCACCGCAACGACCTGTGAAAAGCCCGCCTGAAGCAGTCTTTCAATCGGATCGGACATCCCTCTCGCCCCTTTCACGCATCACATCTTAGCACGATTCCCCCATTTTCGCAAGCGCTCCGAAAAAAAACACGGAAGCCATCAGCGTGCGCTGAACGACTTCCGCAATATGCAATTTTTACTTCGTGCCGAAGAGACGGTCGCCAGCATCGCCAAGACCGGGCACAATGTAGCCATGATCATTGAGATGTTCGTCAACGCCGGCAACATAAATGTCCACATCGGGATGATCCTGCTGCATGCGTGCGATGCCTTCGGGCGCAGCAATCAGGTTCACCAGACGAATGTGATTGCAGCCGCGTGCCTTGATGAAGCTGATCGCTGCAGAGGCGCTGCCGCCAGTCGCCAGCATCGGGTCGAGCACGATCAGCTCGCGATCCTGCGAATCGGCAGGCAGCTTGCAATAGTACTCAACAGGCTTGAGCGTCTGCGGATCACGGTACAGGCCGATATGCCCCACACGGCAGGCGGGAATCAGCCTCGTCACGCCCTCGACCATGCCAAGACCGGCGCGGAGAATCGGGACAATGCCGAGCTTCTTGCCCGCAAGTTCATGTGCTGTCATCTTGCAGATCGGCGTTTCAATCTCGATGTCCTGTAGCGGAAGATCGCGCGTCACCTCATAAACCATCAGCATCGCGATTTCTTCCAGCAGTTCGCGGAATTCCTTCGGGCCGGTTTCGGTTTTGCGCATAATGGTCAGCTTATGCTGAATTAACGGATGGTCAAGAACGTGGACTTGGCTCATTGGGGATAGCCTCCTTTATTTTTGGACAGACGAGCCGTTTCGGCTTTCAGGTGACATTATAGCATTTCAATGATGCTTTTACAAGCATTTTTCGAGCGCCTGCGAAATTTCCATTCTCCGTCTGCTGCAATTGTGGACATTCAGAACCGTTTATGGTATGATATGCTTGTGGTTTTTTCGGCGCGAAGGAGGTCTACAGAATATGAAGAAAAAGCTGCTTTTTCTGCTTCTGCTTGTGATAATGCTCCCCAGTATGGCTCTCGCGGATGTGATTATTAGCGAAATTATGACGTCCAACGGCACCTATGAAGGCGGTCATGCCTATGACTGGATTGAGCTGCATAACACGGGCAAAAGCACGGTTGACCTGAGCGGCTGGTACTTGAGCGACGGCAAGAAGGATCTGACGAAATTCCAGTTTCCAAAGGGCACGAAGCTCAAGGCAGGCGCCTACCTGACCGTATACTGCACGGGCAATGATGATATCGATGTCGGCAAGAACAGTACGTTTTACGCAACCTTTGCCTTGAGCGCGTCCGGCGAAACCATCTATCTTTCCAATGCGGATGAGGAATTGCAGCAAAAGCTCAAGTATCCGCAGCAATACGGATGCGTCAGCTACGGAACCAATGATGACGGCGAGCATTACGGTTTCTTTGAAAATGAAACTCGCGGCAAAAAGAATGATGATACCATTTATGATGCGCGGCTTGATTCGCCTGTGCTCGATACAGAGGGCGGCTTTTATGCGGACAGCGTTGTCGTATCTGCCCACAGTGTCGGAACGGACGGCATCACGCTTCGCTACACAACGGACGGTTCGACCCCGACCGCAAAATCAGCCGAGTTCCCATCAAACGGGTTAAGCATTACAAAGACAACCGTCGTCCGAATCCGTGCCTTCCATGATAAATACGTTTCTTCGCCGACTGTCAGTGCAACGTATTTCATCAACGATGACCCGCTGACACCAATTGTTTCGTTGATTACGGACGAAAAATATCTGTTCAACAAAAAGACCGGCGCGCTCGTTAAGGGGACTGGCAGTACGCCGAATTACGCCAAGGAGCTCGAATATCCGATCAATATCGAGTACTACACGAGCGATGGCATCTGTGAAATCAATCAGATGGGAACATTCACATGTTCCGGTCATTCCGCACGCGTCAATGCACAGAAATCCATTGCCGTATATGCCCGAAAAGCCTATGGCAATGATCGATTTGAGTTCAATCCGTTTCCGACACGCGATTACGCCTCATACAAGTCTCTGCTCCTGCGTGCTGCCAATTCCGATGCTTATGCGACGCGTTTGCGTGATATCGTAGCATCTTCTTTAGCAGAAGGCGAAGGATTGCTGTATCAGGATCACGTCATCATTCAGGTGTACATCAACGGCGAATATTGGGGACACTACAACCTGCGGGAGAAGATCAACAAGTACTTCATTGCGCAGTACGAAGGCGTGACGGACGAGGATGACATCGATAACATCGATATTCTTGCACGTACTGGCACAGATCGCTTCACGCAGAACGGCAAGAATGAAGATTGGCTTGAGCTGGCAGATTTCTGCAAGACGAACGATCTGAACATTCCGGAAAATCTGCAATATGTAACCGATCGGCTCGATGTGGACAGCCTGTTTACGCATGCCGCCTATGAGATTATCCTTGGCAATGTTGACTTCACGAACGTGAGGATCTACCGCGTGCCGGGTGGCAAGTGGAAATACCTGCTGTTTGATGTTGAGGCGTGCTGGCGCAATCTCGACAAAACGCCTCTGGAATACTATATCAAGCCTGTCAGCGGCAAGATTCAGGGCTTCCGTCATGAGCCGCTGAATGCGCTGCTGGCGGTGCCGGAAATGAAGGCAAAATTCCTGACGCGCGTTGCGGAAATCCTCGAAAAGCACTTTCAGTGGCAGGATGTCGAGGCAAAATTCGATGAAGTAACAAGCGTGCTGGAGCAGATTCTTCCGCGTCACATTCAGCGCTGGCAGAACATGAAACTCAGCAACTGGAAGACAAATGTCAACGCGACAAAATACTATGCGCGTGTCCGCCCGAAGAAGATTCCGGAGTTGCTGCAAAAGGCAATGAAGCTTACAGATGAAGAAGTCGAAACATACTTTGGTGACGTACTACGCTTGCTGGAAGTAACAAACGCGAAGCCTGAATAATCCATCTCCCCAAAGGAAGGTGTCCGCATGTCTGCAATCCCCTACAGCCGCTATCTTATTGGCAGTTTGCCGTGGTACAGCGTGCTGATTGTGCTTGCAATGCTCATCGGTCTTTTACTCTGCACACATGAACAGAAGCGCCTGCATTTGCCGAAGGATTTGTTTGTCGATTTGGCATTGTGTCTCATTCCGTCTGCAATCATAGGCGCAAGGCTGTATTATGTAGCTTTCTCCTGGGACCAGTTTTCGGGCGACATTCTCCGAATTTTCCGCATCTGGGAAGGCGGACTTGCCATCTACGGCGGCATCCTTGGCGGTACGATTGCGCTGATTGTTTTCTGCCGTGTGCGGAAGCTGCCCATTTTGCAAGTTGCCGACATTCTCGTTCCCGCGCTTTCTCTCGGTCAGGCAATCGGACGCTGGGGAAATTACTTTAACATGGAAGCGTATGGCGCGGAGGTCACAAACGCTGCGTGGCAGTTCTTCCCTGCTGCTGTTCTCGTTCCCGGCGCCGACGGCTATGTGTGGCACATGGCAACGTTCTTCTACGAATCCTGCGCTGATTTATTGATTTTCATCGTCCTGTGGTTCATCATCCGCAAAAGAAAGCGGTGGAATGGACAATCACTTGCCGTCTATATGCTGATGTATGGCATTGCCCGCTCATGTATCGAGGGATTGCGAACTGATAGCCTCTATATCGGCACCATTCGCGTTAGCCAGCTGCTCAGTCTCGTGATTGCTTTTGCAGGATTACTCACCCTGTTTATCGGATTCCTTCGCTATCGACAGAAAGGATGAGTGTTCATGCCTTCAACCCCACTCAAAAACATGCTTTACCGTGCTGCGTTGCCGTTTCTTGCACCATCGTGCCGCGGTCAGTTGACACATCAGCAGTTTGGGCATTCACTGACATCGCTGAAAGCATATGAGCGGATTCTGTATCGTCATCATGTGTTTGGTGCATCGCTGCTGCTTTCGCAGGGCAATCAGACTGCCGGCTGCTTGACATCAACGGAAAAGCCGCTGCATGCCGCGTCGAAATCCACCATGTTCCGCGTTGCATCCATCACCAAAATGGCGACAGCGCTCGTGACGCTCCGGTGCATCGATGAGAAGCTGTTTGAGCTCGATACGCCGATAGCAGATTTGCTGGAGGACGGCGTTTCATTTTCATCATTGCAGGGCGTTACGGTGCGTCATCTGCTGAGCCACACATCCGGAATGCGTGACCCTGCTCGCTTGGAGGCAGCTTTGCGAGAACATCGTTCGTGGACGGACCTCTTAGCTGATTCATCCATACGCGCCGCTGAGCCCGGTCAACAGATGATTTATTCCAATTTGGGTTTCGGACTGCTCGGCAGCATTTTGGAAACAGCTACAGGGCTGTGTATTGAGGAATTGTTCCGGACAAAGCTGTTCCAGCCGCTTCACATGCGTGCGACCCTTGATGCAGCAACGCTGCCGCCGGAAGACCTGATGCCGATCGCAAGGATTCTCCCCTATCATCCGGAGAATGAACTGCGTGCATCGCCGCTTGGCAAGCATCCGCTGACATCGCCCGATCCATTGCATCATTACGGCCATACCGCCGGTGCGCTGTACACGGATGCGCAGTCCGTCATGCAAATGCTTCAGTTGATTCATCACCGCGGCACGCTGGACGGGCATCGCCTCATCAGTGAAGGGCTGATGAACGAGATGACAACGCGGCAGGCATCCACGCCGACGCGCACATACGGCCTTGGGCTCGTCATCCTCAATCGACCGGAGATATCAGAACATCCTCTGCTTGGGCATCAGGGATTCGCATATGGATGCGTGGACGGTGCCTTTATCGAGGAGAAAACAGGGCGCGCAGTCGTATTCTTGAACGGCGGAGCAAGCGAGGCGCGAGATGGACGGCTTGCGCTGGTTAACCGCGACTTGCTTGTCTGGGCAATGAAACAGGAGCTGCCGACATGGAAGAAATCGTAAGCATTACCCATCAGCGAAGCAAGATTACCCTTGTGCTCAGCAGCGGAGAGCAGATTCAACTGTCTAGGGACGCATTCATGGAGCGACCGCTGAATGAGGGTGATGCCATTGATTTGGAGGAATTTGATCAATGGCTGCTGCTCAGGCAGTATCGTCCGGCGCTTAACAAGGCGGTCGCATTGCTTGCCGTCCGTGCCCGGAGCAAGGGTGAAATCGAGCAGAAGCTGCTTGCAGCCGGTTACCGCTCATGCACGGCGGAAATGGTCATTTATAAGCTGGAAAAAGAACATCTGCTCAACGATGCGGAGTTTGCTGCCCAATGGGCAGAATCGCGCATGCACAGCAAGGTCGGCAGCCGAAGGATTGCAATGGAACTACGCCGAAAGGGTGTTTCTGCCGATGAGGTCGCCGATGCGCTCGAATCCATTCCGGAAGACGAGCAGCTCCGGAATGCCGTTGCCTTGGCGGAAAAGGCAGCGGCACGTGCAAAGGATGGCGAGGACAGACGCAAGACGTATCAGCGAACCGCAGCGCTACTGTCTCGGCGCGGCTATAGCTGGGACATTACAAAGGCTGCGCTCGACGAGATTTTTCGCCGCTAATCACGCAGTGCTTATCACAAACGGAGAAATTATGCTATGGATGATTACAAATTCGATGACATTAGGGAGCCGGAAGGAAGCATCATCGCGGGCATCATCGGCGCTTTTTTCGGTGCCGTCATCGGTGCCGGGCTCTTCGTGATTGTCGGCTATGCCGGCTACATCTTCAGTTGGGTTGCGGTTTTGACAGTTTTTTATGTCAGGAAGGGCTATGACCTGCTGCATGGTCGGAAAGGCAAAATCAGGACAGCAATTATCGTCATTTTCCTGCTTTTTTCTGTCGTCCTCGGTGCGCTTGCGGGGGAAGCGGTTATCCTTCTCGAAGGTTTTCATGAGGAAATGGACGCCCTGAGTGTGTTTGAGCAGAAGATGATTCGCAGGATCTATCCGGATGACCTGTCCTATCTGATGTCCTGTCTCCAGGATTCCGACATTCAGCTTGATCTTCTCAAGAAGCTTGGTCTCAGTCTGCTTTTCTCACTGGTTGGCATTTACTGTGCGATTCCATCGAACCGCAAGAAGGTCGAGACGGTCAACCCCGGCGAAGCGGATTCCTCCATTTCGGAGAATGTCGGCAACGATTCAACCACGCTGCCGGAGACGCAAAATACAAAAGAAAAACATGCTGAGGAATAAAACCTCACCACAGAGTGCTTGACAATTAAAGCAGATGATGCTATAGTAGCCTAAACCGTTGAAGAAGAGTGAGTAGCTTCGGTTGATGGCTTCCGCAGAGAGCCGCAGGTGGTGGGATTGCGGCGAAGACAGACTGAGGTGAATGGACTTCTGAGGGCAATCAGAAACGGAAAGCAATTCCCTGAGTATGTGCGCCGGAGCAGGCACTCCGTAAACAAATGTCAGCGTATGAATCGTACGCGCAAAGAGGGCATTTCTTCCGATGGAAGAGATGCCAAGCCGGGTGGCACCGCAGGAAGTCTTTCAACTCCTGTCCCAGCAAAACCATTGCTTTGGGACGGGAGTTTTTTCGTCCCTCAATATGAAAGGAGCAAACACCATGAAAAACGAAGCCATCCCCTGCAAAATCTACCTCGACGAAAGTGAAATTCCGACCGCTTGGTACAATGTCCGCGCCGACATGAAGAATAAGCCGGCGCCGCTGCTGAATCCGGCGACGCGTCAGCCGATGACGCCTGCTGATCTGTCCGGCGTCTTCTGCGATGAGCTGATTGCGCAGGAGCTTGATAATGATACCGCGTACATCCCGATTCCGGAGGAAATTCGCTCGTACTACCGGATGTATCGTCCATCGCCGCTGATGCGCGCCTATCGTCTCGAAGAAAAGCTCGGCACGCCTGCTAAAATCTATTACAAGTTTGAAGGCAACAATACAAGCGGCAGCCACAAGCTGAATTCCGCCATTGCACAGGCTTATTATGCTAAGAAGCAGGGATTGAAGGGCGTAACGACCGAGACTGGTGCCGGTCAGTGGGGTACCGCACTCTCGATGGCCTGCTCGTACTTTGATCTTGAGTGCAAGGTGTACATGGTCAAGGTTTCTTATGAGCAGAAGCCGTTCCGCCGTGAGGTCATGCGTACTTATGGTGCATCCGTGACACCTTCTCCATCCATGGAGACAAATGTCGGACGGAAGATTCTTGCAGAGCATCCCGGCACAAGCGGTTCTCTTGGCTGCGCTATTTCCGAGGCAGTCGAGGTTGCAACAAGCACGCCCGTCTATCGCTATGTGCTCGGCAGCGTGTTAAACCAGGTGCTGCTACACCAGTCGATTATCGGTCTGGAAACGAAGGCAGCGCTGGATAAGTACGGCATTAAGGCGGATGTCATTATCGGCTGCGCAGGCGGCGGTTCAAACCTCGGCGGACTGATTTCACCGTTCATGGGCGAAAAGCTGCGCGGTGAAGCGGACTACCGCATCATCGCCGTCGAGCCGGCATCCTGCCCGTCCTTTACACGCGGGCGCTTTGCCTACGATTACTGCGATACCGGCATGGTATGTCCGCTGGCGAAGATGTATACACTGGGCAGCAACTTCATTCCTGCGCCCAACCACGCCGGCGGACTTCGCTACCATGGCATGAGCAGCGTCCTTTCACAGCTATATCATGATGGGCTGATGGAAGCCGTTGCCGTGCCGCAAACCGCTGTTTTCGAGGCAGCCGAGCTTTTTGCCCGGACAGAAGGCATTCTTCCTGCACCGGAAAGCAGTCACGCCATCCGCGCAGCGATTGACGAGGCGCTCCGCTGCAAGGAATCCGGCAAGGACGAGACGATTGTGTTTGGTCTGACCGGCACCGGCTATTTCGATATGACAGCTTATGAGAAGTTCCATGACGGCAAGATGTCGGACTACATCCCGACCGATGAAGAACTCGAGCAGAATTTTGCGAAGCTGCCGTAAAGGCAATAATTATAAAGGTGCTTCGCCAATAAAGTGCGAAGCACCTTGCTATGATATTAAAGCATACCGCACAATGAGGCGGTGCGGCTTTCCCCGAAATCAGCAGAGCGGCTGCTGGGCAGCATTTGCGCTGGCAAAGGGACCGGGAATTGTCTGCGGCGCGCGATGGTTGCCGAAATAGTCGCGATCGAAGGTGATAGTGGTGCCATCCGGCGCTTCAAATCGCTGGTCAGGCTCGAAGGCACGTCCCAGCGTATCGCTGTCTACCGTGTTTGTCATGAAGCTGCCGAGCTGCGAAATGTAGTCCGATTTCAAATACATTTTTCCATCGCGCTCAATCAGCGTGAACGCTGGTTTTTCTGTTTTAACAAGGCAATGCTGCTCTTTTTTCCATGCTTTTGCGCCACCGAAGTATGCATTGCCATTCGCCCAGACAGGCAGATGTCCCATGTGATACTGCTCCAGTTTACCCATGTTCGGACGTTCGACATCCAAATCGAACTGCGCAATCCACTCGTCAAACGTCGGGTATTCATCAAAGCACCACGTGCCGACAACGGCTTCTTTTTCGTTCGGGTCGCCTTCGCGAATCGCTTCGCTGATTGCGTGCGTCTGCGCAAAAACGTTGTTGTAGAAGCGATCATCGCCATGCAGGATGGTCATGAAGCCGGCAACCTCTGTGCGATGAGCAATGTGATAAGGCGTGTAGCGTTCACCTGTGCCGCCGCCGATGCACGTGAATGTGCCGAGAATCAGATTGTGCACCAGTGCGACGCCCTCCGTCGCAAAGCGCAATGCCACTTTTGACATCAGAATATTGTTGTCAATCAGCGTCGGACCATGACCAACCTCGACGAATATGTCTTGGCTCATCATCCCGCCATCAGCCCATTCGCAGGTAGACGGACGTTCGTTGCGGTAAAGCAGATTCTGCGAAATGCGCGTGCCTTGTGCCTCCCAGTCGCACCAGATGCCCATCGTGCAGTCATGAATATGGTTTCTGCGGATGATGACGTCAATCGCGGCATGCAGTTTGATGCCGGAAATCTCCGCGCCGCCAAGCTCCTGCATGTTGTTGATGTGATGAATGTGGTTGTCCTCAATGACAGAGAATACCGCGCCCATGCGTCCGACGATACCGGTCTGCTCACAATGGTGAATGTTGCAGCGGCGGACGATGTGGCTGCCTACATTCTCCTTCAGCCAGCCGTGATATTGGCCACGGCAGACGGCATCACGCTCCATTTGGGTTGGGCTTTTCAAATGCTTTTTCGTGAAATAATGGTCGTTCTCCGGGTCGTAATACTTGCCAAGCGAAATGCCGCAGCACTTGCTGTTGGAAATTTCACAGTCCTCAATAATCCAGCCCTTTGACCAGTGCGGGCCGACCATGCCGTCCTGAAATGCCGCGGGAGGTGCCCAGGTCGTTGCAGCCTTATCCACCTTGAAGCCGCTGAAGGTGATATAGCCATTTCCTTTTTCTTCCGGGAAGAAGCAACGGCGGCGGACATTAAATTCCACTTTTTCCTCATTCGGATTCTTCCCTTGGAAATTGGCGTAGAAGACCGTATCACCGTGATCCTGCTCCGCATACCACTTGTAGACAGATGACGGCTGATCCCACGACTGCGGATAAATTTCGCCCGCAATGCACTGCGCCAGCGTATCCGCTTCGTAGAGCATCTTGTCGTTCAGGTAGACTGCACCCGTATGACGTACAGTCGGCGCAAAATACCAGTCGCCAAACGCTTCGGTTGTGTAGGGATTGTAGTTACCGAAGACGCTGTTGTTCACACGCACCGTCCAGACATTTCCCTCGACCTTTGTCCAGCCTGTCAGCAGCTCCGCGCCGGTAATCACCGCACCAAGCGGTTCTGATGAGCGGTAGACAATCCGCTTGTCGGGCGTTCCACCATGAACAGGATTGACATATTCACGGTAGATACCGGGATAAACGATGACCTCATCGCCGGGCATGGCAATTTTCGCCGCATCATTAATCCAACGGAATGGAAGATTCCGGCTGCCGTTTCCCTCAAACGCGGCTGCCTGATTGACATAATAAATCATGCTTTTCCTCCTCATTCGGACAGACATTTTGCTGCCTATGTGCCCATTATATATAGCAGGAACCATTTTGTCTACAGGAATCATTTGGCTGAGTTGTTGAAAAATTTCAATTCGTGTGATATACTGATTCTGTAATGATAAGTATCTCTGCGCCGCAGATACGGCAAAGAAAGCAGGTTATTCATGTTCGAGGAAATTCTGAATGCCATTGAGCGCAGGCAGATCATCATTCTTCACCGCCACACCAATCCGGACGGCGATGCGCTTGGAAGCCAGATTGGTCTGAAGCATCTGATTCTGGAGAATTATCCGAACAAAACCGTGTGGATGGTCGGTGATAGTGCCGGACGCTACGGTTTCATGGCTGATTCCGAGATGGACATCGTTCCGGATAAGGCATACAGGGATGCACTTGCCATCGTGCTGGACACATCCGCAGCATCGCTTATCAGCGACAAGCGATATGAAACGGCAGCGGAAACGGCACGCATTGACCACCACATTTTTCTTTGCAAGCTAACAGAATGGGAAGCTGTTGATTCATCCTACGAGAGCTGCTGCGGGCTCGTCACGCAAATGGCGCTGGAATGCGGCTGGCGGATGAATGCAGCCGCTGCCACCGCATTGTACACTGGCATGGTGACGGACTCCGGACGTTTTCGCTATGACTCGACGACTGCGAGGACGTTCCGTTTAGCCTCTTTCCTGCTTGAGCAATCGATTGATATCACTGCTATTTACCGCGAACTGTATGCTGTAGATTACGCCTATGCTCTCGTTCGTGCGAAGTTCATGCTGCATGTGCGGTTCACAGCAGGCGGCGTAGCTTATGTCTACTCCACACCTGACGACAAGCGGGATTACGGCGTGGATGACTTCACGCTCTCACGCGGCATGGTAAATTGTATGGCAGATTTGCGAGGCGTTGATATCTGGGTGAATTTTACGGAGTGCGAAGAGGGCGTGCTTTGCGAAATTCGTTCCAGTCGCTTGAATATCAACCCGATTGCTGTCAAATACGGCGGCGGCGGTCATGCGAAGGCAAGCGGCGCAATGCTGAAATCACGTGAGGACGCCATGCGCATGCTCACGGACCTCGATAACCTGATAGAGGAGAATAGGAAGAATGGACATTCAGCATCAGATTCTTGAAAAAATCAAATCGTATGATGCGATTATGCTTTTCCGCCACACTCGGATTGACGGCGACTGTGTTGGCGCTACGAAAGGCATGAAGGCGCTTATCAGGCATAATTTTCCAGAGAAAACGGTGCTGATTGTTGATGACGAGCATTCCGATTATCTTGCTTTCCTGGGCGAGGATGATCAACCGGTTTCAGATGATGTCTACCGGCAGTCGCTCGGCATTGTGCTGGATGTATCCGTACCGGAACGTGTGTCGAATCAGCGTTATACGCTCTGCAAAGAGCTTATTAAGATTGATCATCACATCAACGTTGCGCCGTATGGTGACCTGATGTGGGTCGAGGAAAAACGCTCATCTGCATGTGAGATGGTGGCGCTGTTTGCCGAACGCTGCGCACTGGAAATCACAAAGGAATCTGCCACTTACCTGTATACAGGCATGGTGACGGATTCCGGACGTTTCCGCTTTGCGACCATTTCCGGTGAGACCATGCGTCTGGCTGGCATGCTGCTGGATCATGGTGTTGACACGGAAGGACTTTATGCCAACCTCTACACAGTCGAGCTGGAATCGCTGCGGTTCAGGGCGTATGTCTTTGATCACATGCAAACGACCAAAAACGGCGTCGTTTACATCACGGTCGACCTCGAAACGCAGAAGCAGTTCGGCTTGACCTACGAGCAGGCAAGCAATGCCATATCCTATCTGGAAGGCATCCGCGGCTATCTCTGCTGGGTGGCGTTCATTGATGCATCAGATGGCACGACGCGCGTCCGCATTCGTTCCCGGTTTGTCACGATCAATCATGTTGCCGAAAAGTACCATGGCGGCGGACATGCCTGCGCTTCCGGCGCCACAGTCTATTCTGCCGAGGAAGCTGTCCAGCTCATAGCGGACACGGATGAAACCGTCAGGCAGTACAAATCGACGCATGAAGGATGGATGTAAGGAAATAATTAGAGCACCGCTTCTCAAATAGAGGCGGTGCCTTGTTTTACAGGTTGATTTTAGGAGCAGCTTCCGGGTCGAAACGTTCGAGCTGCACCCTCGCTTCATCGAAAATCTCCAGCGAAAATGTGTCAGGATAACCCTCCTGATAAACCACACGACGGATGCCGGCGTTGATAATCATCTTCGCGCAGACGCTGCACGGCTGATGCGTGCAGTAAAGCGTTGCACCGTCAATTGATACGCCGAGCTTAGCTGCCTGAATGATAGCATTCTGCTCCGCATGAATGGCGTAGCACAGCTCTGCACGTGTGCCGGATGCAATGCCGAGGCGGTCACGCATGCATTCACCGCGCTCGCGGCAGGTTTTGAGGCCGGCAGGCGCGCCGTTGTAACCGGTTGTCATGATGCGTTTGTCCTTTACGATGACGCAGCCGATGCTTCGTCCCGGACGGTAGCAGCTTGTCCAGCCTGCGATGACGTGCGCCATTTCCATGAATCTGCTGTCCCATTTATCCATCTTGCAAATCTCCTTTTGCATAAAGTCTTATCGTGCTGGTCTGCGCAGTCCCTTGGGGTAATGATTTTTCATCATGCCTTCAGACAGCTTTCCCCAACCGAGCGCGATGCCGTCATAGCACGCCAGCACCCAGCCCTTGCCGTCTGCCGGAATTGCCTCGCCGCGTTGATACGCTTGCGCCCTCTCTTTCGTTAGGGCGATTTTGGCGCATTCCGGCGGAAAAATACTCATTGCCCATGCATGATCGGGTGTGAAAATTCCCTTCTGCACACTGCCGAGCGTGAGACCGCAACGTGCAATGCGGATACCGGTGCAATCAGGCATGTCGGGTAAAAAACAAAGCTTCTCCGCCGCATCCTTTTGATTGTGTTGCCTGATTTCGCTCTTCCATGCGATATTCGCTGCCTGTTCCGGACAGAAATCATGCAGCAGCTTCATCGCTTCCTTGGATGGATGTGGCACGCCAACTGCAGCATGCCAAATGCGTTCCGCTGACCCCTTCTTATGCAGCAATGCAACAAAATGACCTTCACCCTTCATTTGATACGGATAGCACGTCTTCATGCCGTCCGGCGCATCGATACCGGGAAGCGAGAACGGCACCAGTTCAAACTCCGGATGACCTGCCAGGAATGCTTCGATTATGTTTTCGTTTTCCGTGCAGTTCATGGTGCAGGTGGAATAGACCAGCCTGCCACCGGCACGAAGCATGATGGCCGCTTGATGCAGGATATCGGCCTGTCGCTTTGCACAGCGCACCGGACTGTCAGCTGTCCACTCGTTGCGTGTTTCGGGATGGCGGCGGAACATGCCTTCCCCTGAGCATGGCGCATCGACCTGAATGGCATCGAATGCTTCTGGCCATCGATCAGCCAGCTGTTCCGGAAAGGCACTGACAACCAGTGCATTGGGGATGCCCATGCGTTCGATATTCTGTGAGAGGATTTTGGCGCGCTCCCAAACGGGCTCATTGCAGACGATTATCCCCTGCCCACGCATCCGAAGACCGCTTTGTGTCGCCTTGCCGCCCGGTGCAGCACACAGGTCGAGGATGTATTCGCCGGGTTGCGCATTCAGCACGGCAGCAGGAATCATCGCACTCGGTTCCTGAATGTACCATGCGCCTGCATCATGGAGAACCTCGGAGCCCGCTGCTGATTCTGTTGATAGGTAGAAGCCGTTTTCCTCCCATGGTATTTTCTCCAGGCAGTCTTCCGGCAGGGCGGAAGCTTTTTTGTAGGGATTCATACGGATCCCGCGCCAATACGGTTCCTCGTAGGTATGCAAAAAGGCGGCTGTTTCGCCTTTCAGCTGAGCCGCCATTTGTGCTACAAATGCCTGCGGAAGCTCGGTCATTGCTGTCCTCCCGTCGGTTTGTTATCTTCCTCGATATGCAGCGGCGGCGCATAGTCGATGTCGGGATCCATAAATCGCTTTCTCGCCGGAATCACACGCTTTCTGCGCCGCACGGCAGTTTTCTTTTTTTCCTGCTGCGGCTTGAGCTTGTGAATTTGCTCAATCGGCATTTCCTGTTCAACAGTCGTGCCATCAGCATAAATCAATCGGCGCTTATTTGCTGTCGGACGAACCTTCCTCGGCAGGAGCCATGTCAGCCAGCGTCCCCAAGCGCGGTACGGCTGCCAGCGTAAAAGGTAAATGACAAAATCCGTTACAATTCCGAAAATCGAAAGGAGGATGACGAGCGGCAACCAGTTCCTGACTATCCAGCCGATGATGCCACCATTGCTGTCGCTGCTGATCAGGTTCCACAGCCATTGTGCTGTACCTTTGAGCCAGCCGAGCAGCAGCGTAAACAATGCGCTGACAACGCTGCCCATTGTCATCCTCCTCTCATTTTAATTCTCTAATGTAATTGTCACATTGACCGTGCTCGGAACGACCTCCACCTCAACGTCTACGTCATCGCCGGCATCTGTTCGGCACAGGACAGGCAGTGTGTACGTGCCCGGTGCCAGACCGGATGCGTCACAGACAAGCTGAATGTCCCTGCTCTGCAGGTCGTTCAGCCACGTTGCAGGACCTGTCAGCATCACCGAGGCGTTAACGCGGCTCATAGAGGCGTTGCAGCCATCTTCGAGCCCTTCTACCTGAATCGGCAGATTTGTGAAGCTCTTGGAACGGATGACCGGACCGATTTCAACGACTACATTCACGTTGGTTGCGCTGATATACGCCAGCTCGGAAACGGTATTCAGCCGGACACGCTGCGTAACCGATTCCGACAAACCGCTCACATCAATCGTAGCGTCTGTATACAGCGCATCTAGTTCCTTGAGCACGCTTGCAGAGCTTGCAACGGTAATGTTGTTTGGCGTGATCGTTATGCTTTTGACTTCATAGCCGTCTGCCGGTTCACCCTGTACAAGCCCGGTTTGCGAGAGCGAAAGCGTCTTCATGGCATAAACCGTCTGCTCGACGATTACGCTGTCTAACAGGACGGATTCGCTTGTCACCTCAATCAGGTCGCTCTCAATCTTGTTGTTGTTTTCATCGAGCAGCGAGTAATTGAGCGCCTTGCGGATAGTCCCTTCATGCTGCGGCAGATTGCCCAATTCCATGACGACCTCGGCACGCACAATCCTTTCTACAAGCGATTTCGGACCGCTGATTGTTACCATCGGCGGATCGAGCGTTATGGAACCGGCGTAATAGCCTTCCGGTGCGGTGCCGACTGTCTGTACGGATACAGGAATACGGAAGCGCGTGATGTATTCTTCTACTTGAATCGTCACCGAGGATGGTGTAATGGACGCAACAGAGCCGTAGGTGCTGGAATTGGTTGACATGATGCGGATTGCCTGCTCTCCAGCAGAGGTGATTTTGGAAAGATCGACACGCACATTGTAGTTCGTGTCCTTTGCGTTTGCGTATTGCCCTTGCGGCACGTCAGCAGTCAGCGAAACAGAGCCGAGCAGCTCCGTCAAGTTGCTCGTCACAATAAAACCATTGCGCTTGACAGAATCTTGTCCTGTTACGGTGACGCTGACATTTGAAAAATGCTTTTCGCGTGTCAGCGCCGGATCCTGCGTAATCAGACCGCCCCAGAGAATAACGGCAAGCACAACCGCGATCAGCTTTGTCTGCCAGTTGTGCAGGAAAAGGTTCTTTAATCCGTTCAGCAGCATTGACAGCCGGGGATCACGTTTTTTTTGTGGCTTGGAAGAAGGCGTCTGCGTCACTGTGCACCCTCCTTTTCCTTGTTGCGGCGGCGGAACAACGATAGAAGCCGTTGATGCGGCTGGTGGACGTACATCCCTTCGAGGATGGTTCTGAGTGACTTTGCATCAAGATAGCGCGTCAATTTGCCGCCTTTTGCCATAGAAATAATGCCGGTCTCCTCAGAGACAATCAGCACGATTGCGTCTGTTGTTTCAGACACGCCGATTGCGGCGCGGTGGCGTGTGCCGAGGTCATGGCTGATGCCGCTCGCCTCGGTCAACGTCAGGATGCATGCCGCGCTCATGACGCGTTCGCCGCGGATGACAACCGCACCGTCGTGCAGCGGCGTGTTCGGTTCAAAGATGTTTTCCAGCAATCCGGAGGTGATGCGTGCATCAATGCCGATGCCATTTTCAATGATATCCTGCAAGCCTGTTTTCTGCTCAAACACAATCAATGCCCCGACATGACGGCGGCTCAGATTCTGCAGGCAATGGATGATTTCGTCGATAATGCGGCTGGCCTCATCCTTGTCGGTATCGTGTCGCTTCGTTTCGATTCGTGCACCGCGTCCGATTTGCTCAAGCGCTTTGCGAAGCTCCGGCTGAAAGAGGATGACCAGCACCAGGGCGCCATTGTTCACGACGCTCATCAGCAGCCAGTTCAGCGCAGTCAGTCCGAACAGATCGCTGACCCAGACGACAATCAGCAGCATGGCAAGTCCTTTGAGGACGGCGCTGCCTCGCGTATCGCGTGTGAGCATCAGCAACTCGTAGATGATAATAGCAACGATCAGAATGTCGGCCACATCAGAAAGACTGGGACGATTGAGCACGTTCCAAATGAATGTTTCCAACGTCTGCAAGAATGCCGTCACGCCGAGTCCCCCTTCCTTTGCAAGAGTCTTCGCATTGATGTTTGCCTTTTTTATTATACATCAAAGCATGAGAAATATAAATGCTTTTTCACATTTTTTTCATTAAATCTTCCCGAAATGAACAGGTAAAAACAGAAAAAGGAAGGAAAGCCGTTACAGCCATCCTTCCCGTTTTGTGTGCTTTATCAGAGATTGCCGCCGTTCCAGCCCCAGAAGCCGATTTCCTCATAGGTCACATAGATGCGGTCGCTGTCGATATCGAGTTCTTCGCGCAGAATATCGGTCAGCGCCTCTGTCAACGCGGCATAATCCTCTTCCATCGCGGAGCCGCCGAAAAGCTTCACCTGACAGATGGCGCAAGGCGCATCCGTGCCCTTGAAGTACATGGCAGCGTTGTCACGGAAAGAGAGCATGAGCCAGCTTTCCGATTTGCCGGGAATTTTCTCGATCGCTTCCCCCATGCGTTCCTTGATCACCTGTTCCTTGCGACCGGGAATGGAGACATTGGAGGTCGTTTCTATGTAAGGCATAACTGTTCCTTTCGCATTCAGCAGCACAATGCTGTTGTCGTCAATCCGCGCTGCACAGAATTATGCAGTGCAATTCTTTTCATTCGATGCTCAAACAGTTAATTCCTGCTTTTCTCCAAGCAAATTTACATTTTCCGCAAGCAACGGACGAATGATGTCGTTCAGGAAAGCGTCAACCTGCTCACTGCTCCTGCCGGTGAACTGCTCCGGTCGAAGGATGGCTTCAATCTCCTCGCGAGTGATCATGAACGCAGGATCCGCGCAGATGCGGTCAATCAAATCATTCTTGCCGCCCTCTTCCTTGACGACGCGCGCCGCTGCCTGCGAATGAACGCGAAGCTTTTCGTGCAGCTCCTGACGGTTTCCACCCTTCTTGACCGCGTCCATCATGATGTTCTCGGTTGCCATGAACGGCAGTTCGTTCATCACGCGTGCGCGGACGACCTTGTCATAGACAACCAGTCCATCGCAGACGTTCATCATGATATTCAAGATAGCATCCACGCCGAGGAATGCTTCTGCGACGGCGATGCGCTTGTTGGCAGAATCATCGAGCGTGCGTTCAAAGAACTGCAGGGACGACGTCATTGCCGGGTTCAGCGCATCGATGCAAACATAACGTGCAAGGGCATCAATTCGCTCGCAGCGCATGGGATTCCGCTTGTAGGGCATGGCAGACGAGCCGATCTGGTTCTTTTCAAACGGCTCCTCCATCTCCTTGAAGTTGGCAAGCAGCCGCATGTCATAAGCAAACTTGCTGGCAGACTGCGCAATACCGCTGAGCACGGACACGACCTGATAATCCATCTTTCTGGAATACGTCTGACCGGAAACAGGCACAACCTTGTCGAACCCCATCGTGTGCGCGATGTCCTGTTCGACTGCGTTGATTTTGGCGCTGTCGCCGCAGAAAAGCTCCATGAAGGACGCCTGTGTGCCGGTTGTACCCTTGCTGCCAAGCAGCGCAAGCGAAGAAATGCGGTGCTCCAGCTCGCAGTAATCCATATACAGCTCATTGAGCCAGAGCGTTGCGCGTTTGCCGACCGTCGTCAGCTGTGCAGGCTGAAGGTGCGTATACGCAAGCGCCGGCATCGCCTTGTACTTGTCCGCAAAGTCTGCCAGCAGCTTCATCACGTTCAGCAGCTTGCGGCGGATGACCTGCAAACCCTCGCGCATGATCACAACGTCCGTATTATCGCCGACATAGCAGGACGTTGCGCCGAGATGAATGATACCTGCCGCCTTCGGGCACTGCAGCCCGTAGGCATAGACATGGCTCATGACATCGTGACGGCATTCACGCTCACGGCGCTGTGCATCCTCATAATTGATGTTGTCCGCATGCGCCTCAAGCTCGGCAATCTGTTCATCGGTAATGTCAAGTCCCTGCTTCTGCTCCGCCTTTGCCAGTGCAATCCAGAGCTTCCGCCATGTACGGAACTTGTTGTCCTCCGAAAAGATGAACTGCATTTCCTTGCTTGCATAGCGCGTAGAAAATGGGCTGGTATAGCTGTCATGAGCCATGCTGTTTTTTCCTCCAAATCACAGGCGGAAGTAGTCCATTCCGCCTTCAAAGAGCGGCTGATACTTGTCGCCGGGCACATTCTTGTACAGGTTTTCACCGCTGCGCTCCGTATGACCCATCTTGCCGAGGACGCGTCCGTCCGGGCTGGTGATGCCCTCGATGGCGTAGTGGCTGGCATTCGGGTTGAAGCGCGTATCCATGGACGGCGTACCGCTCAGGTCAACGTACTGCGTGGCAATCTGCCCGTTTGCGGCAAGCTGGCGGATGAGTGCCTCCGGTCCGACAAAGCGTCCTTCGCCGTGACTGATGGCAACCGTATGGATATCATCGACCTTGCAGCGGCTGAGCCACGGCGACTTGTTCGATGCGATGCGCGTCCGAACGAGCATGGATTGGTGACGACCGATTTCGTTGAAGGTCAACGTTGGGCACTGGTCGTCCGTCTCGACGATTTCACCGAAAGGCACAAGACCCAGCTTAATCAGCGCCTGGAAGCCGTTGCAGATGCCGAGCATCAGACCGTCGCGGTGCTTGAGCAGGTCATGCACGGCATCCTTCATCGCAGGATTGCGGAAGAACGCCGTAATGAACTTTGCCGAGCCATCCGGCTCATCACCGCCGGAGAAGCCACCGGGCAGGACGATCATCTGGCTCTCGGAAATCAGCTTGCTGGCTGCCTGAATAGACTCGGTGATGGCTTCAGGCGTCAGGTTATTGATGACGAGAATCTTCGCCTTGCCGCCTGCACGCTCCACCGCACGCGCCGTGTCGTATTCGCAGTTCGTGCCGGGGAACACAGGGATGAACGCGGAAGGCTTTGCCATCTTCACAGCAGGCACGGGATACTTCTCTGCCTGATAGGAGAACTTCTCCGTCGTTTCGCCGGTATGACCGCGGTAGGCAAATACCTTGTCGAGCTTGCTCTCGTAAATTTCCTGCATGGCGGTCAGGTCGATGCGTTCGCCTTCATATTCCAGCACCCACTCCGGAATCGTGTCGCCGAGCTTCACGCCCAGCTCGATTTCCTCGGTGCACTCAATCAGCATGGTGCCGATTTGCTGTGCGAACAGCTTGCCGTCGTAGTCGTCATCGATGCGCGTGCCGATTTTGTTGCCCAAGCCCATCTTGAACAGACCTTCTGCCGCACCGCCGAGTCCAAGCGCCCAAGCAGCGACAATTTTGCCTTCGTTCATTGCCTTCAGCACTGCGTCATAATTTGCCGTCAGCGTGGCCGTATCGTGCGCATCGCAGCTGACAAGGCGGATGCTGTGCCCGGCAGCCTTAAATTCGGGCGAAACGACATTGCTCGCCTTGCCGGGTGCAATGGCGAAGGAGCACAGCGTCGGCGGAACGTCCATCTTCTCGAATGTGCCGGACATGGAGTCCTTGCCGCCGATGGATGCAATGTTCAGATCGAGCTGCGCGTCAAACGCACCAAGCAGCGCCGCAAAAGGCTTGCCCCAGCGCGTAGGATCGCTGCTCATGCGCTCAAAATACTCCTGGAAGGTTAGATATGCCTGCTTATAGTCAAATCCTGCGCAGACGAGCTTCGTTACGCTCTCAATAACAGCAAGGTAGCTGCCTTCATAAGGCGACTGGGACAGAATCTCCGGATGCATGCCATACGCCATGCCGGACACGGTGTCCGTCACGCCGTAACGCACGGGGAGCTTCGCAACCATTGTCTGATTCGGCGTCAGCTGGTACTTGCCGCCATAGGGCATCAGCACGGTTGCCGCACCGATGGTGGAGTCAAAGCGCTCGCTCAAGCCTTGCTTGGAGCAGATATTCAGGTTGCCAAGCATGTTTGCCAGCTTTTCCGTTACCGTATCGCCGGCAAATTCAACCTGTTTGACCTCGTCGTTCGGCACAGATACGGTTGTGTGCTTCTCAGCGCCGTTGGAGTTCAGGAATTCGCGGGACAAATCGACAATGGTCGCGCCCTTCCACGTCATGCGCAGGCGCGGCTCTTCCGTGACCTCCGCAACAACAGTCGCCTCGAGATTCTCATGGTTCGCCGCCGCAAGGAATGCATCGACATCCTCCGGCGCCAGCACGACCGCCATGCGCTCCTGCGATTCAGAAATAGCCAGCTCCGTGCCGTCCAGACCGTCATACTTCTTCGGCACCTTGTCCAGGTCAATCATCAGCCCATCCGCCAGCTCACCGATGGCCACGGATACGCCGCCTGCGCCAAAGTCATTGCAGCGCTTGATGAGCCGCGTTACATTGCCGTCGCGGAAAAGACGCTGCAGCTTGCGTTCCGTTGGCGCATTGCCTTTTTGGACCTCTGCGCCGCACGTTTCAATGGATTCGAGCTTATGGGACTTTGAAGAGCCGGTTGCGCCGCCGCATCCGTCGCGACCTGTGCGACCGCCGAGGAGAACAATCTTGTCGCCCGGAACAGGCGCTTCGCGGCGGACATTCTTTTCCGGCGCTGCGCCAACGACTGCACCAATCTCCAGACGCTTCGCCGCATAGCCCGGATGGTACATCTCATCGACCAACCCGGTCGCCAGACCAATCTGGTTGCCGTAGGAGGAATAACCTGCCGCTGCCGTCGTCACGAGCTTGCGCTGCGGCAGCTTGCCGGGCATCGTTTCGCTCACCGGCACGAGCGGGTCAGCCGCACCGGTCACGCGCATCGCCTGATAGACGTACGTACGTCCGGACAACGGATCGCGGATAGCGCCGCCAATGCAGGTCGCCGCACCGCCGAACGGTTCGATTTCCGTCGGGTGATTGTGCGTTTCATTCTTGAACATGAGCAGCCACGGCTCGTTTACGCCATTCACATCCACATCGATCTTGATGGAGCAGGCGTTGATTTCCTCGCTCACGTCGATGTTGGGCGTCTGTCCGATCTTTTTCAGATACTTGCCGCCCATGGTGGCGATGTCCATCAGGTTAATGGGCTTCTGACGTTCGCCATAGACCGTCTTTCTCGCTGCCAGATAGCGTTGGAATGCCTTCTCAACCGCTGCCTTCTGAACGGCCGCCGCATCGATGGTCGTCAGGAATGTGGTGTGGCGGCAGTGATCCGACCAATATGTATCGATCATGCGGATTTCCGTCAGCGTCGGATCCCGGTGCTCAGATACGAAATAATCGCGGCAGAATGCCAGATCATCGTCATCCATCGCCAGACCGTACTTCTTAACGAAGGCATCGACCTCGTCAGCGTTCATGCTCGTAAAGCCGGTCAGCGTCTCGACATGGTCAGGCGTCTGATACTGCTGCTGCAGCGTATCTTTCTCCGCCAAATTCGCCTCACGCGCCTCGACCGGGTTGATGACATGCTTCTTGACGCGGTTCAGCTCATCCTCGGTAAAATCACCATCCAGCAGATACACGCGTGCGCTGCGAACCGTCGGCCGGTCGCATTGACCAACCAGCTGAATGCATTCCTCGCAGGAAGCGGCACGCTGGTCATACTGACCCGGCAGATACTCCACCGCAAAAACAGCCTTCGCATCCTTGGGCAGCTCGGTATACGTCACATCGACCTGCGGCTCGGAAAAGACGATCGGAAGGCATTTCTCGTACAGCTCTTGTGAAACGCCTTCAACATCATAACGGTTCAGCAGGCGCAGACCCGTCACGGTCTTAATCTGCAGAATATGGCGAATCTCCCACAGCAGCTGCTTTGCTTCCACTGCATAGGGTGCTTTCTTTTCCACGTAAATGCGCTTTACGCTCATGGGTCGGACTCCCCTTTCGTCTTCAGACTTCCTCAAGCGCAGCCAGCGCACGCTGACCAATATCATGCCGCATGTGTCTGTCTGTGAAATGAATTTTCTCTGCCGCCTGATAGGCATCTGCAATTGCCTGGTTCAGCGTGTCCGCGACAGCCGTCACACCGATGACGCGCCCGCCGGAGGTCACAAGCTGACCGTCGGACAGCTTTGTGCCGGCATGGTAGAGCCTCGCCATCTTAGCAGCTTCCTCAAGCCCGGTCATCGGATAACCGCTCTTGTAGCTGACCGGATAGCCGCCGGACGCAAGGATGACGCAGCAGGCCGCGCCGTCCGAGAACTCCACGGGCGTATCCGCCAATGTGCCGTTCACGGTAGACTGCATGATGGTGAGCAAGTCGCTCTTCAGAAGCGGCAGCACCACCTGCGTTTCCGGGTCGCCGAAGCGGCAGTTGTACTCGATGACCTTCGGTCCCTTGGGCGTCATCATCAGCCCGAAATACAGGCACCCAGTGAAGGTGCGGTTTTCGGCGTTCATGGCGGCAATCGTCGGCAGGAAAATTTCCTTCATGCAGCGGTCAGCCAGTTCTTTGGTGTAATACGGATTCGGTGCAATCGTGCCCATACCGCCGGTGTTCAGCCCCTCGTCATGGTCGAGTGCACGCTTATGATCCATGCTGGAAACCATTGGCTTGACTGTTTTGCCGTCCGTGAATGCCAGCACGCTAACCTCAGGACCTGTCAGGAATTCCTCGATGACCACGTTCGCACCGGAAGCGCCGAACTTGGCTTCTTTCATCATGGAATGCACGGCTTCGATGGCTTCCTCGCGCGTCTGGCAAATGAGTACGCCCTTGCCGAGCGCCAGCCCATCCGCCTTGACAACAATGGGCATATCTGCCGTCTGCAAATATTTCGCTGCCGCGTCGTAGTCGTCAAATGTCTCATAAGCAGCGGTAGGAATGCCGTACTTCTTCATCAGGTTCTTCGAGAAAACCTTGCTGCCCTCGATGATAGCTGCGTTCTTCTTCGGACCGAATGCCGGAATGCCTTTTTCAGCCAGCGCATCCACCATTCCGAGACATAGCGGGTCATCCGGTGCGACAATCACGAAATCGACCGCATTTTCCACTGCCCATGCGACAATACCATCCACATCCGTCGCCTTAAAGGGCAGGCACGTGGCAATCTGCGCCATGCCGCCGTTGCCGGGTACGGCATACAATTCCGTAACAGCCGGATTTTCAAGAACCTTTAGCGCGATGGCGTGTTCTCTTCCGCCGCCGCCAACGATTAACACCTTCACGTTTGTTCACCTCGCATCAATGGTGGAACAGGCGCATATGCGTAAAGCACATGACCATATTGTAGAGGTTGCAGACCTCAATCACGTTGTCATCGCGAATTGAGCCGCCGGGCTGCGCCACATAGGTCACGCCGGAGCGGTGCGCACGCTCGATGTTGTCGCCGAACGGGAAGAATGCATCGCTGCCGAGCGCCACGCCTGTCTGCTGATTCAGCCACGTGCGCTTTTCTTCCTTCGTCAGCACTTCGGGACGCTCGGTGAAGAATCGCTGCCAACGGCCGTCTGCCAGCACCTCGTCCGGTTCGTCGGAAATATAGACGTCGATTGTGTTGTCGCGGTCAGCTCTGCCGATTTTCTCCACGAACGGCAGTGCAAGCACACGCGGATGCTGACGCAGCAGCCAGTTATCCGCCTTCTGACCAGCCAGACGCGTGCAGTGGATGCGGCTCTGCTGACCTGCGCCGATACCGATTGCCTGACCATCCTTGGCATAGCACACGGAGTTGGACTGCGTGTACTTGAGCACAATCAGCGCCACAATCAGGTCACGCTTGGCATCTGCCGGCAGATTGCGATTGTTTGTCACGATGTCGTTCAGCAGCGCCTCATCGATCACGAACTCGTTGCGTCCCTGCTCGAATGTCACGCCGAACACCTGCTTGCGCTCTACGGGCGCGGGGCGATACGCAGGGTCAATCTCGACAATATTGTAGTTGCCCTTCTTCTTGCCCTTGAGGATTTCAAGCGCCGCTGCAGAATAGCCGGGCGCAATAATGCCATCGGACACCTCGGGCTTAATCAGCAGCGCGGTGCTTTCGTCGCACTCATCGCTCAGTGCAATCCAGTCGCCGAAGGAGGACATGCGGTCGGCACCGCGTGCACGCGCATAGGCACAGGCCAACGGCGACAGTTCCTGGCTGCCAACAAAGTAAATTCTGCGGAGCGTATCATTCAGCGGCAGACCGACCGCCGCACCCGCCGGACTAACATGCTTGAAGGACGTTGCCGCAGGCAGACCGGTCGCACGCTTGAGCTCACTGACAAGCTGCCAGCCGTTGAGCGCATCGAGGAAGTTGATATAGCCAGGCTTGCCATTGAGCACTTTGAGCGGCAGTTCGCCGTTCTCCATGAAAATGCGGGAAGGCTTTTGGTTGGGATTGCAGCCGTATTTCAGTTCCAGCTCCTTCATGCTTCTTCCTCCTGGTCATGCTTGTTGATGATGATCGTGTCGCTGCTGCCGTCAGACAGGCTGATGAACGACACATACAGCGAAACCTTGTTGTCCTCATTCAGACTCATCCATGTGTCCAGCGCGAGCTGCTCAATATCTCCCTTGAGCGTGACCTTCTCCGGCTCGCCCTCAAAGGACGGAATCGGATTGCCATCGCATTTGTAGGTGTGGATGAAGTGCCCTTCGCCTGCCTTTGGCTGGCAGTAGTCATAGAAATAGCGCAAGACGCTGCTCTCGTCGCCGTCATCGGATTTGATGATGGACAGGCGGTAGCTCGCCTTGCCATCGGCAACGCGGACAAGACCGCTGATGCGCGGCGTCCAGTTCGGACGGTCATCCTCGAACGTGCGGGTACGGAGAGCATCCTCGAAGGACTTCCCCTGCTGCATGAAGTCATAGACCGTGTCTGTCTGATCGCCGTTGGTGACGATGGTGTATTCTCCACCCGGCAATGCGCGCACCGGCGCATAGATAATCAGGTGCGGGTCAGTCATCAGGCTCTCGTCATACGCCTTGGTGATGATGCCCTCATCGGTTTCCTCGAAGATGCGGTTGCGGCTGTTGACGCTGCGACCCATGATGAAATAGACAATCACGGCATATTCGCCGGTCTCATCCATGCCGATGCAAATGCCGCGTCCGGGATACGTATTGCCGCTCAAGACATCGCTAAATTGCTGAATTTTCACTGCATTTCCTCCTGCTTGCGAGCAATCTCCGCCGACACCTGCTCAAGCGCCTGCGGCAGAAGAATCCATTCCGCCTGTTCCATCACGCGGCGCTGGAGCGTTTCCGGCGTATCGTCCGGCATAACCTCAACCGCCTTCTGCGCGATGATGTCGCCGCCATCCGTAATTTCGTTGACAAAATGCACCGTCGCACCGGTTACCTTCACGCCCTTTTTAATCGCCGCTTCATGGACGTGCAGCCCATAGAAGCCATCGCCGCAGAAGGAAGGAATCAAACTCGGGTGAATGTTCAGAATCCGATGGTCATATGCGCGGATGACGTTTTCCGGCAGAATTGTCAGGAAGCCTGCCAGCACAACCACGTCAATCTGATGCGAATGCAGCACTTCAAGGAGCCGCTCTCCGTAATGTGCCGGTTCTTCCTGCTTGTCCTTATGCAGGACACAGTGCGCAATGCCTGCATTCTCCGCACGCGTCAGGGCATAAGCAGACGAATTTGATGCAACAACAAGCGCCAGCTCTGCCGAAGGAATCTTTCCTGCCGCCTTTGCATCGATGATTGCCTGCAGATTTGTTCCGCCGCCCGAAACGAGAATTGCCGCTCTTACCACAGCTCCACGCCCTTTTCTCCCGCGACGATTTCGCCCAGAACATACGCGCCGGGTTCGCCGTTCTCATGCAGGATGTCGAGTGCCTTCTGGGCATCCTCTGCGGCAACCGTAATCGTCATGCCGACGCCCATGTTGAACGTGTTGAACATATCGCGCTCCGGAACGTTGCCTTCGCGGGCGATGATGTCGAAAATCGGCAACACACGCACGTCGCTCTTCTTGATTTTCGCGCAACAGCCTTCCGGCAACGCACGCGGAATGTTCTCATAGAAGCCGCCGCCAGTGATATGGCTGATGCCCTTGGGCTGAATTTCCTTGAGCAGCGCCAGCACGGGCTTGACATAAATCTTGGTCGGCGTCAGGAGTGTCTCCCACAGCGGCTGTTCCAGTTCCGGATACGTGCGGTTTTCGCCGCCCTGACCGATTTTGAACACCTTGCGGACGAGCGAGAAGCCGTTGGAATGCACGCCGGTTGACGGCAGCGCCAGCATCACATCGCCCGGCTGCATGGTTTCGCGGTTGATGATGCGTGCCTTATCGACAATGCCGACGGAGAAACCAGCCAAATCATAGTCATCCACAGGCATCATGCCGGGATGCTCCGCAGTTTCGCCGCCGATCAGTGCAGATTCAGCCTGCACGCAGCCCTCCGCAACACCGCCGACAATCGCCGCAATCTTTTCCGGCTCATTCTTGCCGCAGGCGATGTAATCCAGGAAAAACAGCGGCTTCGCGCCGCAGCAGATGACGTCATTGACGCACATGGCTACGCAGTCAATGCCGATGGTGTCATGCTTGTCAAGCAGCATTGCAATCTTAAGCTTCGTGCCGACTCCGTCCGTACCGGACACAAGCACAGGCTCCTGCATGCCTGCCGTATCCATCGCGAACAGTCCACCGAAGCCGCCGATCCCTTCGACACAGCCTGCCGTCATCGTGCGTGCAACGTGCTTCTTCATCAGTTCAACCGACTTGTAGCCGGCGGTGATATCAACACCGGCCGCCTTATAGCTTTCGCTCTCGCTCTTCATCATGATGATTGCTCCTCCGTCATTCTTCGTCCGAATTGGTTGCAGTACCGTGAATGGGCTGATCGAATTTGTACTTTGCCTTCACCTGCGGCGGCTCAACCGGGTACTTGCCGCAGAAGCACCCCTTGCAGAAGCCGCAATGGCTGTCTGCCGCGAGCTTGTCGCATGCATCCAACGACAGATAACCAATGGAATCCGCACCGATGATTTTGCCGACTTCCTCAATGGTGTGATTCGCTGCAATCAGCTTGTCCTTGCTGTCAACGTCCGTGCCGAAGAAGCAGGGGTCGGTAAACGGCGGTGCGGACAGGCGTACATGCACCTCGGTCGCGCCGGCATCACGGAGCAGCTTGACAATGCGCGCACAGGTCGTACCGCGGACGATAGAGTCGTCGACCATGACAACACGCTTGCCCTTGACCGTCGAGGAGATGACATTCAGCTTGATACGCACGGCATCCTGACGCTGCTTCTGCCCGGGCTGAATGAACGTGCGCCCGATGTACTTGTTCTTGATGAAGCCGATGCCGTACGGAATGCCACTTGTCCGGCTGTAACCGATGGCCGCATCGAGACCGGAATCCGGAACGCCGATGACAACATCCGCCTGCACCGGATGATCCAGCGCGAGGAAGCTGCCTGCACGCAGACGTGCCTCGTGCACGCTGCTGCCGTCAATAACGGAGTCAGGGCGTGCGAAGTAGATAAATTCGAACACGCACATGCCATCGTGGCAGGCACCCGGCAGTTTGTGAGAATGAATGCCGTTTTTGTTGACTACGACAACCTCGCCGGCTTCGATATCGCGGACAAAGGTTGCGCCAATGGCATCGAGCGCGCAGCTTTCAGACGCAAACACAACATCATCGCCGATCTTGCCCATGCACAGCGGACGGAAGCCGTGCGGGTCGCGGCAGGCAATCAGTTTCGTTGGGCTCATAATGACCAGCGAGTATGCGCCCTTGATGATGCTCATGGCGTTGAGCACTGCCTGCTCGATTGATTTGCACTTCAAGCGTTCCTGTGTAATGATGTAGGCAATGACCTCCGTGTCTGACGTGCAGTGGAAGATGGCGCCGTTCTTCTCCAGCGCCTCGCGGAGCTCGACGGCGTTCGTCAGATTGCCGTTATGCGCCAGCGCCATGGCACCCTTCTGATGGTTGATCAGAAGCGGCTGCGCGTTGGAACGGCTGTGCACGCCGGTCGTCCCGTAACGGCAATGACCGACAGCCATGGTGCCTTCGGGCATTTTCTCCAGTGCATCTGCCGTGAACACCTCAGTTACCAGCCCATTGTCCTTATGCGCTTTCATTACGCCGTCATCGTTGACGACCATGCCGCAGCTTTCCTGCCCGCGATGCTGCAAGGCATACAGCGCATGATACGTTTCGGCGACAACACTTTTGTTGGCAGGATCAGCGCGATAAATGCCAAACACGCCGCATTCCTCATGCAGCTTGTCGAAGGGCATTTCATCGATTCCCTCGTCAAAGCAGCAGCTCTGCATGCTTTCCAGCTCGTCCATCATGTTTCTCCTTGTTTTGGCTGATTTTCCGCTTCAAGACATGCGCCCCGGACAGATTCATACCATCCGGGGTGCATGATATTGTCAGTCTTATTCGCCCATCAGACGCTTACGGATTTCAATATAGGCGTCTTCAACGTTGCCCAGATCGCGGCGGAAACGATCCTTGTCCAGCTTTTCACCGGTTTTGGAATCCCAGAAACGGCAGGTGTCCGGGCTGATTTCATCCGCCAGCACCAGCTGACCATCATTCGTGATGCCGAACTCGAGCTTGAAGTCAATCAGCTCGATATTTACGTCCTTCAGGTATGCAGTCAGCAGATCGTTGATGCGCAGCGCATAGGCGGCAATCTGATCCAGCACGGGCTTGGAAACCCAGCCCATCGCCATGATGTGGTACTCGTTCACCATCGGGTCGCCCAGCTCGTCGTCCTTGTAGCAGTACTCGAGCACGGTGCTCTTCAGCTTGGTGCCTTCCGGAATGCCAAGACGCTTGGAAAGCGAGCCGGCAGCGATATTGCGCACAATGACCTCAAGCGGCACAATGTGCACCTTCTTGACGAGCGTCTCACGGTCAGAGATTTCCTCAATGAAGTGGGTCGGGATGCCGTTCTTTTCCAGCATCTTCATCAGGAAGTTGGTCACGCGGTTATTGATGACGCCCTTGCCCATGATGGTGCCCTTCTTGAGGCCGTTGAATGCGGTGGCATCGTCCTTGTAGTCCACCAGCACCACATTGGGGTCGTCCGTCGCGAAAACCTTCTTTGCCTTGCCTTCATAGAGCTGTTCGAGCTTCTTCATTGTTTTTTCCTCCCAATTATTCTTAATCAGCTCATCCGCGCCGTTTCAGCGCTGATTGATGGTATTGTTCGTGTTTTAGTCGATAACGAGCGCCGCATCCTTGGCGACGACCGCATCATGCTGCGCCTTGCGCATTGCCAGCAGTTTGTCTGCAAGTTCCACGTCCTCGACTGCGAGAATCTGCGCCGCCAGCAGAGCCGCATTGGCTGCGCCGTCAATAGCGACTGTTGCAACAGGCATGCCGCTGGGCATCTGCACGGTTGAAAGCAATGCGTCAAGTCCATCGAGCGTCGAGGATTTGACCGGAATGCCGATAACTGGCAGCGTCGTCCGTGCGGCAAGCGCACCAGCGAGATGAGCCGCTTTTCCTGCCGCCGCTATCAGCACACCGAAGCCATTTTCGCGTGCAGACGAGGCGAATTCAGCCGCCTCAATCGGCGTGCGATGTGCAGAATAGACATGCGCCTCGTAAGGAATCGCAAGTTTTTTGAGCTGTTCAAAAGCGCCCTTGAGCACAGGCAGATCGCTGTCGCTGCCCATGATCACTGCAACCTTTTTCACGAATAACGCAACCTCCTTCATGTCCCGATAGACAGCAAAAGAGCGCCGCCGGTTCAGTTGCCTGAAAGCTGCGCTCCAGCATACAGTTGTTCCTGTCGAATCTGGGCATAACTCACCGTAATCTGACGCTTCTCCGCATCATTGCGCTGCATCATGTGGTTCCCTCCTTCGACGTTTCCCGATTCACTGTGCGTCAACGGGTACACCTCATTCTAACCCAATTCATGTCGTATGTCAAGTATAATTCCGAACATTTCTGTCCGATTTTTAAATTATGTTTGTTATTTGTGGTATTTGATATTTCTATTTCCATAAAAAACAGCTCGACATCTCTGTATCCTACAGGATGCCGAGCTCCTCTATTCAAGTGCAGGAAAGAAATCACTTTCGATTTCAAGAATGTCGTCCAACGGCAATGACGTGCCGTCTTCCAGCACAATCAGCCGCGAATAATCATCAATCCTCCTTATCTTGCCGACTGCTGTCAGGTATGTGCCGCCGCTTTTTCGGTCATCAGGCTTGAAATAAGTAAACGTGACATTCGGGGAATGACCGATCTGTTCCCTGAGCATTTGAATCTTTCCGTTTAGTTCGGATAAAGTGCTTTCTGACAGGTCAATCCGGTCATCGGTCAGCCGTGCCGTTTCCCGAACAGCATCATCATAGCCGTTGAGTGCGGCGAACGGCGCAAACTGCGCGGCGCGATCAGCCATCGACATTTGCGGATGAACCTTGGAAACATGATGTGGCAACGCAATGATTGCCGCGTATTTGCTGTTCATGCACATTTTTCCTTTCGCAGACTGGCATTTTGCCGCTGCCCGTGCCTTAAGCTTTATGTCCGCCGATTTGCGAGTTTCTGTCCTTTGCAGTTGCGCCTTCCTCAAAGTTCATCCCCCTGAGGATGGCGTTCCTGCCGAATTTCTTTTTGATAGCAAGTGTCGCTGCCTGAATTTTCTTTTCACGTGCAAGCTCTGTCTCCTCCGCTTTTTGCTTTGCCTCTTCGGCAGCGTAGTCAGTGAATAAGTCGAGCTGAAGCGCCGCAGCAGAATCCTTTTTTTGCACTTCATTTTCCGGAAACACGTGATTTGCCACGACATACATCCGTCGAACGAGCAGACTTTTGTCCACAATGCGGTCGTATAATTCCGATATGGCAGACATGATCTTCTTCGTCGAGGAGGTATATCCGTCGAGATTGATGGAGCCGTGTGCGCTTTTCGGTGCAAGCCGCCCATAGCGGTCAAGCTCAACCTCGCCTTGATATTTCGCTTTGCGCGCCGGATCAGTCAGGTTTTCAACATCGTAGACGACCGTAAGCACGAGTTGATCGGTTGCAAGCTGCTTATCCACCAAATCCAGCACGAGGGCATCTGCCATTTCGCGCGTGACCAGTTTAGCCTTTTCCGCATCATAAGCGCAGGACAGCACCTGACCGGAACTCATGCTGTTTGTACTGGGTTTGTATGCTTTGATGTCTGCGATCGTACACGGCTCCCAACCCCACGCATGATCGATAAGAAGCTCTGTGTTTTTTCCAAACAAACGGTAAAGAAATTCTTCATTATGATAAGAGCAGAGCGCAATGTCCCCCATGGTGAGAATGCCATACTTCTCTAGTTTTTTCGCTGTGCCGTGCCCGACACGCCAGAAATCTGTAATCGGGCGATGATCCCACAATTCATGTCGGAATTTCATCTCGTCAAGCTCAGCTATGCGCACGCCGTTTTTGTCTGCGGGAATGTGCTTGGCAACGATATCCATGGCAACCTTGCACAGAAACAGGTTCGTGCCAATGCCCGCTGTTGCTGTGATGCCAGTCGTTTCGAGTACATCAAGGATGATTTTCATGGCGAGGTCATGCGCTGAAAGCTGATAGGTGTCCAGATAGTGCGTCACATCCATGAACACCTCGTCAATGGAGTAGACGACAACGTCCTCCGGCGCGACATATTTCATATAGATGGCATAAATCTGCGTGCTGTATTTCATGTAAAACGCCATTCTCGGCGGCGCAATGATGAAATCCAGCGCAAGCGAAGGATTCGCCTGCAATTCAGAAGCAACATACGATGCGCCCTCCAGCTTGTGTTCGGGCGCCTTGTCATGACGGACCGCATTGACTTCCCTGACCTTTTGCCGAACCTCAAACAGCCGCGCTCTGCCGGGAATGCCGAAACGTTTGAGTGATGGCGTCACTGCGAGACAGATGGTTTTGTCCGTTCGGCTTTCATCCGCCACAACGAGATTCGTGTCCAACGGGTCTAAGCCGCGCTCCCGGCACTCCACGGAGGCAAAGAAGGATTTCAGGTCAATGGCAATGTAAGTTCGCTCGGGCATCCTGTGCCTCCTTTGTGTCACCATCAATCAGGCAGGCTCTGAAACCGGTCTGCCAGCTCCTGTGGTTGAAAAATCATTTGAGATTTTTGCGTCATCCCAATGAAAATTATAGCATATTTCACGCATACGGTAAAGATACAACTGTGTTTCAAACGAAGGCGGCTTGTAGGAGTACAATACATCTTGGACAGGGAGCAAAAAAGAGTAGAAGGATGGCAAGAAATCGGTTATAGTAAGAGTAGCCACACCCAACCACAACCGAAAGGAGCGCATCCTTCATGAGCAACAGTATAACACAGGATATGAACTATCGGCAATCCCTAATGAAATACGCGGAGAAGTACGGCGTAAAACGGGCAAGCAGGAAATACAACAAGAGCCGCTCATACATCTACTTCTGGCGTGCCCGATGGGATGGATCAGTAAACTCCCTGGCCTGTCAATCGAAGCGCCCACACGGGCATCCGCGGCAGCACACAGAGGAGGAATTGACGCTCATTCGCAACATGCGCCGCCGAAATCCCAAGCTTGGCCTTACAGAGCTCTGGTTTCGGCTAAAAGAGCGGGGATACGCGCGCTGCGTTGAAAGCCTGTATCGCGTCATGCGAAGAGAGGGGCTCATCAAGGGGCGTCCTGTAAAGAAAAAGCAGAAACCAAAGCCCTATGAACAGATGACGCACCCGGGCGAGCGCA
>CAVEOA010000011.1:0-67729 GCA_963617205.1 Alloprevotella sp. | reverse complement strand
AAGTCAACTATGGGAAATCCGAAGGGGTCAAGGGGGCGACCGGAAAGCCCCCTTGCTCGCTCCGCAGAGCGAAATCCCCTTGTCGGATAGCAATCTTGTTGCATGAAGCAAACGATTTGAAATTCCATCTTCCAGAGGGCTTTGCGGTCGCAGACTTCGTCTGATTTCTGTCTGGACACCTTCGCAGTGCACAGCCATGGTGCGTGGTTTGAAATGTTACATAAAAAGATGCAATATGAAATGAACCCTTACGATGCAGGGGCCTGTGCGCCGGAATCTTCCCGGACGCTGTCAGTGTTGTGCGCATCAGCATCATTGCGGCTGCTCTGCGCCTCCGGCATTGATTCAATCAACATGGCGGCGACCACCATCGGTTCCCAAATCAGCTTCATGATAACGTCTCCTTTCCGGCTGCGTACCATCGGCGACTGTTCCTGCCTGTCAAGAGCATGATATCGCTTGCGTATGTTCTCAGCATGAAGAAATTGTGACGGGTACATAAAAAATACGTTGCCTGTGCATGAAAAGAGCATTGCAACGGGTATTTTTTCTCTTGACCGTTGTATTTCAAATGTTGTATAATATGGTATATTCAATCGGATAGGTTGTCTATCCATCAGTTAGGAGGGATTATCTGTGGAACGAGTTGTGGAATTCCTGAAGAAGGCGGGCACGTATTATCTGGCGACCGTTGACGGCGATCAGCCTCGCGTGCGTCCCTTCGGCACCGCGCATGTGTTTGAAGGCAAGCTGTATATTCAAACCGGCAAGGTGAAGGACGTGTCGAAGCAGCTCCATGCGAATCCGAAGGCGGAAATCTGTGCATTTATGGACGGCGAATGGCTGCGCCTGTCGGGCGAGCTGATCGAGGATGACCGCATGGAAGCACGCAAGTCCATGCTGGATGCATATCCGTCGCTGCGGAAGATGTATGACGAGAACGACGGCAATACCGAGGTGTTCTATTTCAAAAATGCGGTGGCGGTGTTCTCGTCGTTCACGCACGCGCCGGAGAAAATTACGCTCGACTGACGCTTTTCTGAGAGAAAGGAGTCTGCCCATTGCATCTTGTGAAACAACTGAAGGAGAAAACAAACGAATCACTTGCGGCGGTGCTGCCGATTACGGCTATCGTGTTTGTTCTGTCCGTAACGATTGCGCCGCTTGAGCCGGGTACGCTGGTGCTGTTCCTGTTTGGCGCAGTGCTGCTGGTGGTCGGCATGGGTCTGTTCACGATGGGCGTCGATATGTGCATGACGCCGCTGGGCGAGGGCGTCGGCGAGGTGCTGAGCAACCACAAGTCGGCGTGGCTGTCCGGCATCGTCTTCCTCGTGCTGGGGATGCTGATCACGGTTGCCGAGCCTGATTTGCAGGTGCTTGCCGAGCAGGTGCCCGCAATCAACTCACGCGTGCTCATCTGGACGGTTGCGGCAGGCGTCGGCATCTTCCTTGTCGTTGCGGCGCTGCGTATCCGCATGGCGATTCCGCTTCGTCGGCTGCTGCTTATCTTCTACTTTATTGTGTTTGCGCTCGCGTTTATTGCGCCGGGCAACTTCATCGCCGTGTCCTTCGACTCCGGCGGCGTGACGACGGGACCGATTACCGTGCCGTTCATCATGGCGCTTGGTGTCGGTATTGCATCGAGCCGCACGGACAAAAACTCCGCCAGCGACAGCTTCGGTCTTGTCGCGCTGTGCTCTGTCGGTCCGATTCTTTCCGTGCTGCTGCTGGGCATCATCTATCAGCCCGATTCAGCTGAGGTGACTGAAACGGTCATCCCGGCGATTTCAACAAGCGCCGAGGCAGCCACGTATTTCTGCGATGCGTTCCCGAGTTACTTCGCTGAGGTCGCCATCGCGCTGCTGCCCATCGTCGGGCTGTTTGCCATCTTCCAGATCATCACGCGCCACTTCAAGGGCAGCGAGCTGCTGAAGGTCGGTCCGGGCTTCGCATATACGTACATCGGGCTGGTGCTGTTCCTCTGCGGCGTGAATGTCGGCTTCATGCCTGCCGGTCAGGTCATCGGCGCGACGATTGCAAAAAGTGACAGCCGCTGGCTGCTCATCCCGATCGGCATGCTCATCGGCTTCTTCATCGTCAAGGCTGAGCCCGCGGTCGCGGTGCTGAACCGGCAGGTCGAGGAGGTCTCCAACGGCGCCATCTCGCACAAGGCCATGGGTACGGCGCTGTCCGTCGGCGTCTGCGTGTCTGTCGGTCTGGCGATGCTGCGCGTGCTGACAGGGCTGAACATCTTCTGGCTGCTCATTCCGGGCTACGCCATCGCGCTGGGACTGACGTTCTTCGTGCCGAGCATGTTCACCGGCATCGCATTCGACTCCGGCGGCGTTGCCAGCGGTCCGATGACCGCGACATTCCTGCTGCCCTTCGCGCAGGGTGCATGCAGCGCGCTCGGCGGCAACATGATGACCGACGCGTTCGGCATCGTTGCCATGGTCGCCATGACGCCGCTTGTCACGATTCAGATCATGGGTCTGTCGGCTGTGCTGCGCCATCAGATTGCACGCCGCCGCCTGCATACGCGACTGGAGCAGGTGGAAGACACAATCGTCTACTTCGATTAATGGAGGAATAACAAATGGAAAAAATGAATGTGCTTCTCTCCATTGTCAGGCGCGGACAGGGTGTCAACCTCCAGAAGGTCTATGGAGATTATCGGGTTTCCTTCCATATTCAATGCTCAGGACGCGGCACGGCGACATCCGAAATCATGGACATCCTGAACCTCGACTCCACCGAGAAGGACGTTGTGTTCAGCTTCGGCACGGAAAACACGGTTTCGTGGCTGCTTCAGGCGCTGAACAATGACCTTCGCGGAAGCGTCGATGCGTCCGGCATTGTGGTATCCCTGCCGCTTTCGGGCATCAACAACCTGATTGCGAACCTTGCCGCTTATCAGGAGGAGCAGGTTAAAGCTGAATTGAGAGGAGAGCATACGATGGAACGCACGGAGAACAGCATGATTCTCGCCATCTGCGGCCGCGGCTACACCAGCGACATCATGACGACCGCGAAGGCGAACGGCGCGCGCGGCGGCACCATCATCAGGGCGCGCATCGCAGGTCTGGAGGAACTGGAGCAGACGTACAGCATCGATCTGGAGGAAAACCGCGAGATCGTTGTCATCGTCGTCCCGACGGCTCTCCGCGCACCGATCATGAATGCCATCAACGCCGAGCACGGCCTGCACAGCAAGGCGCAGACGGTCATCTGCGCACTGCCTGTCGAGGCGATGATTAAATTGTAAGCACCTGCACCTGATGAGAAAGTGGAAGCCATGAGCTGTCTGACAACCGGACTTCCGGCGAATGCTGCGCTGTCGGGGAAATGGACGTGGCAGGTCATCGGCGGCACGAACGGGTACGAGCACGATGTGCTGATTGGCAGTGTCGATGGGCAGTACCATCGCTATCACATGACCTTGGATGAGGATGGCACGCTCGGCTTGTATCAGGGAGAAGCAGGCGGCTTTTACGCGCGAATTTCATAAACCAAGAGGGCATTCGGCAAAAGCGTCGGATGCCTTTTTGCTTGCAAAAAGCCTGCAAAGCATAGACACACGCGGCAAGGTATTCATAATTTTGCACGCAAGAGCAGGAATATCAATGCTTTACGGATTCATAAATGCAAAAAGATGAGATCGGTCTGGCGAAAGGAGAAGAAATGACCGAATTTGGGACACACAGGAGGGCGTGTATAGATGTGAAGATTGCAAAACCGCGAAAAAAGGGAGGTTTGCGAATTGCAAAATCAAAAAACGCCGGAAATTTTCTGAAAAAAGGCGACAAAACCCCTTGATTATTCGATGCATATCTGCTATAATCAGAGTGTTGTCTGTATAGGGATGATGCGCTAAGTTGCCGCCAGGCCATGGCGGGTAATTAGCGCGGACCAGCCCGTCAATCGGGCGACGGACTCGAAGCGCAGCGGCGACCGCACCTGCAGTGGAAGCCGGACGGCGCCAACGAGACGACATTAGGAGGTAAATCAATGGCCACCCAGAAAATCCGCATCAAGCTCAAGAGCTATGAGCACACTCTGATCGACCAGTCCGCTGAACGGATTGTCGAGACTGCCAAGCGCACCGGCGCCCGCGTGTCGGGCCCGATTCCGCTCCCCACGGAGAAGGAAATCGTGACCATCCTGCGCGCTACCCACAAGTACAAGGACAGCCGCGAGCAGTTCGAGCGCCGCACCCATAAGCGCCTGATCGACATCATGAACGCCAGCGCCAAGACCGTGGACGCCATGTCGAAGCTTGAACTTCCTGCTGGTGTCGAAATCGAAATGAAGCTGTAAGGCAGGAGGACGAAACAATGAAGAAAGCGATCGTGGGTAAGAAGATCGGCATGACGCAGATCTTCACCGAAGATGGCCGTCTTGTTCCGGTCACTGTGATCAAGGCCGGCCCCTGCACGGTTGTGCAGACCAAGACAGTCGAGTCTGACGGTTACAACGCCGTCCAGGTCGGCTTTGGCGAGCTGACCGAGAAGCGCGCTGAGAAGCTGCTCAGCAAGCCGGTTCAGGGCCACTACAAGAAGGCTGGCGTCGAGGCGAAGCGCGTGCTGCGCGAATTCCGTTTTGATGACTGCTCCGGTTACAAGGTCAATGACGTGCTGAAGGTCGACCAGTTCGCCGCCGGCGACAAGATCGACGTGACCGGCACCTCCAAGGGCCACGGATTTACCGGTCCGGTTGCCCGCTGGAATCAGCACACCGGCCCCATGGCGCACGGCTCTAAGTATCACCGCGGCGTCGGCTCCATGTCCGCAAACTCCGATCCTTCCCGCGTGTTCAAGAACAAGCACATGGGCGGCCATTACGGCGTGGATCGTGTGACTGTTCAGAACCTGGAAGTCGTGTCTGTGGATGCAGAGCGCGACCTGCTGCTGGTCAAGGGCGCTGTCCCGGGTGCCAACGAGGGTCTGCTTGTGATCCGCGACACGGTCAAGTGATGCCGCGAGGAGGATTGAACAATGGCTAAGACTGCTCTTTACAATATGGAAGGCACGGCCATTGGCGAGATTGAACTGAGCGATGCGATCTTCGCGTCCGACGTTAATGTCGCCGCTATGCATCTGGTCGTCCGTTCCTATCTGGCCGCTCAGCGCCAGGGCACGCAGAGTGCCAAGACCCGCACCGAGGTCCGCGGCGGCGGTCGCAAGATCTACCGCCAGAAGGGCACCGGCAATGCTCGCCATCACGGCAACCGCGCTCCGCAGTTCCGTCACGGCGGCGTTGTGTTCGCGCCCAAGCCCCGCGATTATGTGATCGCTGTGCCGAAGAAGGTTCGCCGCCTCGCTTTCAAGAGCGCGATGACCTCCAAGCTCAACGACGGCGACATCATCGTGCTCGATGAGCTGACCCTCGCGGAAGGCAAGACGAAGCTGATGGACAAGGTGCTCAAGCAGATCGGTGCCGAGAAGAAGGCGCTGGTTGTGCTGCCCGAGAAGGACGAGAACGTGGTTCGCGCAACGGCCAACCTGCCGCAGGCAAAGACCACCTACGTCAATACCCTGAATGTCTACGATATCCTGAACGCCGGCAAGGTCGTCCTGACCAAGGCTGCCGTCGCTTCTGTTGAGGAGGTGTACGCATAATGAAGTCCGTGCATGACGTCATCATCCGCCCGGTGCTGACCGAAAAGGCGTACAACAGCATGGCCGACAAGAAGTATGTCTTCGAAGTTGATATCCATGCAACCAAGACGGAAATCAAGCAGGCTGTCGAAGCCGTTTTCGCTGAGGACGGCGTGAAGGTTGAAAAGGTCAACACCCTGCGCACGATGGGCAAAATGAAGCGCCAGGGTCGCACCGAAGGCCGCACCCCGGAAGTCAAGAAAGCCTATGTTCAGCTGAAGAAGGACTCTAAGCCGATTAAGTTCTTCGAAGGCATGGGCGAGTAAAGCAGGGAGGACAAGAAACATGGCTATCCGTACTTATAAGCCGACTTCGCCCGCCCGGCGCTTTATGTCGGTTCTGACCTATGAGGAAATCACCAAGAAGGCGCCTGAGAAGAGCCTGGTGGAATACCTCAAGAAGAATGCCGGCCGCAACAAGCAGGGCAAAATCACCGTTCGCCATCAGGGCGGCGGCAACAAGATCAAGTACCGCGTGATCGACTTCAAGCGCAACAAGCTGGACATCCCGGCGAAGGTTGCCGCGATCGAGTACGATCCGAACCGCAGCGCTTTCATCGCCCTGCTGTTCTACGCTGACGGCGAGAAGCGCTACATCCTCGCGCCGCTCGGCCTGAACGTCGGCGACACGGTCGTTTCCTCCGAGACGGCTGACATCAAGCCCGGCAACACGCTGCCGCTCAGCAACATCCCGGTCGGCACGCTGATCCACAACCTGGAGCTCAAGCCCGGCCGCGGCGGTCAGCTCGTCCGCTCCGCCGGTCTGAGCGCTCAGCTGATGGCGAAGGAGAATGGTTTCGCGACTGTTCGTCTGCCTTCCGGCGAAATGCGCAAGCTGCCGCTGAACGCGAAGGCGACCATCGGCACCGTCGGCAATACCGATCATGAGAATGTCCGTCTGGGCAAGGCTGGTCGTGTCCGTCATATGGGCATCCGTCCGACCGTCCGCGGCGTCGTCATGAACCCGAACGATCACCCGCATGGCGGCGGCGAGGGCAAGAGCCCCGTTGGTCTGCCCGCTCCTGTGACTCCGTGGGGCAAGCCCGCTCTGGGCCTGAAGACCCGCAAGCACAAGAAGTACTCCAACAAGATGATCGTGAAGCGCGCTGGCAAGTAATCGCGCATCCTACAGGAAGGAGGCAGCCAACCAATGAGCCGCTCTATTAAGAAGGGCCCCTATGTTGAATCTGCGCTGATGAAGCGCATTGTTGAAATGAACAAGTCCGGTAAGAAGAACGTGGTCAAGACCTGGTCCCGTTCCTCCACGATTTTCCCGGAATTTGTCGGCCATACTGTTGCTGTGCATGACGGCCGCAAGCACGTGCCGGTCTACGTGACGGAGGACATGGTCGGTCACAAGCTGGGCGAGTTCGCGCCCACCCGCACCTTCAAGGGTCACGCGGGTGACAAGGCGACGGCACGCAAGTAAGAGAGGAGCTGAAACGATATGGCAACCCGTTCGAAGGAAAAGACGCTGGTTCGTCATGAGAATGCCGACAAGCGCCCGAAGGCAATTGCTAAGTACGTTCGCATCTCTCCTCGCAAGGTGAAGATCGTTGTCGATCTGATCCGCGGCAAGAATGTGGACGAAGCCGCCGCAATTCTGACCTACACCCCCAAGGCCGCTTCCCCCGTTGTGCTCAAGGTGCTCAACAGCGCCATCGCCAACGCGGTGAACAATCAGGACATGGATCGCAAGGAGCTGTACGTCGCTGAGGTTTACGCAAATCCCGGCCCGACGCTCAAGCGCTACGTTGCCCGCAGCCGCGGCAGCGCGTCCCCCATGCTCAAGCGCACCAGCCACATCAGCGTGGTGCTGGACCAGAAGAAGGCGTAAGGAGGTTTATCCATGGGTCAGAAAGTCAATCCCCACGGAGCTCGCGTGGGCGTCATCTTCGGCTGGAGCACCCGCTGGTATGCCGAGAAGAAGGACTTTGCCAATTATCTGGTTGAGGACTTCAAGCTCCGCAAGATGATCAAGGAAAAGTACTACGCTGCCGGCATCAGCAGCATCGATATTGAGCGCACCGCCAAGGACGTGACCGTGAACATCAAGACCAGCAAGCCTGGCATCATCATCGGTCCGAAGGGCGCCACCATCGAACTGCTGAAGAATGAAGTCACCAAGCAGCTCGGCCATCCGGCTCAGATCAACGTTATGGAGATCAAGCAGCCCGATGCCGACGCACAGCTTGTGGCGGAGAACATTGCCCAGCAGCTGGAGAAGCGCATCAGCTTCCGCCGTGCCCTCAAGCAGGCACAGCAGCGCGCGATGAAGCTTCC
Organism: Alloprevotella sp.; assembly: GCA_963617205.1. GTDB lineage: Bacteria > Bacillota > Clostridia > Christensenellales > Aristaeellaceae > UBA11524. The sequence goes on along the minus strand of CAVEOA010000011.1, from coordinate 59,790 downwards.
GGGCGTTAAGGGTATCAAGACGTGTGTTTCCGGTCGTGTCGGCGGCGCGGACATTGCCCGCACCGAGCACTATCATGACGGTTCCATCCCGCTGCAGACCCTGCGCGCCAACATCGACTACGGCTTCGCTGAAGCCAAGACCACCTATGGCCGTCTGGGCGTGAAGGTTTGGATCTACAAGGGTCAGATCCTGCCCAAGGCCAAGAAGGCGCCGGTTGCGAAGGAGGTTAAGTAATCCATGCTGATGCCCAAGAGAGTCAAGCGCCGCAAGGTTTTCCGCGGCCGCATGAAGGGTGCTGCCCATCGCGGCAACTTCCTGGCTTACGGTGATTACGGCCTTCAGGCCACTGAGCCCTGCTGGGTCACCTCTCAGCAGATCGAGGCTGCCCGTATCGCCCTGACCCGCTACACCAAGCGCGGCGGTCAGGTCTGGATCAAGATTTTCCCGGATAAGCCCGTGACCGAGAAGCCCGCTGAGACCCGCATGGGTTCCGGCAAGGGCTCGCCGGAATACTGGGTTGCTGTGGTTAAGCCCGGCCGCGTCCTGTTTGAAATCGCAGGCGTGCCTGAGGATGCTGCCCGCGAGGCGCTGCGCCTTGCCGCCCACAAGCTGCCCCTGACGACCAAGTTCATCAAGCGTGCTGACGAAGCCGTGACAGAAGCGGGTGGTGAAGAGTAATGAAAGCGAATGAATTCACGTCCATGAGCAAGGAACAGCTGACCGAGAAGGTCGCTGAGCTGAAGAAGGATCTCTTCACCCTTCGTTTCCAGCTCGCTACCGGCCAGCTGCAGAACACCATGCAGATTACTGCGGTGAAGCGCGACATTGCCCGCGCCAAGACCGTGCTGCGCCAGATGGAGCAGGCGTAAGTGAGATTGGAAGGAGGCAGCTGCTGCCATGTCTGAAACGAACAACAATCAGGAGCGCGGACTGCGCAAGACCCGTATCGGTGTCGTCGTGTCCGATAAGATGGACAAGACCGTCACCATTCAGATCAAGACGCGCGTTCGTCATCCCCTGTACGGCAAGATCATGAACCAGACCTCGAAGCTCAAGGTTCATGACGAAAACAATGAGTGCGGCATCGGCGACACTATCCGCGTGATGGAAACTCGTCCGCTGTCCCGCGACAAGCGCTGGCGCCTGGTCGAGATCATCGAGAAGGCCAAGTAATCCCGCTGTCATGTAAGGAGGAAAAAACCTATGATTCAGCCGCAAACCCGGCTTAAGGTCGCCGATAACTCCGGCGCCAAGGAAATCATGTGCATCCGCGTGCTGGGCGGTTCTTTCCGGCGTGACGGTTCCATCGGTGATGTCATCGTGGCCAGCGTCAAGACCGCGAACCCCGGCGGCACCGTGAAGAAGGGCGACGTCGTCAAGGCGGTTATCGTCCGTATGCGCAAGAACAAGCGGCGTCCCGACGGCTCCTACATCAAGTTTGACGATAACGCTGCCGTTATCATCAACGATGCCAAGCTGCCGCGCGGAACCCGTATCTTTGGACCAGTTGCCCGTGAGCTGCGCGAGAAGGACTTCATGAAGATCGTCTCCCTGGCTCCCGAAGTTCTGTAAGGAGGCGGAAGAGATGCACGTTCGCAAGAATGATCAGGTGATGGTCATCACCGGCAAGGATAAGTCCAAGCAGGGCAAGATCACGGTCGCCTTCCCCAAGACCGGCAAGGTCATCGTCGAAGGCGTCAACATGGTCACGCGTCATCAGAAGGCCCGCAACGCGATGCAGCCCGGCGGCATCGTGAAGAAGGAAGCCCCCATTGATGCGTCCAACGTGATGCTGATCTGCACCAAGTGCGGCAAGCCCACCCGCGTCAGCCACAAGATTAACGTGACTGTCGATGCCAACGGCAAGAAGAACCGCACGATGATCCGCGTCTGCAAGAAGTGCGGCGCTGATATTGACTGAGAAGGAGGAAAAGTCTGATGGCTACCCGTATTAAGGAAAAGTATCTGGCCGAGGCTGTTCCTGCTCTTCAGCAGAAGTTCGGCTACAAGAACGTCATGGAGATCCCGAAGCTGGAAAAGATCGTGATCAACATGGGTCTGGGCGACTGCAAGGACAATGCCAAGGCATTTGAAATGGCAGTCAACGAGCTGACCGCTATCGCCGGTCAGAAGCCGATGGTCACCAAGGCCAAGAAGTCCATTGCAAACTTCAAGCTCCGTGAGGGCCAGAACATTGGCGCGAAGGTTACCCTGCGCGGCGTTCGCATGGAAGAATTTATGGACAAGCTCGTCAGCGTTGCGCTGCCCCGCGTCCGTGACTTCCGCGGCGTTTCTGACAAAGCCTTCGATGGTCGCGGCAATTACGCCCTGGGCATCCGTGAGCAGCTGCTCTTCCCCGAAATCGAGTACGATAAGGTTGAGCACATTCGCGGCATGGAGATGATCTTTGTCACCACCGCCAAGACCGACGAAGAGTGCAAGGAGCTTCTGCGTCTCCTGGGCATGCCCTTCGTGCAGGCGTAATAAGGAGGAGAACATCGTATGGCAAAGTTGAGTATGAAGCTCAAGCAGGCGAGGACGCCCAAGTTCTCCACCCGCGCTTACACCCGCTGCCGTCTGTGCGGCCGTCCCCACTCTGTCCTGCGCAAGTACGGCGTCTGCCGTATCTGCTTCCGTGAGCTGGCCTACAAGGGCGAGATTCCGGGCGTGCGCAAGGCCAGCTGGTAATCGGGGAGAGAAACGGAAGGAGGTACCAACATGGTTGTGAATGATCCCATCGCCGATATGCTCACCCGAATCCGCAACGCACAGGTCGCGAAGCACGAGGCTGTGACGCTGCCGGCCAGCAACACCAAGAAGGCTATCGCCAAGATTCTGCTGGCGGAAGGCTACGTGAAGGCTGTGGACTACATTGATGACGGCCTGCAGGGCTCCATCAAGGTGACTTTGAAGTATATCAATGGCAAGACCCCGGTTATCGCGGGTCTCAAGCGCATCAGCAAGCCCGGCCTGCGCGTGTATGCGCGCTGCGAAGAGCTGCCCAAGGTTCTGGGTGGTCTGGGCATCGCCATCATCAGCACCAGCAAGGGTCTGATGACTGACAAAGAGGCTCGCAAGAACGCCATCGGCGGCGAAGTGCTGGCCTACATCTGGTAATACCGACACGTTTGTAGGAGGTGTGATTTCATGTCTCGTATCGGACGACTTCCGATCACTGTTCCCGCGGGCGTGACGGTCAATGTGGACAGCAATAACCTCGTTACGGTGAAGGGCCCCAAGGGCACCATGAACCTGCAGGTGAATCACATTATTACCGTGAATCAGGAAGGCAACACGCTGACCCTGACCCGCCCCGATGATAATAAGCAAACCCGCGCCATGCATGGTCTGTACCGTGCGCTGGTGCACAACATGGTTGTCGGCGTGACGGATGGCTTCTCCAAGACGCTTGAGCTCGTCGGCACCGGCTATCGTGCGGCTGCGGAAGGCGGCAAGAAGCTGACCATCAACATCGGCTTCTCTCACCCCGTCATCCTTGACGCACCCGAAAACATCAGCTTCGAGACGCCCAACGCCAACACCATCGTCGTCAAGGGCATCGACAAGCAGCAGGTCGGCAATCTTGCGGCCGACATCCGTGCTATCCGTAAGCCTGAACCCTATCTGGGCAAGGGCATCAAGTACTCCGGTGAGCACATCCGCCGCAAGCAGGGCAAGACCGGTAAGAAGTAAGAGAGGGAGTGACTGCATATGTTCACAAAGCGCGACCGTAATGAGATCCGCGAGATCCGTCATGCCCGCGTTCGTAAGAAGATCAGCGGCACCCCCGATATGCCGCGTCTGTCCGTCTACCGCAGCCTGAAGCACATCCAGGTTCAGCTCATCGATGATGTGGCTGGCAAGACCCTCTGCTCCGCTTCCACCCTGGAGAAGGACGTGCAGGCGCAGCTGGGCGAACTGGACAAGAAGGGCGCTGCCAAGCTGGTCGGCAAGCTCATCGGTGAGCGTGCCCTCGCTGCTGGCTACAAGACCGTGGTGTTCGATCGCGGCGGCTATGTCTACACTGGCCGCGTTGCGGAGGTTGCTGCGGGGGCCCGTGAAGCGGGTCTGGATTTCTAATTGAAGGAGGCAGCAGAGCAAATGCAACGCTACGGACAGGAAAGCGAATTTAAGGATCGTCTGGTTGCTGTCAACCGCGTCTCCAAGACCGTTAAGGGCGGCCGCAACATGCGGTTCTCCGCGCTGGTGGTCGTTGGCGACGAAAAGGGTCGCGTCGGCGCCGGCATGGGCAAGGCCGCTGAGATCCCGGAAGCCATCCGCAAGGCCACTGAGGATGCCAAGAAGCACCTCGTGACCGTGCCGATGGACGGCACCACCATCCCGCACAATACGACGGGTTACTTCTCCACCTCCAAGGTGGTTTTGCTGCCCGCTCCCGAAGGTACCGGCGTGATCGCCGGCGGCGCCGCTCGTGCGGTGCTGGAAATGGCTGGTGTCCACGACATCCGCACCAAGTCCTTCGGCACGAACAACCCGATTAACATGGTCAAGGCTACGCTGGAAGCCCTCAAGCTGCTCCGCAGCGCTGAGCAGGTCGCTAAGATGCGCGGCAAGACCGTGGAAGAACTGCTTGGCTGAGGAGGAAGAGGACAATGCTGAAAGTTACGCTCATCAAGTCCCCGATCGCGACTCTGCCGGTACACAAGGCGACGGTTGCGGCGCTGGGTCTTCGCAAGGTTGGCCAGACCGTCCTGAAGCCTGACAATGCCGCAATCCGCGGTCAGATTTTCACTGTGAAGCACATGGTGAAGGTCGAAGAAGTCAACGAGTAAAGGAGGGTAAGCCATGAAACTGCACGAGCTGCATCCCGCCGAGGGCTCTACGCAGGCAGCCAAGCGTCTTGGCCGCGGCGTCGGTTCCGGTCTGGGCAAGACCTCCGGTAAAGGTCACAAGGGTGCCAAGGCCCGCAGTGGCGGCGGCAAGCGCCCCGGCTTCGAGGGCGGCCAGATGCCTCTGTATCGCCGCGTCCCGAAGAAGGGCTTCACCAATATCTTCGGCACGGATTATGCCACGGTTAACGTCGAGAACCTCAACGTGTTTGAGGACGGCACCGTCATTGATCTCGAAACCCTGAAGAACGCCGGCCTTATCCGCAAGGAGCTGGACGGCCTGAAGATTCTGGGCAACGGCGAGCTGACGAAGAAGCTGACCGTGAAGGCTGCGAAGTTCACCGCTTCCGCGAAGGAGAAGATTGAGGCCGTTGGCGGCACTGCCGAGGTGATCTGACATGCTTGAGACATTTCGCAAGCTATGGAAGATCGACGACCTTCGCAAAAAGGTTCTCTATACGTTCCTGATGCTCGTTATCTATCGTCTTGTCGGCGTCATTCCGGCGCCCGGCATTGACATCAGCCAACTGAGCAACGAAAACAGCTTTATGTCGCTGCCTCTGCTGAGCATGATGCAGATGATGACCGGTAATGCCTTTGGTCAGATGACCATCATGGCAATGGGCATCACGCCTTACATCAATGCCAGCATTATCATGCAGCTTCTTGCCGTCGCCTTCCCGTCCCTGCAGCGCATGCAGGAGGAAGAGGGCGGTCAGGAGAAGATGGCGCGCATCACCCGCTATGTCACGGTTGGTCTCGCTGTGTTCCAGGCCATTGGTCTGGCGAATGCGGCCGGCTACGTGAAGGATGGCTGGTATAACACGGTGCTGGTCGGCCTGAGCATGGCTGGCGGCGCTGCACTGGCCATGTGGATCGGCGAGCGCATCACCGACAAGGGCATCGGCAACGGCATCAGCCTGCTGATCTTCGCCGGTATCGTCTCCAACCTCTTCAATGGCGTGGCAAGCAACATCTACACTGCGATTGCTAACGGTACGACGACGGCTTGGCTGTCCGTCCTGGTGATCGTCGTGATGCTGCTCATCATGACCTTTGCCGTCACCTATGTTGACCTCGGCGAGCGCCGCATCCCGCTGCAAATCGCCAAGCAGGTCAAGGGCCGCCGCGTGTATGGCGGTCAGAACACCCACATGACCCTGAAGGTCGTGTCCGTCGGCGTTCTCCCGCTGATCTTTGCCTACAGCCTGCTGGCGTTCCCCGGAACGATCGGCGCGCTGGTGGCGCCTAACAGCGGCTTCACCTCCTGGTGCAACACGTATCTGTCCAGCGGGTCCTGGGTGTACATGATTCTCTCCGCGCTCCTGATTATCGGCTTCACCTTCTTCTATTCGTCCATCAGCTTTGATCCGAATAAGCAGGCGAAGCAGCTCATGGAGCAAGGTGCGACCATCCCCGGACAGCGCGGCAAGAACATCCGCGACTACCTCGCCCGCACGATGAACCGCCTCAACCTGTTTGCGGCGCTGTTCCTCGCTGTGCTGGCTGTGGTGCCGACGCTGCTGACCTCCTGGGTCACGAGCCTGCCGTTCGCTGCTTCCTCCATCCTGATTGCTGTCAGCGTTTCTCTTGAAACGATGCGCACGGTGGAAGGCGAGCTGTCCATCCGCGGCATTGAAACCGACAAAGACAACGGCTTCATGTAATTCATACGCAAGCCATGCACCGTTGGAACGCGTTTTCCGGTGCATGGCTTGTGTTCTTCACTGAACAAAATTCCATTCGCGCTGATTGAAACAAGCAGGAAGGAGCATCCGGATGAACATCATCTTCTTGGGACCTCCCGGCGCCGGGAAAGGCACGCAGGCGCAGCGCATCTGCAGCGCCCTGAATATCCCGCAGATTTCCACCGGCGACATTCTTCGCCGCGCCATCAAGGAGCAGACACCCACCGGTCTGAAGGCGAAGAGCTACATCGATGCCGGTCAGCTGGTGCCGGACGACGTCATCATTGACATCGTGCGCGACCGCCTTGCACAGGACGATGCGAAGAACGGCTACATCCTCGACGGTTTCCCGCGGACTGTTCCGCAGGCGGAAGCGCTTGAGGGCATCGCCGAAATCAACGCCGTCATTGATCTGGATGTAGCGGATGAGAAGCTCATCGAGCGTCTCAGCGGCCGCCGCGTCTGCCTCAAGTGCGGCGCTACGTATCACGTATCGCGCCTCGGCGACGAAACGAAGTGCGCATCCTGCGGCGAAACGCTTGTTCAGCGCGCTGACGACAAGGCCGAGACTGTTCTGAACCGCCTGACCGTGTACCACAATCAGACCGCGCCGCTGGTTGATTTCTACCGCGGCAAGGGTCTGCTGCGCGTCATCGACGGCGATCAGGACATGGATACGATTTTTGAATCTATCATGGCCATTGTAAAGGGCTAATACATCATGATCAGTTTGAAGAATCCTGAGCAAATCGGCAAAATGCGCGATGCCGGCGCACTTCTCTATGAGGTGCTCTGTCGGCTGCGCGAGGCTGTGAAGCCCGGCATCAGCACGGCTGCGCTCGATGTCTATGCCGAACAGCTCATCCGCAAGCATCATGCGATTCCTTCCTTCCTGCATTACGAGGGGTATCCGGCGTCGATCTGCGCATCGGTTGATGACGCGGTGGTGCACGGCATTCCCTCGGAAAAGCAGATTCTTGAGGAGGGTCAGATTATCTCCATCGACTGCGGTCTGGTGCTGGACGGCTGGCAGGCTGACAGCGCCTTCACCATGGGCGTCGGCAAAATCACGCCGGAGGCACAGCGCCTCATTGACGTGACGGAGCAGTGCTTCTGGGCAGGTGCACGGCAGGCGATTGCCGGCAAGCGTCTGGGAGATGTCGGTCATGCCATTCAGGAGGTCGCCGAGAAAAACGGCTACGGCGTTATCCGCGACCTCACGGGACACGGCATCGGCAGGGAAATGCATGAGGATCCGCCTGTGTACAACTTCGGCACGCCGGATCGCGGGCTTCGCCTCCGCAAGGGGATGACGATCGCGATCGAGCCGATGATTGCGATGGGAGACTACCGCATCACCTGCGACCCCGACCAGTGGTGCTGCCGCACGCGGGATGGAAGCCTCGCCTCGCACTACGAACACACCATTGCCATCGGTGAGAATGGGCTGCCTGAGGTGCTGACATACCCGGGCTTTACCTGGGAGGAGGAAGCCTGATGGAGCGGCTGACGATGAAACCGGGACGCGTTGTGCAATCGGTTCAGGGACGCGATGCAGGTCGGTTTTTCGTGGTGCTTGAGGTGCTCGATGACCGGTACGTGCTGATGGCGGATGGTCTGAGCCGCAAAATCGATCACCCGAAGAAGAAAAAGACGATGCATTTGCGCCCGAAGCCCATTCTGGTGAACGTGGACAGTCAGGCGCTGCCCAATCAGCATCTACAGGACAGCGATCTGCGCACTGCGCTATCTGCGCATGGGCTTTCGCTGACCGCCAAGACCGATCATCCCTGCTCGGACGCTGCCGCGGCTGGGATCAACAAGGAGGACTGACATGTCCAAGAGCGATGTCATCGAGCTGGAAGGAAAGGTCACCGAGGCCCTTCCCAACGCCATGTTCAAGGTGGAGCTGCCGAATGGTCATATCGTGACCGCCGTCATCTCCGGCAAGATGCGCATGAATTTCATCCGCATCTACCCCGGCGACAAGGTCAAAATCGAGCTGTCGCCCTATGACCTGAACCGCGGCCGCATCACCTGGCGCAGCAAAACCTGATCATCAGGTGTGCAGTTGGGGAGCGGCAGGGGAGTAAGAGTGCTGAATCCGCCAGATTTCCTCTTGACGGAAGGGGTACTCTGGTGTATAATCTAAGGTGCACTGTGTGACAAGCACAATCGCATCAGACGCATCCGGGCGCGCGGTATTTCTGCTCGCCCTCGTGGACTCATTTACAACAGGAGGTAACAGCACATGAAGGTTCGTCCGTCCGTGAAGCCGATCTGCGAAAAGTGCAAGATCATTCGCCGCAAGGGCAAGGTCATGGTCATCTGCGAGAATCCCAAGCACAAGCAGAAGCAGGGCTGATTTCGGCTGAATCACCGTGGGCATTGCGCTCACGGTTTTTTATTTTCCGAACATTCATCTTGGAAATGCATCAAAAGAACAGCAAAAATTCAAAAAAGCCCTTTACGCAGGTGCCGAGGATGCGTATAATTGATGCAAGACGAAGCGAAAAGCGGACAACCGCTGATTCCTTGCTTCGCCGATTGAATAAGGAGGCTTGGAATGATGAAGAAGTTTTTCAGCCTGATGCTCGCTCTGACCATGGTTCTGACCATGGCGTCCTTCGCGACCGCTGAGGAGAGCGCTACCCTTCATGTCGGCGTTATCGGCCCGATGACCGGCGCCGCTGCTGTTTACGGCCTTGCTGTTGCACGCGGTGCAACGATTGCTGCTGATGAAATCAACGCGGCTGGCGGCATTCAGATTGTCCTGGACATTCAGGACGATGAGAACGATGCCGAAAAGTCCATCAATGCTTATAACACGACGCTGGATAACGGCACGCAGGTCATCCTCGGCACCGTGACCACCACGCCCTGCATCACCGTGTCCGCACAGGCGTATGAGGAGCGCGTGTTCATGCTGACGCCTTCCGCATCCTCTACGGAAGTGACTGCCAACAAGGACAATGCCTATCAGGTTTGCTTCACGGACCCGGCGCAGGGCACCGCTTCCGCTGAGTACATCTTCAACAACAACGTCGGCACGAAGGTTGCTGTCATCTACAACAACGCCGATACCTATTCCACCGGCATCTATCAGACCTTCGTTGCCCGTGCAGAAGAGCTGGGCCTGGAGGTTGTTTCTGTGACCACCTTCACCAACGACACCACCGACTTCTCCGTGCAGGTGACTGAAGCGAAGAACGCCGGCGCTGACGTGGTGTTCCTGCCCATCTACTACACGCCCGCTGCCACGATCCTGAACACCGCGAACAGCCTCGGCTACAAGCCCACGTTCTTCGGCGTTGACGGCATGGACGGCATTCTGACGCTGGCTGGCTTTGACACCGCGCTTGCCGAGGATGTCATGCTGCTGACCCCCTTCTCTGCTGACGCGCCCGACGAGCTGACCCAGTCCTTTGTTGCGAAGTATCAGCAGGAATACGGCGAGACCCCGAACCAGTTCGCTGCGGATGCTTATGACGGCATCTATGCGCTGGCGAAGGCTGCTGAGGTTGCTGGTGTGAAGGGCGACGAAGCGCCTGAAGACATCTGCGACGCGATGATTGCTGCCATGCAGGAGCTGACCGTGACCGGTCTGACCGGCACCATGGTCTGGAGCTCTAACGGCGAAGTCAGCAAGACTCCGACCGCTGTCATCATCAAGGACGGCGTGTATGTCGGTGCTGCAGCTGCGACGGAAGAGTAATCGAACGAATCAAACATTGTCCCTGTCCCGATGCTGGAGAAATCTGGCGTCGGGACAGGGCTATGAACACATTCAAGGTAATCAGCAACAGTTGGTGCAACGGAGCAAACGGACTGCTGCTGATTGCCTTGCTGTGTTTATTAAAAAGCAACGCAATCACTCTGGGGAGGTGCCGCCAAATGGTGCAATTCTTGTCTTACCTCATTAACGGAATCAGCCTTGGCAGCGTATACGCGATCATCGCACTCGGTTATTCCATGGTTTACGGCATTGCGAAGATGCTGAACTTCGCGCATGGCGATGTCATCATGATTGGCGCGTACATCTGCTTCTGTGCCACGCAGTACTGGGGTCTGTCGCCGATTGTGGGCGTGCTGCTGGCGATGGTTGTCTGCACGGTGCTGGGCATCATCATCGAGCGCCTTGCCTATAAGCCGCTGCGTCAGGCAACGAGCCTCGCAGTGCTGATTACCGCCATTGGCGTGAGCTACCTCCTGCAAAATGTGGCGCTCCTCGTTTTCGGACCGAACACGAAGTCCTTCCCGTCGGTCATCAACATTCCGGGCGTCAGCCTCTTTGACGGACAGATGCTCATTTCCGGCGAAACCATCGTGACCGTGCTTGCGAATGTCCTGATTATGCTTGCGCTGACCTTCTTCACGTCCAAGACGAAGATGGGCAAGGCGATGCGCGCCGTCAGCGAGGATCGCAGCGCGGCGGAGCTGATGGGCATCAAGGTGAACGCAACGATTTCGCTGACGTTTGCCATCGGCAGCGCGCTGGCAGCCATCGCGGGCGTGCTCCTCTGCTCGACGTATCATACCCTGATGCCGACGACAGGCTCCATGCCGGGCATCAAGGCGTTCACGGCGGCTGTCTTCGGCGGCATCGGATCGATTCCCGGTGCGCTGCTCGGCGGATTGCTGCTGGGCATTATCGAAATCCTCGGCAAGGCATACGTTTCGACCGAGCTGGGCGACGCGATTGTTTTCGCTGTTCTGATTATCATTCTGCTGGTCAAGCCGACCGGTCTGCTGGGCAAGCCGATTCGAGAGAAGGTGTAACGCATGATGAGGAAGAAAACGAAGAACTTTATCAACAATCTGATTACATACGCAATCGTCATCGTGGCGTTCATCGTGACGGAGCTTGCTCTGAACAAGACCATTCCGGGCTTTACCATCAGCCGCTCCTTGAAGGGTCAGCTGATTCCGATTTGCGTTTATATCGTCATGGCGGTTTCGCTGAACCTGACGGTCGGCATTTCCGGCGAGCTGTCGCTGGGTCATGCGGGCTTCATGAGCGTCGGCGCATTTTCCGGTCTCATCATGTCCGGCTGGCTGCTGAATGCCTTTCAGATGCAGAATGAAACGCTGCGTCTGGTGCTGTCGATGGCGACCGGCGGTGTATGCGCGGCGATTGCGGGCGTGCTCATCGGCATTCCGGTGCTGCGCCTGCGCGGCGACTACCTTGCCATCGTGACCCTGGCGTTTGGTGAAATCATTCGCAATGTCATGAACTGCCTGTATTTTGCGGTGAATGAGGGCAAGCTTCTCGTCACGTTCAACAACCCGGATATTGCAGGCACCATCCTCTATAACGGTCCTGCGGGCTCGGTGCGCGTTGAAAAAATCGCGACGTTTGAGGCAGGCTTTGTGCTTGTGCTCTTTACGCTCTTTGTGGTGCTCAATCTGATTAACAGCCGCTCCGGCCGCGCTATTATGGCGAGCCGCGACAACCGCATTGCCGCCGAGGCGATGGGCGTGAACGTCACGAAGTACAAGCTGATGGCGTTCGTGACGTCCGCAGCGCTTGCCGGCATGGCGGGTGCGCTGTATGGGCTGAACATGTCCTCGGTTGCGCCGGATAAGTTCAAGTTTGATACTTCGATTCAGATTCTGGTGTTCGTCGTGCTGGGTGGCATCGGCAACATCCGCGGCTCGGTCATCGCGGCGGCGCTGCTGGTCGTTCTGCCGGAGGTGCTGCGTGAATTTGGCGACTACCGCATGCTGATTTATGCCATCGTGTTGATTGCTGTGATGCTGCTGGGCAATGCGCCGGTCGTTCGCCAGGTGCTTGACCGTATTCATCCGCGGAAGAAGCATCATGATACGGTGAAGGAGGGTGAAGCAGCATGACAGATTTGATGAAGAAATTCAAGCCGGACACCAAGATGGTGCCGGTGCCCTCGCGAAGCATTATTCCTGAGCGCGACGTCGATCAGTCGCCCGTGCTGGAGGCAACGCATCTGGGCATTGAGTTCGGCGGTCTGAAGGCGGTCGATGACGTCCACCTCGCCATTGGTCGGACGGAAATCTGCGGTCTCATCGGACCGAACGGCGCCGGCAAGACGACCGTGTTCAACCTGCTGACGAAGGTGTATCAGCCCACGAGCGGCACCATTCTCATCAACGGCAAGGACACCGCCGGCATGAACACCGTGCAGGCATCGAAGCTCGGCATTGCGCGCACGTTCCAGAACATCCGCCTGTTCAACAACATGACCGTTGAGGAAAACGTCCGCATCGGTCTGCATAATCAGGTGAAATACGGCATGTTCTCGGGCATCTTCCGTCTGCCGCAGTATTGGTCGGGCGAGAAGAAGCAGCACGAGAAGGCGCTGGAGCTGCTGAGCATCTTCGGCATGGAGCACATGTGCGACGTGAAGGCAGGTTCGCTGCCCTACGGTGCGCAGCGCCGTCTGGAGATTGTCCGCGCACTGGCGACGAATCCGTGCCTGCTGCTGCTCGATGAACCGGCGGCTGGCATGAATCCGCACGAAACGGCGGAGCTGATGGAGAACATCATCAAAATCCGCGACCAGTTCCAGATTGCCGTCCTGCTGATTGAGCATGACATGAACCTGGTCATGGGCATCTGCGAAGGCATCTGCGTGCTGAACTACGGGCGCATCATCGCGAAGGGCACGGCAGAGGAGATTCAGAACAACCCGGTCGTCATCGAGGCGTATCTGGGCAAGCAGAAGGAGGCGGAGTCATGAGTCTGCTGGAGGTCAATGACATTCACGTTTACTATGGCTCCATTCACGCGATTAAGGGCGTGTCCTTCTCCGTGGAGGAAGGCGAGGTCGTCACGCTGATTGGCGCGAACGGCGCTGGCAAGTCCACCACGCTGAATACCATCGCCGGACTGCTCCGTCCGCGCACCGGCTCTGTGTCCTTTGCAGGCAAGGATCTTGCGCACGTGCATGCGTCTGACATGGTCAAGCACGGCATGGCGCTCTGCCCGGAGGGACGGCGCATTTTCCAGGAGATGACGGTGCAGGAGAACCTCGAAATGGGCGGCTTCTCCCGTCCGGACAAGGAAATTCCGGCGAGCATCGAGGAGATGTTCGTGCGTTTCCCGCGCCTGAAGGAACGTCAGAAGCAGATTGCCGGAACGCTCTCCGGCGGCGAACAGCAGATGCTGGCGATGGCGCGTGCGCTGATGTCCAAGCCGCGCCTGCTGATGCTTGACGAGCCGTCCATGGGTCTGGCGCCGATTCTGGTTGAGCAGATTTTTGACATCATCTGCGAGCTGCACAAGGCGGGCACGACGATTCTGCTGGTCGAGCAGAATGCGCAGATGGCGCTGTCGGTCGCTGACCGTGCATATGTGCTGGAAACCGGCAAAATCTCGATGTCCGGCAGCGCCGAAAGCCTGCTGCACAACGACGACGTTCGCAAGGCTTATCTGGGTGCATAAAATTCAAACGAATCGATTGCTCCGGCTGCACTGCCGGAGCTTTTTTGTGAATCGCTAAAAAAGGGGGGTGATTGTCATGAATGCCGCTGCCGTATCGGCCGCACGCGTATCGCCATCGGATATAGGAGGATGAGCCGATTAAGGAGGATGGATTCAAGAACAGGCAAAAAATTTCAAAAAAGGTATTGACAAGAGAGCGGAATTGCGGTATAATACTTCTTGCAGTCGGGCGAAGAAGTCAGGAGAAAGCCACTCGAGCGGCTGTTGATGGGGAATGGTGTAATGGCAGCACCTACGACTCTGACTCGTATTGTCTAGGTTCAAATCCTAGTTCCCCAGATTTTGCCTCCGTTGTCTAGAGGCCTAGGACGCCGCCCTCTCAAGGCGAAAACATGGGTTCGAATCCCATCGGAGGTGCTTTTCCTTCGCTGAACAAGCGGAGGATTTTTTAATACAGAAAAAAGGCGGTTTTCACATGAAAAAAATCGTCCTGACCGGCGGCGGCACGATGGGGCATGTCACCCCGAATCTTGCGCTGCTGCCGCATCTCCTTGAAAGCGGCTATGAAGTGCATTATATCGGCACGGAAAACGGCATGGAGGCGGAAAAGCTCCGCAGCATACCCGGCATCATCTACCACGGCATCAAAACCGGCAAGCTCCGCCGCTATTTCGATTGGCGGAACCTTACCGACCCGTTCCGCGTCATCGCCGGTGCTGAGCAATCCGCAGACCTGATCGGCAAAATTAAGCCGGACGTGTGCTTCAGCAAGGGCGGCTTCGTGGCGGTGCCCGTGGTGTTCGGCGCGTGGCTGCATGGCGTGCCGGTCGTCTGCCATGAGAGCGACCTGACCCCGGGGCTGGCGAATAAGCTGTGCAGCCCGTTTGTCAAGCGCATCGCGACGACCTTCCCGGAATGCGCGGAGGTGCTCGGCGCAAAGGCGGAGGCAGTCGGAACGCCGCTGCGGCCGGAGCTGTTCCGCGGCGACAAAGGCAGGGGGCTGGCCTTCCTGCACTTCGATGGCACAAAGCCCGTGCTGCTGATGATGGGCGGCTCGCTGGGCGCACAGCGGGTCAATCAGGCGCTTCGCGGGGCGCTGCCCACGCTGACGCAGACGTTCGATGTCGCGCACATTTGCGGCAAGGGCAACCTTGATGATTCGCTGAAGAATACGCCCGGCTACACGCAGATGGAGTTCCTTGATAAGGACCTGCCGGATGTGCTGGCGTGCGCCGACATCGTGCTCAGCCGCGCAGGCAGCAATGCGCTGATGGAATTTCAGGCGCTGGCCGTGCCGCTGCTGCTCGTGCCGTACCCCAAGGGGGCTGGTCGCGGCGATCAGATTTTGAACGCGCAGAGCATGGAGAAGCGCGGTCTGTGCCGTGTGCTGCTGCAGGAGAACATGACGTCAGCTACGCTGACACAGGCGCTGCTGGACACGTGGCTCGACCGTGAGACGCTGACAGCGGCTGTCAAGAGCGCACCGCCGGCTGACGGCACGAAGCGCGTGCTGGAAATGATCGAAGAGGTACAGAAATAAAGCTGCAGGGACGAAAGACGGAAATGTGTTGGACGTCCCTGCTTTTTTGCTATAAAACAGGATACAAAAAAACCGCCCTTTCGGACGGTATTATGGATGCACTCATGAAGTGCTCTGTCTTTCAGCTGGAGCGGGTGATGGGAATCGAACCCACGTGACCAGCTTGGAAGGCTGGAGCTCTACCATTGAGCTACACCCGCAAGTTGGAGCGGTAGACGAGACTCGGACTCGCGACCTCCACCTTGGCAAGGTGGCGCTCTACCAACTGAGCTACTACCGCATAACCACGCGACTGCATGGCGATGAAAAATGTGCGGGCGAAGAGACTCGAACTCTTACGCCATAGGCACCAGATCCTAAGTCTGGCGCGTCTGCCATTCCGCCACGCCCGCACGAGAGGCGAAATCAGAAGGCAGATGGGATTGACCCATTGGAGATTCGAACTCCAGACACCTTGATTAAAAGTCAAGTGCTCTGCCAACTGAGCTAATGGGTCATAATGCTGGGGTGGCAGGGCTCGAACCTGCGAATGCGGGAGTCAAAGTCCCGTGCCTTACCACTTGGCTACACCCCATCGCAGCAGGCTCAAGCCGCATCCGCAGCAATCAAGAGGAAAAAGGGAGAATAGTGGGACTCGAACCCACGACATCCAGAGCCACAATCTGGCGCTCTACCAACTGAACTATATCCTCCACATACGCGCCTGGAGGGATTCGAACCCGCGACCCACGGCTTAGAAGGCCGTTGCTCTATCCAACTGAGCTACAGGCGCAAGAGCCGCTATATCGGAGGCCTGACCCCATCCGGGACTTGCCAGCTGAAACATCGTGCTGACAAGTATGAATTATATCATCCGGATGGGGTTTTGTCAAGCCTTTTTTTCAGCTTTTTTGATTCGCAAAACGGTCAGCACCATTTTTCCGGCTGCCAGAGGACGATCTGTCCGCTTGCAAGCGTCTGCCTGAGGTCAATCAGGCGCTGATTGCTGCTGCCGCGGTAGAGCAGGGACAGCGAACGGTTCGATAGCTCGAAACGACCATCGACCAGCACGTCAACGGCGCGGAGCAGCGCCATGCGGGAAGGGTCGTGCTCCCTGAGCAGCGCATCGAGCGTGAAGCCCGTATAGCACCAGACGTTCAGGTGATGCGCGTGTGCGGCATTCGCCAGCTCAAGGCATGCGTCGGGCTGACACATCGGTTCGCCGCCGGAGAGCGTCAGCCCGTCCAGCAGGGGATTGCTGGTGAGCTTGCGAATGATGTCCGCCGTGTCCATGACGGTACCGCCGGAAAAATCGTGCGATTCGGGATTGTGGCAGCCGGGACAGTGGTGCGGACAGCCCTGCACGAAGGTCGTGAAGCGGATGCCGGGTCCATCGACGATGCTGTCGTCCGCCAGCCCGAAAATGCGGATGTCCATGATGGGTGACTTCCTTTCCTCCGTTTAGTCAAACACGCCTTCCCCTTTCTGATGGAGGAAGGCGCGCTGACAATCTTTTATTCTTCGACCTGAATGCGCTTCATGCGCTCGGTGACGCGGGTGGTCTCGCCGCGGTGGCAGCAGGGGCACGTATCGTCGATGATGCCGTTATAGCCGCACAGCGGGTCACGGTCAACAGGATGGTTGATGGAGCCGTAGCCGATGCCGATGTCGTGCATGTAGCGGACAATTTTCTCGAACGCATCGAGGTTCTTGAGCGGGTCGCCGTCCATTTCCACATAGGAGATGTGACCGCCGTTTGTCAGGGCGTGATAGGGCGCCTCGACGCTGAGCTTATGGAACGCGCTGCAGTGGTAGTATACCGGCACGTGGAAGGAGTTGGTGTAATAATCGCGGTCGGTGACGCCGGGGATGATGCCAAAGCGCTGCTTATCGAGGCGGACGAAACGACCGGACAGACCTTCAGCAGGCGTAGCGATGACGGAGTAGTTCAGCCCCATCTCTGCGGACACCTGGTCGGTGTATTCACGCATGGTGCTGATGATGCGCAGACCGAGCTTCTGACTCTCCTCATCCTCGCCGTGATGCTTGCCGCGCAGGGCAACAAGCGCCTCTGCCAGACCGATGAAGCCGATGGTCATCGTGCCGTGCTTGAGCACCTCGCCGACCGTATCCTCCCAGTTGAGCTTCTCGGAGTCAATCCAGACGCCCTCGCCCATCAGGAACGGGAAATTCATCACGCGCTTCTGGGAAATAATCTTGAAGCGCTCGTTGAGCTGGTCGATGACGAGCTCCATGCGCTCCTGCAGAAGCTTGAAGAAGGTATCGACATTGCCGTTTGCCTCGATGGCGATGCGCGGCAGGTTGATGGACGTGAAGGACAGATTGCCGCGGCGGGGAGCAATCTCGCGGTCAGGGTCGTAAACGTTGCCCATCACGCGTGTGCGGCAGCCCATGTAGGCGATTTCCGTCTCCGGATGACCGGGCTTGTAATATTGCAGGTTGAACGGCGCGTCAACGAACGAGAAGTTCGGGAAGAGGCGCTTGGCGCTCGTGCGGATGGCAAGGCGGTACAGGTCGTAGTTCGGTTCGCCGGGGTTGAAGTTGACGCCTTCCTTGACGCGGAAAATCTGAATGGGGAAGATAGGCGTTTCGCCGCCGCCGAGACCTGCCTCGGTTGCAAGCATCACGTTCTTCATCACGAGCCGGCCTTCGGGGGATGTGTCCATGCCGTAGTTGATGGAGGAGAACGGCACCTGAGCGCCGGCGCGGCTGTTCATGGTATTCAGGTTGTGGATGAGCGCCTCCATCGCCTGATAGGTCGCCTTGTCGGTTTCCTGCTCGGAGCGCTCCTGCGTGAAGTCGAGGATGCGGCTGATGAGCGCTTCGTCCTCCGTGTACTGCTTGAGCTGCTCGGCAATCAGCTTGCGACTGTCCTCGCTGCCGGCAAGCATCGGCGGAAGGGAGGCGTCGATTGCGGCGTCAACGGCTGACTTCGCGTGCGCATCGCACTGCGCATCATTCAGCAGCAGCTCCAGCGCGCGGGACAGATTCTGGCGGTAGCGCTTGATGAACGTCTTCTTGACGCCGGGCGCCATGCCGTAATCGAAGTCAACAATCGCCTGACCGCCGTGCTGGTCGTTCTGGTTCGCCTGAATGGCGATGCATGCCAGCGCCGCGTAGGACGTGATATCCTGCGGCTCGCGGAGGTAGCCGTGACCGGTCGAGAAGCCGCCCTTGAAAAGGCTCTTCAGCTCAATCTGGCAGCAGGTCGTCGTCAGCGTGTAGAAGTCCATGTCGTGGATGTGGATGTCGCCGTCCATGTGCGCCTGACCGAAGCGCGGATCCATGACGTACTTCTCATAGTACTGCTTTGCGCCCTCGCTGCCGAATTTCAGCATCGCGCCCATGGCAGTGTCGCCGTTGATGTTGGCGTTTTCGCGCTTGATATCGGACTCCTTGGCGTCCTTGAACACGATGTCGCCGAAGGTGCGCATCAGCCGGGAATTCATTTCGCGAACGCGGCTGCGCTCGGCGCGATAAAGGATGTACGCCTTTGCGGTGCGCGTGAAGCCGTTGCGCATCAGCACCTGCTCGACCGTGTCCTGCACCTGCTCAACGCTGGGAACGGCGCTGATATTCTCGTTGTTCTCCAGCTGCTTGACGACCTCGTCAGCCAGCTTGCGGCTCGTTTCGTGACCGCGCGCGCTGCCGGACGCCTGAAATGAGGCGAAAATCGCATGTTCAATCTTGTCGACCTCAAAAGGCACCTCGCGTCCGTCGCGTTTCCTGATTTTGTCAATTCCCATACTCCGTCTTCCTTCCTTGCCGATTCCGAGTGGGACGATATTTCCAATCGCATCACATGGCACAATTTGTGCATGTCACACAGGGACTGCTCAATATATTGTACCCGAATAAGTATGAACGAGTGTCATAATACACCATTGAAGGTGTGTTTGTCAATGCCATATCTGGTCGAAATCAGAGCATGTTGAAAACTCTGACAATGTTGCAGCCGCAACAGGGCAGGCAAGGCGCGCCATCAGGTGCGATGATGGATATATGGGGAGCATCGTGACGCGCATCGAACGCAAACGCCTGAAGTCAATGCAAATGTATTGTAGCATAAATCCAACGGATGCGCAACTGATTCGATGGGGAGAAACAGAAACCGGAGGCGTCTGCCGACAAGCATTTTGGGCTCCTCGTGCGGCTCGGAAAATTCTGCTGCCAACGCCTCGTCCGGCTGCGAACGCGTTGAGCGCATCTGTATGCAGGTTCCGCGTGGACAGTGCTTGAAACGGACTGCCCTTCGTGGTACAATAGGAGCATAACACAACAGGAGGGATCCCATGGCAGCACCCCAGGAGCGCAATACGCTCAAAACCTCTGTCCTTGTGCGGCGTTTTCTGCCGTATTTCCGCAAATATCGCAAAACAATGATGTTTGACCTGTGCTGCGCCGCCTGCACGACGGTGTGCGAGCTGGTGCTGCCGATGATTGTCCGCACGATTACGAGCCGTGCGACGAATGATATCGAGTCCATCACGGTGCCGTTTGTGCTGATGATGGGCGGGCTGTACCTGCTGCTGCGCATTGTAGATGCCGCCGCGAACTACTACATGCAGTCCATCGGGCACATCATGGGCAGCAAGCTTGAGACGGACATGCGTCATGACCTGTTCCATCACCTGCAGCAGCTTTCCTTCGGCTATTACAGCGACACGAAGGTTGGCCAGATTATGGCGCGCATCACGTCCGACCTGTTTGAAATTACCGAATTTGCGCATCACTGCCCGGAGGAATTTCTCATCGCAGCGGTGAAAATCATCGTGTCTTTCACCGTTCTGTGCACCATGAACGTGCCCATGACGCTGATGATGTTCGCCGTGCTGCCGTTCATGCTGTTCTTCGCCAAGCGCTATAACCGCCGGATGCGCCGCGTGTTCAAGGAACGCAACCGGCAGGTCGGCGAAATCAATGCGCAGGTGGAGGATTCGCTGCTGGGCATTCGCGTGGTGAAATCCTTCGGCAACGAGGAAATAGAGGAGCGCAAGTTTGCCGAGGGCAACGCGAAGTTCCTCGACCTGAAGGCGCAGTCCTATCATGTCATGGCGGCATTCGGCACGTCGAACCGCATTTTTGACGGACTGATGTACATCGTGATTGTCGTTGGCGGTGCGCTGTTTATCAAGGCGGGGCAGCTGTCTGCGGCGGATTTTACGGCGTATCTGCTCTACGCGAACGTGCTGCTGAACTCCATCCGCCGGATTGTCGAATTTACCGAGCAGTTCCAGCGCGGCATGACCGGCATTGACCGCTTCCTGGAGATTATGGATGCGCCGGCGGACATTACTGATGCGCCCGATGCGAAGGAGCTGCAGAATGTGCAGGGGGAGGTCGTGTTCGACCACGTCTCCTTCCACTACAAGGATGACGAGAACGAGGTGCTGCATGATCTCTGCATGACGGTCGCACCGGGACAGTCCATTGCACTGGTCGGACCGTCCGGCGCAGGCAAAACGACGCTGTGCAACCTGCTGCCGCGTTTCTACGATGTGACCGGCGGCCGCATCCTGATTGACGGCAAGGACATCCGCACGCTGACGCAGAAGAGCCTGCGCGCCGCGATCGGCATGGTGCAGCAGGAGGTGTATCTGTTCTCCGGCTCGGTGCTGGACAACATCGCCTACGGCAAGCCCGGCGCATCGCGCGAGGAGGTCGAGGAGGCGGCAAAGCTGGCTGGTGCGCACGAGTTCATTTCCGCGCTGCCGAACGGCTACGACACCTATGTCGGCGAACGCGGCGTCCGGCTTTCCGGCGGACAGAAGCAGCGCATTTCCATCGCGCGCGTGTTCCTCAAGAATCCGCCGATTCTGATTCTGGACGAGGCAACGTCGGCGCTGGACAACGAGAGCGAGCACATCGTGCAGCAGTCGCTCGAAAAGCTGGCGAAGGGGCGCACGGTGTTCACCATCGCGCATCGCCTGACGACCATCAAGGGGGCAGACAGCATCTGGGTGCTGACGGAAAAGGGCGTTGAGGAGCAGGGCTCACATCGGGAGCTGCTGCAAAAGGGCGGTCTGTACGCGCACCTTTACGCCATGTATACCACACTGGACGAAACGGTGTAACAGTCGTTTTCGCAATATACGGCAGGGTTCAGAAACAAAAGGGGAGGAATCGCAATGCTGCTGACAAAGGGAAATCCGGCTGATCTGGCGGCTGTCTGCGCGCTGTACCGCGGCGCGGTGGAGGAGATGGCGGCTAAGGGCATCAAACAGTGGACATGGGGCGCGGACATCAGCGAGGAAAGCCTGAAGCGCGAGCTGACGGACGGGACGCTGTATGTCGCGAAGGAGAACGGAGCAGTCATCGGCGCGGTGACGGTTGATACGCAGGTTGAATCGGTCTATGCCGAGGCAGACTGGCTTTTCGGCGGCGTGCCCGGGACGCTGCATCACCTGTGCCTTGACGCATCGCATCAGGGACAGGGGCTTGGAAAGCAAATGCTGGAGGAGGTGCTGGACATCCTGCGCGGCATGGGCTGCACAGCGCTTCATTTCGGGACGCTGTCGGGCAACGAACCGGCGCTCTGCCTGTATCGCCGGATGGGTATGCGCGTGTGCGGCGAATGCTGCACGGACGGCAAGACGTTCACGGCGCTGGAGCTTCGGCTGACGGCGGATTGTCCGCTGCTGCCGCTGAAGATGCATCCGGCGTTTCGTGGCGGCAAGCTCACGCCGTGGGGCGGCGAGAAGCTGCACACGGTCTACGGCAAGGCTATCCGCGAGGTGCCGACTGGCGAGAGCCTTGAAATCTCCTGCATTCCGGGTCTGGAATCGACCGATTCCGCCGGAGTGAAGCTGCCCGAGCTGATTGCCGAATATGGCGCGGATTTCGCGGGCGAGTATGCCGGAAAGCCGTTCCCGCTGCTGCTCAAGCTGATTGATGCCGCCGAACCGCTGTCCGTGCAGGTGCACCCGAATGACGATTACGCCGCGCGCGAGGAAAACGGCAAGCTCGGCAAGACGGAGGCATGGCTGATTCTCGACGCGCCGGAGGGCAGCCAGCTGGTGTACGGCATCATGCCCGGCACGACGCGCGAACAGCTGCAGGACGCATGCGAGCAGGGAGCCGCCGTGGCGTCGCTGCTGCGCCGGGTGAACGTCCATCCGGGCGATGTGTGCTTCATTCCGGCAGGCTGCGTGCATGCCATCGGCGCAGGCATCATGCTCTACGAGATTCAGCAGTCCTCGGACATCACGTACCGCTTCTACGACTGGGATCGCGTGGACAAGAACGGCAACCGGCGCGAGCTGCACCTGAAGAAGGGGCTCGATGTGACGGATTTGTCCTTCTCGCTCGACCCGATTCCGGCGCCCGACGCACCGGTTGCCCGCGTGCTGGACGAAAAGTACTTTACGCTGGATCTCGTGAAGGCGGAGGGCGGCGCTGTGCTGCCGGAGATCACCGCGTTTGGGCTGCTGACCGCGCTGGACGGTGATCTGAGCGTCACCATGGCCGGCAAAACGATGCATCTGCGCAAGGGCGAAAGCGCGTACATTCCGCATACGGCGCCGGAAATTCATGTGGCTGGCGCCGGTCGTGCCGCGCTCTCGATGCCCCGGATTTAACGGACCTCGCGGACGTCGCGAACATCGTCCGTTTTCTCTGGTAACTGATTGATTCCCTTGGTAAACTGATTTTTCGCAACGAAAAGGAGCTGCCCTCATGTTCATCGCAGACACGCATTCGGATACCCTCTTCAGCCTCGGCGCAGCAGGACGCACCCTCGAACAGACGGACATTACGCCCGAACGGCTTCGTCAGGGCGGCGTGAATCTGCAGACGTTTGCCTTGTGGAGCGGTCCTGACGGCAACGGCGGTGACTATGAGGCGATTGCAGCGGCGGAATACGCGGCTGTGCACATCATGACGGATGCCGGATTGCGTCAGGTCGATGACCCGTCTGACGTCAAGGCGGGAGAAAACGCCTTCATGCTGTCGCTGGAAGGCTGCGAGGTCTTTCAGAAGGGCAGGGAAGCCATCGAAATGTGGCGGAGCCGCGGCATCCGCATCGGTGCGCTCGTGTGGAATCATCCAAACGATTTCGCAACGCCTGCTGCGGTTGACGCGGATACGCACCTGACGGCCAAGGGCATCGAGACGGTGAAGGCAATGCAGCGGCTGGGCATCAGCGTCGATGTGTCGCACCTGAACGAGGCAGGCTTCTGGGATTTGTTTGCCCGGGGCGAGCGTCCGCCGATGGCAAGCCACAGCTGCTGCCGTGCGCTGTGCGACCATGTCCGCAACCTGACGGACGACCAGATTCGCACGATGATTCAGTACGGCGGCTACATCGGCGTGAACTTCTACCCCGTATTCCTCTCGCCGGACAGCAAGGCGGACAGCGTGACCATCGCCCAGCATATCGACCACATCTGCCAGCTCGGCGGCGCGGATATTGTCGGCTTCGGCAGCGATTTTGACGGCATCAGCCTGTCGCCGGACGATGTGCGTCATCCGGGGGAAATCCCGAATCTCCTGACGGCGCTGCGCAATTACGGCTATCAGGAGGAAGCCGTCGAAAACATCTGCGGCAAAAATCTGCTGAACTACTTTGAACGCCTGAAATAACTGCGGGAGGAAAGCAAATTGGCGAAAACGCGCTACTGCAAGAAGTGCGGCATCGATGTGCCGGATGGGGAGGCGTGCCCGGTTTGCGGCAAGACACCGCCGGCGAATACTGCGCGCATCGCATGGGCAATGCCGCGAAACCGTGCAGCGGACTGGATGAGCTGGAACGAGGTGATGCGCATCGCCGTGCCGGTGCTTTCGGCGGTTGTGCTGCTTGGGCTGCTGATTGAGCTGCTGCTCGGCGGGTTCGAGGGCGTGGTCAACCTCATCAGGGGCGGATTTCTGCTCGCTGCTGCCGCACTGCTCCTGCTGACATCCCTGCTGACGCTGCTGATTTTCCTCCTCGGCGGGCGCGATGAGCTGTTCTGCGTGGCGGACAGCAAGGGCTTTCATGTGCGCACGGTGCTGCCGGACGCAACGAGGCTCAAGCTTCGCCTGCACGGCAAGCCGGTATCGCTCATGGACACGGCTGATTTGGAAGGACGCGTCATCCTCGGCGAAAAGGAACTGGCGTGGAAGGACATTGCACGCGTGCAGCTCTGGACGGAGAAACGGATGCTACTGCTGTATTCGCCGCGGTGGTGGATGCGGCTGTCGCTGCCGATTCTGCTGGCGAAGTGGAATGACGTGATGACGCTGACGGACGAGAAGCTCGGCAGGAAGAAGGCGGTCGAGCTGCCGAAGGATTGGGCGAAGCAGCTTCCTCCAAAGCGGGAGAAAAAGGCCAGGCCCACGGAGGAGCTTGACCTGAGCATCGTGCCGCCGCAAACGACATTGCCCAAAGCGGAGGAGGAATAATCCTTCGCTGCTGATTCTGAAAACAGAATATGCCCTTAGAGAATTTAGACAATGCCGCATAAATGAGGTGTTACCATAACAATGCCGCCGCAGACGATTTCCATCTGCGGCGGCTGTTGTTTATATGATTACTGCTTCACATTGTCGATGATTTCCAGCGTGACCTCGAGGTCGATATACTCGCCATCCGGAATGTCATCGCTGCCGGTGAGACCCGTGATGCCCGGCACGCGGTAGACCTTGATCTTCAGCGTGTCGCCGGCATCGTACTCAGCGACCTTCGCGGACAGCTCCGTGGTTGAGGTGATAACGGTGTCATCGACGTCAACGATGATGTCGCCGACCTGCATGCCGGCCTTTTCAGCCGGGCTGTTTTCCTCGACGTTGACCACGTACACGCCCTTCGGGATCTGACCGCTCTGAAGTGCGGCGCTGTTGGCAAGGTTGCTCATGGTGATGCCCATGCGGGGCTTGCCGACGAGGTTGGTGCCGGAGGAGCTGGTGCTGCCCTCATCGTCATCGGAATCGAGCGCTTCCGCAGCGGTGAAGGTGATTTCGCCGCTGAGAACCTTTTCGATCAGGGGCTTTGCGGAGTTAATCGGGATGCACATGCCGATGCCCTCGACCGTGGAGCCGGAATAGTAGCTGCCGGAGTACTTCAGCGTCGGGATGCCCATCAGCTCGCCGGTCACGGAGAACATGCCGCCGCCGGAGTTGCCGGAGTTGATGGCAGCGTCAACCTGAATCATGGCGTTGGAGGTCGTGGACTTACGACCGTACTTGTCGGTGGAAGAGGACTCAACCGAGCGGTTCAGCGCGCTGACGATGCCGGCCGTTGTGGTCTTGGAGAAGCCGAGCGGGTTGCCGATGCAAATCGCCCAGTCGCCGACCTGCAGGGCGTCGCTGTCGCCCAGCGTCACAGCCGGCAGGTCAAGGTCGGTCGCGTACACGATGGCGATATCGAGCGATTCGTCATAGGCTACCAGCGTTGCCGCGTATTCGGTGGTGTTGTTGCTGTCGTCGGTGACGGTGACGCGCAGGCTGCTGGTGTCCTCAACCACATGGTAGTTCGTCAGCACGAAGCCATCGCCGATGACGACGCCGGAACCGGTCGAGCTCAGCTCTTCCCGCTCCTCGACATCATTGTTGCCGCGGCCGCTGCCGTAGCCGAACCCGTATCCGAAGTAGCTGTTGCCGTAGCTGCTGTAGCGGACCTTCTGATAATTGCTCACGCCGACAACGCTGTCACGAACCTTCGCGACCGCCTCGGTGAAGGGGCTCGTCACGACCGTCGTGGTCGCAGAAGAGGAAACGGCAGTTGCTTCTGCGCTGGCAGACATGCTGCGCGTCGTTGCTGTGACACCCGCGCCGATCATTGCGCAGGTCAATCCAAGGGCGATGCCGCCCATAATCTTACGGAATTTCATCATCAATACCCTCCTTCAATCGGAAATCCTTCTGATTTCTTCCGGTCAGCCTCTCTCTGACTGACTATGCTTATATTATAATCAGAGATTATGACAGAGGCATGAACGATTCTTAAACAATCGGTAGAAATAAGTGAAAGGTATGCGACACTTTGTGAACAAGTCGTGTCTATTCCGCAAGAAGGGAAGGGTCGACCATAAATTCGCCTGACCAGAGCACATCGCCGGAGAGAGAATCGATTGCCTGATCGCCGAAAAAGAATCGCACGCGGCGTACAGGATAGCGCGCCGACAGCGTTGACACCATGCTGTAGGCGATGAGCCGCTGGGAGCAGTCGGCGTTTCGGATGACCTCCGCACTGCGCTCGCTCAGGGTGATGAGCAGCGTATCGCCCGTGACCGATGCGCCGAGCACGTCTGATTCATCGAGCGACAGGGGCAGCCTCGACCACAGCGCACGTAGCAAAACAGCCGGCGAAAGCGATGAGTCTGCTGAAAGCGGCAGTGCACAGTACGACAGCCGCTTCCCGTTGGGCACATAGCCGGCGGCGGAATCCATCAGCAGGGAAGCGAAGTCGGCGCGTGACGCAATGCCGCTGGGCAGGGTATAGGTGCCTTGAAGCCTGGAGGTCAGGACAGTCAGGGGCGTATCGCCGAGCGAGAAGATGACGCGCTCGAGCAGGGGAACATAGCTCGTGAGCGTACAGGTGACGGCGGCGATGAAGCAGACGGGGTTGATGCCCACCTCGGCGATGCGCGTCAGGGCATCCGGCACGAGCGAGAACGTGACGGAATGGCGGCCATTGGCGAGTGTGGTGCATTCCGGCGCCATCAGGAGCAGCGAACGGATGTCGAGCATTCCTGCCGCGGCGGATTCGATTGCCCCGGCGGACAGCGCATCGAGCAGCCCGTACACCAGCTGCTGCATGTTCTGCCCCTCAAAGGAGAGCTGGCGCACCTCGCAGGTCAGACCGGTGCCGTCCTCAAGCGGAAAGTAAAGCACGGCGGCGCTTGTCAGCGGAGTTCGTGCCGCAACGCCGCCTGCACCGGTTCGCTGTGCAGTCAGCTGCGACCAGAGGCTGGCAATGTCCTTTCCTGCGGCAGAGGACAGGATGCCCAGCGGCAGCAGATTCTGAATGTCCATGGCGATGGGATATCCGGCGACGAGAATGTTGACGTACTGCACCTCGGGCAGTGCGCAGAGCGTCGTTGCAATGGACAGGCAGACGGTGTACAGCGCTTCAAGCTCCAGCGACAGGACGGACGAGGACAGATTCACCGTACAAACCTGATTGGCGGTTGTGACAGCATTCCCGGCGGCAAGCGCAATGGCGCCATATGCGGAGAGGGCGGTTGTTTCCTTGTCGCCGTCTGCCGAAAGCAGGAGATTCAGCACGGCCTCCTCCGGATGCTCGGTCAGGCTCAGGTCAATCGTTTCGTAACGGCAAAGAAGCGTCTTGCCCAGCGCATCCGGCAGATACAGGGCAACGCGCTGCGCAGTCGTCATGCCGGAAAAGTCGGATGGTGCGTCGTATGGGGTGCTCGGCGGCGGAAGCGTTTCGGAAGGCGCCAGGGATGTCACCTGCGTGCAGGAGGTCAGCAAAAGCAGCAGCGCAAGCAGCAGCGCACAGAGCCGCGTCCGGTGGAAATAAGTGCGTGTCATGTCGTTTCCTCCACAAGAGCGAGCAGCTGAGAAAACGAAATCTGCCAGATCCCGTTTTTCCGGCAGAGATGGACGACCCTTCCGGAAATCGTTCGATCCATGCCGTTCTTCGTGGTCAGACCGCTGAGGGTGAAGACCGCCTGCGAACCGAATACATTGCCGCCGGAGACGGAGAACGACACAAGCGCGGCGGATGCGTGGAGCGCCTCGGCAAATGCATCGGAGGAGGGCTTGTCCTCGCCGGTATCCGGGTCTTCCTGGGCAACATAGCGGTACAGGCGTGCGTAATCCTGCGATTTCAGCAGCGTCAGGATGACGTTCAGCGTGTTTGCGGGGGTCAGCAGCAGCGATTCGTCACGCACGAGCGGTTCGGCAAGCGATGAATCGGCACTGTCCAAAGTGTAATAGGTTTGCCGCAGACGGATGGAGTCGGTCACATCGCCATTCGGCTCGACCAGGATGACGATTTGCTGCACAGTCGTGTTTTCGGTGATGGTTGCGGCGATGCTCTGCATGGCAAGCTGCCGCCGGAGCGGGATTTCTGTCCGCCAGGAAGCATCGCTGCGCCAATTTTCCGGCTCGTCGCTCAGGCGGTTCATGATTTGACTGGAGAGCGTGACGAACAGCAGATCATCCTGCCGGACAGTAGATACAACGCGCGTGCCGCTCGGAAACAGCGCCGTGAGGCTTGCGCTGCCGAGAACTGGTCCTGAGAGAAGCGCCTTCAGCAGCGCCGTTTCGTAGGATTCGTTCGGCAAACGGCTGATGGTGTGTTCCTCAGCGGCGAGCAGCGGCTCATCTCCGAAGCGAAACCAGAGGACGGATTGCTGCTCGATGTCGGCGGTGCTGCTTTCGGGCGCGGGAACGTCATCCTCCTGCGGCGCGCTCGTCACGGACAAGGGCGCGAGCGGTTCGGAGGTGCAGCCGGTCAGCAGGAGCAAAATCAGCAGCAGCGCAGGGAAACGGAGCTTCTTCATGCCTGTTCGCCTCCCTTTCCGGACAGCGGCAGATGAACGGTGAAGGTGGAGCCGTGCCCGACCGATGAGGACACCTCGACCGTGCCGCCGTGCAGCGCGACCATCTGCCGGACGATGGACAGCCCGAGTCCGGTGCCGCCTGTTTCACGCGAACGAGCCTTGTCCACACGGTAGAAGCGATCGAAAATGTGTTTCTGGTCTTCGGGCGGAATGCCGATGCCGTCATCCTGCACGGTGAAAACCGCCTGTGCGCCGTCCCTGCGGAGCGTTACAGAGATGTGCCCGCCTTCGGGGGTGTACTTGACGGCGTTGTCGGTCAGGTTGTAGAACGCCTGTGCCAGCTTGCTGCGGTCGCCGAGCAGCTCGATGTCCGGCTCGATGTCAGCTGTCAGCATCTGCGATTTCTGCGATGCGTTCGTGCGCAGGGTGTGCACGGTTTCATCAGCCAGCGCGGACACGTCAAAGCGCTCCGCATGCAGGGGTTCGCCCTGACTGTCCTCACGCGTGAGCGTCAGCAGGTCGGTGATGATGGTGTTCAGCCGGTCGATTTCATGGTTGATGTCCTGCATGAACTCCGCACGAAGCTCTTCCGGCATGTCCGGCTGGTAAATCATGCTTTCCAGCAGCACCTTCATGGTTGCAAGCGGCGTTTTCAGCTCATGCGAGGCATCGGAAACGAACTGGCTGCGGCTGGCGTCGAGATGCTCAAGCTGCTCTGCCATGGCGTTGTAGCTGTCTGCCAGCTCACGAAGCTCACCCGATGTGCGGACGCTGACACGCGCGCTCAAATCGCCGCCTCCCATGCGCCGAATGGTCGCCGTCAGCGCCTTGACAGGGCGCGTCAGCCTGCCGGACAGCACAAGCGCCGCTGCCATGGCGCATGCCGCCGTCACGATGAAAATCGCCAGCATTTGGTGCGTGATGGTTTCAAGCGCCGTTTGCAGCTCATCCACGGGCAGCGACAGCACGAGCGCACCCAGCCGATTTCCTTCCGACACCATCACGGCTGCGGCAACGACGATGTACGAATCCTCCGTGCGGTGGAGACCGAACGCGGAGCTTTCGCCGTGCACCAGCACCGCAACCGTTTCCGGCAGACTCAGCCGCTGACCGCTCTTTTCGCCGAACGTGTCCAGCTGCACCTTGCCGTCTGCATCGACCGCGAGCAGACGCCCGCCAAGCTCGCCGGATTGCGTCCGGAGCAGCTCGGAAAGGCTGTCCGTTTGCGCGGAGGCAAAAAAAGGCGCAGCCGACGAGGCCAGCTGCTCAAGCGAGCGTGTGGCCTGACGGGTGCGCTGTTCAAACAGGGTATTGCTGACAAGCTGAATCATGATGGAAGCCATCACGGCGAACGATGCGCCGATGACGAGCAGAAACGTCAGCATCAGCTTCCAGCGGAGAGACGATGCGCCGCGCCGGAGCGATGCGAATAAATGACGGTCAGTCCTTGTCGGTGAAATAGTAACCCACCTTCCATTTCGTGAAGATGAATTCCGGCTTATCCGGATCACGTTCGATTTTTTCGCGCAGGCGGCGGATATGCACGTCAACGGTGCGAGCATCGCCGGCGTAATCATCCTGCTTCCATACGGCGTCATGCATTTCCCGCCGGGAGAACGGACGTCCGCGGTTTGTGATGAAGAGCTGCAGCAGGTCGAACTCCTTGGCAGTCAGGCGAAGCTCATTGCCGCCTAAGGTGACGGTACGCTTGAGCAGGTTGACCTCCATGTCATGCACACGGATGATTTTCTGTGCATGCATCGGCTGGCTGCCGGTACGGCGGAGCACCGAGCGGATGCGCGCACGAACCTCCAGAATATTGAACGGCTTTGTCATGTAGTCATCCGCGCCGTACTCCAGACCGAGAATCTTGTCCATGTCCTCGCCCTTGGCGGTCAGCATGATAATCGGCACGTTTGAGCTTTCGCGGATGCGCTGGCAGACGCTCAGACCGTCAATCTTCGGCAGCATCACGTCCAGCAGCACCAAATCATAGCTGTTTTCGCGGAAAAGGTCGAGCGCCTCCTGACCGTCTACGGCGGTATCGGTTTCGTAGCCGTCCTGTTCGAGCGTGTACGTCAGCCCCTTGAGCATCAGCGGCTCATCATCCACCAGCAAAATTCGCGTTCCCATCCCGGTTCACCTCGATCACATTTTCCAGATTACAGCCGACTCCATTTTACCGGAAAATATGAAAAAAATCAAGTCAATCCGACATCAAAACGTCATAAATGCTTCACGAAAAAGCCACAAATATTTTCTTTCGGGCAATGCCGCACAAAGGAGGTTGCGCCGCTGAATTGTGCGGTGCTGCCATGGAGAATAGTAAAGAAGGTGTTCGGAAGCGGCTGCTGCTATAGGCGCCTGTAAAAAGCAGATGTTCGGAAGTAGTTGCTTCTATAGTTACTGGCAGGGACGCTTCGCTGCCTGCGCCTGAATGGTTGATTTCATCTGCATAGTAGACTGATGCCGTTTTGATTGGGGCGTTGCCCCAAACCCCCAGCAGGGACGCTGTCCCTTGTGATTGTGCGGCTCTGAAACCCGCAAAGCGTTGTAATTACCGACATTGAGAGGAGTGAAGAAGATGGGTTTACCCCAATCGCACCCCATTATTACAGGGATTGAATGAACTGCTCCATGCGGTTGGACGCGTTATATTGCATCTGTTCGGACACGTGCCCGTAGACATCCATGGTAAAGGCAGTGGTGGCGTGACCGAGGGTTTCGGAGATGGTCTTGATGTCCGTGCCGTTCTGGATGGAAAGCGTTGCAAAGGTGTGGCGCAAGTCGTGCAGACGGGTAGATGGGTTAAAACAGGCGGCGACAATGAGCCGCTTGAAGTCGCAATAGACGGTGTTGCTGTGAAGAAAACTGCCGTTTTTGCCTGTGAAAACGAAGTTCTCTGTGTTTGTCCACGCGCTTCCAGCGGCAAGACGGTTGGCGATTTGTGTGCGCTGGACGCGGCGAAGGGCATCGAGCACGCTTGGCGCAGGGCGGAATGTGCGCTCCTTATTGTTCTTCAGGGATGTGAAACGGTAGGCACGGGTGGCTTGGTCGAGCATCCACTGACGGTAAACGCGGATGGTGCCTTTGTTGAAATCGATGCAATCCCACGTCAGGCCGATTAGCTCAGAGCGGCGAAGTCCTGTAAAAAGCATGACGAAGTAGAAGTCGGCATAAGGGCTATTGCGGATAGCTGATAGGAAAGCAGCGATTTGATTGCTTGGAACAGGCGTCATTTCGCGGCGAATAATACGCGGCAGAACACAGGCTTCAGCAGGGTTTATCAGAATCAGACGGAGCTTTACCGCCTGCGCAAGCGACTTGTGGACAACGCCGTGAAAATTCTTGATAGATTTAGGAGACGAGCCGTTCTTTAATTCGCGGTTATAAAAAGACTGGATGGAGCTACCATCCAGCTTTGTTAGAGGAATGCTCCCAAGCGCGGGCGCAATATGGGTTCTGATGTCGGTCAGGTATTTATAGCGTGTCGAATCCTTGATGGACAGACAATAGCTGTTCAGCCATGTCGTCAGCCATTCGGCAAAAGTCGGCGAACCGGTCGAGGGCTGATAGAGGTGAAACTCAACCTCGGCTCGGCGGCGGTTCAGCTTTTCAGCAACTTCTCTCTTGGTTTTGCCGTAAACCGACATGCGCTTGCCGTTGGCGGTGAACCGCGCTTCCCATGTGCCGTTGGGACGCTGCCGGATGTTGTGCTTGTTATTCATCGTATCCTCCTTGCGTGGCGGCAACCTGTTCATCCAGCCAGCCCTGTAAGGCACGAACGTTGACAAGGACGCGCTTGCCGATGCGAAAGCAAGGGAAATCGCGGCGCTTTGTAAGCTCGTAAGCGACAGGGCGCGAGATGGACAGGAGAGCCGCCGTTTCGTCGATGGATACGGCTAACCGTTGATTTGGCAAGTTGTCAAGGTCCGCGCCTTTATTATAAGGCACGCCGGATTGGGTGTCAAGGCGAATCAACAGGCAACAGCCCCTTTCTTAGCGGTGTTTGCAAAGGAAATGAACAGGCGTTTCGCCTTTGCGGCGAGGTTGATTATAATGGCCACAAGCTGGATACGAACCGCACCAGTCGGTCGCCCTGCCGTTACCGATGCCATAAACGGCGCACTTATAGTAACCGTTCAGGCGCGTGACGAAGTTGGAGCAATCGGCGCAGCAATATTCGCTGCCGCCATAAAGGCGATGCATCCGGTTGATTTTGCGGTCTCCCATTATTATGCCCCCTTTAGCCATTCGCGGAAATAATCGCCTTGTGTTTTGCGATGCCGCCAGAATCTGCATTCTGTCACCCACCCCCAGAAATGGAGGAAAAGGCCGAGAGAAATCGGAATCACAAACACGACCAGAAAAAACGCAGCTTCAAAGCTCATGGATAATTCTCCTTCATATCATATGTCTTGGCGCAGTCATGGAGCGATTCGAGAATAAGTTGGTCACAAATCCTCCTGTTCAGCCGCCATAATGCATTTCCAGCGATAAATCATGTTCGCTTCATCCTGCACCAAACAGGTCATGTATTCCTCCTCGACAACATAAGCGCATTTGGTTTTGCAGCCGACAACGTCAAGCAGGGTGCACATGCGGTCGCCGGTCTGACGGTCGGTAAAGCGCGTCAGAATCACAGGAACGTCATAATCCTTGCCGACATAAGTCAGCAAAGCAATAACGCGAGGATTATCATCTCCGTGATATTGGTGATACTCAAGCGCCAATTTGCGCAGCGGATAAGGGACACGCGTTCGGGTGAAGTACGCCATCGTTTTGCCGCCTCCTTATGCATCGTCTGCGCCTTGAGGAGCGCGGAAGTTGCGAACCTCCCAAATTGTCGCTTCAAATGGCGTCTCGGATTTTTCCATTGATTCAGCAATCAGTGCGGCAATCTTCAGGTTCAGGATTTCGGTGTTGCTCGGAGTAATTATATAGAGAGCGCGATTGTCGGGGAGAGGGTAGCTTTGAACCATTGCCAAAACCTCCTTATTTTATTGGCGTTTTTAGGGCTAAAATCGACGAAAACAGTTCAGAGGAATAATTCCCATACGCTTTGTCAGACCGCCCTTTTAGGTCTCTTTTCATCGAAAAAAACAGGGTGTTTAAACAATAGCGGATTTTTGTTCCACGCAATCCATGTTTTCTCATAGTCCTTGAAATCAAGGGACAAGTCGACGCCGAAAACCGCGCAAATATGGTCGTCAAAATGGTCCAGAACCGCCGCCCATACATTGCCGCCATCGTCTTCAACCCAAATCGGCGTTTGAACCACCTTTTGTTCATCACGGCAGAGAGAGACAATTTCGCTCGCCGTCATTACGTGGCACGCCTCTTGCGACAGGTGTACGATTACATCGTTTAGTTGGTCGCGAATATCGCGGATTTCGTTCATCAAGTCAGACATTTGGCACCTCCTTATAAGGTTCAAGCAGAATGATGTCGTGGTACAGGAACCGGTACGCTCCGTTGATTCTGTCAATGTGCCAATGACCGCAGTACCAATGCGACCATGGCTGAAAATTGGGCGATGGTTCATAGGCGGCGACGTCGTCCAGAAAGCGCTCCGTCGTCAGATTGGAATCCTTTAGCGGTATTGCAGGTATAGCGGACAGCGGACACGTATGCGTCAGCAAAAGAATATTTTTCTTGTTATGCAGGGCAGTGAAAGCGATGTACTCTGCCTTTGCTGCAATTCGCTCGTTTTCTGTAAGCTGCTCGTCTTCAAACCAAAGCGGATGATCGACCCTGCCGGATTTTTCCCATGCCAGGCGCAGCTCCTTATCAATCGAAAAAGCGCCGCCTATAATGAATGCAGGACGATTCGCAAAGAAGTAAGCGCCGTATTCGTTCGTATAGAGAATCGACGGATACCGCACGTCAACGTAAAAAATTGCCGGAAACGCCATTGCCGTAGTTAACGTACTTATACACGACATGGCGAGAGCGAATCGTCAGACGCCGGTCGTGGTTGCCGCGAATCATTACAAAACGAATCGGCAGCGCTTCAAGCATGTCAAGCGTTTTCAGCGTCCGTTCGTCGTCATCCGGATAAAACCGCGTGCCGTGGTCGCCCAGCACAATCATGACGTCCGCGTCCTTGGCGGTGTGCTGCTCCTTACAGAAATGTTTGATAGCCGCATAATCGCCGTGCTTATCGCCGGTCAGGTAAACCGCCATGGATTATTCCTCCTTTTCAAATTTCGGCAGGTCTAAATAATCGTGTTGAATCAGCCATGCAATGCCGACGGCGACAGAATCGGATTCATCGTCGAAAGCGTAATCCTGCCTGCCGACATACGGCTCAAGCGCAGCGGCGACCTCGCTCTTCTCTGCCTTGGCGTTGCCTGTCAGCAGCTTTTTGATTGCCGTCGGCGTAATCTCCTCGAATGTCTTTTTGTACTGCCATGCGCACAAATCAGACACTCCTACCATTTTGAAAATCACCTCGGTCTCTGTCGCGCTCTTATAGAAGCCGCGCTCGCGAACGAAAATCAGCTCCATATCTGAATCCATGTAAGAGCGCAATTCGTCGGCGTTTTCGGCAAGACGTTGACCGTGCGGTTTTTTGCCGCCTTTATATCCTTTGTTATCCACAACCGACTTGCGAATCAGCTTTACCGTTCGCGTTCCCGTGTCGCAATGAAGAATAGAAAAACCCGGTCGATTCATGGATAGGTCGGCGCAGAAGAGCTTAACAATCGATATCCAAACCGCCCCTTTCTATCTTGCTGATGGCGCGATTCAGGTACCACTGAGCCTTGCGCAAATCCTCCGTTACCGCAGTGCTATCCTTATGTCCTGCGCGACTGACGTACTTAATGACGTTGCCGAGACAGAAAGCGACGCCCATACCCAGTGAATCGATATAATCCATCGTTTCGATGCCGCCGTAAGTATAGTGTGCAGGGTGATTAACAGGGTCATTGCGCTGTTCGCCGGTAACAAAAGCGTTATTTCCCTGTGCTGCCGAAACCGCCATTGCGCACCTCCTGCGTGTTGTCGTCAATCGTGATGCCGTAAGGGAGGAAGATGCCCTGCACGATCTTCTGTCCAGCAGTCAAATCAACAGGTCCTTCGGCAGTCAGGCAGAGTATGATGTGTCCTTCGTTGGAAGAGAAGTAGTAATCAGCGTCGATTACACCGACCGTATTCAGCAGCCGCGTACCGTACTTGAGGCTGAGACCGGAACGGGGATAAAGCGTCAGCACGTATTCCGGAAGCATCGAGCACCGGATGCCGGTCGGAACTTTGACGCTTTGGCCGCGCTCTATATGAATATCGACCGGCGTGACAAAGTCATAACCGGCAGAGGACGACGTCGCACGGGCCGGCAGGGTAAGGCGCTCGTAAGCGTACCGGGGATTGTCGGGGAAATAATCTGCCAAATCGGCGGCAAAGAGCCCGAAGGAAACCTTTTCAAACTTGGCAATTCTTGCTTGGGACATTGGGATGTACCTCCTTTTATTTCTTTGTCCATTATTAAATGGATTTTTTTCAAGACAAAAGTTTCGCTTTGCTGGAAATATTCCTGAAAATCTGTTATAATGGCAGCAGGAGGTGTTCGGATTGGCGAAAATTATTCCCGATGAACAAAAGGAAGAAGTTCTTCGGTTGTACTTTGACGAGAAGAAGAAGCCGAAAGAAATCAGCGAGCAGTACGACATCAGCCTGCCAACCATCTACAAGTGGACGAACGAAAAGAAAAAAGACGACCTCCTTGCAAAAGTCGGGAAGCCGTCCTCAGAAGAAATGGACTTGAAGGTAATCTCGGATGCGATAGAAGAACAGAACAACCGAATCATGGAATTGGAGGAAGAGAATCAGACGCTTCGCCAGCACAATGCAAAGATGAGGGCTTTGCTGGAGAACCTCCTGAAATCTTTCCTGGCTTGATTTCACTTTTCCACTTCTCCATCAGGCGAGGTGTATAACGCGTCCATCGGCGATTTGGAAGGACGACGGTTAAGTTATCCGGCGCATAACAGGGAGATGTTTTGTTCAGCCGAGGATGATAGACGTTGACCCAATACGCAACATAAAGAAGCATATCTGCCTTGCTCCTGTAGGTCGTGTAGTCAATCATCGTTGTCTGATGAATG
This sequence comes from Alloprevotella sp., assembly GCA_963617205.1. Classification (GTDB taxonomy): domain Bacteria; phylum Bacillota; class Clostridia; order Christensenellales; family Aristaeellaceae; genus UBA11524. Next base: position 22,738 of record CAVEOA010000011.1, on the reverse strand, counting down.
TCGAGATAAACATTGCCTTTCTTATGAAAGAAGTGGTGGTGGAGCTTCTTGAAGAGCGGCATCAACGTGTATCCAATGTAAACGATTTCGTCCTCATACCATATGCGATAAATCAAACAGCCGTTCTTATACGGGCTTGCCACATCGCGTTTTTTGACAAAATAAACAGCCATTGTTTTCTCCTTTTGATTTTTTTGTCTCAAACATTATATATTATTTGAGACAAAGGTTAATGCGTTCCGCTCGAGCGTTGCCTGCACATCAATGATGCGCTGATTGGAGCTGCCCCGGTAGGCAAGGCGCTTATCAGCCAGAGACTGAATGAAGCGCCCGTCTACCAGAACATCGGTGAAAGACCAGATACGATGCGTCTGGTCCAGCTCTTCCCACGTGTAGCCGGTATAAATCCACACATCCTTGTAAAGGGATTTGGCAATCACCGCGAGGGTCAAGGTGGCATCGCAATTATACTTAACCAGCGGTTCGCCGCCCAATATGGAAATGCCGCGAATATACGGTTTCTTCAGCAGGTCAGCGATATGGTTGCGGGTTTCGTCATTAAACGGCTTGCCGTAGCGCGGGTTCCACGCTTCAGAATTGAAGCAGCCTTCACAATGGTGAGGGCAGCCGGAGAGGAATACGCCGACACGGACGCCGGGACCGTCGGCGATGTCACATGGTTTAATAGCTGCAATATTGCTCATAAGTACTCCTTTACAGGTGCAGGACCCTGTCTTGGATTTCCTGCGTTCGACCTTGATTCCAGAAATTGGTTCCTAAATATCCGCACGTGCGCCTGACGACCGTCATTTTATTAGCGTCCCGATTGCCGCAATTTGGACACTCCCAAATCAGCTTATCATGCGTATCCTTTACGATTTTGATTTCGCCGTCAAAGCCGCAGACCTCGCAGTAGTCGGACTTCGTGTTCAACTCTGCGTAAAGGATGGTATCGTAGATGTGGCGGATAAGCGCGAGCACCGCCGGAATGTTATGCTGCATGTTTGGAATTTCGCAATAGCTTACCGCGCCGCCGGGAGAAAGCTTCTGAAATTCGGATTCAATCGTCAGCTTCGAGAAAGCATCAATCTCCTCGCGCACATTGATATGGTAACTATTGGTAATGTAGTTATGGTCGGTTACGCCTTCGATGATGCCGAAACGTTTCTGAAGGCACTTGGCAAATTTATAAGTGGTGCTTTCAATAGGCGTGCCATATGGCGAGTAGTCAATGTTTTCGGCGGCCTTCCATTCGACACATTTATCATTCAGCCGCTGCATAACCGCGAGACCAAACGATTTTCCCGCGCCGGTGTGAGACGCGCCGGTCATATATCTGACGCACTCATACAGTCCGGCATAACCGAGAGACATGGTAGAATAGCCGTCGTAAAGCAGATTATCGATGGTTTCGCCCTTCTCCAGTCGCGCCAATGCGCCATGCTGCCAGAGAATCGGCGCGACATCGGAAGGCGTACCGAGCAGATGCTCATGACGGATACGCAGGGCGCGATGGCACAGTTCAAGCCGCTCATCATAAATCTGCCAGAATTTATCCATGTCGCCGCCGGAGGAAAGCGCAACGTCAGGAAGGTTGATGGTGACGACGCCACCGTTAAACCTTCCGTAGTATTTGTGCTGATTCGGTTTGTAATTCTTTGCGTTTGCCATGTTGCCATGACCGGAATCAGTAAAGCGGTCAACAGTCAGGAAAGAACGGCAGCCCATGCAGGGAAACACATCGCTGTTCTTCATTTCTTTCATTTGCTTGCGCGAAATGTAATCGGGAACCATACGTTTGGCGGTGCATTTTGCCGCAAGCTCGGTTAGATAGTAATACTTTGAGTTCGGATAAATATTGTTTTCATCCAGCGCGTAAATGAGCTTCGGGAAAGCAGGCGTAATCCAGATTCCCTTCTTGTTTTTCACGCCCTGAATGCGCTGATGCAGCACCTCCTCGATAATCATCGCAAGGTCTGCGCGGAGTTCTTTAGGCGCTTCATTAATGTCCATATAAACCGTCACAAAAGGTGCCTGGCCGTTTGTGGTCATCAGCGTAATAATCTGGTACTGAATGGTTTGCACGCCGCGCTTTACATCTTCGCGCACCAGACTATTGATGAAGGAATCGAAACATTCCTTCGTCATCGCGGACGCAAGACCTTTGTAGTCAGAGCGGTATTTCTGGCGCGTCGATTCAACAAAAGACGCAAGATGGGTGAGGGTGATTGTTTGTCCGCCAAACTGGCTCGATGCGACCTGAGAAACAATCTGTGTCGCAATGTTGCACGCCGTCGAGAAAGTATGCGGCTTTTCAATCAAAGTACCGCTAATCACAGTGCCATTCTGGAGCATGTCATCCAGATTGACAAGGCAGCAGTTTGTTGATTTCTGAATAAAGTAATCAGCGTCGTGAAAATGGATGATACCGGCATCATGCGCGTCCATGATTTCTTTAGGAAGCAGGATACGGCACGTAATATCTTTGCTGACTTCGCCGGCAATATAGTCTCTCTGTGTCGGCAGGATGCTTGGATTCTTATTGCTGTTCTCCTGCTTCACTTCCTCATTGCAACAGTTGACAATGCCGAGTATTGTATTATCGATCGCGTTGCCCTTGCGGTGAAGCTCGCGCTTATACCGATACCGGATATAAGACCGGGCGATATGATGAGCGCCCTGAGCCATCAAGGTATCCTCGACAATGTCCTGAATATCCTCGACGGAAATGGCATGAGGAATCGCAGCGCACTTCCTGACGATTTCATCCGTCCAGATTGCAATCTGCTTATCAGGTTCATGAAGGTTATCCAATGCGCGTTTGTCTTCCGGCAGGTCGTTATACGCCTTGGTGATGGCGATGCGGATTTTGTCCGCGTTAAAGGGAACCTCGGCGCCGTCGCGCTTAATCACGTTGTTCATGGTCAAGCCTCCCTCTTTGCTGGAATGTGTTTGCATAAATTTTCGCCTCCTTATATGTTCCACAGGGAATCGTCGATGGTCGAGGGGATGTACAGACCACAATCGCAAATGCCCGTTTCCTCGAATGCTTCGCAGGGACACTTGTTTGCTTTGGTGGTCTTGTCTTTGTTCAGACAATAACCGCCATTAGACTTGATGCGCTTCTTGAGGTTGCGGACGAACATGTCGTCAGGGTTCTTCATGTATCCTTCCTTCATTGCTCAATTCTCCACCTTATAAAAGAAGTCGCGGTTCATCTGCGGGATTTGAGATTCAATCTGAGCAAGCATACTCTCGACACAATCGCGCAGCTCCGGCGCAGCGTGAGAGTTTTTATCGCGCTGCTTGAGGATGTGCGCAAACTCGGTCGCATTAACGCGGACGAGGAAGTTAGAAGGAATGGACAGCGGAAGCAAACCGCGCAAAACATCCTTGTCCCCCTGAATCTTTTCGTTGATATAGCCATTGACCGCCCTTATATAGGTTTCGCCGTCGGGAGAAGTATAGGTGTCAGGCAAGGCGATACCGGTGTTGGCAGCAACCTCCTCGGTCGTCAGAATCTTGCCCTGATACCATGCAGACTTTTCATTGCCATAATCGGCAAGACGAGTGGAGGAACGGATGATGCGGTTGCCAAACCGTGCCGCATGGCTGTCGAAATCATCCTGCGCACCGCGATGCAAGCCCTCGACCGTGAAGGCGAAATCAATGAAGCGCCCGATGGTGATATGATGCGCAGCCCACTTGGTCATCTTATCAAGCAGCGACTTCATCTCTTCCGATTGAGCGTGCGTGCGCATTCCCCATCGGTCAAAATGGTCAGCGTAAACCGCCTTAATATGCTCTTCCTTTTCACGCGTCCATGACCGCCTCGACAAATAAAGCGCGTCAATCGCATTCCACAGACCGTTGATTTCATTCAGATACGTCTTCATCTTCGTCCTCCTCCTCATAGTCATCCAGCCCTTCAGCCATTTCTTCAGATTCCTCCTCGATATCAGCATCGTCCTCATCATTGTTCACAAAATCGGCATTGCTCGGCTCAATATAAGGTGTTTCCGGAGGCGTTCTTTCAACGCCGGTGGAGGTTGTTGTACGCGGGAATGTCAGGCGCTGCATCAGGGTCAGCGGTTTAATATGCGATGCGACAACCGTGCCGTCGTCAAGCAGCAGAAACGACTTGATGGCTTTGCCGTGGCAGGCGTCAACATACTTCTTGATGTGTCTGGCGTTCGCCTGATAACGCCGTGCAGTCGTTGAGCCGCTCTGGATGATGGCGAGAATATGATTGACGCAAACGCAGTCGCCCAAGCCGACGTGAGCAAATCGAATTTCAGCCATTGTTTACTCCTTCCACTTAATCAGAAATGCAGGGTCAACGCATTTCATTGAAATATTCTTGGTGTAATTGCGAAGGACAATGCCTTCACGAAGCGTCGGAAACAGCGCAGATTCGCCGTGCGCAAAGGCGCGAAGCTCATCCACGGTGTCAGGCAGAACATAGGATTCGGAAATCAGGGGCACCCACTTCAGCCCGAAACCGGAGGACAAATCCGCCGCATAGATAGAATCCAGCTTGCCGGACTTCTCGGTGATTAGATTAAAGCAATAGAGGTCGCAATCGGACAGGTGATATTTGTTCTGCTGGATGCCGGGACCAACGCATTCTCCTTGCAGACAAATCCACGAGGAACCGTCGTTAATCTTTTTCAGCATTTTATGGAGCACATCGCGCAGGCGATACTTATCGGCAACCTGCCAATAAGAAGATGCGTTCTTCTGCGGCAATCGGAAGTTGCGAGAACAGACACCGAAGTCATCCGCAGGGAAAATGCCAAAGCGCTTCTTCTTGCAATAGAAGAAAGTGCCTGACTGACCGTCAATCTTTTCGTGCACCTCGTAGCGGGTATTCTTGTCATCAAGAATCCACGCCATGTTTTCGATGCGCGTTTCGTCCGTTTTGCTCACAAAAGAAGGGAAAGGCAGCTTATTCGCAGGACGCTTCTTCCCGCGGAAAAAGCGACGGAAAAAAGCGCGCGCAGGATTCGCCGGAGCGGAGGTCTGGGCGGAGGTCTCTTCTGTCGGCGGCTCGTACTTGACGACGCCCAAGATGTCGGTTACATCGCAACCAATGTCATAGGCGCCTGCCGGAAGAATCGACAGGGGCATACACAAGCCCTGCGAGACAACGCCTTTCATCTTCATTGTGCGGACGCGGAAGGATTTCGGGCGCATGAACTCAAACACGTCCTTCTCCGGTAGCAGGGAATCAATCTCGAAGTAAATGCAAAGGTCCCCCTCTTTGAACTGGTCATAGCGAACGATGACTTGCCACCCGTCAACCTTTGCCAAGCCAATCTGGTCACAACCGGCAATCGGCGCAATGGCTTCAATACGCCGGATACTTGCCAGCTTTCTCATGAATGATCATTTCCTTTCTGTAAAATTGTGTATTCGTTCAACCACAAATCAAAGACACCTTGCTTTGGTTTGGGCTTCCCGTCAGAGTATTCGTAAGCAGGTTTTTTCTGCCAACGGACAATGCGGATGACATCGCCCTGTTTAATCGGCATCCGTTTGTATGTCTGCTTCAGAATTTTCATTACGCCGACATTGCCGGATGCCAAACTATAAAGGCTGATGCGTGGCGAGTATTTGTCGTCTACCTCAAGCACCGCATAGAAATCCTTTGCCTGCGCATCACGATAGAAGGGTGTGCCAAACTTTTCTATCTCGAATCGGATGCGATCAAGCAAATTGATTTCCGATTCCGGTTGTTCGCGCTCAAACGCACGCAGAGCAGTCAATCGCCTGTCAACCGTGGCAGGAGAAAGAGATTTGGTGTAGCGGTTCTTCCCTTCCGTAAATTGCTGATAGACTGAAAGCAGCTTGCCAGATGAACCAAAGGCAGAAAAGTAATCGCACAGAATCAGCGTTTTAATGACCGACGCGTTTAGTGCGCCAGAGATATCCGTCATGTCGCGAAGAAGGTCAACAAACGAATCATGCTTCCTGTTACACAACGTCAGCAGCGCCTCTGCATCCTTCAGCCCGACGCCTTTAATTGAACTCAGCGCGTCAGAGATTTCGTGGCGCGTTTTGTCGATATAGAACGTTCTGTTGTCCTGACCGAACTTTGGCCGCGCAATATGGATTCCGTAGCGCTTTGCCATTGCCTTGCCGGTGGTGATATCATCATCGTTCGCGGCGCTCGTCAGATAGGCGGCAACAAATTCTTCTGTGTAATAATGACGGTAATAGCCGCAGAGGTAAGAAAGAAGAGAATAGCCAACCGCATGATTGTAACCGAAACTGTAAGCGCTGGCGTCCTCTATCACCTTTAGAAATACTTTTGCTTCTTTTTCCGCCACATCAGGAGGTTTGTCGGACGCGTCGCAATACCCTTTCAGGATAACAGGCAGTGCTTCATCTACTTTGTCTCTCTGCTTCTTGGCGATTGCGCGACGAACAGTATCAGCATAAGAAGCAGACAAGCCGCACACCTTTTGCAAAAATGCGATGGTCTGCTCCTGATAGATAAGGTAGCCAAGGGAATTGCCGAGCGCTTCGTCAATCTGCTTTGTCGGGTTGTGATGCGCCTTATGAGCAAGGAGATCGTTTCGATAGGACGCGCCGGAAGGACGAAGCGCAGCGGTCACCATGGTAATATCATTGATGCTCTTTGGCTGAAACTGGAGAAGCGCCTGCGCGGCAAACTCTGATTCAAACTGAAAGATTGCAGTCGGGTCATTGCTGATGCTTTGCCACACGGCCGCGTCATTGAAGTCAATCTCATGCATCCGAGGATACGTTAAGCCTGCAAGATGACAGCAACGGTTGATAACCCCAAGCGTTTTCAGAATCAGCAGGTCATACTTGACGAGCATTACATCGTGCGCTTCGTCCATATTGATGAACAGGCACCGTTCGCCGTCCTTATTGAACACACCCCAATGGTCATCAAGCGTTTCACAGGCGATAACCATACCGGCCGGATGAACGCTCTGAGAAACCTTTGTGCCGACCATGCCGTCAAAATACCGAAACAAATCAGGGTTTTCTTTCTTCGCCTTTTCGGAATCTGCCTTATAAACCGCTTTGATTTTTGCAAGCGCCTCCGGACGAAAAGGGTTTTTTCTGTCAAACGCGGTTTTTGTGCGGACAAATCGGCCGCGATTATCGAGTTTTTCAGGGTGATGAACGCGCTCCCATCGGATAGCAAGTCCTCCACCGCAATCGTCGATAAAAGACAGGTCGGCAATCGTGCCGTAAGAAGAAACACGCGCACAATAGGCGGCGCCAAACTTTTCAACGATGTGTTGAAAGATACGCGGACGATCAGAATCGATGCAGTCAACATCGATATCGCCCAACTCGACGCGGTTTTCGTTGCAGAAACGCGAAAAAACAGTTTGGTATGTGACCGGATTCAGGTCGATAATATCCGTGACGTAAGCGACGCGTGAGCCGCCGACTGAGCCGCGACTGGGACCAATAGGAATGCCGCTTTGCCGACACCACGAAACGATTTCGGACATCGACAGCATGAAGCCGGACATGTTTGTTTTATGGAACGCGTCAAGCTCTTCTTGGATATCGCGCCGGAACGCCTCTTCCTGCTCTTTGGGAATCACGCCGCCCGCAAGCTTTTCATCGAGCCTTTGCCATGTGATTTCCGTCAGCTTCTGCTCATCTGCTTCGCGTGAACCGTACAGTAACGGGTATTTCGGCGACTGGTCGAGCGCGAAATCAACGACGCTGTCAGCCATGCGATTGGTGTTTTCGATGGCTTCCATATACGCCCAGCGCGGCAGAGCGTCCTGTTGGCGATAAGCATCGACCAGCTCGTCATACGTCTTCCACGTCAAATCCATTGCGGATTCGCCTTCATAATACTGCTCCTTGAAGTCCATCAGGATTGCACGGCATTCCGCTTTATAAGGGCTGGCACTATGCGTATCCGTCCCTGCAATCAGCGGCTTCTTATAGCGCCGCGACAGCTCGAAAAGCCGCTGATTGTATGCCGCCTGTTCCGGCGTGTTATGGTGCTGAATCTCAAGATAATCATACGCCTTGACGAGACGCAAATACTTTTCGTGATAATGCGGCAGTTTATTCAGCGGCGACGCAAGACAGGCGCTGATTTTAATGATGTTTGGGGTGATTGCAAAAAACTCATCGAAGGAAAGGCGCGGCACATAATACAGATGGTCGGGACGTGTCGCCACCTCAATCAGGCGGTTCAGCTCCCTGACGCCCTCGTAGTTTTTGGCAAGCAAAATCGTATGATAATTATCGCGCACCTTCTCTTCAAGCGATTCGGTCAGATAAATTTCGACGCCGTGGATGAATTTGACACCCTTCTTCTGACAGTACAGCTTTTTCTCAACCCAACCGGAGGGTTTGCCGTGCTCTGTGGACGCAATCGCGGTCATTCCCTGCGCAACAGCCAAGTCTACATACTCTGAAAACCTGGTGCAGCTATCGAGCAGGGAATAATCCGAGTGAAGATGGTACACGGTGTAATTCATACGACAACCTCTTCATTCTACATACGATGTGGCGCAATAGGGGCAGGAGGAGACTAGAGAGGACGATGCCTTCTCGACGCTGATGCCGCCCTCTCGATAAATCCTTCCTCCGCAGGCGTAGCAGATGCCATCTGGCGGCGCAAAAATCGGCAACCCCTCTTTTGCGCAAAAAATTTTCTGCATTTTGGCCGCCAATATAGCGTTATACACGGTCAAAGAACCTCATCAATGCTGCCAATCAGGCAATCGCAGACGCCGTTCTTCAGGCACTCCTCCGCATTCAGCCACCAGTCGTCCTTCAGGTGTGCGCCATAGGCACGAGATGTAATCTGCGTGCGCTCCAAAATGAATTGCTTCGTCTTTTCAAGCTGGCGCTTATAATCATCCACCTGGTCAAAGATTTTCTGCGTGTCACCCTGAAATCCGGCGCTTCCCTGATGCAGCATCGTGCGTGCGTTTTTCATCATGAAGCGCTTCCTGCCGGCGATAAAGATATCCGCAGCGGCGGAAGCACAAACGCCCATATTAACCGTATAGATTGGCGTCTCGGATGCGTCGATCAGGTCAATAAAGCTCCACTCAAGGTCAAATGAACCGCCGTAATTGAACAGATAAATCCAGATAGGCTTCCGCTCATTAACCGGCTTCCCCTTATCCTCCTGATTCCACAGGAGAATCAGCTTCTCGTATTCCAGCGTGTTTGCATCGACGGACAGGTCAAACCAAATCCGGCGCTCGGCAAGCAGCTTATACATGCTGACCGCCGTCACGTCAGGGAGCTTCGCATTAAACGGGTCATTCAGAAGGTCGGTGAACAGTTCGTTTACATCAATATCTTTTTTCGGCATCGTTTTCCCTTTCTCTGTTTTTTTTACCACGGTTCATCGGCAACCTGCGCAACAAGCGAACGATGACACGTATGCAGCTCGCAAAAGGCAAAGCGCGGATTATTCTTGCGCCGGAAATGCTCCATGCACGCCTTGAAGCCGCTCGCCGTCTTATTAAGCAAGTCGCATTGGCGACCATGACCGATGACAATTACCTTTGTGTTGTCACAGGCGCGTGTCAGCACCTTGCGAAGCGAAAACGCATCATAATTCTGCGCCTCGTCAACAATCAAAATGGTTTTGTTGGCGCCGCCTATATTGGAACCGCGCAAATAAGTATCCGTAATCGCAGTGACAAACGCCTCGCACCGCTTTTCGTATGCCATCGAGGTGTTCTTAATGACCCTTTCCGGCATTTCGTTGGCGGTCATCAGCGCCTGATAAAGCGCTTCAAAATAAACGCTGCTCTTCTCGGTGATTGTGCCCGGCAGTGCGCCCTGAATATCCGAAATCGGATGCATGACATAGACGATATCGTCAAAAAGCCCGTATCGGTGGAGGAGGACAGATGTTCCGACCGCCACAGTTGTCTTGCCGGAACCGGCGACAGCGTCGACAAACACGATGTCCGTGTCGGGAGACCAGATTGCATTCGCGAAGGCTTTTTGTTCGTCGTCAAGATGCAAACCGTAAAAAGGGTGGTCGCTCAGGTTTTGCGGGACGTTCAGAACGTCCGGTTGTCTTGTCTTTTTTGCCGCCATGGTTACTCTTCTTTCTTATTATTTTCGCCGCCATACAGAATAGCGTCTCGTGCAGGACAGGAATCAAACACACTGCACACGAATCGGCAGAAGAAGCTGCTGCTGGACACGGTCCAATCGCTGCACTGCTCGATGGCATGGATGGTATCGACAATCCACTTGCGCGTTTGCTCGTACATCGCCATGTCAAACGGCTCCTCAATGAAGGCTTGCTCTCGAAACATATTGAACACGAGACTCTCCGGGAAAACGCCGTATTTCTGCTTGACGAACATGGCGTAGGTGTAAAGCTGCATACGGTAGGTGTTCAGTTCCTTCTTCATAGAGGTGTGCGACTTCGACTTGTGGTCGACGATGACGATTCCTCCGGTTTCCTTATTGCGCAGCGTCAAGTCGGCGACGCCAACAAGGGTATAGCCGTCGACATCAACTTCAAAGCGCTCCTCGCTCGTCAGAATTTCGTATTGGTCGCCAAAACCGGAAAAGGATTCAAAGTAAGCAAGCCCCTGCTCATAGTATTTTTGCGGCATTCCTCGCGGAAACGGGGGAAACGGTGCAGTCACCTCCTCGTCATAGCGGTTCTGGTACTCTTCGGCAAGAGCAAACTCCGGGTAATCACCCTTTGCCCACTCTTCCAGCAGCTTGTGACAGAACGTGCCGTATGCCCCAAAGCCGTTATCCGTTTTCTCTGCCTTATCGAGATAGGTCAGGCGGAACATCATGCCGCAATGGCGAAAGGCCTCAAGCTTGGAAAAGGACCACTTCATGTCTGGCGGCAATTTACACATCCGGCGAAACTCCTTTCTTTTCTTTATCGCTCTATCCTTAAATGGACAAATTAGACGTCAAAAGTTACGGATGCGACAAAATTTCCGCATTCGGTTCGGCAGCGTCATCGGGAGATTCAAAACGGGTAATCAGCCCGTACCATTTGGCGGCAAGGTACTCCATCATACATCCGCGAGCATCCTGCCAACCTTCGCAGAAGTAAACCGCATCGCAGGTGCTCATAACCTGAAGCGCTTCGCCAAGGCAGAGCAAATCATACTGCTTGACGCCGCTCTCAAAGGCTTCACTGCGGCTGACCAGCCGGTCAAGGTTGCGCGTATCGGCAACGGTATGTCCGGCAGCCGTCAACGTGCGCATTGCAGCGTTATACCGCGCATCAATATCACTCTGCATCCTGCCGCGCATCGGCAGAGAAATCATCACCCTCATTTTATCCTCCTCAAAAAATCGAATTTTGGCGCCAATTATAGTGTTCCACCAGAATCGTTCATGAAAATCACGGCAAGCACCGCGCAGGCAAGAACAAGCAGCACATAGCAGGTTATCCGCGCACTGGTCATAGATTTCTCCTCCTCTTCCTTTTTATTAGAACGGCATCGCCTGTTCTGCTATCTGGATGCCATATTCCGGAAGGGAATTGGCGCGTATGTCTGGCGGTGCAAGCCCTGTTCTGTCCCATGAATATTTACAGAGGTCCCCCGTGTCAGCCTGATAAATCCGGTGACTATCCGCACAGTAACAGCACTCAATCGTACGCAAGCGTCCGCCGTCGCGATTCTTAATCAGGCGAAGGTTCGGACGCTCAACCACAATCGCCGTATCGGCAAGGTTGACCATCTGCGAATTGCCGCCGACGTCGTCCTTTTGCAGCTTCTCCCCCTGCTTTGTCTTGCGCGGGTGAGCGACAACAAGCACGTGCACATTATATCGGTTTGCAAACTTCTTCAGCACGTTGATAAATCGCCCCTGCGCACGCGTTTCCTCCTGCACGTCGCTCAAGCTCGTCATCATGTTATCTACAAGGAACAGCTCGCAGCCATAGCGGCGAACCGCCATCGTAAAGACGTCAATGATGGATTCTGCCTGATTTGATTCAAAGATTTCGTTGTTGTCAAAGAGGAAAAACCTGCCGCGATACCAATCCATGATGCGTTGTTGAACGTTCCACGGAACAAAAGGAACCTGTCTGCCGCGAACAGAATCATACTTCAGGGTTATCCATTCGCTGCCTGCCGCCTGCAAATTTATCCATGCCTGAAATTTTTCCTTGCGAAGTTCGCCGGAGTAAGCGCAAACAGATTTGCCCTGTTCGACGCCGTTCAGGAGAAGTTGCCCGGTAAGCGTGCTCTTGCCATCCCCCGCCTTGCCTGTAAAAATCGTGGTACTCCCCGGCGTAAGTCCTCCAATGGATTCATCGAGCAGAGGAATCATTGTCTTGATTCGAGGAATGCTCGTTTCATCAATCGGCAAAACATCCGCAAGGTCAAGAATGCCTTTAAGCGGAATCGGTTCGGCGGCAGAAACCATGTCAGCAAGCTTCTGTGCGCCATGATAGTAGAGGATTTCGTTGGCATCCTTGCAGGTGCCGCCATCAGGGCGTTCCGGGTAATCCTCGACAATCAGACATCGGCTTTCATCAAGGCGCTTGGAAACCTCCTGCACCATCTTTCTGCCCGGCGCGTCGTTATCGCCGAAGAGGATTATCTGCTTGAACTTCTCCAGCCAATCAAAGCAATGCTCAATCCAGCTTAAATCGTCGCAGCCCGATGGAACAGACACGACGTTCGTAACGCCTGCTTCATACAGGGACATGGCGTCAATCTGGCCTTCCGTCAGCACAAGAGGAGATGAAAAAACGCAATCATCCATATGGAAGAGCACAGGTTTTGTGTTTGGTTCGCGCCACTCCTTGGATTTCCGCGCCTCATCAGGCGATGGCTTCCACGGACGACGATACTTCACGAACACGTTCACGCCGTTTTCGTAGAACGGGAACACAATCATCCCCTTGGCGTCGGCGCCGACCTTGAAGGCTTCAACCGTCGCCCTGCTGATTTTCCGCTTCTCGAAATACGCGAACACCGCGTCTGTCGGCGGCAAAATTTCTGCATTTGGAAGGGAAAATTTCTGCATTTTTGGCGTCCTCATCTTGCATTTTCCTCTGAAATCCTTTTCTGCTGAACCTAAAAAACTTGCTAATTCTTCAACGCTGCCCTGTGCGCCGCAGGAACCACGCTTACAGACGTAACAGCCTTTCTCAACGGAAAGGGCGAATGTATAGCGGTCCTTGTGGTCGCCGCCCTTGCAGAAGGGGCAGAGCAGAGGAACAATCTCCTGCCCTTCCGGCTTCTGCTTGATGCGGTAAGGCGTTAAATACTTATCGGCAAGATCCACAATCGGGTTCATCCTGGTCCTCCATGTAGGCGGCGTAGCATTTGGCGATGCGTTTCTTGGCGCGATGCATAGCCGCCTTGGAAACGGAAAGCGCTCTGCCAATCTCCGTGTAATTCCAGCCATCCAGCAGCAGGTCTATGATTTTGCCGTCGCGCTTAGGTAATTGCGCCTTCACGCGCTCCATGTCTGCCCAAAATTCCGCATTTTGGAACGCAGTCTCGACACCGCGCTCGGCGAAAATAGTAATCGCGTCCATCGGCAGCGCCTTAATTCTGCGGAGCTTCTGCGTGTAGTCGGTCGTGCTCAGCGAGATTGACACCGGCAGGAGAGAAAGGTTGTGACGGCACATCGCGTGCTTCAGCGTCAACGTCAAGTAATCAGGCGGCGCATCCATCTCCAGCAGGGCGTGGACGCACACCTGATAGAATTCATCCTCATCCGCATGAAGCGTGCCGTAAGATAATTGCTTTATTGCAAAAGCTCGGACGCATTTGCGGATGATAAAGTCGTTTTCTCGAATAAAATTTTCCGCATTATACATGCGCGTGCCGCTCCTTTCCCGAAGAAGCGACAGCGCGGTGAAGGTGATTGTGTCAGCGTGTTTGTGAAAGTGTGTCGCGCTGTCCTATGAAATTAAAATGGCAGGTCGTCTGGTTGTTCGACAATCGCCGGTTGAGCAGTCGGCGTTGCGTTCTGCGTGGCATTGGCACGGCTCGTCTGCACAAATTCAAACTGAGAAACAGTCAGGTCGGGGGACACCCGGTCGTTGCCGTTAGTATCCTTGTAATGGCGCAGACACAGCTCCCCCTCGACGTAAATCTTGTCGCCTTTATGGAGGTATTGCTGCATGACTTCAGCGGTCTTGCGCCATGCCGTGGCGCGGTAGAAGTTGGTAATCTTGTCGCCGTTGGCGTCCCTGTTGCGGGTGTCGCAAGCGAGAGAAAAATTCAGGCAGTTTGCGCCGCCAACCTCGCGCATTTCAGGGTCAGCAGTCAATCTGCCGATGGTATGCAGGGTGTTCATGCCGTAACATTCCTCCTATTACTTGTACATTTCGTACAGTTTATCGATGATTTGCTGGTCGGTAATCTTCTTGTAGTTGCCCGTCCCGGCAATCGAGCGAATTGTTTCACCGATTGCCCTCTTTTCTTCAGCGGTCTTGCCGTCGCAGGCGCGGTGAATCACCGCGTCAAGCTGCTCCATCGTTACCGCGTCGGGCGTCGCCGCTTTATGCGATTCCGGAATCGGCGGCTTCTCTTCTTCAACCGCCGCCGCTGCGCCCTGCGTCAGCCACTTGTAGAACGCCGCGCCCGTCTTGGGCGTGATGGTAAAATACTGACCGTCGAACAGGTGCGTTCTGTCCTTCGTGGCGTTCGCCGTGTGCTCGTAATCGAGCATGAAAAACGTCGTAAATTCGTACTCGATGCCGTCACGCATCTGCACGCCCATGCCGACCGCCTTGACCTGCGACTTGCCGTTGCCGTTCTTGACCTGCTCGTAGTCCATCTTGGCACGCATGTCGGCAATGACATGGCACTTTGATTGCAGCATGGTATCGACGAGGCGATTATGCTCCGGCGTGACATCGCGCCACGCCGTGTAACTGTTGCCGGTTCGCACAGCAATCTTGCCCTGCTTGTCGAGAGAACCTCCTTCGCCCGTCCAGACATGCGTCAGACTATCGATAATAATCACGCGCATGTTGTGCTCCTCTGCCATGTGGATAGCATCCACAAACGACATAGGCGTAAACGGCGGTGCCATATCGATGGTGTTGTACGCGCCGATATGCGTTTCGCCGACGGTGTCGCCGGAGTACAGGCTGCCGCTGCCGTTTTCGGTATCAATCAGGCAGATAGCATCCCAGCACTGGTCGTCCGACCATTCCGGATGCTCTGCCTTCACAAGACCGTAAGACAGCAGCAGCGAGGACATGGTTTTGCCCGAACCGCTGGGACCACCGATGCCAATCTTGATGGCGACGGCGCTCTTCTGCGCCTTCTTGAATTGTAGAGCCATTCTTTTCCCTCCAGTTTTGATTTTTTTGTGTGCTTACATGACATAATGGATAGTTTGGAGGGGGAAAGTTTCGGGTGTTCATGAATTTTTTTTGAAAAATTCCGCATTGTTAAGCGAGAAGTCGAAAAACGCGCCCACGCGCCTTGATTTCATAGTAATCAATTTCTGGCGTGGCATTTCCGTCATCGGTTCTTTTGTTTACTCGGCTGACGCTTTCGATCTCGTTGAGACGGCACGTTTTCATTTGTGGTTTGTTGCGCAACCATTTGAGCACGATGGTCTTCGCGCTCGCCGGAAGTTCGCGCCGGTAGTCGACACGTCGCAGTTCACGACGTGTATTGCGCTTCGATTGTGCGGCTTTTGCCGTTGCTTCGTCGCTGTATACGCGTGCGCAAAACGTTAAAATATCATCGACCGGATAAAACCGGGCTTCAGAAATTATTTCAAAAGTGCTGTTGCCAACGATTCGTTCGTCACTTGACAGATCACATATTTCAAATGGTTCGCGCCGCTTCACCAGCAGTGAATAGTACGCGTGGCAGGTGCGGCATAGCTGCACGCGCACCAAAGTACCAGCTTTGTACAAGTCGATGCAGGTGATACAAGTAGGTTCATGGGTGGTCTGTTTGCATTTTGTCTGCGTGCTGATTTGAAAGCCCTGCGACAGGAAAGGCGTGACCGTCTCCGTAAAGATGCGGTCAATGCCTAACCTTTTGTAAATCATATGTTCCTTCTTTCCGGGCATGAAGCCCTTTTTGATTTGGAACCTATCGGCTCCCGCGAACGTCTCCGGCGGAGACGCTCAGGGGAACCGCCGCGTTGCGGCGATTGACTGATTAGGCGTAACTTGTATAGTCGTGTTCTTCGTCGTCGGTCGTTTTGAACATTGTTTGACCGCCCGACAAGTGAGGCGCTTTGATGGTGACGCCCCTGTCGCAGTAATAAGGGCTTTTCTTTGTGCGCACGGTGTACTCTTTGTCGTTAGAGAAACAGTTGCGCTTCGGTCGCACCTTGCCGGAAAAGCTGAAGCCGCCGATGTAGTCGCCGCGAATTTTGCGGAGTACAGCAGTGTGAGCGCCCTTGAGGGAGACGACTTGGAAGAAATCGACGTTGGTCTGTTCCCAGCCCCACTCCACATAGAACAGGTCGCCTACATGAACACCTTCGGCGTTCTGTGTAGGTTGTTCCAGACTGGCAAGATAATCAGCCAGCGCAGAAGATTCGTCTGCGTTTCGTTGCTTGAGACGTCCGGTCTCGAGGCGTTTCTGGTATTCCGCGTAGTTGGCATTAAGGTTGGTAAGAGCTTCTGCACGTTCCATGATGATGACCTCCTAAATGTTTTTGTTGTTGTTATTTGTTCAGTTTGTAAACTACTCCGTCGTTCCAATCGGTGATGCACAGCCGCCACTCGGTGGAATTACATGCAACCTGCGACGGTTTGCGGACGAACGGCTTTTCATCGCCCGTCTGAATGGTCACGCTCTTATCAGTGGCGCGGACAATGCGGAAAGTTAGCTTTTCCGCGACGCGCTTCGCTGCGTTCCAGCGAGAGCAGGCGAACGTGTCGCCGACCTTGAAGGGATGCGGCTCAGCGGCTTTTTCCTCTGCGCTGACGATACTGTTGATTTCAGCGTAGGCCGCCGTCAGAACAATTTTACTAACGCCGGTCTGATAGGTGAAGTTCTTCGGGCCGGTGGAAACGACACGGCACGCGCCGAAATGCTTCACCTTCACAATGTAGCCTGGTTTGATGTTCTCCTGCGAGTACTCCACACCGCCGAGAGCGTCCAGCGCGTCCTGGTAATAGCCTAGCTTGTCAAGCTGCGCTTCCATGTGGTCAAGTGTTTTTTCAAGCAACTCGTTCACGCAGTCCAGCGTCATCGGTTCGCCATCGAAACGCTTTAATGTCGTGCCCTGCGAAATCTGCTGCTTGAAGCCCTCGTAGCGCTCCACGGCCTTTTGCAGCTTGCGCAGGGCGGTTTCGCATTCGGCGATGCGGCGACCAATGAAGCCCTTGTCCTGTAACCCCTTCTGTGCGGCGGTATTGTGGGCGATGGCGGCGCGTTCGCGGTAATACGACGACTTGTTGAACTCCTTGAAACCGGCTTCGTAGGCGGCGAACATGCGGTCGCGCTGGCGGGTAAATGCGCGTCCGGCGCTTGAGTTTATATTGGGCTGGGTAAAGAACGCAATGTCGCCGTGCATGTCATTGATGGGCTTTTGCAGTTGTTTTGCTCGTGCCGCTGCTGCGTCAGCTTTGCCCTCATACCGCTCCGCACGATGTTCTGCACGTTCCGCCTTGCGTTCCTGTTGTTCGGCAAAGCTCAGGCGTTCGCCCTTCGCGCCGCCATCCTCCAGACCGAGCGCCTTTGCCACACGTTCGGCGCGCCACAGATTCGGCTCCTTGCAGCGGCTGATCCAGCAGCCGGAGTTACGTCTCCAGAGAAACGCGCTCTTGATCTCCGAACGCTGTGCATCCGTCAGAGCGTCGTATTCCGACTTGTCGAAATGTAGCTCCAGTTTGCCGGTTTCACGGTTGCGGATGAAATAACTGTCTGTCATTGTTTTATTCCTCCTCGATTTTGTCTGTGTCATTCGGCGTTCTTCTCGGCGAGCCGAATCGGGAGTAGAATTGCATCACCGCGTTCGCTCTTTGCGTACAGGGGAGCGACGAGGTTTTTGTAATAAATTTCTTTTGCGTCCGGCAGGATGTTCAGCAGGTCAAGCAGATACGAGGCGTTGACTACCGGCTTTCCCTTTCCAAAATCCCATCGTAGGATTTCCTTGCGCCCCTTGGCGGCGCGTTCCAAGGCGATGAACGCCTTGACTTCCTTCGCGCTGGGCAAAGGAATGGCTGTGTATTCTGTCGAGATGTCCGGGAAAATTTTGTCAAGGTTGAGCGGGTCGCCTGCGTCGGCGGGACGTTCTTCCAGCGGCAGGGCTTCGTTCAGGCGAAATGCTCGGCAGCCGTCACAAATGCACTGTCGACCGTCTTTATCCGTCCATGCGTAGTGCATCGTCTTTCTGAATTTGCTGCTCTTTTTGCACTCCTTCAACATGGCAGTGATGGGTTTGAATGCGCTCGTTTCTACGCGTGATGCGGCAATTTCCTTACGTACCTGTTCGGCGAGGTCGTTGGAAAGCATCTGCAACTGCTCGTAAGCAGTTACGGGCATATCACTGAAATTATGCATAATTTCGTTTACTCTTGAGAGAATGCTTTCTGTTTTCATGATTTTTCTCCTTACCATTTCAAGTTTTCGACCGCATCAATCCGCTGCTGCACGGTTGAGTGGTCGTAGTTGTTTGTGATTTTATACGATTTGTGATTCGCAAGGTCACGGGCAACGGTTAGCCCGCCGATTTTCTCCATTTCGGAGATATATGTATGCCGCAGGACGTGCGGTCCCGTTGCAAGTCCCATTTTTTCTTGAAGAGGCCGAACGATCGCATATACCCCGAAACGGTCTATTGGCGTTCCTCTTGTTGTGAGAAACAAAGGGGCATCCGGATTGTGTGTATCTTCACGTCCTTCAAGGTATTCGTCAAGATACGAATACCATTGTGTCGAAACGTGCACGTTTGTCCACTTTCCTCCTTTTCTTTTGCAATAAAGTGTCCCTATCGGTCTATCCATGATGGATATCATGGTTAGGCTGCACAATTCCGATACGCGCAAGCCGCTGTAAAGCATAAGCGCGATGATGCAGCGATTCCTTGCCGCATTCACGCCGGTTCCTGCTGATTCCAGCAGTTTTTTCACCTCATCATGTGTTAAATATTTTTCCTTCGGCTGCTCCCATTCAGGGTTAGCGTCGATGGAATGCAATTTGACATAGTTTAATAGCGACGATAAGTTTATTGATATATATCCTATTTCATGCGACCAGCGCAGAAACGGATTGAGAAATGAGAGGTAGTTGTTTATTGTGGATTCCTTCCGCGTTTCTGCAAACCGGTTGAACCATGTTTGTAACACGCTTCCGGAAAGATTCTTGATGGCGGTGTCGGTCAGGACAACGCCATAATTCTGCGTCAGATCGCTGAATATTGTATTCAAGCGAGCTGCGCATTGCGCGTTGGTTTCAGCGCTTACGCGCTTTTTTCTGCTTGCGCAGTAAAAATCAATCATTGGAAAATTCATTTACTCACCTCCTAAAATTCTGCATCGTTGTAGATGAGCACAGTCACGAACAGGGAGACCAAAATCATGTAGCTGCCAAACAAAATCATTGGTTTACTCACCTCCTTCCTGCTCAAGCAGCTGTCGCAGCATCGCCGCCGCCTCCCGCAGCGCCAGCGCATCGTAAGTGAAGATGTCGTCCTTAAAGCGGATGCCTTTTTGCGCCTTTCGCATGTGACCGTCCAGCCAATCTTTGACGTAGCAGTAGCAATAAATGTTGTACTCGCCCTTGTTCGGATTCAAACGCAGAAGATAGGCGTATTTCTCGGTATCCACGCGAACACCGTAATAATCTTGTTCGGTCTGCATTTTGCTCTGCGGTGTGCTGTAGCAGTAATTTGCAAGAGCCTTGCGGTTATGAAGAATATCGCCTTCCTCACGCAGAGAGTTGATTACATCATCAAACTCTGCCTTGAACTCGTCAGTTTTCAGGTCTTCACGGAAATCAAACCAACTGCTGAAAAAGCCGTTGCCGTCTGTGCCCATGTCTGCCCGGAGGTGACCGATCAGCCCGGTTTGCATGGAAATCTGCGTGCTCTGGCGAAAGGTATATTTGTCCTCCGCCTCGATCATTGCTCTTTTTTTATATTCAACAGTGCCGCTCATAGTGGGCGCGTCAATTAGTCGTGCCATGTTTCATTTCCTCCCGTTACTCACCTCGTCCGGCTCGACGAGGTAATTGAGCACGAGGCAGGGCGTGCCCATGTCCGTAACGCCGTCTTCGAGCGTAATCAGCTCGAAGGTCTCCTCCGTGCGCGGCAGCTCGAATGCGAGATTGTCGTAGAGCTTGTTCTCGCACACGCCCAGCAGAGCGAGTACGTCGTTCATGGGGACTTGCCAAACGCCGAAGGCGTTGGCGTATAAGCACGCCCAAGCGTTTATTATGTCGATTTGGCTCTGTTCGCTGAGAAACAGCTCTCCGGTCAGTGGTTCGAAGCACCAGGTCATTTTTCTTCCTCCTTCAATTTGTGTGCAGTATGCGCCTGTCGGCGAGCTTGCACTTCCTGCCATTCTTCGATGACGCGACGCGTGTACGCGTCATCTTTGTACTCCCATACGATCGCACCGTCATAGGTGCGTTGGAAGTTGACGAAATGAATATCATGAGCGTACAGAAAACGCTCAAGATATTTGTTGAAAACTTGAATCATGTACCTAATGACCTCCTTCCTTCGTTAAAATCACCGTCTCCTTGTGTTTGCTGTAATCATAAGACAACAGGGTGACCTTCTTGTAATCGTCCGGCACCATCGCGGAAAATGTGTAGAACAGTTCCTCTATAATGGAGCGGTTCCAGTTTTCGTACTCTTCCACAAATCCGTCTTCAGTGTACAGACGGACGATGTACGTTGTTTCCGGCATAGTTTTCACCTCCTTTCCGACATCGATTTTAAACCCCCAGTTAATTTTTCGCACTGTTTTTGGAAAAGATTATACTCTGTTGGACAATTCCAGCTCAATCGTTCTTCGCCGTCAGCGCGGCGATCTGAGCTTCCAATTCTGCGATACGTTCCGCAGAAGTCTTCCGCGACTTCTTTTCAGTCGGCGCTTTTCCGGCGTTGGAGTGCACAGGTGCAGCCTGAACCTCCTGCCAACCTCCCTTGACGAATGCACGGAAGGTAGAGATTGACTTGACTTTACGGGCTTTTTCCCCTTTGTCCGTGCCGTAGGAGGTCATTTTGACCGTCAGCAGGTTCGCGATGTTGTCGCAGGTCAGCGCAAATCCGAATGCACTCATCAAGGGAGACATTTCGTCTACGGTGTCGTAGATAGATTTGTCGCCTTCAATGAAGGCAACGTAGCCCATATAGGCTTTGTAGGACTTTTCCCTAAATTCTTTTGCCGTCATGGGCATGGTGCTGGTGCTGGTCATGGTGATACCCCTTTCTATTGTTAGAATTGTCCGTTTCGGCTCATGCCTCATCGGTACACGGACTCTTACCGTGTAGACGGACTACCGCAGGTCTTCGGTTCTGCGGTAATCAAAAGTCAATTCGTATCAGCTTACTTTGTCGCATAAGAAAAAGCACATCAACAAGCATTAACACAAATTTCTGTTATTAAAACAAATAACGCTTTTTGTGCTTCTTGCTTTTTTGTCTTTGCAGCAATTTCACAAAGAAGGGCGTAACTGTTACGATTTTTGTTGTGACTATTCAATTTTTATAGCAGTGCGTCTAAAGTCGCCTTTTTGATTACCCTTGAATCATATCGCGCCGTTCGTTGCTATTCGTGCCTTCGTTGGTGAAACACGACTTTCCCTACACAAATTCTTTTTTGCCGTGTGCAGTCAGCATTTTTTTGTGTACCCCTGTTTTTTTTGTCCTCCTTTTTTTGTCCTTGCTTTTTGTCAGGTTGTTTTCCTGACAACATCTTTATAACACATTTCAAATCAAATTTATCACTTTTAAAAAACAATTTATTTAACATAATATATATTTACGTTAAAAAAGTAGTCAGATACGCAGAATATCCTATCCCTGTCATATCTCCACATTCCAGCTTAAAAATCGCCATTAAGATTATCTCATCGTATCCAACCGCAAACAGTTGAAAACACACCAAAAGAAAAACCGCACAAACACTGATGTGCGGTTTTGTGCGGGAAAGCAGATGATATCTTGTTGAAACGACAAGAAGAGAATTGAAATGTTTCTAAATTGCGCGAAAATGAAAATTATCGTGTGTGCTCGGATTTTGTTGCAATGTAACAATTAAATATAATTACGTATAATTTTAAATATACTGCGCAGAATAAAACTTATGAAATCATAACAGAATAGGACATATAAATCAAGGAGCGGTCATGGATGGTCATAGACTACTCAATACTTATAAAAACATAACTATCATGCAGTATTTCTAATCGCACAAAATAATAAAACTGGGGTGGCGCTTCTGCGCCGACCCCGAAGATGAATTGAAATTAAAGTCAGGGTCCTCTCTGAAAAAATGCTGCTTTGAATCAGAATGATTGTTGTGAGCAAAAATATTTTTTCCGAAGCGAAACTTTTAACCGGTATTTTGTCCATTTAAGTATAGAGAGGTGAATGAAAGGACGCTTCTCTAAACCAGTTATGCGTTGGTTTAAAAAGTGCAAGTTATTTAATATAATAATATTTATATATAATATAGATATAGTATATTTAATAATACGTACTTTATATAGACTAAGTAATATTAAGAGTATATAGTATAAAATAAAAGTACCTACTCTGATTATACTATGTAATATCAATATACGTACTGTCTATACTACTAACGTCTCAATAT
>CAVEOA010000010.1:0-72731 GCA_963617205.1 Alloprevotella sp. | reverse complement strand
CCCCCTTTTTCACCTTTTCCTGACTGCACCGAGCCGCTCTTCAATCTCGCGCAGAATCGCCCTTGTGCTGCCGTAGGTGAGCATGCTGAGCGCCTCCCTGTACGGCAGGACGTGCACGCCGAGCACCTGCGTGGTGTCGGCATTGGGCACCTGATCATGGTAGTGCGCCACAAACCAGCTGACGCGCTTCGTGTCGCCGCCGGCAATGGGGTATTCATCCACAATCACCGGCTGCATCGTGTGCAGGATGGCGCAGATGCCTGTTTCCTCCCACACCTCGCGCAGCGCGGTTTCCGCGAGCGTTTCGCCGGGCTCGACGTGTCCCTTGGGCAGTCCGACGCTGTTGTTCTTCTCCACGACGAGCACGTACCGGCGGATGCCGTCATCCTCGGTGTAAAGCACTGCGCCTGCCGATTCAATGCGTGCCATGCTCATCATCCTCCAATGCGGCTTTCAGTCGGCGGATGCCTTCGGTGATGAATCGGCGCGGACAGCCGATGTTGATGCGCAGGAAGCCGCTGCCGCATTCGCCGAAGAAGGTGCCCTCGGTGAACTGCACGCCGTGCGCGAGCGTCCGCTGCATCAGCGTTTCGCAGTCAAGACCGTATGCACGCAGGTCGAGCCAGCCCAGATACGTGGCCTCCAGCGGCGTCAGCACCGCACGGGGAAGCTCACGCGCAACCAGCTCCGCCAGATGCTTCCGGTTGCCGTCAAGGTAGTGCAGCAATCCGTCCAGCCACGCATCCCCGTGCTGATATGCGGCACGCGTGCCGACCAGCGCGAAGAGGTTGCCGCTGCGCACGCCTGCACGCTCCATTTCGGCGGTGATTTTCGTGCGGACATGTTCATCCGGCACGAGCATCGCCGCCTGCTCCAGTCCGGCAAGGTTGAACGTCTTGCTCGCGGCGCACAGGGTCAAGATGTTTTCCTGCGAAAGCGAAAGCGCCGGGATAAATTCCGCCGGCTGATACACGAAATCGGCGTGAATCTCATCGACAATCAGGAAAGCATCGTAGCGCCTGAGCAGGGAAAGCAGCCGCGACAGCTCCTCCCTTGTCCATACGCGTGACACCGGATTGTGCGGGCTGCAAAGCACCATCGCCTTTGCGCCGGCACGGAGCTGCGCTTCCACCGCGTCAAGATCCATGCTGTAGCGGCCGTCCTCACCGCGCCTGAGCGGCGCATCCATCAGCGTGCGTCCGGTCGCCTCGACGGAAAAGCGGAACGGTCCGTACACGGGCGACTGGATGATGATGCCGTCGCCGGGCTGCGTCAGCGCCAGCAGCGCAAGGCGGATGCCCGTCACAACGCACGGCAGCATCATGACCCAGTCCGCAGGGACAGACAGATGATGGCGGCGCTGCCAGAAGTCCGTCAGGGCAGAGGTATCGTCGGGCAGCTGCTGCGTATAGCCGTACGTCGGGTGAAGGGCACGGCAGGCAAGCGCCTCCGCGACCTCCGGCGGGCTCGGGAAATCCATGTCCGCCACCCACAGCGGCAGGACGTCCGGTTTTTCCGTGCCATCCCACTTCTCGCAGCGGGTGTCGCGGCGGTCGAGCCCTGCGTCAAAATAGGCATCATCATACGTGTGCATCGGGAGATTCCTCCTGCGCGGTGATTTTTGATTCCGGCTGCACGGCACGGAGCACCCAGAAGCCGCCGGATTTGGCGATTTTCTCGACCGAGCGGAACAGCGTCCGCAGGTATTTCATGCAGCTCTCGGCGCCCTGCTGCTTGCGGATGACGACATAGAGCGCGCCCTTGTCCGCCAGCGCAACCGCAGACTCCCGCAGCATCCGGTAGACGATGGCCTTTCCTGCGCGGATGGGAGGGTTCGTGATGATGAAGTCAAACTGCTGCCCGGTCAGCGCCGATAAGCCGTCCGATTCCACACATTCCGCCGTGATGCCGTTGCGCACGGCGTTGAAGCGGCACAGGTCGAGCGCACGGCGGTTGACATCCGCCATGGTGACGTGAACGTCAGGATACGCCTTCTTGACGGCGATGCCGACAGCACCCCAGCCGCAGCCGAGGTCAAGCACCTCGCCGTAGAGCGGCGGCAGCGCATCCAGCAGCAGCCGGGTGCCGTCATCCAGCTCGCCGCGGGAGAATACGCCGGCATCCGTCATGCAGCTTACGGCGCGTCCGCGGTACACGAAGGCGCAGGGCTTCTGATTCGATTCGCAGGACGGGTCGGCGGCAAAATACTGTTCAGCCATGGCTCTCCTCCATCTGCGCATCCGCATAGAGTGCGGAAATTTCCTCCGGCGTCAGCTCGCGCCACTGCCCGAACGGGAGCGATTCATCCAGCGCCAGCGAGCCGAATGTTTCCCGATGCAGCGCAAGCACCTCGCGCCCGACCGCGCCGAACATCCGCTTCACCTGATGAAACTTGCCCTCATGGATGGTGACGCGTGCGCGATTGTCCGGCAGCGCCTCCAGCACCGCGCTTTCCGCCTCGAAGTCGCTGAGCGAAAGGCCGGCGGCGAACGCGGCGATGTCGCTTTGCGTGACCGGCGCGTCCAGCAGCGCGGTGTATGTCTTGTCCACATGGCGCTGCGGCGCAAGCAAACGGTGATTGAGCGTACCGTCCGTCGTCAGCAGCAGCAGACCGGTCGTGTCCTTGTCCAGCCGACCCACCGGCATGCAGCCCAGCGTTCCGTATTCCGGCGGCAGGAGCGACATGACGGTCGGCTGCTTTTTATCGCGCGCGGCGGTCAGCAGTCCGGCAGGCTTGTTCAGCATCACGTGGCGCGTCAGGCGCGTATCGAGCATCGCGCCGTCTATCGTCACCGCATCGCCGTCTGACACCTGCGCACCGGGGTCGCGCTGAACGCATCCCTGCACGCTGACGCGTCCGGAACGGATGAGCCGCTGCAGCTCCGAGCGGCTGCCCTTGCCGAGCGTCACCAGCAGCCGGTCAAGCCGCAGCTTCATGCTTTCCCTCTTCTTCCTGCACGCCGCGCAGGTAAATCGCCGGCAGCAGCGCACGCATCGGGTTGAAAAGCAGGAGCAGCACTGCCGACACGCCTGTCGCAATCAGCAGCCCCATCGGCGGCATCAGCGCGGACAGGCTCGGCACCTTCGTCAGGTCGTTGAACCACGAGGTCGTGAACGAGACCACCGACGTGATGAAGGACACCGTCAGCGCAATAAGGCACGCCACGAGCGGCAGAATGAACGCCAGACCGCACAGCCAGAGCAGAATCACCTTGCCGCGGTGCCCCTTCAGGCATTTGCGTCCGCCGAGGGCATACGCATGGCGCGTGCCGCTGTGGAACATCACGCCGAAGAGCGGCAGCAGGAGCGTCAGCAGCGCCGAGAGCACATAGCGGTACACGCCTGCCTCAAGGTTGCCGTCGCCGATGTCCAGCACGATGGTCAGCAGCGTCATGATATCGAGGTTGCCGTCAAGCCCGCCGTCCTTGGCGACAAGCGCCGCAATCGCCATCGTCAGGAACGGCAGCGCCCACAGCGTCAGCAGAAGCAGCATCGCCAGCGAGCGCAGGAGCTTCCTGCCGTAATGGGCGATGGGCAGCATATGCACGCTTGCCATCGGTTCGCCGCTGAGGAAGCACTGCATCGCCTCCGCTTCGCTCTGCCGCATGGGCAGCGCCAGCAGGAGCATCATCAGCGGACAAAGCAGCGCCAGATACGTTGTCTGAGAGGACAGCAGAAACAGCAGCGGACACAGGCACATGGCCCATACGGCAAGCGCCATGCCTTCAGCGCGGAGCAGGTCAAGGGCGCGGCTGCGATAAAGAGAAATGCTTTTATGCATCGTTTCACGGATGGTCATCGATTGGTTCAACTCCTTAATATGGTTCATGCATCATGCTTATTATACAGAATTTTGTCTGCTATTGCAAATGCTTTTGGGAAAATGGAGCGGATTTCCGGTGATTCTCGGATTTGCCGATTGCGCAGCTTCTTTTCCTCACCCAGATGGCAGAAATTCAGCTCTGCGGAGCGACCGGAAAGCCTCTCTTGATAGCATGCATAGTGGTTTTGTAATGCAGCTTTCTTATAAGCAACATCACAAGTCAACTATTAAGCAACATCATAAGCCAACCATGGGGAATCCGAAGGGGTCAAGGGGGCGAGCGGAAAGCCCCCTTGGCAGTTCGATTTCAATCATCAATGCAAGCGCAACCCAGTATGCTTCCGAAGGGGTCAAGGGGGCGAGCGGAAAGCCCCCTTGATAGTATGCTTCCAGTCATCAATGCAAGT
The DNA here is from genome assembly GCA_963617205.1 of Alloprevotella sp. Classification (GTDB taxonomy): domain Bacteria; phylum Bacillota; class Clostridia; order Christensenellales; family Aristaeellaceae; genus UBA11524. The sequence goes on along the minus strand of CAVEOA010000010.1, from coordinate 68,501 downwards.
GCAACGAAGCATGTCATCGAAAAGATTCTAATCTGCCCTTTCACACTTGATTTTCTTCAAACTTCCAGAGGGCTTTGCGGTCGCAGACTTCGTCTGATTTCAATCTGGACTCCTTCGCAATGCACATTTCCGCAGTAGGCTTGTAACGCAACTATTTCGGGGGCTTTGCGGTCGCAGACTTCGTCTGATTTCAATCCGAACCCCTTTGCAATGCACATTTCCATAGTAGTTTTGTAATGCAGCTTTCTTATAAGCCACAATACAAGTCAACTATTAAGCCACAATACAAATCAACAATGGGGAATCCGAAGGGGTTAAGGGGGCGAGCGGAAAGCCCCCTTGATAGTATGCTTCCAATCATCAATGCAAGTGAAATCAAGCATGTCATCGAAAAGATTCTAATCTGCCCCTTCACACTTGATTTTTCTCAAACTTCCAGAGGGCTTTGCGGTCGCAGACTTCGTCTGATTTCAATCTGGACTCCTTCGCAGTGCACATTTCCGCAGTAGGCTTGTAATGCAACTATTTCGGGGGTTTTGCGGTCGCCCCCGAACCCCTTCGCAATGCACATTTCCGCAGTAGGCTTGTAATGCAGCTTTCTTATAAGCAACATCACAAGTCAACTATTAAGCCACAATACAAATCAACTATGGGGAATCCGAAGGGGTCAAGGGGGCGACCGGAAAGCCCCCTTGGCAGTATGTTTCCAATCACCAATGCAAGCGCAACCCAGTATGCTTCCGAAGGGGTCAAGGGGGCGACCGGAAAGCCCCCTTGGCAGTTTGCTTCCAAACATCAATGCAAGTGAAATCAAGTATGATGCCGAAGGGGTCAAAAAATCAGACGAAGTCTGCGAGCGGAAAGCCCCCTTGATAGTATGCTTCCAGTCATCAATGCAAGTGCAACACAATATGCTTCCGAAGGGGTCAAAAAATCAGACGAAGTCTGCGAAAAAATCCTGCAATGGGTATTGACAGATGACTGAATCTGTGTTATTATAACAAAGTCGCCGCGGTTCGCATGAACGGCACCGCACAGACACCATTTGGCGATGGTGCGCAAAAGGTCGAGGCAATCGCTTCGCCATAGGTGCAGGGCTTGGGAGCATAGCTCAGCTGGGAGAGCATCTGCCTTACAAGCAGAGGGTCACAGGTTCGAGCCCTGTTGTTCCCACCATCACTTAAATGGCCCGGTAGCTCAGTTGGTTAGAGCGCCAGCCTGTCACGTTGGAGGTCGAGGGTTCGAGCCCCTTCCGGGTCGCCATCTCGCCTTGGTAGCTCAGTCGGTAGAGCAGCAGACTGAAAATCTGCGTGTCGGTGGTTCGATTCCGCCCCAAGGCACATAACATATGCGGTAGTAGCTCAGTTGGTAGAGCGCCACCTTGCCAAGGTGGAGGTCGCGGGTCCGAGCCCCGTCTACCGCTCCATTTCATTTGATGGTGCCATAGCCAAGTGGTAAGGCAAAGGTCTGCAAAACCTTCATTCTCCAGTTCAAATCTGGATGGCACCTCTTCAAGGTCGTCTCGCATGAGACGGTCTTTTTTTTATCGCGAAAATGAAAAAACAGCACACCATCGCGGGGCGAACCGCCCTTCTCCGGGGTGTGCTGATGGATAACCGGTTACTGGAACAGCGCCGGCAGGATGTGGAACATGTACACGTAAACCGCGGCGAGGGTGTGCGTGCCGCCGAGCATCATCGAGCAGCTTGTGTTCTTGCCGAGGATGAAGAAATCGGAATAGGACAGCAGGGATTCCATCTGGCTTGTGGAAATACTGAATGCCTCATCGTCCGTTCCAGTAGCAAAATACAGGCGGAAGTCGCTGCGTCCGAAGCCCTGCGTCAGAATCGCCTCATACAGCGCCTGCGAGGAAAGCTCGCTGTCGCGGATACCCGTGATGCCGCCCTCGCCGTCATCCCATGACGCTTCGCTGATGGGCAGAAACCAGCGGAAGGCGTCCATGCGCTGCGCAAGGACGTACCAGACGGCTGTCCCGCCGAGTGAGAAGCCGGCAACGGCGCGGTGGTCACGCGAGGCAAGCAGTCCGGCGGCGTCGGTGGATTCGGCGAACGTGCGGTACTGACCTTCAACCGCAGGCACGATATCCTCGACCAGCTCGCGTGGGAAGACCGCCGTGACCCTGACCTGCTCAAACAGCGGCTTGTAGGCAATCCACTCGTCATCCGGCGGATAGTACGTCGGCGCAACGACAATCAGCGGCTCAAGGTTGCCCTGCGCAATCATGTTGTCCAGCAGGCACTGGAAGGGGGTCGCCTTCTCGGTTGAGAGGTAGTTTTTCGGCGAACCGCCAGAAGCGTGCAGGAGGTACAGGACGTTGTACTGCCTGTCGGGATGCTCGTCGTAGCCCGCAGGCAGGTAGATGTAGATGTACTTCGTCTGCGGAGCATCGTCCGTCGTGGCGTAACGGATGCGTTCGACGCGTCCCGCCTGCTCGCAGGGCTGCAGATAGCTGTCCGGCAGGTCGTCGGCGGTGAAGGCAGCCTCGGTCAGCGACTCCCGCCAGTCAGGCGGCGGAGGTACGAAATCGGCGTCGGCTGCGGGCGCATCGTCGGCAAAAGCCAAGAGCGGAAGGCAGAGCAGCGCGAGCAGAAGGGAAATCAGGCGTGTGCGGTTATGCATGCTGTCCCCCGTTATTTGGCGTTCGGGCAGAATCGTCCGTGGGGGTGCAGGGCATCGAAAGGACAACGACCGCGCCGTCATCGTTGCGGATGGAGATGTGCATGGCGCCCTTGCTGTAGTAGTGCAGGCGCAGGCAGGTGTTGAACAGCCCGATGTGCCCCGTGTTCATGTCGGCGCCGTTGGGCTGGCTGCTGATTTCGGCGATGCGCCTGTTCAGGCTTTCCAGCACGTCCGGCGCGAAGCCGACGCCGTTGTCGCGGATTTCCAGATGCAGCATGTTCTTCTCGATGCGCCCGGTGACGGACAGGCGGCGCAGCGTGTTGCTGCCGTTGAAGCCGTGGATGAGCGCGTTCTCGACGATGGGCTGGAGCGTCAGCTTCGGCAGCGTCAGGGCGTACATGTCCTCCGGCACATCGATGGTGTACTCAAGATTGTCCTCGTAGCGCGCCTTGGAGAGCAGCAGGTAATTGCGCACGTGCTCGATTTCCTCGCCGAGCGTTGCGGATTGGGAGCGCGTGTCGGTGGAATAGCGGAGCATCTGCGCGAACTGGTCGCAGATTTCGATGATTTCAAAGCTGCCGGTTTCCATCGCCTTCGCGCTGATGATGTTGAGCGTATTATAGATGAAGTGCGGGTTCACCTGCGTTTGCAGGGCGCTCAGCCGTGCCGACAGGGCGCCGGAGCGGAGCGTCATCTCGTTTGCCGTGCTCTCTCTTAAGTGGAGCATCATGGCGTTGAAGGCCTGCTCGAGCTCGTAAATCTCCCTGTCGCGGCGGCTGACGACGATGGTGCTCAGGTTCTGCGTGATGGAGGGGTCAACGCTCAGTGCGCTGTCGGCAGGGAACTGGCGAACCTTCTTGGTCAGGCGGCGGATGGACGCGGTCAGCCCGAAGGAAACCAGCGCAATCAGCACGGCGACAGGCAGCAGAATGTAGAAGGCATAGCGCTGCATATTCGTCGTGATGATTATGTTTTGCTGCAGGTCAATGTCGGCGTCCTGCGCGATGTACAGATGGAGGGCAAGCTCGTCGATGTGCGTATAGAGCGTGCTGTAGCTCTGATTCGTCTCCTCGATGTTGACGATGGTGTACACGCCCTCCTCGACGATTTCGGGCCATGCGATGACGTCATCCGTGCTGGAGAAGAGCATCGTACCGTCATCGAAAATCGCCTGGACAATGACGGCCTGATTGTCAACGAAGCTCATGATGCGCTCCAGATCGGCGTATTCCTTGCTGACCTCGAGATACCCGATGGGCGTGCCGTGATAGAGCACCTGCTGGATGACGCCGTACACATGCACGTTTTCGCGCACGGAGAACGGGTCGTCATGCGGCGCGAGAATGACGGCGGTCAGCGTGCTGTCGGCGGAGGACAGGTAGTCCAGACTGTTGATGACGCTTTTTGCGGAATCGGAGCCGCTGACGAGGTCGCTGTCCTTGTCGGCACGGCTGGTGATGAAGAGCCCGTCACGCGTGTAGAACGTGACGCGGAAGTAATTATCAACCATCGGCGACTGGTACATCAGCTGAAGCGCCTTTTGCGCCGCGGCAAGGCCGACCTTGTTGTCGTCGCTGTCATCGCGCACCATCTGGTTGAGGGAGGACAGGAAGCTCGGCGTGCCGACGAGCGTGTCAAGCGTCAGCTCCATCATTTCAATGTCCTGCGACAGGTCGCGCTCGATGGCTCCCGCCATGTTGGAAAAGCGCGACTTCGTGAAGGACGTGGCGCCGTTGATGGCGGAGGTGGCAGCGTAGGAACTGAAAATCAGCAGCGCGGCGAGAATGGTCGCCGTGAAAATGATGGTCATCTTGATGCTCAGCTTCATGAGGTGCGTTTCCATCCTTTCAAAAGGGTGCAAGAGGGGAGGCTTGCGAAAATTATAGCATAATGGAAGTCATTAGGGGAAGAAAGGGGGAGAAAAAAACGGCATAGTGAACGATATTCCAGCCGGTTGTGCCGGATTTTCATAGTTATGCCCGGTATGTTGGTTTTTTGCCACGAGGCGTTTTAAATCTTATCGCTCGATTTTTTTCACAATCGAGTACAATAGCATTGAAAAGAATGCGGTGGAACATAATAAGGCTCCCCGCGAAGAGAAGGAGGATACCCCCGATGAAAAAAATGATGACCCTGCTTCTGTCTCTGGTGCTTATGCTGAGCCTGACCGTGCCCGCATTGGCGTACAACGACAGCGTGAACCTCGAAGCCCCCAAGGCGAAGGACGTCGTGATAGACGGCGACCTCTCCGACTGGGACACGACCCGCTGCGTGAAGATCAACACCGAGGGCCAGATCACCGACCAGATTGAACACTGGGACGGCGAAGCGGACTGCTCCGTTGAAGTCTATGCGATGTGGGATGAGGAAAACCTCTACATTGCCATGAAGATTCTCGACGACACGCCGCTGGTTTACCGCGAAGGCTTCCCGCTTGACGAGCTCGACGCCGTAATCATGTTCCTGAGCACGAACCCCGATGCTGACGCGTCCCGCACCGCCTACGAAGCGACCGACTGGCGCATCGTGCTGTCCGCGGACTCCTTCAACAACAGCTACGACTTCTTCACCTACGTTGACCGCGACATGGTGGCGGACAACAAGGGCTGGGAGACGGCAGGCGAATACGGCGATGAGCTGGTGTTCGACGACTATGAGGCGGCCATCGTGAAGATTGACGGCGGCATCATCTGGGAGAGCAAGCTGCCCCTGCACAACCTCGCCAATGACGACATCGCTCAGCTGACGCCCGCTGCCGGCATGAAGCTCGGCTTCGACTTCTCCATCCTCGACGTTGACCTGCCCTGCCCCGGCATCCACAGCCTGCGCATGCAGCTCACCGCCGGGCTGACCGGCAAGGACCGCAAGCCCACCATGCACAATGTCGACGAGAATCCCAGCCTGTGGGGCACGCTGACCCTTGTGGAGGAATAATACAAGATGAAGCTGAAGAGAATCGGAGCGATGCTGCTGACCGGCGTGCTGGCGCTGACCGCACTGACCGGCACCGCATTTGCCGCAAAGCGAGAGAAGAAGAGCGCGGATGACATGGATCTCCCCGCGATTATCGAGGACACCGCGGCGAAGGGCACCGTCAACGTCTACCACTGGTGGACGGCAGGCGGCGAGAAGGACGCCATCGAGAGCGTGGTTGACGGCTTCTCCAATGTGTTCACCAACATCAAGGCAAAGTCGAACGCCATCCCCGGCGGTGCAGGCGGCGCCATGGTGATGAAGGTCAAGGTGCTCCAACAGGCCGGCAAGAGCCCGGAAACGTTCCAGGCGCATCCCGGTCAGGAGATTGAGCCTTACCTGTCCTCCAACCTGCTGCTGAACCTGAATCAGGTCTGGGACTATGCGAAGCTGTCCGAGCGCGCGCTGCCCGGCATCGAGGACCTGTGCACCGCGTCTGACGGCAACAAGTACATTATCCCGATCGGCATCCACAAGACCAACGTCATCTTCTACAACATCCACGTGTTCGAGAAGTACGGCGTCGAAATTCCGGATCACGAGAACATCACGTGGGACGAGTTCTGGTCCATCTGCGAACAGCTTGCGGCGGTCATGCCTGACGGCGAGTATCCGCTGGATCTGGGCGACCGCAAGGGCTGGCCGGCATGTCAGGTGTTCGAGGACATCATGATCGGCACCGACCCGCAGCTCTATGAGGACTTCATCAACGGCATCTACGACGTTGACAGGGTGACCGAGGTGCTTTCCACCTACGCCCGCATGATGGATTACGTCGCGCCCGACCATTCCAGCCGCGACTGGTATGAAACCTCCGGTCAGGTCGTTGCCGGCACCTACGCCATGCAGATCATGGGCGCGTGGATGCAGCCGCTGATGACCAGCATGGATCAGGTTTACGGCGTGGACTACGGCGTGTTCACCTTCCCCGGCACCGACGGCTGGTTCGGCATGAATGTTGACGGCTTCGTCGTGTCCAATGACTCTGCGGACGTCGAGGGCGGCGTGCGCTGGGCGTACAACGTGTCCACGCCGGAGGTGCAGGTCGCGTTCTCCCAGCTCAAGGAGTCCATCTCCCCCTACAACGATACCCCCGACGACATTTACTGCGAGCTGACCCTCAAGTTCAAGAACGAGCTGACAGCTGAGACGACGAAGGTTTATCCCAGCTTCACCCACGGCACGGCGCTGCCATGGAGCGCATCCACGAGCCTGCAGACGCAGGTGCAGGAGTTCGCCACCTCGACAGACCATGACGCGGCATATTTCGCAAACAAGATTGTCAACATCCTCAAGGAAGCAGGCGTGAAAGGAGACTGGAACATTGTTGATTAAGCAGTGGCTCAAGCGCGGCGCGGCGCTGGCGGCATCGGTTGCCCTGTGCGGCACGATGATGACCGGCCTTGCGTTCGCCGAGGATACGGCAGCGTATGAGCAGCCGACCCTGAACCCCCATTCAAAGTCCATCATCGAGGTGGATGGCTATCAGTTCATCGACCTGAACGGCAACGGCACGCTGGACGTTTACGAGGACTGGCGCGAGGACGCGGAAACGCGTGCCGCCGACCTTGTTGCTCAGATGACTGTCCGCGAGAAGATTGCGCAGATGCAGCATCCGACCTTCCTGCCGCGTTCTGACGGCAAGATTCCCTCCTATCTGGAGAAGTGGTGCAACACCGAGGGCATCGGCATGCTGCTCATCCGCGAGCTGAACAGCGTTGAAGCCGCCGCCACGACGATGAACACCATTCAGGAATACGCGGAAGCCTCCCGCCTCGGCGTTCCGGTGCTGGTGTCCATGGACTCCGTGCACGGCCTGAGCTATGTCACCGGCGCGACCGTTACCCCGCATAATCTGGCGCTGGCTGCCACCCGCGACGAGGAGCTGGTCACGAAGCTGGCTGAAATCGCCCGCGAGGAGCATCTGGCCATCGGCGTGCGCATGACGCTTTCTCCGGAAGCGGACATCGCCTCCGAACCCCGCTGGGGCCGCGTCATGGAGACGTTCGGCGAAGACCCTGACCTTGTGACGCAGATGACGGTTGCGCAGGTTGTCGCATTCCAGAACGGCCGCGACGGTCTGAACACCGGCTCCATCGTTGCCTGCATGAAGCACTTCCCCGGCGCAGGTCCGCAGATGGACGGCAAGGACACCTCTCCCATCGTGTCCACCGACGAAACCCTGCAAACGCATCTGAAGCCCTACATCGCGGCGCTCGAAGCGAATGTTGCCGCCATCATGCCCTACTATTCCGTGCCGCTGGCACTGGATATGGAAAACTCCGCCATCGGCTCCAAGGCGACGCTGCAGGATCTGCTGCGCGACGAGCTCGGCTTTGAAGGCATCATCCAGACCGACTGGGGCATGATCTGGGCCATTCAGGAAGCGCTGGGCACCATGACCGGCGAAGAAATCTCCGATGAGGAAGCCATCCTGATCGGCGTCACCCAGAGCCGCGTTGACGGCATCGGCGGCGAGAGCATCAAGCTGATCGACTACATGGAGCAGTACTACAACGAGGGCAAGATTGACGAGGACATCCTGACGGCCGCCGCGACGCGCATCGTTTTGGTGAAGTTCCAGATGGGCATGTTCGAGAATCCCTACTGCGACGTTGAGTACGCCGTGTCCTACGTCGGCAACGAAGAAAATCAGGCGGTGAACCTTGAAGCGGCTGAAAAGGCAATGACGCTGCTCAAGAACGACGGCATCCTGCCGCTGGACGCGAATGCGGAGCAGACGATTCTGGTCTGCGGCCCGCGTGCCGGCGATATGGACTCCCTGGTCGGCGGCTGGTCCTCTCAGCAGGAAGGGCTGACGATTGCTGACGCTATCGCGGAATACGCCGGCGATAAGACCACCGTCATCTACGAGGCGGAGGACGTGACGCGCATTGCGGAGCTGGCACAGGATGCGGATGTCATCATCGTGTCCGTCGGCGAGCCGAGCTACCAGCACGATCCGCCGTGGGGCTATGACACGCTGGAGATCACCGCGAGCCAGCAGGAAATCCTTGAAACGGCTGTGGCAAGCGGCAAGCCTGTCGTCACGGTTGTGACCGGCGGCCGTCCCTACATCCTGACCTGGTGCGATGAGAACACGAAGGCCATCCTCGAAGCCTACTATCCGGGCTCTCAGGGCGGCATCGCCATCGCCGAGACCCTCTTTGGCATCAACAACCCGACCGGCAAGACGCCGATTCAGTTCCCCCGCGACATGGAATCCGTCAACAATCAGGAAGGCGACGTCTCCTTTGACCTTGAGAACCCGCTGTACGACTACGGCTGGGGTCTGAGCTACGATACGGCTGAATAACGAATAGGCAGGGGACAGACCGTTAGCACTGCGAGCTCCGAAATTCGGAATCGCCTCCAATAATTGCCTCCTCTCAAAACGCGGGGAGGGAGCTTCCCGGGACAGGAAGCTTCTTCCCCGTCTATCTCCTGTCTGTCCCAATTGCTGATGGAGGGACTGCCTATGGAAACAATATCGGAATTCTTTTATAACCTTGGTTACATGACCTTCTCCAACGATACGTTCTGGATCGTCTGCATGGTGCTTGTCGCCCTGATCCTCGCGTATCAGCTGCTGCTGAAGCGCTTTGCGCCGGCGGTGACGGCGCCGGTCACCAAATTCTTCGACCGTCATCCGCTGATCTGGCTCTGCATTCCGGCGGCGCTGCTGATTTACTTTGTTTACGTTTCCCTTGGCTGGAACCTGTGGGTGTCCGTTTCGGACTGGCAGGCCGGCGAGCTGGAAGCCAGCTACGGCTGGGGCGGCTTCGGCAACTACGTCAAAATGTTCACCAGCGACACCTTCTGGCCGGCGCTCAGGAACACGCTGCTGCTGTTCTGCCTGATTCCGCTGTGCCTGCTGCTGGGGCTCGGTCTGGCGCTGATCATGGATCAGGGGCTGCGCGGCACGGCGGTCTTCCGCACGCTGATTCTGCTGCCCTTCGCGCTGTCCTTCGTCGTAACCGGCACGGTCTGGGCTTACATGTATCGTCCGTCCGGCGGCGTGCTGAACTCCTTCCTGCAGATTCTGGGCGTGGATGTTTCGGCAGCGATGAAGAGCGGACACCTGATGTGGGCGTCGTCGAACAACACGATTATGCTGTCGGTCATCATTGCCATGGTCTGGCAGTTCTCGGGCTATGTCGCGGTGATTTTCCTCGCGGCAATCAAGAACGTCCCGACGAACATCATCAACGCGGCAAAGCTGGACGGCGCGTATATGCCCCGCATCTACATGAAGCTGATCATTCCGCAGCTCAAGGGCGCGATGGGCTCCTGCATCACCATTCTGGCGATGTACGCGCTGCGCTCGTTCGATTTCATCGTCTCCCTTGTCGGCTACACGACCTCGTCCGCGTGGACGCTGCCGATCTGGATGTACAACGAGGCCTTCCAGAGCAATAACTTCGCATACTCTGCGGCAATCAGCTGCTTCCTGCTGGCGCTGGTGCTTGTGCTGATTCTGCCGCTGACATATTGGACGAACAGGAGGAAGTGACGGTATGCAAAACAATGCGAGCATTGAACGCAGCAAGGCCGCTCAGCAGGCTCAGACCGTTCGGGTCAAGCCGAAGTGGCACATGACGGTGCTGCATATCGTGTATTATCTCATCATGGTCGTCTTTCTGGTGTTCTACATGCTGCCCTTCTGGGGCACGGTGATGACCTCCTTCAAGACAAACACCGAGGTCATGACCACAACCCCCATTACGCCGCCTTCCGAATGGACGCTTGAGGGCTACGCGAGCGCCATGGAGGAGCTGGGCTTGCCGCTGATGACATCGCTGTTCGTGACAATCTTCGGCGCGCTGGGCTCGGTCTTCCTCGGCTCCATCTGCGCCTACGGCCTGAGCAAGTGGAGGTTCAAGCTGAACAACGTCTTCTTCATCGCGCTGGTCGCGGCGACGTACCTGCCCTTCCAGGCGATCCTGATTCCCCTTTTGCAGACGATCAACGCGCTCGACCTCTATGACAATGTCTGGGGTCTGGTGCTGGTGCATACGGTCTTCGGTATGCCGATGTGCACGGTCATGATGCGCGGCTATTACGCCGACGTGCCGGACGCGCTGATTCGTCAGGCGATGATTGACGGCAACGGCGTGTGGCAGATTTACCGCAAGATTGTCGTCCCGAACACGAAAATCGCAACCATTACGGTCTTTGTCTTCCAGTGCACGTCCATTTGGAACGAGATGCTCTTCGCGCTGGTGCTCGGCGGCTACGATTCAAAGCCCGCGACCATCGCCCTGAACGAGCTTGCCGGCACCATGGCGGCGGAGTTCAACGTCCAGATGGCAGGCTCCCTGATTCTGGCGCTGCCGGTGCTGGTGCTCTACATCTTCATGGGCAAGTACCTGATCAGTGGTCAGATGAGCGGCGCTGTGACGGCGAGCTGATGCGAAATTGAAGGCGCCGCGCAATTCGGCGGTGCTGAGGAGCGGCTTAGGAAAGGAAACAGAAACGATGATGAACCTGAAGAAAATCGCAGCGACGGTCCTGTCAGCAATACTGGCGCTGTCCGCACTTCCGGCTTCGGCGGAAGAAGCAACCTATGTCCAGCCCGAGCTTGGCGCGCGCGTCAAGAACATCATCGAGGTGGATGGCTATCAGTTCAGGGATCTGAACGACAACGGCGCGCTTGACCCCTATGAGGACTGGCGTCTGAGCGCCGAGGAGCGTGCGGATGACCTGCTTGGCCGCATGGAGCCTGTCCAGATGGCGTCGCAGATGGTGCACCTCACCCTCGTCTCCAAGAAGGACAGCTGGTTTACCGATTACAACGTGGGCTTCGCACTCGTTTACGAGTATGTGTTTGACAGCGCGAAGGATGCCGCCGAGCGCACGAACGAGATTCAGGAGCTGTCCGAAAGCTCCGCGCTGGGCATCCCGGTCGTCTTCTCCATGGATACGGAAATCGGCGCCGCGTTCATCAGCGACGCGACGTTCCTCCCCGACCAGCTCAATCAGGGCGCCGCGAACGATGCAGACCTCGTGACGCGCCTGAACGATGTGCTTCGCGAGGAGCTGATGGCGGTCGGCGTCCGCATGGCGCTTTCGCCTGACGCGGACCTGATGACCGACCCCCGCTGGGGACGCAATCAGGAGACGTACTCCGAGGACACCGAGGTTGTGCAGAAGCTGATTGTGGCGGCTGTGCTGTCGCTCCAGCAGGGCTCCAGCCTCTCTGAAAACTCCGTCATCGCGACCGTTAAGCACTTCCCCGGCGCAGGCGCGCAGGAGAACGGCGTGGACGCGTCTCCTCTGACCATCGCCGAGGATTCCCTTGAGCTGCATCTGGCTGGCTTCAAGGCGGCCATCGCGGCGGGTGTTGCGGCGGTCATGCCCTACGGCTACTCCACCGTGCCCTATCTGGGCGGCGACGCGGTCGAGAACTCCGCGGACCAGAGCGCCGTCGTCATGACCGACCTGCTCCGCAACGAGCTGGGCTTTGAAGGCCTCATCCAGACCGACTGGGGTCTGAACTTCGCGGGCGCGGCGAATGCCGGTGCCGACATTCTGGGCGGCGCGGGCGTGCGCTCCACGAATCAGCTGATCAGCAGCGTTGACGAGAGCCGTCTGAAGGACGCATGCCGCCGCATCCTGATCGCCAAGTTCCAGCTGGGCATCTTTGAAAATCCGTATGTGGATGCTGACGCGGCGTCCGAAATCGTGGGCAGCGACGAGCACAAGGCAGTTGCCAAGGAAGCGGCTGCAAGGTCCCTGACGCTGGTCAAGTATGAAAATGCCGAATCCCTTGCCGGCAAGTCCTTCGTGGTGGCTGGCGAGCTGGCGACCGACCTGCGCGCCCTCAACAGCGGCTGGACCGCGAAGTCCCCGACGGAGCTGACCGGCACGACGCTGCTGGAGGCGTTCCAGAGCAAGGCAGGCGCGGACAACGTGACGTATTACGCGACGGCTGAGGAAATCCCTGCCGACCTGACGGGCGTGACTGCCGTGGTCGTCCTGGGCGAAAAGAGCGGCACGCATGACCCGGAATGGGGTGCGGATACGCTTGAATTCCCTGAGGATCAGGTGGCGCTGATGAAGGCGCTTGACAACGCCGGCGCGAATGTCATTGCCGTTGTGCTGATGAACCGCGCATACGTGATGACCCCTGTGACGGAAACCTGCGACAGCATCCTGCTGGCATATCGTCCCGGCGTGACCAGCGGTGCGGAAGCGGTTGCGGAAGCGCTCTTCGGCGAAACTGCCATCACCGGCAAGACGCCGTTCCAGATTCCGGCCTCCATGGATCAGGTGCTCGCGCAGCGCGAGGATATGCCGCTGGATATCGAGAATCCGCTGTATGATTACGGCTACGGCATCGACGTTGCATCCTTCGGCGAGTAAATAACGCGTGTCCCGTTCGGGATGACCGGCAGTCGCCTCCTTTGCCGCCGGTCATTCCCGAACATCTTCATAAAGCATTCCATTCATCCCGAGCACGGTCGCGCAGACTTCGTCCGGTTTCTTATGGATTCCAGAGAAGATGGCGCTCCGAAGGGTGCAGGCACTGTCTGCTGTCTTGCAATTATCCACCGGATGGCATATAATAATGGCATCGCTGCCTCGTTGCCTCCACAGAAAGGTCGTAGATATCATGGCTTCCATTTCGATCAGAGACATGAGCGTTAGCTACAACAAGGGAAAGACTTTTGTGCTGGATAAGCTGAATCTGGAGGTCAAGGACGGCGAATTTTGCGTGTTCCTCGGACCTTCCGGCTGCGGCAAGTCGACCGCCATGCACTGCATCGCGGGTCTGCTGCATCCCGTTTCCGGCGAAATCCGCTTCGGCGATACGGTCATGACCGCCGCCAACGGCAAGAAGGATACCACCTTCGTGCCGCCGCAGGAACGCAACATCGCCATGGTGTTCCAGGAATACGCGCTGTATCCGAATATGACGGTGCGCGAGAACATGTCCTTCGCCCTGAAGACCAAGAAGGCGCCGAAGGATGAAATCGAAAAGCGCGTCAATTACATGGCAAACATGCTGTCCATTGAGAACCTGCTCGACCGCCGTCCGGCTGAACTTTCCGGCGGTCAGCGTCAGCGCGTTGCGCTTGGACGCGCCCTCGTGCGCGATCCGCAGGTCTTCCTGCTGGACGAACCGCTGGGCAACCTCGACGCGAAGCTGCGCGATCAGGTTCGCTATGAGCTGAAGAAGATTCAGGAGCAGCTGAACATCACCACCATTTACGTCACGCACGACCAGACCGAAGCCATGACCATGGCGGATCACATCGTGCTGATGAACGCCGGTCATATCATGCAGCAGGGCACGCCGAACGACCTCTACGACCATCCGGCGAACGAGTTCGTGGCAGGCTTCCTCGGCACGCCGCAGATCAACATCTTCCCCTGCACGGTTCGGCAGGCCGGCAGCGGGCTGGTGCTCGACGCCAAGTCCTTTAAGGTGACTGTGCCCGACAGGATGAAGGCGGACGTGCAGCCCTATGTCGGCAAGCAGGTCAACCTCGGCGTTCGTCCGTCTGACTTCGAGATTGCGACAGGCGATGAGAATGTCATCTCGGCGCACGTTGATTCCATCGAGCCGCTGGGCGACGCGTATCTCATCTACGTCCGCGTGGGCGAAAAGGTTGTTGTCTACAAGAGCACTGCGGAGCATCCGCCGAAGGAGAAGGAGCTGAAGCTGACCCCGAACATGGAGAAGCTCCACCTCTTCGATCCCGAAACCGGCAACCGCATCAACGCTTAATATGCCTTTCGGGGATGCGCACCTCCTTACGCATCCCCGTACGGTGTTTTTTCACGAACGCCCCGTCCGGGGAAAATGGGACGCTGCTGAAAGGAAATCGTAAAGGAATAAAAGGAGGATTTTGACTGATGGAGGACATGCAAAAGCTGCTTGAGGTGCTGCGGGAAATCAAGGATGACGTTGATTTTGAAACCGAAACGGCACTGATTGACGACGGATTGATTGATTCGCTTGATTTGACGCAAATCATCGCCGGGTTGGACGATGCGTTTGACGTGCATATTACCACAGCTGACATTGAGCCGGAGAATTTCAACAGCACCGATGCGATGCTGGCGCTTGTGCATCGTTTGCAGGCGGAAAAGTGACCCGACGCGTAACAGACTGGCTGGATGAGGCGGCGCTGCGTGCGCCGGATGCGCTGGCGTACGAATCGCCGGACAGCGCCCTTACATGGTCTCAAACGCGTCAGCTGGCGCGGCGGATTGGCTCAGCCGCGGCGCAGTATGCACCGTTTCAGACGCCTGTCCTCATTCTGATGGAAAAAAGCCCCATGTGCATCGCCGCCATGCTTGGCGCGGCGTGCGCGGGGTGCTGCTATACGCCGCTGGACTCCTCCATGCCGGAGGAGAGAATGCGGCTTATTTGCGCATCGCTGAAACCATCGCTGATTGTCTGCGAGGAAAAGTTTGCTGCGCTGGCAGAGCGGCTTGCGCATGGCGCGGCGGTGCTGCATATCGCGGATGTGCCGGATGCGGCGGATGACGCGCTTCTTGACGAACGCAGAGGTCAGCTGATTGACACGGATTTGCTGTACGTGCTCTTTACCAGCGGCTCGACCGGCGTGCCGAAGGGCGTTTCTATCACCCACCGCAGCGTCATTGACTTCATCGAGTGGGCGTGCGGCGCGCTCAGGCTGCCGGAAGGATTGCGATTTGGTTCGCAGGCGCCGTTTTATTTCGACAATTCCGTGCTGGATATCTACTGCGCCATGAAGCGGCGCGGCTGCCTGTACATGCTTCCACGCGGCGACTTCATGTTCCCCAGGCGTCTGCTGTCCGGATTAAAGGAACGGAAGATTGACACGATTTTCTGGGTGCCGTCTGCATTGACCGCGGCTGCACCGGCGTTGTCGCCTGATTGCCTGCCGGATTTGAAGCGCGTGTTCTTCTGCGGCGAAATCATGCCGTGCAGCACGCTGAATCTCTGGCGGAAGGCGGTGCCGGAGGCGGATTATGTCAACATGTACGGTCCGACGGAGATTACCGACGTTTGCACATGGTACCGCATCGACCGCGAATTTGCCGACACGGACAGCCTGCCGATCGGATATCCCTGCGAAAACACGCGCATTGTGCTGCTGGACGGGGAAATCTGCGTCGGCGGCACGTGCCTGTCCGCGGGCTATTACAACGCGCCGGAAAAGACGGCGGCGGCGTTTCGGCTCAATCCGCTCCGGCCGCAGATTCACGAGCTGCTGTACCATACGGGCGATTTGGGCGAATACAACGACCGCGGCGAGCTGATGTTCCTCGGGCGCAGGGATGACCAGATCAAGCGCAGCGGCTACCGCATCGAGCTGGGCGAAATCGAGTGCGCCATGAATGCGGCGGACGGCGTGACGCTGGCATGCTGTTACTTCGATGCGGCGGCAGGGCTGATTATCGGCGCGTACACCGGCGAAACGGACGGCAAATCGCTTAAAGCATCGCTGCGCAGGTCGCTGCCGAAATACATGCTGCCGGACAGGTTGCTCCGGCGCGAGACGCTGCCGCGCACGGGGAGCGGCAAGATTGACCGGCGTGCCCTTCGTCAGGAGGTGGAGCATGAGCATCTTGTCGGGTGAATTTCTGCTGTTCTGCCTCGGCGTCCTGCTGCTGTATTACCTGATGCCCGTCAAGGCGCGGCGATGGGTGCTGACGCTGGCGAGCATCACGTTTGCGGCGCTTTCCGGCTGGATGAGCCTTGTCCACCTGACGGTCGTTGCGCTGGTCGCGTGGGGCGGCTCGTGGGCGCTTGTCAAGATGCGCAGGGGTCGGCGGCTCATGCTGGCGCTGACGCTGGTGCTGGAGCTCGGCTCCATGCTGCTGCTGAAATTCAATCCATCGCTGGCGGCGCAGCTGAACAGCTTCCTGACGACAAGCAGCGCGTCGGTGCTTGAAGCATGGGGCGTGAAGAATCTGCCGAAGCTGCTCTCCGTGTGGGATTTCGCGCTGCCGATTGGCTTGAGCTATTACACGTTCCAGGCGTCCGGCTACCTGATTGACGCGTACCGCGGCAAGGTGCAGGTGCCGCGTGACCCGATGCGCGTGTGGCTCTTCCTCGGCTTCTTTCCGCAGCTTTCGCAGGGACCGATTGCCGCGTGGAAGGAGCTGAATCCGCAGCTGAGCGAAGGACACCGGTTCGACCCGGATACGTTCGTGTCCGGCGCGCAGCTCATGCTGTGGGGTTATTTCAAGAAAATGGTCATTGCCGATCGCCTCGCGCCGACGACAGACAAGCTCCTCGAGGGCGGCGAGCTTTCCGGCTGGCTGATTCTGCTGTGCGTCGCGCTCTACGGCGTCCGGCTGTATATGGACTTTTCCGGCGGCATGAACGTCGTGCGCGGCTTCTCGCGGATGCTCGGCATTGAGCTGCCGCTGAACTTCAAGCGCCCGTTCTTTGCGCAGAGCGTTGCGGATTACTGGCGGCGCTGGCATATCACGCTGGGCGCGTGGTTCCGCACGTATGTGCTGTACCCGCTGGCAACGTCTCATGCCGGCATCAGGCTGGGTCACGCGGCGGAAAAGCTCTTTGGCAAACGCGCAGGGCGTATTCTCCCGACCGCGCTGGCGACCATCCCCGTGTTCCTGCTCATCGGCGTGTGGCATGCCGTCAGCTGGAACGCGGTGATTTACGGCGGTTACTTCGGGCTGCTGATGGCGATTTCGATGCTGCTCGACCCTGCATGGAAGCAGCTGCGGAAGAAGCTGCACCTGCCCAAGGACGGCTGGATGAAGCCGATTCGCATCCTGCGGACGCTGCTGATCGTGCTTTTCGCGCAGTATTTCGCCTTCACGCCGGACGCGAAGGTGAGCTTTTCGCTGCTGAAGGGCACCTTCGCCAACTGGCGATTTGCGGATGCGGCAGGACAGCTGACCGGCATCATGACGGCGCTGGAATGGGTCATCGCGCTCATCGGCATGATTATCGTGCTGGTGGTGGACATCCTGTGCGAAAAGAAGAAGGACGTCTGCGGCGCGCTGGCACGCGGCAAATGGTTCATCCGCTGGCCGCTGATGCTGCTTCTGCTGCTGTCGGTGCTGATTTTCGGCGTTTATGGTACGGGCTATGACGCGCAGGCATTCCTCTACGCGCAATTCTGAGGAGGGTGATGAAGCATGTCGGAAACAACGCGGCCGGGGAAGAAGTCAAAGGCATTGTTTTTCCTGCGGCTGGTATGCTTTTGCCTGATTGCCGTCCTCCTGACGGCATACGCCTCCTACGTGCTTACGCCCAAGAATGATTACGGCATTTGCAGCATGCTGAACTACTACAGTCAGCCGGAAAACACGATTGATGTGCTGGCCGTCGGGACGAGCATGTTCTATGCAGGCATCAACACGAATATCCTCTGGGCGGAATACGGCATCTCGTCCTACGACCTGTGCAGCGCCGAGCAGCCCTTCTGGGTAAGCTACTACACCATTCAGGAGGCGCTCAAGACGCAGTCGCCCAAAATCATCCTGCTGGACGCGAAGCCCGCCATCTATGACGCGGACGAATCAAAGCGCGGGCGCATCATCATGTCCACCTACGGCATTCTCGGCCTCGAGAACCGCTTCGGCGCGATGCTGGCGTGCGTGACGAACCCGGTAGACGCCATCGGGTATATGCTTGCCCTGCCGCAGGTGCACAGCAATTACCAGAAGGTGACGGCGGAGGACTTCCTCTTTCCGGCGACAAACGGCGGACGCGGCAGCGACTGGAAGGGCTACATCGAGGCGAACGAAACCGAAACGCATCAGCGCCCGTCGTTCGTGTGGACGAAAATGAAGCGCAACATGAACAGCCGCGAGGAGGAATATGCCCGCAAAATCTTCGAGCTTGTGCAGGAAAAGGGCATCACGCTCATCCTGGTCGGGATGCCGAATCCGGATTACGCCTATGACCACATGTACTACAACGCGCTGTGGGAAATTGCGGCGGAATACGGCATCACCGGCATCAACTACAACGATCCGGAAATGCGCTACGGCCTGCGGTATACCACGCATTTTGCAGACTGGCAGCACCTGAATGTGGCGGGCAGCATCATTTTCTCGCGCAGGCTGGCGGAGGATCTGCAAAAGCTTGTCAGGCTGGAGGATCATCGCGGCGATGAAGCCTATGACACCTACGAGCGGTGCGCACAGCAATGGATCAGCCAGTACCCCTATCAGGAATATATGATGAATACGGGAGGGAGTGTAGACTGATGAAACGAAACATCCTGCAATATCTGGAGGAAACGGCACAGCGCGTGCCGGATCGGTGCGCCTTTTTTGACGACAGGGAGCAGCTGACGTTTTCAGGGCTGCTCTCAACGGCGCGGTCTGTCGGCACGGCGCTGGCGAAGGTTGCGAGGACGCGTCAGGTGGTGGCGCTGCTGATTGATGCGCGAAGCATCCACAATCTGCCGGCGATATTCGGCGTGGTTGCCGCAGGATGCGCCTATGCGCCGCTGGATATCACCATGCCGGCGGAGCGGTTGACGCTGCTGCTGACGCTCATGCAGCCTGCCGCGATTTTGGCGGACGAAAAGGGCGCGAAGGCGCTGCACGGCTGCGAGAAGGTGACGGCGCCGCTGGTGATGATGCAGGACGCGGAGGCAACGGCAGAGGACGCGGATAGGCTGGCGGAAATCCGCAGTCAGACGAGCGTCTACGATCCGATGTCCGTGCTGTACACAAGCGGCTCGACCGGCATCCCGAAGGGCTCGGTGCAGACGCATTTCAGCTACATCCACTGGACGGAAGCGACCATCAGCGTGTACGGCATGACGGAGGACGTTGTGTTCGGCAACCAGTCGCCGTTCTTCTATGCGAACTCCCTGCTGGAGATTTTCCCGCCGATTGCGCTGGGCGCGCCGGTGTATCTGCTGCCCGCAGGCGTGCTGACCTTCCCGAAGAAGATGGTGCAGTGCCTCAGGGACAGGCACGTGTCGGTGCTGTGCATGACGCCGTCCAGCTTCGTGGCGGTATCGAATGCCGGTGTGCTCACGCCGGGATGCCTGCCGGAGCTGCGCTGGGGCATCATGTCCGGCGAAAGCATGCCGTGGCTGCCGCTGTGCGTCTGGATGGAAGCGACGCCGAATGCGGATTGGTGGCATTTCTACGGCTCGACGGAGATGTTCTCGGTGGCGGTCGGCAAGGTTGACCCGAACAAGCCGCCGGAGGGACGACTGCCGGTCGGCAAGCCGTTTGAGCTGGCGCACATCCTGTTTGTTGACGAAAACGGCGAGGAGACTGCGCCCGGCGTGCCCGGTGAAATGCTTGTTTCCAGCCCGTGGATTGCAAGCGGCTATCACCGCGATGCGGAGCGCACAGCAGCTTCGTGGGTGGTTGACCCGCTGAACCGCGGCTGGTATGAGCGGTTCTTCCGCGCAGGCGATATCGGCTATCTCCGCGAGGATGGTCAGCTGATGGTCATGGGCCGCCGCGACCTGCAAATCAAGCACATGGGCTACCGCATGGAGCTTGGCGAGGTGGAGGCGGCGCTTGGGGCGGTCAGGGAGGTCGCAGAGGGCTGCATCCTCTACGATGCGGAGAAGGACCACATCTGGTGCTTCTATGTCGGCAGCGCGGATGAAAAGCAGCTCAAGCAGGCGCTGAGGGAGAAGCTTGCGCGGTACATGCTGCCCGATGTGTTTGTTCAGCTGGAGGCAATGCCGCATACGGCGAACATGAAGATTGATCGCGTCAGGCTGAAGCAGCAGATGAAATAAAAAACGCAGGGGCAGAAAAACAGACGAAGTCTGCGGTCGCCCCTGCACCCTTCGGATTCCCATAGTTGACTTTATGTGGGACAAAAAACATACAGTTTCATTACAAATCAACTCACATGGGAGTGCATTGCGAAGGAGTCCAGAGGGCGACCGCAAAGCCCTCTGGGGGAGTTGACCGCAGGGGCAGAAAAACAGACGAAGTCTGCGGTCGCCCCTGCACCCTTCGGATTCCCCATAGTTGACCTTGTGTGGGACAAAAATGCAGGGGCTTTCCGGTCGCCCCTGCACCCTTCGGATACCCCATAGTTGACTTTGTGTGCAGCAAAAATCATATAGTTTCATTACAAATCAACATACATGGGAGTGCATCCGAAGGGGTCAAGGGGGCGACCGGAAAGCCCCCTTGCCATGCTCGCCAATATGCCTCTGGGAATCTCCTGAAAAAAAGGAATCCGGGAATCTTATGTATTCCCGGATTCGATGAACTGCGAAGGCGTTTGCCCTGTATACTGATGGAATACCTTCGTGAAGTAGGACGAATCGTCATACCCCACGCAGGTAGCGACGTCGCGCAGCAGATAATCCGGCTTTTCGCGCAGAAGGCGCATGGCGGCTTCCATGCGGCACCGGGTCAGGTATGCGTTGAACGTCGTGTCGCTGTACTTGCGGAACAGGCGGCTCAGGTACGTCTGGGAAATGCCGATTTCATCGCAGACGCTCTGCATGCTCAGCGGCAATGCGTAGTTCGCGTCGATGTACTGCACGGCGTAATCGTAGAGCTCACGGGTGGACATGCGGCGATCCTTGACATTGTCGTTATCAAACAGCGCCGCGTATAGCCCGTACATGAGGTCGCCGTAGGAGTTTGCGCAGCGGATGAGCTCATTGAACTCCTGCAGCAGCTCCTCCAGGCGGTTGTAAACGGGCTGATAGCTCGTGGCGATTTGATGGATCATCTGCCGACCCATGTGCCAGACCTGCCGCTGCGGAATCTGGCTGCGCTCCCAGTTGACGGCGAGCGTGACGAAATACTCCTTGATCATGCGGTTCTTGCCGGTGCTGATGAAGTAGGAGAGCTGCTTCATGTCGGCGGTCGGCAGGCGCATGACGTCCTCGCTCGATGTGCCGCCGGTGTATTGCAGAATCTGGTGCTTGCCGATGACGACCTGCCGGTGCAGCAGCGTCATTGCCCACTTGATGAAGGATGGCAGCGTTTCAATCGGCTGAGCGGACGGCGTGTAGATGGCGGTCCATGTGGACATGGTGCCGGGACGCGTCAGGTAGACGCTCAGGTGAATGAGCAGATCCTCCGATGCGGCATCGGCGGCAATCAGGATGCGCTCGTCATCGTCACGGCCGCGAAGCGCCTGAAAATAGGCGTCCTGCGAGGGCATCAGCGCGGTGGCCGTCAGCGTCTTGGGCAGCATCATGTCGAGGTTGCCCCAGCGGACGAGCGCGAAACGGAAGCTGCGCCGACCGTAGAGCTGCCGCGCCGCCTCCTCGTCGTAATACTGCGAGCAGGCGATGGCAGGCAGCAGCGTCGCGGTGCGCACGGCGTTTTCGGAATCCAGCTTCTTGGCGATGGTCTGCAGCATGGTCGTCATTTTGCGGATGCTGACGGGCTTGAGCAGGTAATCATCGACATTCGCCTGAATGGCGCCCTGCGCGTACTCAAATTCGCCGTAGCCGCTGATGATGACGATGTGGATGTCGCTTTGCAGCTTGCGCGCCTCCTGCGCCAGCTCGATGCCGGTCATGCCGTGCATGCTGATGTCGGTAATCAGCAGGTCGATGGGGTGCTTCGCAAGAATTTCCATGGCCTGCTCACCGCCGGACGCCGTGCCGACCACCTGATAATCCTTGGCGAACTGCTCGATGATGTTGCGGACAAAGCGCTGTGCCGGAAGCTCATCATCGACGATCAACACCTGATACATGGCTGAATCCTCCTGAATTAGAACGGAAAACCAAGCTGCGCCTGATTGCGCCAGCCTTTCACGATGCAATTATATCATAAAAGTCGGCAAAATTCAGCACAGTGTCCATAATTCCGGCGCGTGTACCGGATTTTCGCATCATCCCTGTGCGCGATGCACCCTGCACCATGGAAATAATGAAGCGGTAATTGGAAAATACAACACAGGCAACAGGAAGGAAGGCGAAGGAGACCGGAAAAACCAGACGAAGGCATGACCGCAAAGGCATCCGAACAAACTGCTGAAACTGTTAAGGCAATCCATCATTAAGGGAGGGAAATCCATGAAGAAACGAACCTGCCTGTGCCTCCTGCTGCTTCTGCTGCTGACGCTTTCTGCCGCACTCGCGGAGGGCGTTGAATGGACAGGCTATGAGTGGAACGGCTCAACCGAGGGCGAGGTCGGCGAGCGCAACTGCGATATCGTCTCCATCAACAGGGAGCAGGCGCGCATCGACACCATCCCCTACGATACGGCGGACAATGCGCTGAACGGCGCGCGCGACTACCGCAAGGAGCTTTCGCCGTATTATCAGCTGCTCAGCCAGACCAACTGGCGCTTCGCATGGTACGAAAACCATGATGCGGCGGAGGCGGCGGGCGATTTCCATGCCGTCGGCTATGATGACAGCGGCTGGAGCGACATTTTCGTACCGTCGGTGTGGCAGACGGAAGGCTACGACTACCCGATTTACACGAACAGCACGCAGAAGTTTGCGCGCCAGTCCGGCAACAGCGATGTGGGCTATCCGCGCACGCTGCCGACTGCGCCCACGGTCTACAATCCGGTCGGACTGTACCGCCATTCGTTCTCCGTGTCGGAGGACTGGGCGGACCGGCGCGTGTACATCGTGTTCGAGGGCGTTGACGCGGCGATGTACCTGTGGGTCAACGGCGTGCAGGTCGGTTATGCGGAGGACAGCTTCACCACGCATTCGTTTGACATCACGCCCTACCTGAATTTTGACGGCGAAAACGTGCTTGCGGTCAAGGTGTACCGCTGGTGCGACGGCAGCTGGGTGGAGGATCAGGACATGTTCGACCTGTCCGGCATCTTCCGCGATGTGTACCTGTACGCAACGCCGAAAATGCAGGTGCGCGACATGCGCATTATCACCGACTTCGATGATACCTTCACCGACAGCGAGCTGAGCGTCACGGCATACGTGCGCAACACGGCGGAGGCGGCGGGCGATATCAGCCTGACGGTGCATCTGACGGACGCGGAGAGCAATGCGCTTTCCCTTGCAGGCGGCGAGGCAACCGTGACGGTGGCGGCAGGCGAGGAGCAGGAGGTTGTGCTGACGATGCCGGTCAGCGCGCCGAGAAGGTGGAGCGCGGAGGACCCGTACCTCTACACGCTGGTGCTGGAGGAGGAAACCGCGCAGGGCACGGTCTACGAAAGCTATCTGGTCGGCTTCCGCAAAATCACGTACAAGACGACCGAAAGCGGCTGGTACGAGGGCGAAACGACGGATCAGGATCTCATCCGCATCAACGGTCAACCGATTTCCTTCAGGGGCGTCAACCGCCATGAAACGCATCCGGAGTACGGCTACGCGCTGACGAAGGAGATTATGGAGGAGGATATCCGCATCCTCAAGGAGAACAACATCAACGCCGTGCGCACCTCGCATTACCCGAATAACCCGTACTGGTACTACCTGTGCGATGTGTACGGCATCTACGTGGTGGATGAGGCGAACGTGGAGTGCCACAGCAACATGACCACGGAGAACGAGCGCCTGACGGACTACCTGTCCGCATCCATCATCGACCGCGAATACAGCATGGTGCGGCGCGACCGGAATCACGCGAGCGTCGTCATGTGGAGCCTCGGCAACGAGAACAAGAATCCGGTGATTACGCGGAAGATTCTCGTGTCGCCCTACGAGGATCCCGAAGGCGTGACACGCGTGCTGCATGAGGAAACGAAGGATCGCCCGTGGCATTACGAGCAGGCGAAGGACATGATTGAAACCGGCATCGATGTGCAGAGCGGCATGTACGCGCTGCCGGCGGAGCTGATTGCGCACGGCGAGGCGGACGGCAGTCTGCCCATGATTGAGTGCGAATATGAACACGCGATGGGCAATTCCGTCGGCAACATGGACGAATACTGGGCTGCGTTCGACACGTACCGCAACCTGCAGGGCGGCTTCATCTGGGACCTGATTGACCAGTCGATTTACCTGACGAACGACGCGGGCGAAACGTACTTCGGCTACGGCGGCGACTACGGCGAAACCATCCATGACGGCAACTTCTGCGCGAATGGCCTGCTGCTGCCCGACCGCACGGTTCAGCCGGAAATGGCGGAGGTCAGGTATCACTATCAAACGCTGAAGTTCTCCGATGTGGACGTGATGAACGGCGTGATCGAGGTCAGAAATTATGCGCTGTTTACCGACCCGGCGGACAAGTACGACCTGCACTGGCAGCTCCTGCGCGATGAAACGGTGCTGCAGGAGGGTGCGATTTCCGGCAATGCGCTGCACATGGCGTGCATCGACCCCGACACGAATCAACCCGGCACGCTTGCGCTGCAAATCCCCTACGAATGGCATGACGAGGATTTGCAGGCGGGATGCTCGTACTTCCTGAACCTGACGGTCACGCTGCGCGAGGATGAAGGGCTGCTTACGGCGGGTCACGTGACGGCGACGGAGCAGTTCGAGCTGAATCCGGCGCTGCCCGAAGCGAATCCGACCGAGAATCTGCCGGGTGTTCAAATGGCGGAGGACGGCGAGACCATCACCATCACCGGCGAGAGCTTTGTGGTCGCCTTCAACCGGCAGACCGGCAGGATGACGCGCTACGAGGCGGATGGTCAGGCGCTGATTGAACCGGAAGGCGGCGCAGTCGGCAGCTTCTATCGCGCGCGCACGGACAATGATACCGGCTTCGGCTACGGGCTGTTCGTGTTCAATCAGGCGTGGAAGGAAACGGGCGAGTACGCGGTGGAGGAATTTGCCGTCACAGCGGCGGATACGCAGGTGACCATCGCCGTTCGCGGCACGTATCCGGCGCTTAATGGCCTGCGGCTCGACAGCACCTACGTCATCTACGGCGACGGCGCCATCGCGCAGACGGTCGAAATCACGCCGAATTACAATGAGTCGCTCGTGTATATTCCGGTCGCCGGCGTTCAGCTGACGATTCCTGCGCAGTACGAGAACATGACGTACCTCGGGCGCGGACCGGAGGAAAACTACATCGACCGCAGCAACGGCGTGCGCGTCGGACGCTATGCAACGACGGTTACGGACAACTTCGTGCCGTACGTGAAGTCCTCCGAAACGGGCAACAGGACGGATGTGCGCTGGATTGCCCTGACAGATGATACCGGCTTCGGGCTGCTGGCGTCGGCGCAGACGACCATGGAGGTCAGCGCACTGCATTACACCAGCGATGAACTCGACCGCCATATCCATCCGTATGAGCTGGAGAAGCTTGACAGCACCATCCTGCGGCTGAACGCCATTCAAATCGGCGTTGGCGGCGATAATTCGTGGTCGCGCATCGTGACGCATGAGCAGTATCTGCCCTGCGATGAGCGCTACTGCTACACCTTTATCCTGTCGCCGCTGCACGCGGGCGAGGATGCCTCTGCAAGGAGCGCGGCGCTTCGCACGCGGCTGAGCGCTGAATAATCTGTTTCGGATTTTCCAAACTCATGTGCGCAATCATCCTGTTTTTTTTCATTGTCCCTATGGTAGAATGATTGTGACAAGGTCAGCGGCAGCTGACGGAAGGAAATGTGAAAGGAGACCCAATGAAATGAAGAAGTGGACAAAACTGCTTGCCTGCGTTATGGTAATCCTGACGATTGTGTCGGTCGCTTTTGCGGAGGAGGCTGCGGAGAAGCCCTCCATCGTCGCGCATAAGGCGAACGGCATCACCATCGACGGCAACCTCGATGACTGGAACCTCGATTCTCCCGCCGTGGTGAAGGATGTCACGCAGGTCATCCGTGACGCTGTGCTCTGGAAGGGCGAAGACGACCTTTCTGCGAACTTCTATCTCGCATGGGACGAAACGAACCTCTACATCGCGGCGGAAGTGCATGAGGACACGCCCTTCGGCGCGATTGAGATGCTGCCCATCGACGGCATGGACAACATCAAGCTCTATATCTCCACGAATCCCGCGTCTGACCCGGCTCGCACCCAGTACGACACGAACGACTTCCTCGTGTACTTCATCATGAATCAGGACTACTGGGACACCGCGATTGACCGCACCATGGTGCCCAAGGACAATCGTCAGCGCTTCGTGAGCGTCGGCATCGACGGCGGCGAGAACGTGCTGGACGGCTATGTGTGCGCCGCGCAGACGACCACCTACGGCTTCACGTGGGAAGCAATCGTCCCGTGGGCATGCTTCTCCAACAACAAGATCGCTGTGTATACGCCGGCTGTGGGCGACGTGCTTGCCTGCGACTTCGCCATCACCGATATCGACTATCCGTGCCCCGGCACCGAGTACATCCCGCAGATGGCATGGACCGGCACGCTGAAGATCAACGAGAACCCCAGCCTGTGGGGCAGCGTCACCATCGCGGAGTAATTTCAACCATCGTACAGGGCAGCAGAATTAACCTGCTGCTCTGTTTTTTGTGCGCAAAATCAGCCGGAAAACCTGCCGAAAGCGCCTTCAGGACACCGGCGACAGGCGCAGGCATGTGAAAATGCGCGAATTTTTCATTCCATGTGCCATATTTTTTCAGCACGCACGGAAAAGATGAAATCCAACGTTTTTTGTGTCCATTTTTTCTGAAATGAATGGTAAAATCCGTGATAATATAGGCTCAGATGCCGCAGAGAGATGGTTCCTGTCGGGAGGAGCTATCCCCCAAAACGGCACATGGCAGAAGCGGATGACCGCTGATTGCGGAAATCCGTTCAATGCGAAAGGAGCAAAAGAAGTATGAAGAAGAGCTTGTCCCTGCTGCTGGCTGGTATGCTGCTGTTTGGCTGCATCGGCGGCGGCATCGCCGAGGAGACGACCGAAAGCGTATCTGCGGCGGAGGTCATGGACATCCGCGCTGCGGAAACGGACGAGGAAACGACGGCTGCCGAAACGGCTTATCTGCAGAGCAACTGCGAATTTGCCGTGATTGAGGCGGACGAAACAACCGGACAGATCGAGCTGAGCTATATGCCCGGCACGACGACCATCCTCGAGGTGGATGGGCTGAAATTCAAGGATCTGGACAAGGACGGCGAGCTGGACGTCTACGAGGACTGGCGTCAGGAAACAGACGCCCGCGTCGCGGACATCCTCAGCAAGATGACGGTTGAAGAGGAAGTCGGTCTGCTGTTCTGCGTGAACACGCAGCTTGCCGATGCGCGTCAGATGATTACCGAATATCAGCTGACCTGCCAGCTGTTCAACCTGAACGGCACCCCCATCACCATCACCAACACGCTGAACAACCTGCAGGCTGCGGCGGAGGCCGAGCGCCTGGGCGTGCCGATGGTCATCACGTCCGACCGTGAGTACAACGCATTCGGCGGCTACATCGACAAATCGCACGAAGCCTTCGGCACCGCGAACGATCCCGAGCTGGCTTACGAGCTGGCGAGCATCTACGGCAAGGCCATGCGCGCAATCGGCGTCCATGTGACCTTCGAGCCGTATGCAAATGAAATCGGCGCACAGTACGGCGAGAATCCCGAGCTCATCGCATCTGTTGTGTCGGCTGAAATCCGCGGTCTGGAAGAAAACGGTCTGGCATCCTGCACGAAGCACTGGATTGGCCGCGGCGGCGACTCCTCCTTCGGCAATGCGCGCTCCGTTGCCCAGAACTTCGACAACTGGATGGTCGGCTGGACGGCTGCACTGAACGCCGGCTCTGAATGGGTCATGACGAACTGCGGCGGCACAGGCATCACCAACACCGTTGACGTCAAGTGGGACAAGACGACCATGAGCTACCTGCGTGACACCCTCGGCTTTGACGGCGTTGTCGTCAGCGACTGGTGGGCACTGGGCGGCGGTCCGAACAACCCCGGCCGTATGACCGGCATCACCGCTGAGGGCGTTGACCTTGGCGAGCAGACCATCGGCTGGCTGTACAACGACGCGCTGGCGAACGGCACCGACATGTTCGGCTCCGGCAGCATGATCCGTGATTACAGCGCATGGGAGTCCTCTCCTTCCTCCAACTATCCGCAGGCCATCATCGACGGTCTGGCTTCCGGCGAAGTCGAGAAGGTCAATGTGGACACGGCGGCGACCCGCATCCTGCGGTTCAAGTTCAACAAGGGTCTGTTTGACAACCCCTACTGCGACGTGGACGAGGCTGTCGCGATCTGCGCGAGCGCCGAATGGGCGGCGAACCCGACCGATATCACCAACGATGAAGAGCTGCGCGCTGCCCGCAATCCTGCGGAAGTCGAGCTGACCGAGCGCCTGATGGCTGAATCCGCCGTTCTGGTGAAGAACGACAACAACCTCCTGCCCCTGACCACCGACAAGAAGGTCTATGTGGACGCTTCCAACGCGACGGCCAAGGAAGGCTACAAGAAGTACATGGCTGAAATGGGCGTGACCGTGGTTGAAACCATGGAAGAAGCTGACGTTGTCATCGGCGACTACGGCTCCATCAGCGACGCGACCGAGCTGTTCATCGAGGACGCGCAGGACGCCGGCAAGCTCATCGTTCTGTCCCTGAACTGTACCGATCCGACCGAATATGCCATCAAGAATGCCGATGCGCTGCTGTACCTGAGCTACAACCAGAGCGCTGACCACGGCTCCACCGAGGGCGGTTTTGTGACCACCACCGCACCGTGGGTCTATGTGAACCTCCTCTACGGCGTTGTTGAGCCCGGCGGCATTATCGTCAAGGAAATCGCCCGCGACACCGTTTCCGACAACGACCAGTGGAAGGATCTTGCCGGCGACCAGGGCGCTTCTCCCTACGTCCGTCTGATGATTCAGGCGACCATGGAGGACGACGAGAACCATGCTTCGCCCAGCAACTGGGGCGATCCGCTGGTGACCTACCAGTTCGGCATGAGCTACGGCAAGAATCCGGAATTCAAGTATTCCTGCATGATTCTGCCCACGGTTCAGGAGACCGTTGAGGTTGAATCCGGTTCCTCTACCACCACGCAGACCAACGTCTACAACCAGACCAAGGCTGGCGAACCCTTCACGGTCTACTGCCTGCTCCGCAACAACGGCGCTGACGGTCTGACGACTGTGCAGGCGAAGGCGAACGGCGAGGTCGTGGCTGAAAAGATTATGACCGTCGAAGGCGGCAGCTGGCGCGTTGTGCAGATGGAGCTGACGCTGAACGCCGGTGAATACACCATCGAAATCGGCAGCCTGACCGGCACCATCACCGTGGTTGAGTAATCCACAAACCCAAGACAAGGAAGGGCGGAACGCTGGAAACGGCGCTTCGTCCTTTTCTGATGCCGAACGAACCTGCGTTCATCCGCAGAGGGCGATTGTAAAAACAAATGCCCTTTGCTTGCAATCTGCATCGAAAATCGCTATACTGATACTATTCGATTGAAACAAGGAGGCGGGACGCATGCAGCCCAGACAAATGGTTCAAAGGCTGATTAACAATATAAGCAACGTGATTGTCGGCAAGGAAGAGGTCGTTGAATACGCACTGATTGCCCTTTTGTGCAAGGGACATATCCTCCTGGAGGACGTGCCCGGCGTCGGCAAGACGACGCTTGCGAGCGCGCTGGCAAAGTCGCTGGACTGCACGTTCCGGCGCATTCAGTTCACCCCTGACCTGATGCCGTCGGACGTCACCGGCTATACGCTGGTGAATTTCAAGACCGGCGAAACGGAGTACCGCGAGGGCTCGGTGATGAGCCAGATTGTGCTGGCGGACGAAATCAACCGCACGAGCCCCAAGACGCAGTCGGCGCTGCTGGAGGTCATGGAGGAGCATCAGGTGACGGTGGACGGCGTGACGCATCCCGTTCCGCAGCCCTTCATCGTGCTGGCCACGCAGAATCCGGGCGAGTTCGTCGGCACGTATCCGCTGCCGGAGGCGCAGATGGATCGCTTCTTCATGCGCCTGTCCATCGGCTATCCGACGATTGAGCAGGAAATGGACGTGCTGGAGCGCTACTCGGGCGTGGTGAAGCCGATGGCGACGCTTGCGCCGGTGTGCTCTGCGGCGGACGTCATCGCCATGCAGCAGATGGTTACGCAGATTTACTGCTCGCCGGAGGTTCGGTCGTATGTCGCGACCATCGCCGCCGCAACGCGTCAGGATGCGTCCCTGCAGCTGGGCGCATCCACCCGTGCCGCCATCGCGCTGATTCACGGCGCACAGGCATGCGCGCTGCTCGCGGGGCGTGATTATATCATTCCGGAGGATGTGCAGCATATGGCGGTGCAGGTGCTTGCACACCGATTGGTGCTCAGCCCGGAGGCGCGCATGAAGGGCGTTTCGGCGGAGAGCATCGTCCGGCGGATTGTCCGCAGCACGCCCGTGCCGGTGAAGCTGTGAAGCGCCAGACGAACAGGCAGCAGGTGAAGCTGCACCTGACCATGCCGCTGCTGCTGGCGGTCACGCTGTATGCCGCCGCCTTTTCGACCGGCAGTCCGGTGTTCCTGACGCCGGCGATTCTGGTGACGCTCCTGACGCTGACCGGCATATTCGGCGTGCTCCATGCGTCACGGACGCTGCGCATTTCCGCTTCCTCCTCTGCCGACAGGGTGCAGCGCGGTGATGATGCAACGCTGTCTGTGGAAATTACCTGCCGGAGCATCATTCCGCTCGCGCCGATGTGGGTGGAACTGACCGGCGCAGACGCGCAGAGCATGCAGCTGACAGGACGCGCCAAGCAGACGATGTCGGTGCCCTTTCACGCGGCGCATGTGGGGGCTGTCGCGCCGGGCGTAAGGCGCGTGACGATGACCGATTTCTTCGGCATCTGCACCGTCTGTCAGGAACCGGAAAGCGCCGGGAAAAACCTGCTGGTGCTGCCGCAGCTTTTCGATATCGACCCGCTGCACCTGTCCGCCGGAGAAACAGGCACCGAGGCGATGGCGCGTGCATCGGAGGACGTGACAAACCCGACGGACGTCCGCAGCTATCAGCCGGGCGACCCGCTCAAGAAAATCCATTGGAAGCTGTCCGCACGCAAGCAGGAGCTGCTCGTCCGGCGCTTTGAGGATCCCGTTCAGCCGGATTTGCTGGTGCTGATGGATTCCGCTGTCCCGAAGCAGCCCGACAACTCCGAGGCTGAGGCGGATTTGCGCGACACGCTGATTGAAACGGCGGCATCCGTCATGGCGGAGGCGGATAAATCCGAGCATCCGGCGCGTCTGCCGCTGACCGGCGAGCATCCCGTTGTGCTGGACAAGGATATGGGGCTCAAGCGCGTGCTGGAGGGATTGGCGCAGGCGGATTTTGCCGCGCCGGAATCGTTCGTGCGCGTCATGATGATAGAAATGCGGCGGATGCGCAAGGTCGGCTGCACGGTGGTCATTACGGCGCGGCTGGACAGCGAGATGGTGGAAATGATGACTGCGATGCGCCGGATGGGTCCGAATATGCGGCTGTATCTGGTTACGTCCATGCCCGATGATCCGCAGATGCTGCCGCTGGTAAGAAAGCTGCAGGAGGTCGGGGTGGAGGTCGGCTACGTCAAGCCGCTGCCGATGTAAAATCGAACGAAATCCGTTTTTCAGCCCCCGAAACAGCTGCATTGCAAACCCACTATGAAAATGTGAACCCGAAGGGGTTCAAAGAATGCAGGCGAATCCTGCGGTTGTTCCCCTGCTCGTTTCCATAGACGATTTTCAGCAAACGCTCAAGGGGGCTTTCCGGTCGCAGACTTCGTCTGGCTTTTGACCCCTTCGGCAGCACACTTGTTTTGATTTGCATAGTTGTGTTGTGATAAACTATATAAAGAAGCCACATTACAAACCTACTATGAAAAGGTGCACTGCGAAGGGGTTCGGATTGAAATCAGACGAAGTCTGCGACCGCAAAGCCCTCGAAATAGCTGCAATGCAAAACCACTATGTCAATGTGAACCCGAAGGGGTTCGTAAAAACGGACGAAGTCCGCTTTTGCAAAGGAGGTGTTTTCACTGTCTGAGAAGGCACGCACAATCCTGTCCCGCGGCGCAACGGCGCTGATGATGGCATCGGGTATGCTTCTGCCGCTGCTGATTGTCACAGGGACGCAGCAGCTGTGGCTGCCTGCCGTCCTCTGTGCGCTGCCGGTGATTGCGGTGCTGGCCATCCGCCGCCTTCATCCGCTGGGAAACATCCTCGCCGGCGCATTGTTCGGCATATTCTTTCTCGTCTGGGCGATTTGCGGCGGCTTTGCGGATGCAGCGGAGGTCGTCCGCGCACTGCTGCTCTATTTTTCGGGCTTGACAACGGCGCTGCCGATGGTCAGCCAGACCTTCGCGTGCCTGACGGGCGTTGTGTGCGCCTTCATCGGCTATGCGCTGACGAGCCGCCGGGTCGGGGCGTATCCGGCGCTGGCGGCGGTGCTGCTGATTGCGGTGCTGCTGTGGCTGGATGACTGTCCCAAAGCACTGTGGGGGCTGCTGCCGGCAGTCGTGCCCAGCGTGGCGCTGCTGATGGTCTCCGGTTATGACAATGTGCCGATTCGTCGCGTGCTGCCAATGACGCTCATCGTTGTGCTGCTGAGCTTCATCGGCGTTGCAATCGGCGGCGTGACCATCCTGCCGATGAAGGACGCGGCGGATTCGCTCCGGCAGAAAATCTACGATTACTTCTTCTTCACGAACACGCGCGATGTGTTCTCCATCTCTTCGCAGGGCTTTTATCCGCAGGGGCAGACGCAGCTGGGTGGTCCTGCCGAACCGAACGATCAACCTGTCATGACCGTGCACGGCGAAGGGCGCATTTACCTGCGCGCCGTCAGCAAGAGCACATACACGGGCAGCATGTGGGTCGATGAAACCGGCGGTCGGCGGTATCTGTGGAGCAGCCTGCGCTGGCAGAACGTCCGGAACACCGTGTTCGAACAGGACATGCCGGCGGATGCTGTCGGCGCGGCATTGCCTGTCAGGCAGGTGACCGTCACGATGCTGACGGACAGCGCAAGCAGTCTGTTCGTGCCGCAGCGCCTTCTGACCCTCAAGACGGGCAGCTCGATTGTACCGTACTTCAACGCGAGCGGCGAGGTGTTCGCGACGCGCAGCCTTGAATCCGGCGACACATGGACGGCGGAGTATATCGACCTGATTGCCGGTCAGTCGGGGCTGGCGGAGCTGATTGACGCCTGTGCGCAGCTTGCGGACGACCAGTACGAACCGATGCGCGAAACGTATACCGTGCTGCCGTCGCATCTGGAGCAGCGGCTGTTTGATTTCGCGCGCGACGCCGCCGGCGACACGACCGACCCATACGAAATGGCGCGGAACATCCAGGCGTACCTGCAATCGTATTGCAGCTACAACCTCGACATTGCGCGGCAGCAGGAGAATCTCGACTTTGTGGCAACCTTCCTGCTGATGACCCACGAGGGCTACTGCACGCATTTCGCGTCCGCCATGACGGTGCTCTGCCGGATGGTCGGGCTGCCTGCACGGTATGTCGAGGGCTTTGTTGCGGACATCGGCGAATCGGGCAGCGCCGTCATCACCGGCGAAAGCGCCCATGCATGGACGGAGGTCTATTTCAGCGGGCTTGGCTGGGTGACCTTCGATGCGATGCCGTGGGCAGGCACTTCATCGGATTCGTCCTCGGATGACACGCCGACCTTGCCGCCGCCGTCTGCATCGCCTTCATCCTCGCCGTCGCCATCGCCATCGCCGTCACCCTCTCCGTCGCCATCGCCGTCACCCTCGCCTTCGGATGATCCGCAGGACGAGCAGGAAACGCCGCTGCCTTCCGATTCGCCGACGCCGACTGTTCCGCCTGCAACGGACACGCCGTCACCGACGCCGGAAAGCGAAACGAATCAGCCGGACGAGCCGAACGACCTGTCATGGCTGTGGTGGCTGCTGCTGATTCTGCTGCTGATTGCAGCCATCGCGGCACGCATCTGGTGGACGCTGCCGGAGACCTGCGAAAAGCGCGCAAAGGACGAGAACGACCGCAGCACGGTTTATCTACAGGCGGTGCATGACGCGCTGCGCATCGCGGGGCTTGTCCGTGCGGACACCGAAACACCGCAGATGTTCTTCCGCAGGGTGGAACAGGCAGGCTGGACGGAGGCGTTTGACGTCGGCGACATTGAGGAGCTGCGCTTCTATGCCCATGCGGAAGCATCGCCCGAGCAGACGGATGCGCTGCGTCAGGCGTACACCGGCATACAGCGGAAAATGAACGCATGGCAGCGCGTGCGGCTTGTACTGCTGAGGGCTGCCGTGCCGCTGAGGATGCGCCTGTTTACAGGGAAATAGGCGTTGCCTTCAGGGTGCTGTTTGCGTTGAAGAGCGGGATTCCTGCGACAATTTATTCATGGATTTCCAAGCGGCTGTTCGATGAGAGCAGCTGCTTTTTTGGTTACTGGCAGGGACGCTTCGCTGCCTGCGCCTGAATGGGGGAGGTCATCTGCAATACGATTCGATTATGGGCTTCCAAGCGGCTGTTCGATGAGAGTGGCTGCTTTTGGTTACTGGCAGGGACGCTTCGCTGCCTGCGACTGAATGGTTGGGGACATTTGCATTGTTGACTGATGGCGTTTTGGTTGGGGCGTTGCCCCAAGCCCCAGCAGGGACGCTGTCCCTGCACCCTGCAAGGGAGTTCCTCCCTTGACCCATTTTATGTGCTTGTTTTTCTCCTGTTTTTTGGCGAGGCGACCTTGCAATTTTGCCGGAAATCATGTATCATATGTGCATGGAACGTTTTTCGCCCTGTGGGCGACATTCGTCCCACATGATCAGAATGAAGCTTTAAGGAGGTGCACGCAATGGAGCGTGTATATAATTTTTCGCCGGGACCGTCGATGCTCGCAGAACCGGTGCTGGAAAAGGCGCAGAAGGATCTGATGGTGTACGGCAATGCCGGCATGTCCGTGATGGAGATGTCCCACCGCAGCAAGATGTACACCGATATTTTCGACAAGACCATCGCAGACCTGCGCGCGCTGATGAACATCGGCGACGATTATGAGGTGCTGATGATGCAGGGCGGCGCGACGCTGGAATTTTCCGCAGTTCCGCTGAACCTGATGGTCAGGGGCAAGGCGGACTACATCGATTCGGGCAACTTCGCGCATCTTGCGGCGGAGGAAGCAAAGCGTTACGGCGAGGTGAACATCGCCGCGTCCAGCCGCGAGGACAATTATACCTACGTGCCGGACATGAAGGACGTGAAGCTCGACCCCGATGCGGATTATGTCCACATCACCCAGAACAACACGATTTACGGCACGCGCTATATCGAGCTGCCGGACGCGAAAACGCCGATTGTTGCGGATGCGAGCTCCATGATTCTCTCCGAGCCGATGGACATCAGCCGTTATGGCGTGATTTATGCCGGCGCGCAGAAGAACATCGGTCCGTCCGGTCTGTGCATCGTTATCGTCCGCAAGGATCTGCTCGGTCACGCGAAGGACATCTGCCCGAAGCTGATGAACTGGAAGGTCGAGGCGGACAAGGGCAGCATGTACAACACGCCGAACACGTGGGGCATCTATCTTGCCGGATTGACGTTCGACTGGCTGCGTTCGCAGGGCGGCGTTGAGGCCATCTACAAGGTGAATCTGGAGAAGGCGGCGCTGCTCTACGACTTCCTGGACAACAGCAGGCTGTTCAAGCCGACGGCGCAGAGGAAGTACCGCAGCCTGATGAACGTGACGTTTGTGACCGGCGATGCGGACAAGGATGCGGCGTTCGTGAAGGCGGCGGCATCACAGGGGCTGGTGAACCTGAAGGGACACCGGACAGTCGGCGGCATGCGCGCATCGATTTACAACGCCATGCCGATGGAGGGCGTCCAGAAGCTGGTTGCATTCATGAAGCAGTTCGAGCTGGAGAATGCCTGAGGCAGCGCCGTTCAGAACAAGTCAGACGCAGAGAAAAAACAGACGAAGTCTGCAACAGGAGAAAGCATCATGTATAAGATCAAAACGCTGAATTCGATTTCCGACGTCATCCATGAGGAGCTGTCGGCGGAGCAGTATGCCATCAGCGCGGAAGAGCCTGTGCCGGAAGGCATCCTTGTGCGTTCCGCCGCGATGCATGACATGGCGCTCGGCGATGAGCTGCTGGGCATTGCCCGCGCAGGTGCCGGCGTGAACAACATTCCGCTGGACAAGTGCACGAAGCAGGGCGTCGCCGTGTTCAATACGCCCGGCGCGAATGCGAATGCGGTGGCGGAGCTGGTGCTTGGCGCGCTCGTCATCGGCAGCCGCAATGTAGCGCCTGCCATCCGCTGGGCGGATGCGCTCAAGGGGCAGGGCGATGTGGCGAAGCTGGTCGAAAAGGGCAAGGCGCAGTTTGTTGGTCCGGAGCTGCGCGGCAAGACGCTGGGCGTCGTCGGTCTGGGCGCCATCGGCTGTCTGGTCGCGAACGCCGCCGCTGCCGGGTTCGGCATGAAGGTCATCGGCTGCGACCCGTTCCTCTCGGTTGAAAGCGCATGGGCGCTGAACAGCTGCGTCAGCCGTGCCGCAACGAATGACGACCTGTACGCGCAGGCGGACTACATCACCTTCCACGTGCCGCTCAACGACAAGACGCGCGGCGCCATCGATGCGGCGGCGTTCGCGAAGATGAAGAAGGGCGTTATCCTGCTGAACTTCTCACGCGGCGAGCTGGTCAACGTGGCTGACCTCAAGCAGGCGATTGCGGATGGGCAGGTTGGCGGCTACGTGACGGATTTCCCGTGCGATGAGCTGCTCAGCGTGGACAAGGTGACGTGCATCCCCCATCTGGGCGCATCGACGCCGGAGAGCGAGGACAACTGCGCACGCATGGCGGCGGCGGAGCTGCGCAATTATCTGGAGTACGGCTCGATTCACAACAGCGTGAACCTGCCTGAGCTGCCGATGGGCAAGCCCGAAAACGTGCGCGTGCTCGTCATCCACGAGAACATCCCCAACATGGTCGCGACCATCACGACCTGCATCTCGGCGGAGCATATCAACATCGACAACCTGCAGAACAAGTCGAAGAAGGCGGTTGCCGTCACCGTGATGGAAATGGCGGAAATGCCCTCGCGGCAGGCGCTGAACGTCATCCGCACGCTTGCCGGCGTCATCCGTGTCCGGGTTTTCGAGTAATGCTGATTCAAAAAAGCGGATTCATTGCTGATGGCGGCGGTGAATCCGCTTTTTGGGTGCGATTTTAGCCGATATCCGGCATCGCTGTTGACCCGAACCTGCCATCCCTTCCTTGCTGATTTTGCACCAAAGCCGAGGAGGAAAATGCCGGTACGCTTGACAAATCGCGCTGCGTCCGCTACCATAGAGGCAGCTGTTTCGACGGCACGCGGAAAGGAAGGATATTTTGTCAAGCGGTTTTTCAAAGCGATCAGTCATCATGATGCTCCTCGGCAGCACCATTCAGGCGGCAGGCATGTGCAACATCCATGCGCATTCGGGCGTGACGGAAGGCGGCGTGCTCGGGCTGACGCTGCTGCTGGAGCATTTGCTGTCCGTTTCACCGGCGCTGTCCGCGCTCGTGCTGAATGTTGCCTGCTATGTGCTGGGCTGGCGGACGCTGGGGCGCAGCTTCCTGCTGAATTCGGCGGTTGCGTGCCTGTGGTATTCCGCCGTGTATGCGCTGCTGGAGCCGTTCGCACCGCTCGTTCCGGCGCTGGTGGAATCGAAGCTGCTCGCGGCAATCGTGGGGTCGCTCTTTGTCGGCGTCGGTGCAGGGCTGTGCGTCCGGTACGGCGGTGCGCCCGGCGGCGATGATGCGCTGGCGATGTCCGTCAGCCGGCTGACGCGCCTTCCGATTCAGTGGGTGTATCTGCTCTCCGACCTCATCGTGCTTGGGCTGTCGCTGTGCTATATTCCGCTTCGGCAGATTGCCTATTCGCTGCTGACGGTGATTCTGTCCGGACAAATCATCGGCATCGTCGAGCGATTTGACGGAAAAGTGCTGCGCCAGAAAGGGCTTGGCACCGCGCTTTGGGCAGCTGCAGGGAGGAAATGCAAATGAAGGATGATAAGCATCGTGCCGCGCCGCACGGCATTGCGCTGGCGCTGCTGGCTGCCGCGCTGTATGCGCTGAATGCGCCGTTCTCGAAGCTCCTGCTCAGCGAGGTGCAGCCGACCGTTATGGCGGGGCTGCTGTATCTCGGCGCAGGCATCGGCATGGGCGCGATTGCGCTCATTCGCCGGCAGACCGGCCGCATCGGGCGCGAAATGCACCTGACCCGTGCTGATCTGCCGTATGTCATCGCGATGATTCTGCTGGATATTGCCGCGCCTGTCTGCCTGATGCTCGGGCTGAACAGCACGACCGCCGCAAACGCATCGCTGCTGAACAATTTCGAGATTGTCGCGACGGCGCTCGTGGCGCTGCTTGTGTTCCGCGAGGCGATTTCGGCGCGGCTGTGGCTCGGCATTCTGCTGGTGACGCTCTCCTGTGCGCTGCTGTCCTTTGAGGATATATCAAGCCTGCAATTTTCGGGCGGTTCGCTGCTCGTGCTGCTGGCAGCCGTTTGCTGGGGCTTCGAGAATAACTGCACGCGCAAGCTGTCCAGCAGCGACCCGCTGGAAATCGTGCTGCTCAAGGGCATCTTCTCCGGCGGCGGCTCACTCGTCATCGGGCTGTGCATCGGTGAACAGCTGCCTGCGCTCCGCTTTGTGCTTGCGGCGCTGGCGGTCGGCTTTGTCGCCTACGGGCTGAGCATCTACTTCTACGTGTACGCCCAGCGCGTGCTCGGCGCGGCGAGGACAAGCGCGTATTATGCCGTCGCGCCCTTCATTGCCGCGCTGCTGTCGCTGATTATTTTCCGCGAGATGCCGTCGGAGTATTATCTGGCGGCGCTGGCGCTCATGGCGCTCGGCGCGTGGCTGTCTGCATAATTTCTTTCATTTTTTTCGGCAAATCGGGAACAATTTCAGTTTCTCCATCGTTCTTTATGGTGCAAGGAGGTAATCAAACCTCCCGAAAAACACAGACCGAAAGGACGGAAATGACTTATGAAGAAGCTGCTTGCAATCCTGACTGCAATGATGATGCTCGTGATGACCTTCGCGATGGCGGAGACGACTGAGACGACGGTAAACGCTGATTATGACACCATGACCGGCGCATGGGCAAGCTGGACGGGCGACCCGACCGAGATTCCCGATGAAGTCCGCGCATCCTTTGACAAGGCGCTGGAAGGCCTTCTCGGCTGCACCTACGAACCGATTGCGATTCTTGGCACGCAGATTGTTTCCGGCACCAATTACTGCCTGCTCTGCAAGACGACCGTGGTTACGCCTGACGCGCCCGTTTCCTACACGCTCGTTTACATCTATCAGCCGCTGAACGGCGATGCGCAGCTCCTGCGGATTCAGGACCTCGTGTTCGACGCAAGCGAAGCCTGAGCAAGCTTTGCACCTCATGTAAAAAAGGGTCAGGGGAGAAAATCCCCTGAACCCCTTTTTTATGGCAGCGCTGCCAAGAACGCTTTTTTACTTAAAATTTAGCAAATCTTTAGGCTGCCTGCGTTGATTGCGCCGTGATTTTGCTGTATAAATGGACTGTATCAAGAAAAAGAAAGAAGGATTCAAGGATGAACAGCCATTTCAGAAGAATCACCGCAACGGCTTTGTGCTGCATGCTTCTGGCGGGATGCCAGGCGTATGGCGCATTCGCCGAGGAAACCGCCGTAACTGCCGAGGCTTCCGTGAACACCGTGACGCTTGAAGGACAGACGCTGGGCATGGAAAAGCTCAGCAACGCCCGTCAGCTTGGCGGCTACATCACCGAGGACGGGATGCGCGTGAAGAGCAACGTCCTGCTGAGAAGCGGCAAGCTCTCCGCAGCGTCCGAGGCAGACCTGAAGAAGCTCCATGACGAGTACAACGTCACCGAGATTATCGACCTGCGCACCACCGATGAAATTGCCTCCGCGCCGGACCCTGAAGTCGAAGGCGCCGTCAACGTCCGCGTAAAGGTGCTCGATGAAAGCAGTGACAACGCTTCTGCCGCCATGACAGCAATCTATTCAAGCAGCGACAATCCCGCCGCCTCGCTGCTCGAAATGGTTCGTGCCGGCACCCTGTCCGATACCATGTACATCTCGGCGCTTGACTGTGATGCGGGCATTGCCGGCTACCGTGCCTTTGTCGATGAGCTTCTCAACCATGAGGAGGGCGCTATCCTCTGGCACTGCACCGGGGGCAAGGATCGTGCCGGCACTGCGGCGGTAATCATTCTTACGCTGCTTGGCGTGGACAAGGAAACTATCCTGGACGACTTTGCGCTCACCAACCAGTTCAATGC
This sequence comes from Alloprevotella sp., assembly GCA_963617205.1. Lineage (GTDB taxonomy): Bacteria > Bacillota > Clostridia > Christensenellales > Aristaeellaceae > UBA11524. The sequence goes on along the minus strand of CAVEOA010000010.1, from coordinate 27,849 downwards.
CGCTTCCATCGCGTACATGAAGAGCAAGGCCGCCGAGCTGACGGATGACGAAAACGAAATCAACGATGTCGGCACGCTGACCGGCGTTTCCCGAGAGCTGATGGAGAACCTGTTTGACTATGCCGAAGCGGAAAGCGGCTCCATGCTGGCGTTCCTGAAGGCAAAGCTCAACATAACCGATGATGAGATTGCTGCCCTGCGCAGCAAGTACCTGGAAATTGCGGAATAACGAAAGATGCTGAAAAGACCATCGAGGCGGCGCTTCCTCGGTGGTCTGATGGGCAGCGACAAGGCGGCAAATCCGCTCAGGGTTTACCGATGCCAAGAGGGTCAGGGGAGAAATCCCCTGACCCTCTTTTTTTATTCCTCATAATCCTGCAGGGAGACGGAGACCATCCGGCTGACGCCCTGCTCCTCCATCGCGACGCCGAAAAGGCTGTTGCACCTCTCCATCGTGCCCTTGCGGTGCGTCACGACGATAAACTGCGTTCCCTTGGAGTATTCCTTCAGATAATCCGCATAATACCCGATGTTCGCATCGTCGAGCGCCGCCTCAATCTCATCGAGAATGCAGAAGGGCGTCGGCTTGAGCTTGAGCATCGCGAACAGAATCGCAATGGCGGTCAGCGCTCTTTCGCCGCCGGAGAGCAGCGACAGCAGCTGCAGCTTCTTTCCCGGCGGCTGCGCGTTCACCTCGATGCCGCAGTTCAGCGGGTCGTCCGGGTCGGTCAGCTTGAGCTCCGCCTTGCCGCCGCCGAACAGCCGCGTGAAGGTCTCCGAGAAATACTCCTGCATTTTGGAGAAATTCTCCACGAACGTCGAGCGCATCTGAATCAGCAGCCGTTCAATCAGCTCGCGCAAATCCGCCTCCGCCTGCTTGAGGTCCTGCCGCTGGGTGGTCAGCTCATCGGCACGCGCCTTCGTTTCGGCGTACTCCTCCACGGCGCCGACGTTGACCGTGCCCAGCGCGCGAATCTGCGATTGCAGCTCATTGGCGCGGCGGTCGCTTTCCTTTTCGTTGATTTCGCGGCGAAATTCCTCCGCGCCGGCGTATGTCAGCTTGTACGTGTCCCAGATGCGGTTTTGCAGGTTCTTGAGGTCGTTCTCGACGCGTGCCTTGGCGAGCTCGGTTTTGTGGAGCTTGTCGCTGTCGCGGTTGTAGCCCTCGTGCAGGCGTTCCATGTCGGCAAGAAGGCCGCGAAGCGCCTCCTGCGCACCGGCACGGCGCTGCTCAATCGCCTGCGAAGCGGCTTCCTGCTGCTTCTGCGCCTCCTGACGGCGGACAGCCTCCTGCTCCTCGCGCCTTGCCTCCTCCTCATCGGCATCATCCTGCGCATCCATCTCATTCAGCTGCTGACTGCGCCGCTCCTGCTCTCTGGCAAGCTGCGAAAGGTCCTGCTCATTGTGCGCCGCATCGCGCTCCATGTTGCTGAGCGTATGGCGCAGCTCGGACAGCTGCAGCGTGCGCACCATCAGCCGGTCGTTCGCCTCGGCAGCGGCGGTGCGGGCATCTGTCAGCGCCTGTTGAAGCGCCTGCGTGTGCTGCGTCATGGTGCTCTGGCTGTCCTGCTCGCCGTCGGTCTGCTGCTCGATGGTTTCAAGCTGATGGCGGATGTCCTCCATCGACTGGTGGAGCTGCTCGCTGGCCTGATGCGTTTCCGCACGGCGCTGCTCATGCGCGGTCAGCTCCGAACGGGCGCTTTCAAGATGCGCCTGCTCGCGTGCCACGGCGATTTCCTGCTGATGCAGCGCATCGACGGCTTCACTGACGCGGCTTCTAAGCGCCTGCATCGCCGATTGCCTGTCCGTCAGCGACTGGCGGCATTGGTTCATCTCCTCGCGCTCTGCCTGGAGACGGTCGGTCAGCTCCTTCAGCTCACGCTCGCGGCTGAGCAGGTTCGATACCTTCGACTGCGCCGAGCCGCCCGTCATCGAGCCGCCGGAATGCATGACGTCGCCCTCCAGCGTGACGAGGCGGAAGGCGTGATTGCCTGCGCGCATAATCGGGATGCCGTGGTCGAGGTTGTCGGCGATGACCGTGCGCCCGAGCAGATTCTCGACAATCGCGCGGTATTCCGGCGCACACTGCACCAGCTCGCTGGCAACGCCGATGCACCCCGGCAGCCGGAGTGCGTTTCGCTCATTCGCCGAAAGCGTCTTGCCGCGGATGGCGCTGATGGGCAGGAAGGTCGCACGACCGAGGCGGTTCTGGCGCAGGTACTGGATGAGCTCCTTCGCTGTCTCCTCGGTGTCGGTCACGATGTTCTGCTGCGCCGCGCCCAGCGCCATGTCAATCGCCGTTTCGTACGCCTGCGGAACGGTCATCAGCTGCGCGAGCACGCCGCGAACGCCCCTGATATTGCGCTGCTTGGCGTAGGTGACGGCGCGCCGGACAGCCATGTTGTAGCCCTCCATGTCGCGCGTCATTTCGGACAGGACGTTGTGGCGGCTTTCCATCGCCTTCAGCTCGGCGCTGCGCTTTTCGGCATCGCTGCGGAGCTGCACGAAGGCGCTTTCCGCCGCGTTTGCTTCGCTTTCCGCCTGACGGAGCGCATCGGTGCATGCCTTCTGCCTGTCTGCTTCCGCTTGCAGCTGATTTTTCGCCGCGTCCGCCGCCTGACGGAGCGATTCTCCCTGCGCTTGCAGGGCGTCGGCGGATTCCTCAATTTCCTTCAGACGCGCCTCCATCTGCGCGTACATGGTGTTCAGGCGCGTCCTGTCGTTGCGGACGTCGGATAAGCGGTTCATCTGCTCGATGATGGCGGTCTTGTGCCGTTCGAGCGCCGCGTCCGCCTCCTGCTCCGCTGCCTGCGCCGCCTGTGCGGACTGCTTGGCGTCCTCGAGCAGCTGCTCTGCCGTGGCAATCAGCTCACGCTGCTTCCCGGCGTCGGCAAGCGTCTTTTGCTGCTCCTGCTCAATCGCGCCGAGCCGCTCCGCTGCCTCCTGCTGCTCCTGATGGATGCGTGCACGGTTCTCGCTGCGCGCCTCGCGGCGGCTCTGAATCGCCGACAGGTTCTGCTGCGTTTCGTGGACGCGCTCGGCGCACTGCATCAGCGCATCGTGCGCCGCAGCAATGTCCTCCTCGAGCTGCGCGATGCGGTTTTGCGTTTCGTCACGCTGTGCGGACTTCTCCGACAGGGCGTTCTCCGTGTCCGTCAGAATCGTCTGCACGGTCAGCAGATCCGTTTCCAGCTCGGAAAGCCGTTCCTGCGCCCTGTCGGAGCGAATCAGGAACAGGTTCAAATCGAGGTCCTTCAGCTCCGTTGACAGCTCCAGATAAATCCGTGCGTTGCGGCTCTGCTCCTCCAGCGGCTTTAACCGCCTGTTCAGCTCATCGAGAATGTCATCGACGCGGTCGAGGTTCTCCAGTGTGCGCTGCAGCTTCTTGTCCGCCTCTTCCTTGCGCGCCTTGAACTTGACGATGCCTGCCGCTTCCTCGAAAACCTGCCGGCGATCCTCGCTCTTGCGCGACAGAATCTCGTCAATTCGCCCCTGACCGATGATGGAATAGCCTTCCTTGCCGATGCCGGTGTCACGAAAGAGGTCGATGACGTCCTTCAGGCGGCACGAGGTCTGGTTCAGGTAGTATTCGGATTCGCCGTTGCGGTATACGCGGCGCGTCACCATGACCTCCGCGGCTTCGACCGCCAGCGCATGATCCTCATTATCAAAGAGCAGGGACACCTCGCAGTACGACAGCGGCTTGCGCTTCTGCGTGCCGTTGAAGATCACGTCTGCCATGCTTGCGCCGCGCAGCGTCTTGGCGCTCTGCTCCCCCAATACCCAGCGGACAGCATCGCCGATGTTGCTCTTGCCGGATCCGTTGGGTCCGACAATGCCCGTTATGCCGTCATCGAAGACGATTTCTGTCCGCTGTGCAAATGACTTAAAGCCGTAAAGCTCCAGCTTCTTTAATTTCATACCGTCTATAACTCCCTAAGGATGGACTGTTTCGCCATCTATACCAGTATAACACAAATGGAAAGATTGGGCAACAAGCGCAAGGGCGGAATTTGCCTGAAAGGAAGAACCATGGCAGCAAGAGAACAGGCGAAGGCTGCACGCACGAAGCGCGTTCACTTTCATACCTCTGCTCGCCTTTGCAGCGGCGAAAACGCTTTGCGACAGAAAAAGTCAGGCATGAAAAAAGCAACTGTTCAAAAAATGAGCAGCTGCTTTTCGATGCGGTCAACCCGCAGAAGGGAGGGATTGCCTCACATCCCCAGCGGATTCTTTCCCGGCGTTCCTGCCTTGCGCGGGTAAGTCCGGGGCGTTTTTGTTTTTTTCTCGACGGGCAGGAGCAGATGCTGCCAGTCGCGGTCGGGCACATCGGTCGGAATCGGTTCCTGAAGCTTGCCGCCCAGCAGGAACGCGGCGCGTTTGCCTGCCTCCAGCTCATCGCGCACAGACGGACCCTTCCAGCAGAGCGCCCTGCCGCCGATTTTCACGAAGGGCAGCAGATACTCGGCAAGCACCGGCAGCGATGCGACTGCGCGCGCTACGGCGACGTCGTACTGCTCGCGATGCGCCGCCATGCGTGCGCCGTCCTCTGCGCGGGCGTGAACGAGCGTCACGTTCTGAACGTGCAGCGCATCGAGGACCGCCTGCAGGAACGTCAGCCGCTTCTGCTGCGCGTCCATGAGCGTCACATGCAAATCCTCCCGAGACAGCGCCAGCGGCAGCCCGGGAAAGCCTGCGCCTGTCCCGACGTCAATCAGCGATGCGCCCTGCGGAATCAGCGAGGGCACCGTCAGCGCCAGCAGGCTGTCCACATAGTGCCGATCGAGCATGTCGCTCTCCTCGGTCACGGCGGTCAAATCCATCCTTTCGTTCCATTCCAGCAGCAGCCTGTGATAGGTGAGCAGCCTGCCCGGCAGCGCATCGGTGAAGAGAATGCCGCACGCCGTCAGCCGCGCCCGAATCATTTCTTCCGTCATGTATTATCACTCCAGCGGCAGATGAAGGTATTTCACTGCCCAGTATTTGCACCATGCCAGCGCCTCGCGCCCGTGGTTCTTCAGCCAGAACTGCATGCCGAGCTTTGTCGGTGCGCCAACGCCGTACGCCGTCAGACCGTCATCCTCGGCAATCGCCAGCGCGCGCGGCAGATGATAGTCGCTCGTGACAATCAGCACCTTCGTGACGTTCCTGTCTGCAAGCAGCGTCATCGCGTTGCTGATGTTGGAATGCGTGCTGACCGAGGTCGTGTCGGTCAGAAGCATGTCCGCATCCACGCCGAGGGAAATGAGTACATCGCGCATGACCTCCGCCTCCGGGGCAGGCTCGTTTTTGCCCTGTCCGCCGCAGACGACGACCGGCACCTTCTTCTGCCGATATGCTTCCGCCGCCTTTTCCAGCCGCCACTGGAGCTGAAGCGAGGGCTCGCCGTCCGGCTTGACCTGCGCGCCGAGGACAATCAGCGCCTCATAATCCGTGCCGGGGGAAGGCACGTGCGTCTCCTTCCAGCAGACCATCAGCACGATGCCGATATACACGAGCGCGCCGAGCAGAATCAAAATCAGCAGCGCCTTCAGTCCCTTCTTCAATCCTCTTGCCATTGCGCATTCTCCTTCTGTGGGTCCGTTTGGGGAAAATCGGGGGTCGCGGCACAAAGCTCCTCAAGCTGTAGGCCGATTTGGTCGCCCAGCCGCCGCACCTCGCCGAGCACACGCCTGCGTCCTACCGATGACTTGAACCAGTCGTCCCGATTGACGCCGTCCTCGCGTCCCGGGCAGACGAGGATTTTCGCATCAGGCAGCGCCGTCTGATAATACAGCAGCGCACGCCGCGCATGAAACGGTCGGCAGCACAGGATCGCCGTCCTGACCGTCATGCCGCGCTCTGACAGCACCGATGCTGATTTCCGTGCGTTGTCCCATGTGAAGGTCGCCTCATCCTCGCGCAGAATCGCCGTGTCCGGCACGCCGTTTTTCCTCAGCACATCGCGCAGAAACGCCCATTCCGTGGGGTAATCCGCCGGATAATCCGCCGCCAAGTCCGCAGGCACGCCGATAAACTGCGATTGGGACGCGCCGTGCTTTCCCGACGGCAGAACGAGCGGCGCATAGCCAGCCCGATAGAGCGCTGCCGCACGCAGCACATGCCCGATGTGCCTTGAACCGGGAATCAGAATCACGTCCGCCTTTTCCGGCGCATCCGCCGCGAACACGAAGTCCGTCACGGCATCGATGAACCGCCATGCGCCGCCGTCACCCATGCTGCCTCCACTGCTTCAGCGCCTGTTCGCGCTCATCCGCCGTCATGGGCGTGAATGCCTGCTGATAGATTTCACGGAGCTGCTGCCTGTTCAGCAGCTCCGGATGATTGCCCAGCCGCTCCGGGTTCACCGATGCGGCGAGATAGTCCAGCATCGCATCATCCGGCATCGGGAGATTGTCCAGCGCGAGCGATGCCAGCAAGCCCTTGAGCAGCAGCGCGCCGTCCTGCGCCGTTTTGCCGCCGCAGAGCGCGGAAAGCGCCTCCAGCATCGGCTGATGCTGCGGATTCTGCGCCAGATGCAGCCACAGATGCGGCAGCGTCAGCATACACGCGTGACCGTGCGCCGCGCCGAGCTTCTTGGTGATCTGGTAGCTCATGGCGTGCGCCGCCGTCGTCCGCGTTGCAAGAATCGCCAGGCCGGATTCGTATGCCGCACGGAGCATGGCGTCCTGCGCGTCCGCATCGCCTGACAGATAATTCGTCAGATGGTCGAGCACGCCGCGAATCGCGTTTTCGGCATGAACGCGGCTGTCTGCCGTTGCCTTGCGCGCCCACCAGGACTCGATGCCCTGCGCCAGCGCATCCATCGCGCACGACTTCCGATGATATTCCGGCAGCGTATCCAGCAGGGAGCCGTCCAGCAGCACGCCCTCCGGCAACAGCGACGGATGATCCACGGACACCTTCTGATTGTTTTCGTACAGCACGGCGACAGCGGTCGTTTCTGCGCCGGTGCCTGCCGTTGCGGGAATCGCAAGGTGCGGCAGGTGCGAATCGGCGGGCAGATGACTCCTGAGGACATCCGGCAAATCCGCCAGAAGCAGCGCCTTTACGCCCTTCGCGGTGTCCATTGCCGAGCCGCCGCCGATGGAAATCAACCCGTCACAGCCCTTTGCACGGTACTGCGCCGCGCCGGCGAGACAATCCTCCAAATCAGGATTTGCATGGAACGCGCTGAAAACGGGCAGATGCATTCCCGTTCGCGTGAAAAACACATCCTTCGTGCGTGTGCCTGCGACCAGCATCGGGTTTTTTACGCCCAGTTTGCGGAGCATCACGGCGACATTCGCACCGCTGAGGGCACCGCGCCCTTCCTTCAAGCAAATTGGCATGTTTTTTTCTTCCCCTTTCACGGGTTCTATTGTACAGCATCGGAGGGTTTTGTGCAACCTCATCAGAAACAGACTTCGTTTGTTTTTTTAGCACCGTTTCGGCAACATACTCAGTCTCATTTCCATCACGGGTTATTGTTGCAGCTTCAAGGGGGCTTTCCGGTCGCCCCCTTGACCCCTTCGGGTTCCCCATGGTTGGCTTGTTATGTGGCTTATAAGAAAGTTACATTACAAAACTACTATGGAAATGTGCATTGCGAAGGAGTCCAGAGGGCGACCGCAAAGCCCTCTGGAAGTTTGAGGAAAATCAAGTGTGAAGGTGTGGAATGGGCATCAAGGGGGCTTTCCGGTCGCCCCCTTGACCCCTTCGGATTCCCCATGGTTGGCTTGTTACGTTGCTTATAAGAAAGTTACATTACAAATCAAGTTTGGAAATGTGGAATGCAAAGGGGTAGCTATTATGGAAATGCATGTTGCAAAGGAGTCCAGATTGAAATCAGCCGAAGGCAGAAAAAAACCGAGCCTCCCTTGCGAGAGACCCGGCGAAAAGGGTTCTAACCCAACTCAGACCACAACCAGCACAACCACTGCGCCGATGGCAAGTGCTGCGGCAAGGACGTTGCCGAGGGTGAGCTGGCGTTCGCGGTCGAAAAGGCTGCACAGCAGGTGCGCGATGACGCCGACGGCGGCGCCGAGGGCGATGCTGCTTGTCGCAAGCGCTGCGAGGACGGTCGCGGCGAATACAACGCGGTCATCCGCACGGTCGAAGCCACCCTGCACGGATGTCATGACCATGTGCAGACCGAGAATCGCCATCACGGCATCCGCAACGATGAAGGAGCAATCCGTCAGCAGCTGCAGGACAACGCCGTAGTGACCGTAGAGGTTGAATTCGAGGTCGTAGCTGGTCGTCGTCGCGAAGAAGAACGGCACAATCCAGATGAACGCGCTGACGAGCATTCCCAGCGATGCGATGACGCTGCTCAGACCGGAGCGTGCACCGTCGCGGCGTGCGCCGACGCTGCTGACGCTGATGGACAGGGGCGTTACACCGGCGAGGGAGGACACGATATTCGCGCCGGCATTGCACAGCAGGGCGCGTCCTGCTTCCTTCTCGTCCGCCTCATTCATGGCGAGCACCGCGTCCGCCTGCGTCATGCCGGTCAGCAGGAAGGTGACGATGCCGGTCGCAAACATCAGGGCGACATTGCCGCCATTCTCGGTGAAGGCGGTGAAATCAAAGCCCTCCCGGAGCACCTGACCAAGCGCGAGGTTCTGGAAAATCTGCCCGAGGTGGAGGTGCTGGGCGTCCTCGCTGCCGACCATCCACAGGCGACCCCAGAGAGAACCGAGGTCGAACTGAATGGCGCCGTTGCGGCCGACATAGAACACGACAAGCCCCAGATAGGACAGGAAATACACGATCGTGCCGATGAGCAGGGAATACCAGACCGGATGCTTCGACTTCTTCGTGAGCAGATAGCCCGCGAAGGCAGCGATGGCACCGAGCATGGCGCATTGAATCCACGGATAGTAGGAATCGCCCTTGTAGCCCAGCGAATTGTAGGTCTTGAAGTCAAACAGGGAAAACAGCGACACGTTGTCGTTCAGCACGCCCGTCCACTTCTTCATGTTGATGGCGGAGGTGTTGATGCCCTCGATGGACAGCTCTGTCGCGCCAAGCTGGACGATGCCGGTCATTTGCAGCATAACGATGACGAGCAGCAGACCGACCGCCGCCGGTGCTGCGCGGCGCACGCCTGCCGGAATCGCCTTGAAAATCGCCCTGCGGACAGACGGAACAGCCATCAGCACGGTGTACACAAGGGAGGACACGAGGCAGACCGCCAGCAGATTCTGGTAGCTCAGTCCGGCGCCGATGCCGAGGCTGGAAATCAGCACGGTGGACAGCCCGAGCGACGGAATCTGGCAGATGGGCAGGCGTGCGATGAGCCCCATGGCCAGCGTGCCGATGAAGGCGACGACCATGGACAGGAAATAGTACCGCGCAATGACCTCGCAGTTGGCGGCGGTTTCGAGGGTTTCCTCGACCGAACCGGTGGAAACGAGCAGCTTGCTCACGAGCTGCATGTTCATGAAGATGCAGCAGACCGCCAGCACGCACATCAGCAGACCGGAACCGATTTCGCGTCCGGTGGTGCTGCCGCGGTCAATGTGGTGGAAAAAGCGGTTCAGCGGGCGCTTGGCGGCACGCGCTGCCTTTGCCTGCTTCCTTTCGAGCTTGGCGGCCTTCTTCGCCGCAATGGCTTCAGACATGGTGTTTGTCCTCCTACTTATGGGATAGGGTGATATTCCGCAATGCATCAGGGTGCAGCCGCCTGGACGACCTGCCCTGCCGTGAAAGAGAGAGGGAGACTGCGTTCGGGGCAGTCCCCCTCTCGGAGGGAGCGATTATTGCACAAGCATACCGGATACCGGCTGATTGAGGCAGCAGTCAACGCGGTCGCTCTGCTGACCGGGGTTCGCGCCGGGCATGTCCATCTGCTGCGGATCCGTCCACAGCTCGGTTTTTGCCTGCTGGAATTCCGCCGTCGGCGCATCGTCGGTCAGGGTGATTTCCAGCACCGTGGAGACCTGCGAATCGAGCACGTATGCATCGCGGGAGAGCGCCTGGCAGGTCACGTAATACGTGCCGGCAGGCAGCGTGTACTCGTACTTGTCGTAGATGAAGTACAGCGGGTTGAGCGAGCCGCCGCCCATGCTGCCGCCGGATTCGCCGGAATTCTCTTCATAGCCGTCGGGCTTGTAGAGGAACAGGTCGTTGGCGTCCTTCGCGGCTTCGCTGTGATAGCCCCAGATGATGATGACGCCGGGAGGGTTCTTGCTCATGGTTGCGGCAAGGTCCTTCAGGTCGACGGTGTCGGAGAGCACCTCGTTCGTGCATTCCGCATCGCTGTAGAAGGTGAACTTCATCAGCGGCAGATACTCGTTATAGCGGTAGTCGCACAGCGTCCACCAGTCGATGACGAGCTGCACGGTGTTGCCGCTGTACATGGCGAGCATTTCCGGACGCTCCAGCGGCAGCCCAACGCCGAACTGGCACATGATGTTGATGGGGTCGGGGGTGACGTAATCCGTGCCTGCCGGTGCGAAGGAGCACAGCGAAACGGCAAATTCGCCCCATGCGACGCTGCTCAGGTCGAGCGTGCCGGTGATTTCGCCGGTCTTGCCGCCGCGGATGCGCTTGGAGGAAGAGATGTACTCGCCGGTGATTTCGCCATCCTTCATCTCGTAGAAGCGGATGAAGTAATAGCCCATGTTCTCGTCATTCGCGACGAAGGAGTAGTTGCCCGTCATCGGGTCGAAGGTGAAATCCGTAGGCGCCTGAAGCGTCTTCTCCTCCGCAGAGGCGAAGCATGCGCACGAAAGCACAAGCATCAGGCACAAAATGGCAGAAATGAACTTTTTCATATGCCTATTCTCCTCATGTTGTTGTGGGAAAACGGGTTCGGCAGGCGATTCCCCTGCTTTTTTTGTCAGGAGAACCGCCGCCGATGGGGATGCAGAACCGATGTCCTTCAAATGGGTGCAGGGCGATGGAATCAGTCAGAAATATTCAGCGTGGAGCAGTACTGATACAGCGCGTTGCGCATGATGTTGTGCAGCATATAGCGCCCGTACACCGTCTCGGTCGGGTCGCCGTAGGCAGCGACGTTCTGACGGGAGGTGGCGTAGTTGGAGATGGTCAGCATGCAGCCCTGGATGGACAGCATGGCGGCAGGCGAGTTGTAGCAGTCGCCCGTGCCGCCGTCGCCGTCGGTAATCAGCATACCCTGCCAGCCCCATTCGTCGCGCATGATGGTCTTGTACATGCCGTAGTGGAACCAGCTCATGCCGATGCGGTTCAGGGAGCCCATGATGCCGTTGGCGTTGTATTCCTTGCAGGAGATTTCATAGGGCATCATGTAGATTTCGCGGATGGCCTGCTCGTTCGCCCAGGTGGTGTTGCCGCCGCGGTTGGTGTCGCCGTCGTTCAGGGCGGCGTGCTTGATGAACACGTTCGTGCCGGTGGACTGAATGCCGGCTGTGGCGCTGCCGCCGATGTGACCGGCGATGAAGCCATCCTCGGAGTAGTATTCAAAGTTGCGGCCGCCGAACGGGCTGCGGTGCGTGTTCATGGCAGGTGCATAGGCATGGATGCCGAACAGGCGCGTCTGATGGCCGTAAGCAACGCCCTCAGCGTATGCCAGGTCGTTGTTCCACGTTGCCGCGATCATGACCGCGCAGGGGAACCAGGTGCCGCCGTTGTACTGACCATTGCCGGGCTCGCCGGGACCGTCAACGACCTTCTGCTTTTCCTTGCCGACGGATTCAACCGCAGACACTGCCCAGCCGGAGTTGCCCTGAATTTCAACCGCCTCATCGATGGAGGTCATGTTGGCAAGCTTGTCGAAAAGCGCCACGCCTTCGTCCGTGTAGATGTCCACACCGGCGAGGTCGGCGGCGGTCAGCTTGTGATAGCTGCCGGAGGCGGGCTCCTCATCGACCACAACGGGATTGCCCGCTTCGGTCGTTTCGCCCTCAACGACGTAGTAGGTCTGCTCCCACAGGGGATCGGTCAGGGTGGCGGTGTCAATGCCGTCAGGCGTCGCTTCGGCGTAGGGCATCATGTTGCCGCCGCGCGCGTAGAGCGTCTCGGTGACGGTCGTCTTCACGCCGTTCAGGTAGGTTTCAAACGTGTATTCAATGGAATCCTCATCGGTTGTCGCGAGAACCGCCTCGATGGCGTCGGTGACCTTCTCGTTGGCTTCCTCGTTGGACTGGTGGGTCATGATCTGCTTCATGCCGCCGGCGATGTCGCTGCGGGACAGATAGCCGTCGAGCATGTTGCCGTCGCCCGCCGTCACGTCATCCATGGCGTTCTTGGCAACGGTCTTATCGGAGGAACGCGCGCCAACGCCGTCCTCGTTGTAGATGAGCGCGTCTGCAAGGGTGACCTTCAGGCTGTCGGTTGCGCGGTCGCCCCACTGATGGGCGTCAGACTGGATGTTGAAGCTGTATTCGCCGTTCTCCAGCACGTAGCAGCCCTGACCGAAGTTGTCGAAGGAAGCGAGGTTGTCGGTGTCGAAGGTGATGGTGACCTCCTCGGAAGCGCCGGGCTCGAGCGTGCTCGTCTTGGCATAGCCGATCAGCACGACCTTCGCCTTTTCCAGACCCACGCCCTTGATGCCGAAGCGCTCGGTGTCCGTCTGATACGGCGCGTCCATGTACAGCTCGACCGCACGCTTGCCCGCCACATCGCCGGTGTTGGTGACCTTGACGGTGATGCTGTTCGTGCCGTGCGCGGTGAGGGTCACGTCAGAGGAAACAATCTCCTCGGAGAAGGTCGTGTAGCTCAGACCATAGCCGAACGGGAACTGAACGACCTGATCATAACCGGAAACAGCGCCGTTCTTGAATGCGATCGCCTTGAAGTCGTCGGAATCGAAGTAACCGACGGCATCCGCAGTCTCGAAGTAGCGGTAGCCAACGTAAATGCCCTCCTCGTACTGGTAGAAGGTCTGACCGTTGGCGTTGGCATAGCGGTTGTTGTCCGTGTTGTAGTAAGTGGGATTGGTCGTCATGTCGTAGGCGTAGGTATCCACCAGCCGACCGGAGGGATTGCTGCGACCGGTCAGGATGGTGCCGACGCCGGTGATGCCTGCCTCGCCCGGATGACCGATCCACAGGCACGCCTCCACGTTGTACTCCTCGCTGTCGATGAAGCCGAGCTCCATGGCGGCTGCGGAGTTGATGAGGACGATGGTGTGGGCGAAATTCGCCTTGCAGTACGCCAGCAGATCCTTCTCGTTCTGGTCGAGCTCGAGATAGGTCGAGCCGGTCAGCGTCGAGCCGTCGCCGTCGTAATCCATCGAGGGAGATGCACCCTCAGCGCCGGAGCGGGAGAAGGTGACGATGGCGTAATCGGTGTAGCCGTCTGCGAGGATGTCGGCAGCGCCGGCTTCGTAAACGGACTTGTCAAACTCGTGAATCTTCCGGTAGCTTGTCCAGTCGCCGATGTCGGACGGGTCGCATTCGCCGACGCCGCGCGCGCCGCCGCAGGCGTCCTCGAGCCAGTACCAGGCGTCCTCGTTGACGTCCAGACCAGCCTCGATGAACGCATCCGCCATCATGACGGTGTTGATGTCATCCTTGCCGCCGGCGGAGCCCGTGCCGCCCTCGACGTAGTTATAGCTCATTGCGCCGAGCAGCGTAACCTTCGTGCCTTCCGCGAGCGGAAGCACATTGTCCTTGTTCTTGAGCAGGACTGCGCCTTCAGCGGCGATCTGCACGCTGATGTCATAGCCCTCCGCGTAGCACTCGTTCGCGTCGAACGAAGCCATTGCGGGCGCGGCGAAGCTGGTGACCAGCATGGCCGCGGCACAGAGGGTGCTCAGGATCTTCTTGCCGAGTTTCATGATAGAAGTTCCTCCTTTGCTTCTGATTCTCCCTGCCGCATCGGCGGCGAAGGAGCAGCAACGTTACCAAGCGGCGGAAAAACAGGGCGCATGGATGTCGATGACATCCTGTCTGCCGCCGACTGATTTCAAAGTATAGGAGGACGAGACGAAAAATCAATGCGTTTGTCCCAAATGGATAATTAACCTCCCTGAAAGAGCAATTTTGCGGAACGAATGTCGCCCGAAATGGAACAAACGGTAAAAAACAGCCGATTGTCAGGATGAACGACAAGCGAATTCTTGCTGAATCTTAATCTGCTTCTAAGCTGCATTGATTGCAAAATTCTTCCGCAGCGGTTATAATACAGGGGAATACCAAAAGGAGGTGCCAAACATATGAGTAAAGATCGCATGATGCTCCACGGCGGCGGCGGGTCGCGTGGCGGCGGACCGGGCGGCGGCGGACCGGGCGGCGGCGGACCGGGCGGTGGCGGTGCGCCGCGTGGCGGCATGGGTCGCGGCGGTCATCGTCCTCCTCCTCCGCCGAGGCGCGGCTTTGGTCATCGTCCTCCTCCGCCGCCAGGACGCAGACCGTATCGCGGCTCCTGCCTCGGGTGCGCCGTGTGGGTGCTGGGCGCGGCGCTGCTGCTGGGGCTGCTGGCGGCGCTTCTGTTTGCCTGATGCACGCGCATCGTTCCGTTTTTTCCATGCAGGAGGGAGCCTGCCGCTCTCTCCTTTCTTTTATGCTTGACAATGCCTTCCCTGATACGGTACAATAGAATCAATAGACAAGCGAAATCAGCCATAGAGGGAGGGATTGCCATGCAACAGCTCTATCTGACCGGGCAGGGCGCGTCCGCCGCTGCCGAACGGGTGCTTCGTGCCATCAATGCGCCGACTGCCGGATTCCGGCTGACGCCGTTTTCCGTGTCCGGCGAGGTTCGCGGCGAGGCGCTGCATTTCCTGCTGCCGCCGCCGTTACCGCTGCTCAACGATGTGCCGTGCCGCATCCGCATTCAGAGCGATTCGTGGCAGCTGGTGCCGAAGGTGATGGAGCAGATTGCCGTACCGGGGCTCCGTGCTTGTCTGGGCGCGTTGACGCCGGTGCTGGTCGATGCGATTCATTCGGACATGCTTGCCGGAAAAGCGTTCTGCGCGGTGCTTGACCAGCTGCAGGCCAGGGAGCACCTGTGCGTGTTCGTTGTGGCGGAGGGCGCGGAGAAGAAGCTGCGCCGTATGATGCCGCCTGAACGTCAGCGGTGGTTCTGCGTCACGGATGTGCCGGAGGAAACGCTGATTGAAGCGGTGATGCTGCGCCTCGGCAGCCTGTCATGATCCCCAAAACAAAAGGAAGGACAGTCGATTATGACTGTCCTTTCTTTCTGTCAACGCTGATGACCGTCACGGCGGTGCTGATGGTTCGCCCGGTCGATGGGAATTGCAGGTAAAACAAACGCTTCAGGCGCTCCATGACGATGTTGCCTGCCTCGACATCCGCATTCGGCAGCAGCATGGCGATGGTGCTGTCGTTGATGCGCGTGACAACGTCGCTGCTGCGCAGGTTCAGCAGGATGATTTTCACCAGCCCGTTCATTGAGGCGTCGTGGCGGACGCTGCCGCGTTCAAGCTCCGTCAGCGTCAGCAGACCAAGCACGGCCTGACCGCCGCTGCGCTCCATGGAGTGGCGCTGCATGCGGAAAAGCGCCTTGAACACGCGGCTGTCGCAGAGGATTGCGCGCCCGTTGTCCTCCTCGCTGAGCAGCTCCTCGCGCAGGGCAGACACGTCATTCTCGACTGCCCGAACCGCCTGCTGGATGCGGATGCGGTAGTCGCGCAGCTGCTCCTCCATCGCAAATTCGCTGATGCGAGAGGTCAGCTCCGCCTGATGCGCGGCGTCGGTCGCACGCTCGGTGCTGTGGAGCCCTTCAATCAGCCGCTGCTGCAGCGCCTCGTTCGCCGGGTCGGCATCAATCGCCTGACGCACCAGCGCGACATAGCGGTGCGCGTGTCCCGTCTGCTTCAGGTATCGCAGCCGCGCATCGACTGCCTGCAGGAACATCTGATGCAGCCGCTCACACTTGCCGCTCGTCCATGCCAGCCGGCGATCCCCTTCCAGCAGCCGCCCCTGATAGAGCGAGAGAATCTGCGTCATGACCTCGTCAGACGGCGCAGGCGCGTCAGACCGCTGATAGGGCGCAAGCAGCTGCTCGAACAGCAGCACATCCACCGTCACGCTCGGATCGCTGATCCAGCGGTAGCCGCCGCGGATGGTCGTCAGGCAGTCGGACAGCTCCTCCGAAATCGTGCGCAGAAGCGTCCGTTGACGGCTGACGAGCGTCTTGAGCGCGGACTCGGGTCTTGCGGACGCCTCCTCCGGCCACAGCACGCGCATCAGCGTCTTGGCGTCCGCCGTCTGATTCGGGGAGAGAATCAGGTATTCCATCAACAGAATGCCCTTGGGAGAATGGGAAAGCTGCTCATCGACGGACATGCCGTCCTTTTCCACATGAAAGCTGCCGAAGAGGTTGATTCTGATATGGCTCATGGGCGCATCTCCTTTTCAACGGTTACATTATAACAAGCATGAAGCGAAAACGCAAGCCCTGTCCGGTTTTGCGGACTTCGCCCGGTTTCACGGACTTCGTCCGGTTTTTACGGACTTCGCCCGTTTTTACGGACTTCGTTCGGTTTCGCGGACTTCGTCCGTTTTCGCGGGCTTCGCCCGGTTTTACTGCACCTTCGGTGCTATGGCTGTTTTCGGCAGTCACAGAAGGAAAGCACATTGCGACGGGATCGGCATGAAAACAGAAAACCGGCAGGAACCGCAATGCAGCTCCTGCCGATTCTGTTCTTGTTTTACTTGGCGTATTCCATCGAGCGCGTTTCGCGGATGACGTTTACGCGAATCTGACCCGGATATTCCATTTCCTTCTCGATGCGCTTGGCGATTTCCTTGGCGAGAATCTTCGTGCCGTCGTCGGTCACGTCGTCGGGCTTCACCATGATGCGCACCTCGCGGCCGGACTGAATGGCGTAGCACTTCTCGACGCCTGAGAAGGACATCGCGATTTCCTCCAGCTTTTCCAGACGCTTGATGTAGTTCTCCAGGCTCTCGCGGCGTGCGCCGGGGCGTGCAGCGGAGATGGCGTCTGCCGCCTGCACGAGCACCGCCTCGACGGTCTGCGGTTCCACATCGTTGTGATGCGCCAGAATCGCGTGGATGACATCGGGGCTCTCGTGGTACTTGCGCGCCAGCTCGCCGCCGAGGGTGACGTGCGTGCCTTCCGCCTCGTGGTCAACAGCCTTGCCGATGTCGTGCAGCAGACCTGCGCGCTTGGCAAGCTGAACGTCAGCGCCGAGCTCTGCCGCCATCAGACCTGCCAGATGGCTGACCTCGATGGAGTGCTTGAGCACGTTCTGACCGTAGGAGGTGCGGTACTTCAGGCGACCGAGCAGCTTGACGAGCTCGTGATGGATGCCGTGCTGATTCGTCTCGAACACGGCGGCCTCGCCTGCCTCGCGAATCTGGTTTTCGACTTCCTTCTTCGCCTTGTCCACCATTTCCTCGATGCGGGCAGGATGGATGCGGCCGTCGTTAATCAGGCGCTCCACCGCGATGCGCGCGATTTCACGGCGAACCGGGTCGAAGGCGGACACGATGACGGCCTCGGGCGTATCGTCGATGATGATGTCAACGCCGGTTGCGGTCTCAAGGGCGCGGATGTTGCGTCCCTCGCGGCCGATGATGCGTCCCTTCATGTCGTCGTTGGGCAGCGCAATGACGGACACCGTGCTCTCGGCGACGTGGTCGGACGCGCATTTCTGGATGGCAAGCGCGATGATGTTGCGCGCCTTCTTTTCCGCCTCTTCCTTCGCACGGGCTTCGATGTCGCGCACGGAGGCGGCGGCATCATGGAAGGCATCCTTCTGCACGCGGTCGATGATGATTTGCTTGGCCTCGTCCTGCGTCATGGCGGCGATGCGCTCAAGCTCGGCGGTCTGCTTGTTGAAGAGCTGTTCCGCCTCGTCATGCAGGCGGTTGGTGTCCTCCTGACGAAGCTCGATCTGCTCGGTGCGCTTCTTCAGGTCGTTCTCGCGGTCATCCAGGCTGTCGGAACGCTTGTCCAGCGATGCTTCGCGCTGCAGCAGGCGGTTCTCCGTCCGCTGCACCTCTGCGCGGCGTTCACGGACTTCGTTCATTTCACGGGCGCTTTCGGCACGTTCGCGGTCAATCTCGTTCTTGGACTTGAGAATCTCCGCCTTTGCTTCCTGCACCTTTTCCTTCTTGTAGTCGTCAGCCTTGCGCTTGTAGTCATCCGCCTTGCGAACGGCGTCCTCGTAAAGCTGCGCGGCTGTCTTTTCACTGCGGTTAATCTTCTCCTCGATGAGGTTCTTCCGGTAGGTATAGCCTGCAAAGCCGCCTCCTGCCGCAGCAACGAGCAGCAGAAGAATCCACACGATAGTCGGCACGATTGAAAATCCCCCTTTCAAAGTGGTTTTTGTTCATATGATCAGTTTCTTTCATCCATGCCCGGCTGACGCAAAAAAGCCGTACGGGACATGAAAAATCCCACACGGCCGGACGCTGTTCATTCGATATCAGACCCGCATTCCATGCCGCAGGGCATACTCCGGCACAGAAACGGCAGGGCAAAAACCAGAATCAGTCATGCGGACCCTCTGACCTTCATCGAGGGTACGCGAAAACAAGCGCAAGCATGCTGCGTGCATACGGACAGACAGCGTTGCCCTTACAGCAGGCGCTGAAGGGGCATTGTTGCTGATGATAGGAAACCTGCGGAATCGCCGCGCCGAAAAGGGCGCAGGCTGACCGCGGGAAAACACGCTGCAGGAGCGGCATGAATACAAGGACGACTGCTTAAAGAAACCGGTCGCGTCACCTTCGCACCGCAGGAAGCGGGCGAGCCTGCCGCGAACGGGATTTTCAGGCTTTATCGAAAACAGCATGGGCACGTCAACAGACGCGTCTCAGCCGGTCATGAATATTTTACAATCAAAGCGCTTTTCTGTCAAGGGAAAACGGGCGCGGCACAGGAAATAATTCGTGAAAAAGATGTTTTGCGCCCTGTTGCGGATAAGCTGACGGAAGGAAGGAAAATTCTCCCGCATCTGTGGACAAACACCGCGCATTCAGGTATAATCAGGTTGAAAAGTTCTCCGCGAAAGGATGGACGTAGTATGAAGCAAATCAAGAAAGAGCAATTCGATGCTTCGTGGCTGGAGAATCCTGAAATCTTCAGCGTCAATGAGCTGCCGGACTGCTCGGACCATGCGTTCTATGCCAGCGAGGAGGAAGCGTCGCAGGGCGTTTCGTCGCTGGAGAAGTGCCTGGACGGCGAGTGGCGCGCGCATTTCGCCATGACGCCCGACGAGGCGCCATCTGCGCTGCTCAGGAGCGGCGCGCTCGACAGCACGCTGCGGACGATTGACGTTCCCTGCGAGTTTCAGCTTGCCGCACCCGATTGGGATCCGCCGCAGTACGTCAACGTCCAGTATCCGTGGGACGGACATGAAGCGCTCCGTCCGCCGGAGGTCAGCAAGACGTACAACCCGACCGTCACGTGCGTGAAAACGTTCTCGCTGTCGACCTTGCAGGCGACAAGCCGCACGGTGCTGCATCTCGGCGGCGTTGAGGCGGCTGTGCTCGTGTATGTGAACGGGCATGAGGTCGGCTACGCAGAGGGCAGCTTCGTGCCGCACCGCTTTGAAATCACGCCGTACATCCATGTCGGCGAAAATCGCCTCGTGCTGCGCGTGTTCAAGCGCTGCTCCGGCAGCTGGCTGGAGGATCAGGACTTCTGGCGCTACAGCGGCATTCATCGCAGCGTGACACTGCACTTTTATCCCGAAACGCACCTGTGCGACCTGCGCGTCCGCACGCCGCTGAAGGAGCAGTACACCCGCGCATCGATTGACGTTCGCATGCGCGTGGCCGGCGCGTCGCTTGGCAAGGCGCTGCTCCGCCTGACGCAGAAGGACGGCACGGTGGTTTGGCAGGCAGAGAAGAGCATGACAAGCCACGAGACGCACATCACCGCCGATGTTCCCGGCGTGAAGCTGTGGAGCGCCGAGGAGCCGAACCTCTATCAGCTCACCGTCACGCTGACGAACGCGCACGGCGTTGTCACCGAGGTCAGCCGGACAGCCGTCGGCTTCAGGCAGTTCGAGATGATTGACAGGATCATGTGCCTGAACGGCAAGCGCATCGTGTTCCATGGCGTGAACCGCCACGAATTTAACTGCGATCTGGGGCGCGTGATGACGCATGAGCTGCTCCTGCGCGACATTCACGACATCAAGAGCCTGAATATCAACGCTGTCCGCACGTGCCATTATCCGAATGTGCCGGAATTCTACCGCCTGTGCGACGAATACGGCCTGTACGTGATTGACGAGACCGATCTGGAAACGCACGGCACAAATTCCCCGATGCACGATTACGTCCTTCCGGACGACAAGCCCGAATGGCGCGAGGCGGTCATGCGGCGCGGCAGGGCAATGCTGGAGCGCGACAAGAATCACCCGTGCATCCTGCTGTGGTCGTGCGGCAACGAAAGCTGGGGCGGCAAGACGATCTATGAGCTCAGCCAGTATTTCCGCAGGGAAGACCCGACGCGCCTTGTCCACTACGAGGGCATAGCGGCTGACCCGCGCTATCCCGACACGACCGATGTGCATTCCAACATGTACCATAAGGTGGCGGACATTGAGGAATACCTGCAAAACAATCCGGACAAGCCCTTCATCAACTGCGAATACACCCATGCCATGGGCAACAGCTGCGGCGGCATGAGCCTGTATACCGCGCTGGAGGACAAGTATCCGATGTATCAGGGCGGCTTCATCTGGGACTATGTCGATCAGGGACTGCGCGTGAAGAACCCGAACGGCAAGACGCGCTATGCCTACGGCGGCGATTTCGGCGATCGTCCGACGGACTGGCAGTTCATCGGCAACGGCATCGTGCTGGCGGACCGCTCGCTGACCGGCAAGAGCCAGGAGGTTCGCTATCTGTTCCGCGATGTGTTCCTTGACGTGGACAAAACCGGCGTAACCGTGACGAACCGGAAAAATTTCGCGGTACTGAACGGCTTTGACATCTGTTGGACGCTTGAGTGCGACCGCACGCCCATCCGCGCCGGCGAAACGCTGCTGCCGGAGATTGCGCCCGGTCAGTCGCTGCACATGGAGCTGCCGTTCGGCGAGATTCCCGATGGGCAGGTCGTCGCGACGTGCTTCCTCGTGCTGCGCGAGCAGCAGGGCATTCTCGAGGCGGGCGCCGTGCTCAGCCATGGTCAGGCGATTTGGGGCGAAACGGTGTGTCCCATCAAGCCGGACAACGGTCCCAAGCCGGTGCTGGGCGACTGCAATGTCGGCTTCCACGGCGAAGCGCTCGGCGCGATGTGCGCCTATCAGGGCTATCACGGCGGATTATCCTCCCTGCGCGACGGCGTCCTCCGCGAGATGATGCTCGCCGCGCCGATGCTCAGCCTCTTCCGCGCACCCAACGACAACGACCGCAGCAACGGCAACATGATCCGTCAGGGCGTGTATCACCTGCTCAGCCGCTACAGCGCCAGCGGAAGCGCCGAAATCGACTGTCAGGACGGCAGGACGACCGTCAGCTATCACTATCGGACGCCTATGCTGCCCGACTTCGCCGTGACGGTGCGCTACACCTTCCGCGCACAGGACGAGGTGGAGGTCACGGTCGAATGGCCGGGCATCGAGCATCAGTCTGATATGCCGGCATTGGGGCTGTCCTTCCAGCTGCATCCGCGCTACAACCGCGTGCGCTGCTATGGCTACGGTCCGATGGAGAACTACTGCGACCGCCGCGAGGGCGCCTATCTGGGCTGGCACAGCTGGAACGCCGTCGACGGCATGACGCGCTACCTGCGTCCTCAGGAGAGCGGCAACCGCACGGGCGTGCAGGTCATTGCCGTCACGGATGCAGACGGTCACGGCGTGCAGGTCGAGGGCGACAACCTCGAGGTCAGCGTGCTGCCGTATCTTCCGGAGGAAATTGCCGCAGCCGCGCATCCGGACGACCTCGGCGACCCCGTCAAAACGGTGCTGGATGTCGCCATGTTCCGCAAGGGCATCGCCGGCGACGACAGCTGGGGCGCACCGGTGCTGCCGCAGTTCTGCTATCCGTCTGACAGGGCGTATTCGTTCACCTTCCGGATGAAGGCGCTGTAAGGCACGGAGGGCGAATTGCCTGCCTTCAGTGTCTAATATGGACAATTCGCTGTTTCCACACCACAGGTTATATACTGAAAGAGCTGCGAATAACCTGCAACAGTTATCGCGGCTCTTTCTATGCATACAGACGGTCGATTGCGCATCAACCAGCTTCGGGAAAGCAATCAGGTGCTTGCATGTAAAATATACCCGCCAGATTTATCGTCACCCCCTTGACAGAGGTCATCTTCGTGTGTATAATGTTATTAGGAATTGTTCCTAATAATAATTTGGAAAAGAGGGCGACAATCATGGGCACGAACAACAAGTACGCAGGCACACAGACCGAGAAGAACCTTTGGGAGGCCTTTGCCGGTGAATCCCAGGCGCGCAACAAGTACACCTACTTCGCTTCTGTTGCAAAGAAGCAGGGCTTTGAGCAGATTGCCGCCCTGTTCCTGAAAACGGCGGATAACGAGAAGGAGCACGCAGAGCTCTGGTTCAAGGAGCTGTCCGGCATTGGCGATACAGCCGAGAATCTGCTGGCCGCCGCCGAGGGCGAGAACTACGAGTGGACGGACATGTACGACAGCTTCGCCAAAACCGCCGAGGAGGAGGGCTTCCCGGCGCTGGCACGCCGCTTCCGTCTCGTCGCCGCCGTGGAAAAGCATCATGAGGAGCGCTATCGCGCATTGCTGCGCAACGTCGAGGCGGCGGAGGTCTTTGCCCGGAGCGAGGTCAAGGTCTGGGAATGCCGCAACTGCGGTCACATTGTCGTCGGAACGAAAGCCCCCGACATCTGCCCGACCTGTGAGCATCCGCAAAGCTACTTTGAGCTTCACGCAGAGAATTATTGACCTACAAAGAGGAGCATACAATGAAACAGCAGTTTTTTAAGTGCAGTCACTGCGGCAATATCATCACCCTTGTCAAGGATTCCGGCGTTCCTGTCATCTGCTGCGGCGAAGAAATGACGGAGCTTGTCCCCGGCACGGTTGACGCATCGCACGAGAAGCATGTGCCGGTTTACACGGTCGAGGGAAATACCGTTCACGTCCGGGTGGGCGCGGTGGAGCATCCCATGCAGCCGGTGCACTACATCGAATGGATTGCCCTTCAGACGAAGCAGGGCAGTCAGCGCAGGGAGCTGCATCCCGACGAGAAGCCGGAAGCCTGCTTTGCGCTCTGCGAGGGCGATGAGGTGGAGGCGGTGTATGCCTATTGCAATCTCCACGGGCTCTGGAAGGCCTGACCCGGAAAATCAAAGCGCATACGGGTGCTTTATCCCGTAAATATAAAATAAAAGGAGAACCGACCATGAGAAGTATCACCAAGCTGGACCTACAGTACGCGCACCGATTCTACGGCTTCAAGGGCGAAGCGCAGTACCTGCACGGCCATACCGGCGTTCTCACCATCGAGGTGGAGGGCACGGTCAACGAGGGCGTGAATATGGTGTTCCCCTGCAACGAGATTCAGAAAACCGCGTGGGACGTGCTCAGAAACTTTGACCACGCGCTGATCCTGCGCCACGACGACCCGCTGCTTCCGGCAATCCTCGATGTATACGAGAAGCAGGGCATCCGGGAGGGTCATCCCAACAACCGCATGAAGGGACCTGCCTTCCAGACGGAGCTGGCGACCGCTTATCCCGATTGCCGACTGGTTGTGACGAAGGAGACCATGACCGTGGAGGGCATGATCAAGATTGTCTACGACCTTTTGAAGGACAAGCTGAACATCGTCAAGCTGACCTTCACCAGCGGCGTCAACGCGGCCTCGGCGGAGTTCCCCTCCCATCTGGAGGTGGACCGCTGCCCGCTGTGCGGCATCGCGCTGAATGAAAACGGCGTCTGCACCAAGTGCGGATATCGCAAGCCGTAACACGAAGGCATAAAACAAACGCTCGCCTTGTCCTGCACGGACAGGGCGGGCATTATCATGGAGATGACCATCATGATTTCAAGAAGAGAGACCAGGCAGCGCAGGCTGGTGCTTCAGGCGGTGCAGTCAAGGTGCGACCACCCGACGGCAGAGCAGATCTATGAGGACGTCCACACGGCTGACCCGAAGATAAGCCACGGAACCGTATACCGGAACCTGAACTGCCTGTCGGAGGAGGGAGAAATCTGCCATGTGCGCGTTCCCGGCGCAGACCGCTATGACCTGCGAACCGACCTCCATTATCATATGTTCTGCGTGAAATGCAAAAAGGTCATAGACGCGCCTTATTCCTACAAAGACGCGCTTGATGAGGAGACCATGCATCAATCCGGCTTTGACATCATTCGCCATCGGCTGATTTTCGAAGGCGTCTGCCCGGAATGCCGGAACGATGCGGAAATCAAGCGCTGACGGTCTGCCGCGCCGTATCGGTCGCGATTCGATGACACGTCTCGTCTGTGCCGCAGTAAAATGCGTCCGCTTTTTTGTGTTTGACCTCTTGCAACAGCGGAAAAAGCTTGATATAATGGGATTGAAAGAACCGACAGGTTCATGCTGATGGAGGCGCAGCTTGGCTTTTGCCGACCATAAAGCCCAAAAGCGCCGAAAGGCACTGCTAACAGGCCGCAGGAATGCGGCTTTTCAAAAAGGCATGGGTTAGCGTAAACTAACCTAAATAAAGGGGAGGATTGGAGATGGAAAGCAGGGAACTGAGAACGTACAGGCGGGATGCGCTGCTGGGCGCGCTGGGAGCATTTCTGATGCTCGTGGGGGACTTGTGCTTAAGCGTCATTCCTGTAAGTCAAAGCGACAGCGGTCTGTTTGCAAGGGAGGCGTATCTGAACGGCTCGTGGGAGACGTGGCGGCTGCCCGTGCTGATCGCCGCAGGATTTTGCGGCATGGCGCTGGAGTTTTTCGCCATGCGCGTGCTTTACCGTCAGATTCTGCCACAATACCGCAAGACCCGGACGCTGGTTCTCATCGGCGGCGTGATAATCCTTGCCACTGCCGCCGCGCTGCATTTGTTTATCGGCAGCCTTGCCGACTGGACGACCACGCTCTCTCCACTGCTGGGGCGGGAGGAAACGATGGCTCTGATACAGGCGCAGTTCGACCGCCTCATGCCCTCGATGTATCTGTCGTATGCGGGTCTGGCGCTGCTGCTCCTTACCAGCGGCTTTGCGGTGCTGACAAGAAAGACCATCCTGCCGCGATGGATGTTCGCGCTGCACATCATCGTCTTTCAGCTCATCTTTGTGCTGATACCCGATATCCGTCAGGCGCTCGGTGCGGAGCTTTCCCCATGGGATTCTATTTTGAGTCAGGGCTCAACCAACGCGGCGCTATGCATCTGGCTGCTTGCGAACGCTGTCTGGGCGCAAATAAGCTTGAGGAAGGGAGACGCGAAGTAACATGGCGGAAACGAAGACAAGCCGGGTCGTCGTCGCGAAAAATCAGCGTATCAGCGTGTTCGCCGCGATGCTGCGCAGGGGGTATCAGCTTTCCGGCGCGAAAAAGACGCTTGGACTGCCGGAGGATGCGCTGCGAAAGGAAATCGAGAGGCAAAACCGCAAGCGCGGCGTTTTTACACCCACAGACCGCAAGGCGCACTATGAAACCATCGAGGTGAACGGATTTCCGTGCCTGATTGTCCGCGAAAAGCCGCAGCCGTCGAAGCGTGCCATCCTCTACTTTTTCGGCGGCGGCATGGTTCTCGGTCCTGACAAGGGCGACCTGCCCGTCATGCGCAGGCTGATGCAGGAGACCGGGTGCGACGTGTGGTTTCCGTTTTATCCGCTCTGCATGGAACACTGCATCACCGAAACCTATGCGATGGTCTATGAATGCTACCGCAGAATGATTGTGCTGTACGGCGGCGGGAACGTCAGCACCTGCGGCTTTTCCTCCGGCGGCGCGCTGGCGTTGGGCATTGCGGCGCACAACAACGCGCAGGCAGAGCCGCTGCCGCAGCCAAGGCACATTGTCGCCGTTTCCCCGGGTGAAGTGCCGTGGAACGATGATGAAAGGGCGCGTATGCAGGCGCTGAACGAAAAGGACGTTTCCATCGACTACGGCTTTATGGTGACGGTGGAAAAGTTCATGCGCCATGGGCAGAGCGATGTGCCGGATTACATGCTCTCCGGCTCACGCGGCGATTTCTCCGGCGTGGGCGACATTCATTTCTTCTACTCTGCGGATGAAGTCCTCTACGGCGCACTGCCGGATTTTGAGGAGGCCTGCCGGCGTGCCAATGTGCCGTATACCGCGTTCGCCAGACCAGGGATGGTACACTGCTACTGTATGCTGCCGATCTTCCGGGAGGCAAGGGAGGACTTTGCAAAAATAGCGGAGATTTTGAAGAAGTGAGTGAAAAGGGGGAACAAGCTCTATGCGTATTTTGGTATTCGGCGCAGGTGTGCTGGGCTGCAATCTGGCAAGGAATCTGTTCCGTGCCGGAAAGGATGTGACCCTGCTGGCGCGTGGTGACTGGGCGAGGGAAATCACGCAGAACGGGCTTCGCATCAGGGACAAGTTTTCGCTCTGCACATCGGTCAGCCGCATTCCGGTGGTGACGTCGCTGAAGCCGGAGGACACCTACGATGTGATATTTGTGGTGCTGCGGTATACGCAGCTTGATGCGGCCTTGGAGACGCTGCGCACCAACAGAACAGAGAATATCGTCTTTGTGGGCAACAACGTGCGGGTCTCGGCGCTTGCTGCTTCTCTGCCGGACAAAAATGTGCTGTTCGCCTTTGCTTTGTCGGCGGGGCATCGGGAGCATGACCGCGTGGCGTCCATCGACCTCAGGAAAATTACCATCGGGCAGCTGCGGGATTCGCCCGCAAACGAAAGGCTGATCGGGCAGATTTTCAGCGGCACAAAATACAGGGTGGTCTATGAGCCGAACATGGGAGATTACCTGCTCTGCCACGCTGCCTTTGTGATTCCTGCGGCGTTCGCCTGCTACAGAACAGACGGAAACCTGAAACGACTCAAGGGCGACACGGCGTATCTGAACCGGCTGATTGACGCCAACATCGAGGGCTACCGCGCCATCCGGAACGCAGGGCATGAAATTCTGCCCAAGTCGGACATGGATTTTGAGAGTGCAGCATACCGCAAGACCTGCCTGCGCTTCTTCAAGCTGATGTGCGCCACCTCGCTGGGCAAGCTCTGCGCCTCCGACCATGCGATGAACGCGGTCGATGAGATGAGCGCACTGAATCGGGATATCAAGCGGTTCTTTGACGAAAACAAAGCGGAATATCCAACATGGCGTGAGTTGGAAAAAGAGTGCGGGAGGTATCTGAAATGAAGCCTGACTATAAAAACTGGATGCCCAGGGAGCTGTTGATTGCGCTCGTTGCGGGGACGGCGCTGTCCCTTGCGCTGCTGCTAATCTTCGGTGTGTTCGGCGTTGCCGTGAGCGGCGGACTGCGCATTGCGTTGGGCGTACTCTTCGGCGTTGCCTTTGCCGTCTGCGCAATGTACACGGCGTGGTGCGCGTATGCCTACAGGAGCTTTTCCTACGATGGCAAGCGGAAGCTCTCCAAGCAAATCATCGACGGCACGGCGGACTATATCACGCTGCCTGATGGCGGCGCAGGTCTGGATATCGGCTGCGGCAGCGGCGCACTGACCATCGCCTGCGCCAAGCGCAATCCGCAGGGGAAAATGCTCGGCATCGACCGCTGGGGCTTGGAGTACGCCGCCTTCAGCAAGAAGCTGTGCGAG
The DNA here is from genome assembly GCA_963617205.1 of Alloprevotella sp. Lineage (GTDB taxonomy): Bacteria > Bacillota > Clostridia > Christensenellales > Aristaeellaceae > UBA11524. The sequence continues at coordinate 233 of CAVEOA010000010.1, read as the reverse complement.
AAAAATGCGGCAGCGGAGGGCGTGAAAAACGTCTCGTTCCGGCGCGGCGACGCCGTAAAGCTGGACTTCCCCGACGAGAGCTTCGACGCCGTGACCAGCAACTATGTCTATCACAACATCACCGGAAGGGACAGGCAGGCGCTTTTGCTGGAAACGCTGCGCGTGCTGAAAAAGGGCGGCTGCTTCGCCATTCACGACCTGATGTCGCCCCGCAGGTACGGCGATATGCAGGC